>NZ_JAUOQE010000022.1 GCF_030547545.1 Amphritea sp. 1_MG-2023
ATGCCTGTAACTGTTGCCTTGATCTCCAGCTTCTCTGTAAGCCAGAGGCGTAATTGACTTATTCGCACCTTCCCTAAGCTTGCCCGCCTGCCTCATCGGCTAAGCTGGGGGCTTGTTCGAGCAAGCTATCGGTCAGAATTGAGAGCTTTTCTTGCACTAAGTCATAGGTCTTATCGATATTGCTAGCGATATCACCATCGAGTACTTGTAAGCCATCGAGAATATCACGAGCTTCACTAAAGCCTTGATCAATCCCCCCACCAATTACATCAACAAAGTGGGTCACCTGATCTTGATAATTCATCTCTGGGTGCTGTGCTTGATAGCTACTGAAAAAACCAGCGCTGAGGGACACAATGCGTTCAGCCGTGGCATCAGGAGAGACATCTAAGCCCGAGTCATAGGCCTTTTGGATTGATGATTCGCCGAGATCGGTTTCGAGCACTTTGTTGAGTTCAGTGACTGCCGAGCGGTACAGCAGGGTCAGGGAGTCATTACCTGACGAGATACTGACCTCTAATGCGGCTTGTAATATCGCCTGATTGTGGGCGGTTTTATTCTCTTGAGCCTGAGTCGCTGCTGTCGTGCCAGAAAAAGTATCAGTGCCTGTTGTTTTACTCTGCTCTGTTGCCGCTTGAGGGCTGATAGACGTGATCTCCATCTCATCTCCTATAGCTGAGTTAGGTGAGTTGCAGGGAAGCTGTGGTAGCGATTCCCAGTATTGCGTAGGTTATCGGCAGGCAGGGGCTTTTCTGTTATGAAAGTTTTTCATAAATCAGCGCTTTTGTTGAGCGTGTTAGCTATCCGGTGGTGTCGATTAGTTAACCGTATCAAATTGAGTTTAGCGCATCAGTATAAAAAATGCCGCGTTCGGCGGCATTTTACCCGTTTGTGGGGTTAGCGTTGAGCTCTTGTGGAGTCGATCTATTTTAAGAGGCTTTCTTAAACCCAAGCACTGAGGCTATGGTGAAAGCAGGGCACCAACCGGTGAAGGCGGACTGCACTAAGCTAACCCCAGCAACGGCGGTTATATATAACAACCATGGTGGTGCTGCAAAAAGAAGATAAGCCCCCACGGTGGCCAGAACCAGAGATCCTGCAATAATATGAACACCTTGGTGTATGCTCATTCCTGTGCTACAGGTTTGTTCTTTTAACTTGAGTAGTCGAAACAGTGTCATCGCGGGGCACCAGCCTGTAAAGGCTGATTGGAGTAAATTAAGGCCGACAAAGCCGGTGAGGTAATACCAAACGGGATTGATATAAGTACCGAGTGCGAGACTGATAAGAATAACCGATCCCGCTAATAGGCGAAGCGCAGCGTTAAGCGTCATAAGAGTTAACCTCGTGGTGAGTGAAGGTATGAATGCCGATGCCCGAAGGCTTAGCGATCATTCTATATTAGAATGATCTAATATTGAAATTAATTTCTGCTCGCTGGATTTCTAAGCTTAGGGAGGGTGCGAATCAGTCCGTTATGTTCTCCCTTCGGGGCTTTCAGAGAAGCAGGATCTCCGCGTTAACATTTTTCGACATACAACCAGTATGCCTGTAACTGTTGCCTTGAACTCCCGGTTCTCTGTAAGCCAGAGGCGTAATTGACTTATTCACACCTTCCTTAGCTATGCTTAAGGTTGTTTTGTTTGTGTTATGTCAATGATTAGAGTTGGCAAACTAAGCGGTCTGACGCATGCTAGAAATATAACCACTCAGGAGATTTTACCGTGGATATCAGCAAAATTTTGGTGAACATTGAGCAGGGCGCTGATGCTGAACTGTTATTGGAAAAAGCCCTTCGTCTGGCGGAGGGTAGTGGTGCCAAGGTCGAGTTATTTTGTTGCTGTTATAACGCTGCATTGCGGCAAAGTTATCTGTTTGATCAAGCCTCGCTCAGTAAAGCAGAACAGGCCTATCAACGTCATGTGGAAGCTGAGTTAGAGCCGTTAACCTTGCCATTTAAGCAACTCAATATCGATATCGATATGGATGTTTGTTGGCAACGTCATCCGGCCGAAGCGGTGGTGCGCAAAGCGCTACGTTTTGCTCCTGATATTGTATTGCATCAGATTAAACAGCATAGCCGCTTGGGTCACTATCTATTCGATCAATCGGATTGGCAGTTGATTCGGGAGTGCCCCGTACCGTTGTTATTAGTCAAACAGAAGGTATGGTCCGATGGTGGGCATGTCGCGGCGGCGGTGGATCCCTTGCATGAGTGTGACCGTGCGGCGGCGTTAGATCACCGAATATTGGCATGGGCGCGGCGGATGGTGCATGCCTTAGAGGGCGATCTGAAAGTGATGCATAGCTACAGCGTCTTGCCGCATTCGGTTATTTTTGATGAGCACCTAGTACTCGATTTCGAGCAGATGCAGCATACCGTTAGAACGATGCATATCGAAGCGTTATCGAAACTACTCAAACCTTATGGTTTAACCACGGATAATCCCGCCGTCACGGTGAAAGAAAAAGAAGCCCATCGGGCAATACTTGAATATGTCGATGAGGCACATATTGATATTCTCGTTGTCGGCGGGGTGACCCGTGGACTGATTGATAGAATCTTGGTGGGCAGCACTATTGAGCGGATTTTAGATGAACTGCAGGCCGATTTAATGGTGGTTAAACCGCCAGGTTTCGTCAGTAGTATCGAGGAAAACTAAAATAGCCTGCTACATGATACGGTTAATTATGCGTGATGCGAGAGTAACACTCATTGAGCGAATCGATAGCAGGCGCCAGAGGCTCCTGCTGGGTATTGATGGCATAAAAACCGTCGATATCGTGCTTTCCAAGCAACATCTACCGATAGCATGGTTTTAATTAGCGATTAGCGTAGATAGTTTTGACTAAACTCTCTAAATTGATCGGTGCCTGATGTTTGAATCCATTCGAAGCCAACCATCTCTTTAGTGACGATGTGGATACCACAGTGGCGCATCCGTTCCAGTGCCATCGCTTTATCGGCAGGATTACGCGATGATACAGCATCGGCAACCACATACACCTCTCGTGCTTGCTGTTTAATTTGAATGGCGGTTTGCAAAACACAGACGTGCGCTTCCATCCCTACAATAATCACCTGATTAGGTTTTAGGCCGTTAATCTTCTCGTTACAGTTTGGCTCTGCCATACAAGAGAAATGCATTTTCTCCATAAAACCTTCCTGCGGCAACACATCACGGAGTTGTTCAACCGTGGGGCCTAGTCCTTTTGGATATTGCTCGGTGGTGAGTATTGGCACACTGGCTAGTTTGGCGACTTCAGCAAGCCAGCGAACATTGGCGATTACAGCCTCTCCTTCATCGATCGCTGGGGCGAGTTTTTCTTGAATATCAACGACTAGCAAACAGGATGAATTGGGGTAGATCAACATAGAGATACTCCGCATAACAGAGGCCGTAAGCCTCACTTAAACGCCGGGTATAAGTGCTTTATTTTCAGCTGAAAGCAACGCCGGCAACAAGGTAAACGCTGATAAGGATATACCCTAGTATGTGGTTTGGCTATGGTCACTATCGCTAAGTTGCTGCTTGAGTGTTGCCGCATGAAGCGCAGGTGAATCCTGATATTAAATCCGACTTTCGCCTGAACGAATGCGCGGGGTATAAATAGCACGGGACTAGCAAAGCCGTAGAGAAAAACTGACAGGGGTATCTGTCCTGGGTGCCGTTTTGGTGTTTATCAATCAGCACCGGCTAGGGTATTGGTTTGATGTCGCTTGCGGTCTAATAGTCGTCACGCAGTGACATGTTAATGAGATCACTTAAATAATTAGCATAAGGGTATTCCTGTATTTTTGAATGCGTTAGAATAGCCTTTATACCGATATTCAATTAGAAAATGGATCTTATATTATGAAAGTCTATTCTATCGATGGAATTACGCCGGTGATCGATCCGACTGCGTTTGTACATCCAACAGCGGTACTGATTGGCGATGTGATTGTTGGCCCCGGTTGCTATGTTGGCCCAGGCGCTTGCTTGCGAGGTGATTTTGGTCGGTTGGAATTAAAGCAGGGAGCCAATTTGCAGGATACCTGCGTTATGCACGGCTTTCCGGGCACCGATACTGTGGTTGAAGAGGATGGTCATATTGGTCACGGGGCCGTCTTACATGGTTGTGTGATCGGTAAAAATGCATTGGTGGGTATGAACTCTGTGATTATGGATGGAGCGACCATCGGAGAGTCGTCAATTGTCGCGGCGATGTCATTTGTGAAAGCGAAAATGGAGGTGCCCGCTCGGACGTTAGTGGCGGGTTCGCCTGCGCGTATTATTAAAGAATTAACCGATAAAGAGATTGATTGGAAGTCCGCGGGCACCCGTCAATATCAGGATTTGACACTGCGTTGTATGAATACCATGCAGGAAACAGAGGCATTGACGGCCGTTGAGGCCGACCGCCCTCGGTTAGAGGTGGGTATTGAAGGGGCGATACCCAAATATAAAAGTTGAGTTTGTGGTTGCAGGCGCTGACTCGTCTGCAGCCTAACTCGTATGCTGTTTGGGGTTTGGGAAGGTAAGAAGTAGAGGTCTTCCTGAATCGCTGTTTTATCGCGGGTGTTGTGGACGATGTTCGTACAGCCTGTCAGTTCAACCTATCAGTTTAGCGCATCATCAGTCTGTCAGTTCAACCTATCAGTTCAGCGTATCAATTCAGTCTATCAGTTCAGTCTGTCAGTTCAGCACATCAATTCAGTCTATCAGTTCAGCACATCAATTCAGTCTATCTATTCAGCTCTGCAATACAGCCCACTCATTCAGTCTATCAATTTCACTGCTGAGTTAGTTTGATTACTGTTTCATCCGCCGGTTTAAGGTAAGGAAGGTGCGAATAAGTCGTTATGTTCTCTGCGAACATTAGAATGGCCAGATACGCGAAAGCCAGAGGCGTAATTGACTTATTCGCACCTTCCCTAAGTCAGTTCATTGAGGTTTATTGATGCTTGACAGAGTAGAGTGTTCATTCTACTCTATAGGTAGATTAAACATTCTACCTGTGAGGATTTATGCTTAAAGAACAGATTGCAGCGAGTCTCGAACAGGCATTCAGTCAGTATGGATTTGCTGAACCTAGCGTGGCGCAGTTAAAAACGGCGTGTCATGTCAGCCTGCGAACGTTGTATAAACATTATCCCTCTAAAGAAGCCATGGTGGTTGCAGCGCTGGAGCATCGTCATCAGCGCTATCTGTCTTTTCTACTGCAAGATGCGCCAGGCAAAGGGATTGAATCAGTAGTTCATATTTTTGATCGGCTGGAAGAGTGGATGTCGGCATATGCGCCACATGGCTGTTTATCGGTGAATGCGATGGCGGCTTTTCCTGATAACGCAGCGATAAGCTGTATTGTGCAGCAACATAAAGCGGCTGTGCGTGTGTTCTTGGGCGAACAGAGTTTGCGAGACGATCTAGCGACCCCCATCTTTATCTTACACGAAGGTATCGCGAGTGCTTGGCCAATGTTGGGGCGAGAAGCCATTACCGCCGCTCAACAAATACTACTAACACTGCAAAAAGGATAGCCCTCATGAAGACTACATTAACCAACGAAACGATTCCTGAAACTATGCGCGCAGTGCAATTAATCGGTCATGGTGGACCTGAAATGTTGCAATACAGTGAGACACTAGCGGTGCCAACACCATCGGCTAATGACGTGTTGATTCGTGTTGCTGCCGCAGGGGTTAACAATACCGATATCAATACTCGCATCGGTTGGTACTCAAAACAAAGCAGTGCGGAAGACGATGATAAAAGTGCCGATGCCAGCTGGACAGGTAATGCTTTACGTTTGCCTTTGATTCAGGGCGCAGATGTTTGTGGCTATATTGTGGCGGTGGGCGAAAATGTGTCATCAGCACGTCTTGGTGAGCGTGTGTTGATTGAGCCTTGTTTACGCGAGATCGACGGTCAGCTATTAAGTACACCTGGGTATTATGGTTCTGAATGCGATGGCGGCTTTGCCGACTATACGGTGGTTGCTGCTCGACATGCTCATGCTGTGAATAGCCCGCTAACCGATATTGAATTAGCGTCGTTTCCGTGTTCATACTCCACCGCTGAAAATATGCTCAGTCGAACGCACGTTGGCCCACAGGATCGAGTGTTGATCTCCGGTGCATCTGGTGGAGTAGGATCGGCCGCGGTGCAGTTGGCAAAGGCCCGCGGGGCCTATGTCATTGCAATAACCAGCCCGAGTAAATATCAGTCGTTGCTAGCATTGGGTGCCGATCAGGTGATTCCTCGGGATGCGGATCTACTTGAGGTGTTGTCGGACAACAGTGTTGATGTCGTGATTGATCTCGTGGCAGGGCCGCAGTGGTCCCAATTTCTACAGGTATTAAAACCCGGTAGCCGATATGCGGTATCGGGAGCGATTGGGGGGCCGATAGTCGAGCTGGATATCAGAACTTTGTATCTCAAAGATCTTAGCTTTTTTGGTTGTACCGTATTAGGCACCGAGGTTTTTCAGAATTTAATTCGCTGTATTGAGCAAGAAAAAGTTCAGCCGATGGTGGCGCAGACGTTTCCATTAGCGGATATCGCGGCGGCACAAGCACAATTTTTGGCAAAGGAACATGTGGGTAAAATTGTATTGACGTTAGCGGCATGAGGTTTTGTTTTTCGTAAAGAGGGTGTAAGCATACATGCTATTGCCTTGATGGACTATCGATCTCGCCGAAGCGTTGTTTTGGACGGCTGAATCAGTTGTTCTGTTGCACGCTTCTTCGCCGCACACTTAAGTGTCAGGGGTTTGATGGCGCTGCTATCGATGTCGACTACTTCTCTTCGGTGAAGCGATGCTTCAATGGCGTTGAATATCGTTGAACGCTATGCAGTCGTTGCAACAGACGATCAATCGGGTAAAATCGGCGCACATATCGCGAATCAGTGGGTATCATTCGATTCGTATTTACCAATATTGAGGAGTCGCTTGTGGAACTCGCATGTCTTGACCTAGAAGGTGTATTGATCCCTGAGATTTGGATCGCTTTTGCCGAAGAAACCGGAATAGAAGAACTTAAAGCGACAACCCGTGATATTCCCGATTATGATGTGCTGATGAAGCAACGACTGCGTATCCTCGACGAGCATGGCTTAACCTTGCCACAGATTCAAGCCACTATCGATCGTCTGTCTCCTTTGGAAGGTGCGCGGGAATTTATCGATTGGTTGCGTGAACGTTTTCAAGTGGTGATTCTGTCGGATACCTTTTACGAATTTGCCGCACCATTGATGAAGCAGCTCGGTTATCCAACCTTGCTGTGTCACAAGTTGGAAGTGGATGAAACGGGGCGGATTACCGATTATACCTTGCGGCAAAAAGACCCTAAGCGTCAGTCAGTGCGGGCATTTCAGTTGTTAAACTATCGGGTTATTGCCGCCGGTGATTCCTACAACGACACGACCATGCTTAGTCAAGCGGAAGCGGGTGTGCTTTTTCATGCGCCTGCGAATGTGATCGATGAGTTCCCTCAGTTTCCCGCGGTACACACCTTTGATGACCTGAAAAAAGAGTTTATCAAGGCCAGTCAGCGTGATTTGACGCTGTAATCTTATAGATCTGTATCGCCGAGATCGCGGTTATTAATTTCCACTAAAGAGTGCTGCGGCGCTCTTTTTTTGTTTATGATGACCCATACAAAACAGGTCAGTCAGCATTGATGTTATGCGTTTAGATAAATTTATCTGTAAAAGCAGCGATTATGCTTTAGCTGATGTGGTTGCCTTGATTAAAGCGCAACGAGTCAAGGTTAATGGTCAACTGGCTTCATGTGCGACGCAACAAGTGCATATCAATAATAGCGTGACGCTCGATGGTGGCGTCTTAACGCCCAGACCTTTTCGCTATTATCTATTAAATAAGCCGGCTGAGATGATCTGTTCGAATATTGATGAACACTATCCCTCTGCACTTAACCTCTTAGGGGTGGAGCGTATCGAAGAACTGCACATCGCTGGGCGTTTGGATGCTGATACTACCGGACTGGTGTTAGTAACCGATGATGGACATTGGTCTTATCGGCTCACTTCCCCTAACTACCGCTGTGAGAAAGTGTATGAAGTGGTGCTATCTCGGCCAATTAAGCCGGAAGCGGTACAACGCTTTCAGGCTGGCATACGACTGCAAGGCGAAACACAATTAACACGCCCCGCGGCTTTAGTGATTATCGATCCTTATCATGTGCGTTTAACCCTGACGGAGGGACGCTTTCATCAGGTCAAGCGTATGTTTGCCGCGATGGGTAATCGGGTTAAGGCCTTACATCGTCAGCAAATTGGTTGCTTATGTTTAGATGTCGATCTCGGTGACTGGCGTTGCTTAACGGCCGCAGAAGTTAACGCTCTGTCAGGCAATGATGAGCGATATCAAGCGCTTGATATTGAAGCCGTTAATCCCCTTAAAAGACCTTATTCGTAGAGTGATAAACCGATACCATGACAAGAAAAACATTAAGTTTAAAGGTTAAAAGAGATAAGCCTGCGAATCAGTTAAGCGATAGTCCGCTTGAAACTGATCCACAAAAGCGTTTTTTAAATGGGGTGGCTATTCATCCGAGCCCCTGTATTCGACTCGAAGCGGGATCTTCTCAGCTATCCATGCGAGCGATGGATTTAATTAGCCCGATTGGTATGGGGCAGAGAGGCTTGGTGGTGGCACCGCCGGGGTCGGGTAAATCAACCTTGCTAAAGCATGTTTGTCAGTCGGTCGCTAGCGCTTATCCCGCGATCAAACTGTATGCGTTACTGATTGATGAACGGCCGGAAGAGGTGACCGACTTTAAGCGCAGTGTGACCGCCGAAGTGCATGCCTCATCGTCGGATGAAAGTTATGCTCAGCATGTGCGCGTGGCGAATGAGTTGCTGAATAAGGCGCGTCGGGAAGCCGGTGAGGGTCATGACGTGATGATCGTCATTGACTCACTCACCCGGCTGTCTCGGGTTCATAATGCCGAGCAAAAAAGTAGTGGTCGCACGATGTCGGGCGGCGTCGATGCGCGCGCATTAGAAATACCGCGTAAGCTATTCGGTGCCGCGAGAAAAATCGAAAACGGTGGTTCACTGACGATTTTGGCAACCATCCTCGTGGATACCGGTAGTCGTATGGATCAGGTGATCTACGAGGAGTTCAAAGGTACCGGTAATATGGAAGTTGTGCTATCACGAGAGACGGCCAGTCGGCGTATTTTCCCCGCCTTGGATATCGCTAAAAGTAGCACTCGGCGGGAAGAGCTATTATTAGATGCTAAAGATATCGCTAACATTCGCACGTTACGCCGCTCATTGACCAACCTCAAACCGATAGAAGGAGCCCGTCGTTTGGTTGAATTATTAGAGACATATCCCAGCAACGGGGAGCTGTTGAAGGCGATGGCGAATGAGTAAGCGCGTGGGCGACATTCGCTGATAGAAAAGCCCAAAGCCATTTCCCTTTTTGTTGTTTGCGTGAATGGCTGAATCATTATTTGCTCGAGGCCGAAAACGAGGCTCATCGCCTGGATGTAAAATGAAAAAAGTCCGCTTTCGACACAAAGCGGACATTAACGCCTCAGTTAAAGACCTGAAAAGATGCAGTTTTTAAGGCCTCAGTTAGGGAAGGTGCGAATAAGTCCGTTATGTTCTCTGCGGACATTAGAATGGCCAGATACGCGAAAGCCAGTGCAGCGAAAGTATTTGAACTTGTTATACCCAGCGTATTGATTATTTACTAATTAAATAAGTTAAGACCAAGTGCACGCTTAACGTTATTTAACACTTGATTTGATTCCTCTTGCGACTTTTGGCTACCCATTCGAAGAATATCTATTAATTGAGCTTTATCTGACATAAAAACATCTCTACGTTCTCTAATTGGTTTTAATGTATTTTGTAAGCACTCTTCAAGAATTTTTTTGGTTGTACCATCGCCTAAACCACCGTTTTGATACCTCACCTTTAACTCATCAATAAACGTTGAATCTGGGTGGAATGCATCTAAATATGTGAAAACAACATTACCACTAACTTGTCCGGGATCTTCAATTTTTAGATGATTAGGATCTGTATACATAGACTTTACAGCCTTTGAAATGTCTTTGTCAGTCGCGCTCAAGAGAATACAGTTGCCCATAGATTTTGACATTTTACATTTACCATCGGTACTTGGTAGGCGAGGCATTTTACTTAGCAATGGTCGACACTCCACGAGAATATCATCCTGTGCAATATGATTGAGTTTTCTTACGATCTCATTGGTTTGCTCAATCATAGGTAATTGATCATCACCAACAGGAATTAAAGTTGCTCTAAATGCAGTAATATCTGCGGCTTGGCTAATTGGGTATGTTAAAAAGCCCGTTGGAATTGAACGACCAAATGATTTAGCTGAAATTTCATTTTTTACAGTTGGATTTCTCTGTAACCTAGCAACAGAGACTAGATTTGAGTAATACATTGTTAATTCAGCTAGAGCGGGAATAGCTGACTGCAAACAAATAGTTGTTTTTAGCGGATCAATACCCACAGCCAAATAATCAGCGACTACATTCAAAATATTTGACGATACTTTATGAGGGTTATGACCGTTATCAGTTAAGCCTTGTAAATCAGCAACTAAAACTGTTTGTTCATACTCATGTTGTAATTTTACTCGTTGCTGAAGCGAACCAACAAAATGTCCTAGGTGTAGCTGTCCTGTTGCTCTATCCCCGGTTAATATTTTTTCTTGTGTGATGATTTTTTTTTGATTGTGCATAATATGGCTCCTAAATTGTACCGTCGGAGACATAAATAATGTTATTCATAAGCGTCTTCCGACGGCTTTGAATAAATATGATTCAGCGCCGCTCTATAAAATAGAACGCCACCATGAGACTGAGATTAAATAATAACTATGATTTGTTTGCATGGATTAAGGCTACCATTCATCAAAAAGTGATTCAATTAAATTTAGCTTAGTGGGTATCGCTTGGCTTTGCGGCGTGCCGAAACGCAGCGTAGGTACGTCCGCCAACAGCCGCTGGATATGTGATGGTGGCTCAATCTGGCAGCCCCTCGAACTCTGGCACTTCCCCTAACTCCCCATTCCAATCTGCTTTGCTGGATGAAAAAATCTGCGCTGTTGGCAACATAGAGATTTCAGTGTCCAGACACCCTGCGGGTACGATGAGTAAGCCTGCGACCTGAGTACTTGGCAGTGCTGAACCACAGAGCTTACAAAAACTTTTATTGTGACGAGTATCAGGAAGCGTAAAGGAAGTCACTGCATCAGAGCCCGACTGCCAGACCAATTTGGCGGACTGTGAGAATAGGTTTGCCGAATGAGCCGACCCAGTATCCTTTTGGCAGTGATGACAGTGGCAGAAATAAAAACTGTCAAACTCTCCTTTTATCGTAAAGCTCACGGTTCCACACAGACAAGAACCTAAATGAACAGTCATCGAACTCCCTCCATTGCCTGTGGTTTAAAGACATATAGCGCCTAACTCACCAGAAAAATTATTCTTTCCGGTGAAGCTACTTGTGTACGCCCAGCATGGGCATGAACTAATGAGGTGAAAGTCCTCTGTAGGAAGGTCACCATCCATAGCGATTTAAGTCGTTATTAAATGTTAACGACTAGCGAATGGCAAGGGCTTCGCAGTAAAGGAGTCAAAGCCTGTGGTATCCCCACGAATTTAAGACGCTATACTCGATGGCCTGAGTAGCTGCTCTGCAAAGTCCTGAATACCTTCTCGTCATTGTCGATGCTTTGTCAGGGGAGGGTAAGAAAACGTTAATGATTGACCTCAATCTAATTCTCCTGAAAAGTTGGAGGGTCGATCATGACGAAATGCGCAAATTGAAAAGAGTGATGCCTTAAACATCAGTCTTTTTTCTTCATGCAGCTAAGAGCCGTTTATGCTCTTTGGCTTTTGTAACTGTTTGTCGATTCTAGGGAAGGTGCGAATAAGTCCGCTATGTTCTCTGCGGACATTAGAATGGCCAGATACGCGAAAGCCAGAGGCGTAATTGATTTATTCGCACCTTCCTTACTTAACCCCAGATATGTTTGTTGGGTCTGTTTTCGTCTTTATCGCTAGATGATTTTTTATTGGGTGCTTTAGCCCGAGTCCTCGAAGGTTTATTCGATGGCGTTTTAGGCATGGGTGGCTTGCTTGTGCGAACAAAATTTAAGACAGAAATAGGTACCGTTTTTCTCACGGGAAAACCGTCAATCTGTTTTCGTTCGATCAGATGATCTAAGCGGCTTTCGATGGCGCAAAGGTTTTTAAAATCACCGAAGGCGACAAAAGAGATCGCTTCGCCCGTGGCGCCCGCACGGCCGGTTCGGCCGATACGATGAATATAATCTTCCGGTTTAAACGGTAGATCGTAATTCACCACGCGACTCAACTCGCCAATATCTAAGCCGCGTGCCGCAACCCCAGTGGCGACTAAGTATTTAAGTTTTCCTGATTTGAAATCCGCTAAAATCTTTTCCCGCATCGCTTGGCTGCGATCGCCATGAATCGCTTCTGCCACAATGCCGCGTTTAGCAAGCTGAACAACCAGTTTAGCTGCCGCGTGCTTTTTTTCGATGAAGATGAGCGCCTGATCCCATTGCTCAGTCTTGATTAGATGACTCAACAAGGCCGACTTGGTGTCCTTATCGACGCTGATTAACCACTGTTGGATGGTCGTAGCGGCTTGCGTTTTGGGCGACACCGATATCTCAACCGCGGGAGTGGCTACTTGGCTATCAGCAAAATTCTCAGCAAGCTCGCGAACCTTATCGCTCATGGTGGCTGAAAATAGCAGGTTTTGTCGCACGCTGGGTAAACGCTCAATGATCTTATTGATATCATCAACAAACCCCATATCCACCATCCGATCTGCTTCATCTAACACCAATACTTCTAGCGCATCAAAATGTAGCGCACGCTGATGGGCCAGATCGAGGAGTCGTCCCGGTGTCGCCACTAAAATATCAATGCCTTCGATGAGGCGTTGTTTTTGTGGCTCAGCATCAACGCCGCCATAAACCGCCATTGATGTAATATTTAGATGTTGACTATAAGCGGCAACGTTATCCGCCACTTGTATGGCGAGCTCCCGTGTCGGGGTGAGCACCAATGCTCGGATGCGTTTGCCGCGTAAGTTACCTGCTTGATTGAAGCGTTCGAGGATCGGCAGGATAAATGCCCCAGTCTTACCGGTGCCGGTTTGCGCGGTAGCAATGAGATCTTTACCCGACAAAATAAGAGGCATTGCTTGTTGCTGAATAGGCGTAGGGGCGGTATACCCCAATGTTTGCAGCGCTTGGCAGATTGGATCGGATAATCCAAGGTTTGAAAATGGCATAGGGGCTCGGGCCGCTCGTCAAAGGAGAGAAGGGCGCAGTATAGCTTAAAAGCCGTGCTGAGTGGTTAGCTGTGAATGCGTGTCAGACTCGAATATGGCTATCTTGGTGATAGGCTCTCCACTTTTATACTGAGTGAGAGCTGGTTTCGCTAGGCTCATTGGTCGTGCTAAGCCTATTCATCCAACGTCGACAGTGAATGAATCGACTATGGACAAGGGGACGAGCATCATCTAGGCCGTCTGCAATCACACTTTGAGTTCGGTGAGTTGTTTCAGTAATAGGGTGAGCTGTGCCATTTTTTCTTCGCCATAGCGCTTGGTAAATGCTTGATACTGTTCTTCAATATGCGGGCTTAATCGTTCAAACAGGTTGAGTGCTTTATCAGTAAGGCTCAGGAGTGTACGACGTTGATCTTCATCAGACTTCTTTCGCTTGATATAGCCTTGCTGTTCCAAGCGCTTGATGATGCCGGTGAGGCTTGGACTTAGAATGCAGCAGTGTTCGGCGAGTTGTTTGGATTCTAACTCGTGATACGCCTTGAGTGCCCTGAGTACACGCCATTGCTGCTCGGTGACATTGTTTTCCTGCAGTAACGGACGAAAAAGAGCCATGGTGGTTTCACGGGCTTTCAATAGCTGTAGAGGTAAAGAGTCTTCAAATTCACGCATATATTTTAATTCTTAATATCTAAACTAGTATTGGGTTCATTCTTACTATTCAGGACGTTTGATGCAAATGTTTTTTTTAGCGTATGGCTATCGATACATTAGCGAAGGTGCGAATAAGTCCGTTATGTTCTCCCTTCGGGGCTTTCAGAGAAGCAAGATCTCAGCGTTAACATTTTTCGACATACAACCAGAATGCCTGTAACTGTTGCCTTGATCTCCAGCTTCTCTGTCAGCCAGAGGCGTAATTGACTTATTCGCACCTTCCTTAGCGTCGCCACTGAAGATAGCCGTGAATGAGTAGCGTGGTAATGACTAATCCGCCGCCTTCTAAGGCGGCGCGGCTGGGAACTTCGTTCAAAAACAACCAGACGAGCAGCGGTCCACAAGCGGTTTCGAGTAGCATGAGCATACCGACTTCCGCGGCGGATATCCGCGTTGGTCCTATAGTGATGAGTACGAAGGCAATGGGAACGATAACGATACACAGCAGTAACATCCAACCCCAATCGGAGCCAGAAAGTGCCAACGGCGAGGCATTAAACAGACTGATCAGACTGACTAACAACCCCGATGTAATGAGGGCTGGGGTCATATCCCGATGTTTGACGGAGCGATCATTGACAAATTTAGCCGCCAGCATGATGCCGCATAAAAGCGCCATCAGATCGCCTTGTAAGTTTGGGCTCGACCATGAATCTTTCATCACCCAGCCAATACCTAACATCGAAATAGCGATTGCCAGCCAGGTGATAGGCGCCGAACGTTCGCCAATAAACAGGCGAGCGATAATCGCGGCAAACAGGGGTTGCGCACTGATAATGACGAGTACGTTGGCTACCGTGGTATGGTGAATCGCGGTGACAAATAGGATCGAGCTGATACTGAAAAAGAGCATTGAGCGTAGGCTCGCCCAATCACGATAAAAGAGTGGCTTGCCGGGATAGCGGTAGCGGCACCATAGTGCCACCATAACGCTCATTAGTAGCCCACGCCAGAATAACAGGCTGAATGATTCTACTTCAATTAATCGAATCAGTAGAGCATCAAAACTCAGGATCAACACGCCTAGGGAGGTCAGTAAAAATCCTTTTAGATAATCCGTATTCATTTGATCTCTTTAGCCGCGTTGTTAGTTATTGTCTTGGCAGGGTGCCTGACGGTCTTGAGCCGTCACTGTGAGCGCATTGTATCGATATTATGCCTAAACTGCAGCGCTATCATGAGGTAAAACGGTACTGAAGTATCATACAGCGCTGGGGTCAGGCTTCTAAACTGAACAATAAAGAGAGGAGTCTGTGATGCACAAGTTATTTTTCTGTTTAATCGTGTCAGCGATGTTGTTTTATCCAGCGGCCTCGGGGTGGGCCTCAAGCTTGAGTCAGGGGGAAAAAGGGATTTATTTACAACAGATTGATGGCACCGAAAAACGTATCGGGGGTGTTGTTTTTCACGCGCTTGACGATGATCAGTTTGCTTATCAAATAACCTTAGATGAGCATCTGTTTAAAGATTACTTTCTTTCCATGAAAGAGATGAAGTGTCTCGAAGGACCCGAATTATGGTGCTTTATTCCCTATCCTTATGCTCAGCCTAGAATCATCAGCGACAATGATTTTCGTTGGTTAGAACATGATCTCCTGTTTATGTTTAAACGACCTGAAGCGTTTGGCGCCAATTTTTGGCATGGTATCTACTATAAACTGCAACTAACCGATAATCGCCTAAGCGGTATTGCTCAGGCGCTCGACCTGAATTTGTTGGCTGCTCCGCCGGCAGATCTCAGTGTGCCGCCTATCGGTGAATTTGATATTGAGACGGCCGATCTGAGCAAACGCTGGTTGCCTTATCTGGAGATTCGTTAAAAGCGGGCTATTGGCTTGATTTAGGCCACCTCATCTTGCTTCACTTAGGATACAATGCTCTGTTTTCACCGCAGGGTTCTTTTTATGATGGTTAAATCACCGCGTCATGGGCAGCAGCGGCCCGCCGCTCAGCTACATCCTCGCAATCCGCATCAGGGGCGCTATGACTTTGACGCCCTCTGTCAGCTGTGTGCTGAATTAAAACCCTGTGTGGTGGTTAGCCGTCGAGGCGATCAGACCATCGATTTTCATGATCCCGTAGCGGTTAAAGCATTGAATAAAGCCCTGTTAATGCAGCACTATGGGATACAGTTTTGGGATATCCCCGCCGGTTATCTGTGTCCGCCAATTCCAGGGCGAGCTGACTATATTCATTATTTAGCGGATGAACTGGCGGCGGATAACGGCGGTGTCGTTCCTGAAGGCCGAATGATTCAAGGCTTGGATATCGGTGTTGGAGCCAACTGTATCTATCCGCTGATTGGTAATCGTACTTATGGTTGGCAATTTGTCGGTACCGATATTGATCCGGTATCGGTGAACACCGCAAACCTGATTGCCGAGGCCAATACTGCACTCAAAGGGCAGCTCACTTGCCGTTTACAGGCGGATGCTAAACTTATTTTCAAGGGTGTGATTAAACCATCAGATCGATTTGATTTTACCCTGTGCAATCCGCCTTTTCATGGCTCGGCGCAAGAGACTGAAGCGGCTAACCGTCGTAAATTACGTCATCTGGGGCAGCCCGCCGATAGCGTTAAACTCAATTTTGGCGGTCAGAGTAATGAACTTTGGTGTCCCGGTGGGGAGTTAGCCTTTATTAAGAGAATCATAACGCAGAGCAAAGATGTCGCCGCTCAGTGTTATCTATTTAGCTGTCTGGTGTCGAAAGAAACGCATATCCCTCAATTAAAAGGGGCTTTAAAAAATGCAGGCGCTAGACGCGTTAAGGTAGTAGCGATGACGCAAGGACAAAAGCAGAGTCGCCTGTTACTGTGGACCTTTCAGTCTGATAACGCACGCCTGCAGTGGCGTGAGACTTACTGGGGCGATAAATCATTATCGCCGCAGTAGTTTGAGATTGGCATGAGCGAGGGTTTGTGCCTTCATGACGATAACCTAACGCGGCTTTTAAGCGATGCCTAGGTTAATGTCGTTGTTGTAGCAATTTGGCTGTGTTCTCGAGTTCTTCCATGTAATTGAGTAAATCGTCAGTCATTATATCTGGGTGAGCATTAAGCAGGTTTTTGAGTGTTTCTAAGGGGGCTGGCGAACCCTGTTGCATGTTGCTGGTTATGGCGAGTAGCAGTGAGGTCAGTACCTCGAGGCTTTTGACGCGTGATTCCAGATTATATCCATCCACATTTAAATCCCCTTTGATTGTCGTGATAAACACACAGTCTGTTGCTTAACAGACTGTCTTTTTGACATATCAATGAGTGTAGTCAAAAAAACATCTCTGTGGGGTAAATATCATGAGATGTTTTCATGTGGGGCTTGCCTTATAAGGCGCTGATACTTCCCTGAGGCAAGCTCCGTAGCGCTGAGTAATAGCGCATCCGATAGCATCTTTTTACACAGTTGGCCTAAGGTTGTAATTGCTTTTTCCATGGCAGGATGAACACGGCAGCCGAAATCTACCATCACGCATTCATAATCGAGTATCCGACAGTGGGCATTTCGACTAAGTTCTGACACGCAACCGTGTTAACGGCTTTAGCGTTGCTACTTGAGTGTCTGGCAGTGCGAATCTGAGCTTGGTGGCTGCCTGATTACCATACTCGTTGATCATGTACTGCAGCTTCTGCCATTGTGCAACCACCAGCGGTTGAGAGGCTGGATTACTTGTCGTAGGTCATTCGGGCGGTGCCTGCCGTAGTCGCACGTAATAGCCCGATTTAGGCCGTGATTCGATAGTGCCATTACCAATCAATAAGGGAAGGTGCGAATAAGTCTGTTATGTTCTCTGCGGACATTAGAATGGTCATCTACTTTGTCAGCCAGAGGCGTAATTGACTTATTCGCACCTTCCTTAAAACAATACCGGCAAACCTATATCAGCAGGCGCTGATTAAGTCAGCGGAATACGCTGGCGCCGAAAGATATCGGCTCGACGCGTAGCGAAGCGCTTAAAGAGGCAAGCGGGCCGTTCTGGGATAACCCTGCAGGCTTGAATGTGTCAGCTGATTATCGACTCTCGTTGCTTGCTATGGCGGTTTTGGTGCTGATGTCGAGTCGGACTGTTAATGATTAAAGGATTAAAAAACTGGCAGTTAAGTGACAAACCGCACTATGCTGTAGGCATATTATAAAAATAAAACTGGAGATGCCTGTGTTTGAAGAATTCTATCCGTTACGTTTGCAGGACAATTGTGACATCCAGCATTTACTCACCCCTGAACATAAACAAAAGACATTCAGCGTGAATAATCCAGCCATTGAGGTGATCACTGACTTTAGTCAAGTGATGCCGGTGATGGTGACCGAAGGTGTGTCGGTCGATCATGCTTTAGAGCGCATGAAGAGCGAACATGTGCGAATGCTCTTTGTTACGACCCCAGCAGGTAAATTTGTCGGTGTGATTAGTGCGCAAGATATTGCCGGTCATAAAGTTGTTGTCTATATGCAAAACCATGGTGTGACGCGGGATGAGGTATTAGTCAGCCATATTATGTTGCATAAAGAATATTTGCGTTCGCTGACATTTGATCAGATTAGTCATTCACGGGTTGGGGATATTATGTTGACCTTGAAAAACATCGGCGATCAGCATTTGTTGGTGGTGGATGAGTCTGAGTTAGGGGTTAAACGTATTCGAGGCATTATCTCTGCGAGTGATGTTTCACGTAAGTTGAAGGTTGGATTTGATGTCATGGCCGAGGCGAAATCCTTTGCTGAGATCGAAAAAATTATAACGCAGGGTCGCGATCTGATCATTTGATTCTAAGGCAGAAATTAATTTGATTTGACGCTTAAAATTAGCTTTACAGCGTGTTGGTTTAAACTATACTCCGCGTTTTCTCATGGAGTTAGATGGCTCCACTTTTTTGCCGGAAAAACCGGCAGGAGTATAGGTAAAAATAGTGATGAAATTGCCGGATCATATCTCTGCTGAAAAATGGGCTCGCTTGAAAAAAGTGGCCGATCAGCATCAGACGCCATTTCAGTTAATTGATTTGCAAACCATTGCAGAAAAATATCATGAATTGAAAAATGGATTTGATTTTGCCTCTATCTATTACGCGGTGAAGGCGAATCCGCACCCACAAATAGTGGGATTGTTGGCTGAACTAGGCTCAAGCTTTGATATCGCTTCTATTTATGAACTCGATCAAGTGCTATCACACAACGTAACGCCTGACCGCATCAGCTATGGCAACACGATTAAGAAACGTGAAGATATTCGTTACTTTTATGAGAAGGGTGTGCGTTTGTTCGCCACCGATTCTGAAGAAGACCTGAAAAATATTGCTGAGTATGCCCCAGGCTCTCGGGTGTATATTCGTATTCAAACAGAGGGCGCCGAAGGTGCGGACTGGCCATTATCACGTAAGTTCGGCTGTAACCCGGATATGGCGATTGATCTGGCTGTATTGGCTAAGAAACTAAAGCTTGAGCCTTACGGTATTTCTTTTCATGTTGGCTCGCAGCAGCGGCTAATTGATGTTTGGGATGCGGCTATTGCGAAAGTTAAAGTTATCTTCGAGCGGCTGCGCAGTGAATATGCCATTCAGCTACGCTTGATCAATATGGGTGGCGGTTTTCCAGCTCAATACCTGACCAAAGCCAACGATTTTTCTGTTTATTGTGAAGAGATTACTCGTTACCTGAAGGAAGACTTTGGCGATAATCCGCCGCAGATTATTCTTGAACCGGGGCGCTCTTTGGTGGGTGATAGCGGCTTGCTGGTGAGTGAGGTCGTGCTGATTTCGCGTAAGTCTCATACTGCGTTAAATCGTTGGGTTTATA
This sequence comes from Amphritea sp. 1_MG-2023, assembly GCF_030547545.1. Lineage (GTDB taxonomy): Bacteria > Pseudomonadota > Gammaproteobacteria > Pseudomonadales > Balneatricaceae > Amphritea. Next base: position 19,826 of record NZ_JAUOQE010000022.1, read on the forward strand.
CTGATGTCGGGCTGTTTAATGGACTGATCGAAACCTTGGGTGAGGCGATTAAGTTCCCCTTGGAAACCGAGCGTGAGGGCGAGGGCGAAGAGGTTGTCTTGGCCGGCCCTACCTGTGACAGTATGGATATTATGTACGAAAACTTTAAGTATGAGATGCCGTTATCGTTGCAAATTGGTGATCGGCTTTACTGGTTTTCAACCGGCGCGTATACCACAAGTTATAGCTCTGTTGAGTTTAATGGCTTTCCTCCATTGAAATGCTACTGTATCTGATCATCAATGGCTGATGATTGATTTCTGCATTTGAAAAACCCGCTTCGGCGGGTTTTTTGCTTATTGAATATTGATTTATATAGCAATAATAGGCCGCTTCCCTTTAGATCAAATGCTTGACTATGCTATAAGTTAACCTTTACACAGTTTGTCAGTGGAGTTGTGCATGAATAGAAATCAAATTCTTCAAGCCCGCATTGATGCATTGCTCAATGTATTGTCTGAAGATGTGCTGATTTTGAGCCAGCAAGGAAAAATCATTTTCTCTTCGCATACGGGTTCCGTGTTATCGAGAGGCGGGAGTGAGGCCTTGATCGATAAAAGCTTGAGCGATATTTTTCCGCAGTCCTTGGCATCGTTATTACAAGGAATGATTGAGCAGTCTCTCAGTTTGAATCAGTTGGTTGTTAAAGAAGTCTTATTTGACCCAAAAGAGATTAGCTATCTACAACAACAGGGCATGGTAAATAGCTGTTGGGTTGAAGTTCGCATGGCTCCTTCCGCCGGTGATGAGCCGAGTGTGGTGTGTCGAATAGAAGATATTAGCCGCCGTAAAGAGGTGCAGCGAGTTAACCCACAGGTTCAGCGAGACTTACTGACGGGTATGTATAATCGTCGAGCGCTTATGCCGGTGTTGGCGCAATCGATAGCGCAAGCGGTGCGTTATGATTGGACCTGTAGTTTGATGCTGGTCAAGATTGATCAACTGCAGCGCATTAATAAAGAGCAGGGCTGGGACGCCGGTGATCAGTTGCTGCAACGGCTAGCGGAGACGCTCAACAGTCTCAAGCGCACGGCGGATTTTTTGGCGCGGGTGGGGGAAGACTGCTTCGCTATCTTGTTACCCGAAACCAATGCGGAACAAGGTATATTAACGGCTGAGCGGGTGCGTAACCGTGTGACAGATCTGTCAGAACAGCATTTAGGTAGTGATGTGAACTTTACGGTGAGTATCGGCGTGGCCACGTTGATAGGCGAAGAGGATAGCGCTGAAGCGATGTTCGAACGAACGGAGAGCAATTTACAACGAGCGATTCAGAAAGGGGGCAGTAATATTGCAGGTAGTGAGACTGAGTAACACGCGCCTAAGTCATCGCTTGCACGCCTGATAAGTGAATACAGGGAACATTAACGACGGGCTTGAGCAACAATGGCGAAAAAAGCAGCCATAGTTAGCTGCTTTTTTCTGCATTTGAAACCCTGAAAATTAGATATTAGGGTGTTGCTTGAGCGTTTCTATCAGGCTGTTCATCTCAGCAAATGTGCCGATAGTGATGCGTAAGAAGTTATCGATGCCGGGCTTACTGAAGTGCCTCACTAGCAGATTGTTATGCCGCAAGTACTGCATCAGTTCTGCGCCACTGAGTGAGCGGTGGCGGGTAAACACGAAGTTTGTTTTTGATGGAATGACTTCAAATCCAAGCTGCTCAAGTGCATGACTACTCCATTCGCGGCACTCGATTATTTTTTGCGTGGTTTTTTCGAAGTATTCGATATCTTCCAAGGCAGCCACCGCGCCAGCAATGGCAATACTGTCTAATGGGTATGAATTAAATGAGTTTTTGACCCGTTCAAGTCCCGCGATTAAATCTTCATGACCGAGAGCAAAGCCAATTCTCAAGCCGGCTAGGCTGCGAGATTTTGAGAAGGTCTGAATAATCAGTACATTGTCATATCGACGTGTTAATTCGACCGCAGATGTGCCGCCAAAATCGATATAGGCTTCATCGACAATAACCAGTGATTCGGTATTTTTCTGCAGTAATGCCTCGATGGTCTCTAACGGGGTTAATCGACCGGTAGGAGCATTCGGGTTGGCAAAGATGATACCGCCGTTGGCTTGTTCATAGGCGGAGAAATCAATTTCAAACTGCTCGGTCAGTGGAATTTGACGGTAGTCGATGTCGTATAGGTTGCAATAGACATCGTAAAAACTATAGGTCGTTTCTGGCAGCAGTAGAGGTTTGTCTTGACGGAAAAACGCCATAAAAGCTAAAGCGAGTACTTCATCAGAGCCATTACCAACAAAAATATTCTGGTAGTTTAACTGGAAATGATCGGCTAGGGACTGTTTCAGTGCCGTGGCATCGGGATCGCAGTATAAGCGGAGGCGATCTTTGGGGTAGTTATTGATCGCCTCGGCCACCTTCGGTGATGGTGGATAAGGGTTTTCATTGGTATTTAGCTTTATCAGGTTATCAACTTTTGGCTGCTCTCCCGGAACATAGGGGGTCAGTTGATTGATAGCCGGGCTCCAGTATTTGCTCATGATTAAGGATAGATCGCTATATAGGGTGTTGGCATGAAGTGAACGGCGGGACGAGCGTTTCAAACAGCTCTATGCCGCGCGGTGATGCTTAGCATAGCAAATAGAGGATCATTGTTGCTATACCGTTACGCGATCTCTGCTTAGATTCTCTGTTGAGACAAGGAAAAGCGGCGATAAAAAAAACTGCCCGGTGGGAAGGGGGTCCACCGGGCAGTTCGGGTGCTGCATATTATGTTGATGTAACGATATAGAGAGCAATGTTCAGATAAAGTTCAGCCTAAAGTCATTTATTTTAGCGCTGCGGGGAAAAGTTTATCGGTCATCTGTAGCGATCACTTACAGCCCAAAAAAAACTGCTCGGCGGGAAGGGGTTCCGTCGAGCAGTTCGGGTGTAACCAATCATGTTGATGTATTAATTTAGAGACGCTTCCGCGAGTAAAGTTCATAAAAAAATAATTTTTTCTGAAAGTTTTTCTAAAAAATATCTATCTACTTGAATTTTAATGGTTTTATTGCTGCTTCTCACAGGTCTGAGTCTCAAGTTTTAGTTAACGAGCGCTTGTATTGATAGCCGGCTCCACGCGATCAGTGCCGATAGTTGTCTTGCTTAGGCGACATTTTAGCCTGTAGAGGGTGGATGTCAGTTCATCAGTATCGCGGTGATGTTGAAGAAATGACTTAACAGCGTTGAGCCCAAAGCTAAGATCCAGAGTAAAGCTTAGCGTTAAATCGAGTTATCTATAACGCGGTTGTTAGATCTTTTTTGTGCTAGCTATGTTGGCGTCAGTCAGTTGATTATCGGGCCTGAATGGTGGCGAGATGATGGCTAACTGATTAAGCCGTATGGGACTATTGTCGCTTAGTTAGATGTGCTGCATTGCGATAGGATAGCCCACAATTAATGCAACATCACTTTTAAGCTAGTAATCAAAGGAATCGTCATGGGCAATATGTCTAACTCCACACATGACCAACGATCAGTGCCACCCAATAATGAAAATGAACTGAATTATGAGCAGCAGCATCGGCCGAGTTCAGCGTTCAATACACGAGAAGAGTATTTAGAGCACGAATTGCAGATCATGGCGCCGAAGCGCTGGCGGCCTAATCTGCCTTTTAAAGATTATCGGTTTGAGTTAGAAGACAGTATCCCCGCAATGGCGGGTACCATTGGTAAAGTGGTGATGGTGGGTGCTATTGCCGCCACCTTTGCCGCACCACTTGGGTTGGATGAAAGTTTTATATTAGAAAACGTGCGCTATGAATTACTCATCGCGGCGTTCTTTATTATTATTTTTTCGGGCTTTCTCCTGCCCACGGCTAACTTAGCGGGTACGCATGGCCCGTTGATTCCTTTGATTCCTATCGTGGTGGCGGCAGGCGGTCACCCGATGGCATTTGGACTGCTCATCGGGGCATTTGGTTTGATGCTGGCCATCAGTAAAGGCGGGAGCATGCTGGCAAACCTAACGAGTAAAGGGGTTTGCGGTGGATTATTACTCTATCTTGGGTTCGTCGGCACCATGTCGCAGATTAAAAAGCTGCTTGCTTGGGGTGACGATATTGGCATGACGCACATTCCTTTCGTCGTCATTCTATGTACGATTCTATTGTATGCGTTGCTAGAGCATTGGCGAAAGCGTTGGTTAGCCGTACCGCTGAGTTGTTTACTGGGTGGTACCTTAGCTTTTGCGATGGGGGCGCCTTTTGAGTTTAAAACCGGTCCAGGCTTACCTAATCTAAATCCTATGTATTGGTGGGGTGAAAATTCAGGTTGGATGCTGGGTCTGCCAACCGTAGAAAGTTTTGTCGTCGTGCTGCCTTTCGCTATTTTAGCGGTGGCAATGTGGTCTCCGGATTTCTTAGGGCATCAAGTCTTTCAAAAAATTAGTTATCCGGAGCGCACGGAAAAGGTACAAATGAATATTGACGATACCATGACCAGTGCGTCGATTCGTCAAACCTTTGGTTCTTTGCTGGGTGGCGCTAACTTTGCTTCGTCATGGGGGACTTATATCGTACCGGCGGCGATCGCTAAGCGTCCGATTCCGGCCGGTGCTTTATTAACCGCACTGTTTTGTATCGTGGCGGGTCTATGGGGCTACCCAATGGACTTGGCGATCTGGCAACCCGTGCTGTGCGTTGCGTTAGTCGTAGGGGTGTTTATTCCGTTACTCGAAGCGGGTATGGAGATGACCCGTGAAGGTAAAACAACACAATCAGCCGCCATCGTCGTATTCGCATCGGCACTGGTTAACCCTGCTTTTGGTTGGTCGCTGACGATGCTGATTGATAACCTTGGTTTAGTTGGCTGTAAAGAGCGTAGTGCTGATCTCACCAAGATGACGCGCTGGATTATACCGGGCTGTATGTTTATTCTGCTAACAACCGTTATGGCGGCAGTCGGTATGTTACCGGGTATACCTGCGTTAATTCCTAGCTTTCAACATTAAACTCCAGAGGCTAAGCCTTATCGGCTTAGCCTAGCTTTATCACACGGCTTATTTTCTCAACTAGCTGACGCGGCTCATCAGTGATGTCTGTTGGTACGGGCAACTGTCGACATAGGCTATCTGCGACAGAGATAGTGCGATGCCGGCAACGCTGTGCTGGTGGGTCTCTGCAGTCAGCGTGATTATAATGGTGATCAATAGGGCTCTATGTCAATAAGCGTTCTATGTTGATAGGTCTGTGTTAATAAGGCTCTGTGTTAATAGGGCCTATGATGACGCAATAGCGCTGTGTGGCTAAAATCGTGGATGGCTATCCAATGCGCGCTAATGCTACCGCTCGTGAATGACTCAGAGGGTGTTAAGGGGCTTACTGATCGATGCTGATAAGGTAAAGCCGGCGGTTTGACCGGCTTTATGCTGCCGATCAGTTAATTAGTGAGAGAAACTCGCTACGGGTGGGTTGATTCTGACGAAATGAGCCAAGCATCATCGAGGTCTTCATACTGCTATTCTGCTTTTCGACGCCGCGCATCATCATGCACATATGTCGTGCTTCAACGACTACGCCAACACCCTCGGCGCCGGTGGCTTGCATGATGGCATCGGCGATCTGTTTGGTCATGTTTTCTTGAATTTGCAGACGGCGAGCAAACATATCGACGATACGGGCAATTTTAGAGAGACCGATAACTTGTCCCTTTGGGATGTAGCCGACATGGCATTTGCCGATGAACGGCAGCATATGGTGTTCACACATGGAATACAGCTCGATATCTTTAACGATAACCATTTCGCTGTTTTCAGTCGGGAAGAGTGCGCCATTAATCACTTCATCGAGGCTTTGCTCATAGCCTTGGGTGAGAAATTTCATCGCTTTAGCGGCGCGTTTAGGAGTATCGATCAAACCTTCTCGAGTGATATCTTCACCCAGTTGCTCGATAATGCTGGCAAATTCTTTTTCCATTACAGTGTGTAATCCTGTTTTGGGCTGTCTGATCTCTGTCAAACACCTAATCACACCATCGCTGGAGCGGTCATTATGACAGGGCCGTTAAAAAGTGTGCTAACTTACGTGAATAGTGCTCAGAGGTAAAGACTCTCGCCACTATTTACATGTAATTATGGCTTATTTGGCGCGTTTGAGTAACACATAAAGCGCACCGGTACCGCCATCTTTCGGCTGAGCGGATGTAAACGCGATGACCGGATGCATCTGTCGCAGCCAGTCGTTAACATAGGATTTCATCAAGGCGTGCTGACCCTCAACGCTGTTTGATTTACCGTGAATGACTTTGACACAGCGAAGTTGACGAATACTGCATTCACGAATAAAGCTGCCGAGCTCTGTGCGAGCGTCATCCAAGGTAAAGCCATGTAGGTCGAGTCCTGCGTCCCAAGGAATATGTCCCTGCTTGAGTCGTTTCATCAGTTTGAGTTGTACGCCGGGGGAGGCAAAAATCAGCTCATCATCGGTTTCAACGAGTTGCGTGACTTCTGAATTCAGGCCATCGACCACGAGTTCTTCATCGCGCACCGCCATCTGCCGTTTATAGCGACTGGTTTCATCATCCGCGAGTTTTAGCTTTTTTGGTGAGCCGCGTAGATCGGCGCGATCACTTTTTATCCGAGCGACCCCCTGCATCACGGCGGAGAAATCAATTTCATCGCTACCCTCAGTCGTCTGGGTGGCTGTATTTTGGTGCCGTTGGTTAGGCAGATCGTTTTCAGACATAGCGTTCGCAAACATTATTCATTAACATACACGGCCTGTAATAAAGCAGGCCTCAATCTGACGAATTATCCATCTAGATATGACCATCAATCAAGCACAGACCCTGAAAGAACTGCATACCATACGTGATTTTGTCCGTTTTAGCATGAGTCGTTTCTATGAACACGACCTCTATTATGGTCATGGTACCGATAATCCCTGGGATGAAGCGGTGCAATTAGTGCTTGGCGCGTTGCATCTGCCCTGGAATAGCAATCCAGAACTCCTAGATGCGCGGCTTACCGGCGATGAGAAACGACGGGTATTAGATTTTCTCGAGCAACGCGTGATTCAGCGTCGCCCTTTACCGTATATCATCGGTGAGGCTTGGTATGCCGGTATGCCGTTCTATGTTGATGAGCGGGTATTGATTCCCCGCTCACCGATTCAAGAGTTGATTGAACAACAATTTAGCCCTTGGCTTCGGGAAGGCCCGGTCGAGCGGATTTTGGATCTGTGCACCGGTAGCGGCTGCATCGGTATTGTCTGCGCCTATGCCTTTGAAGAGGCTGAGGTGGATTTGGCGGATATCTCCGCGGATGCACTTGACGTTGCACGGCGAAACATCAAACGGCATGAGCTGGATGAGCGGGTCACGGCGATCGAAAGCGATCTATTCAGCGCCTTAACCGGGCGCACTTATGATCTGATTGTCAGTAATCCACCGTATGTCGATAGGGATGATCTGGCCAGTATGCCGGATGAATATCAGCACGAGCCGGATCTGGCATTAGGCTCGGGACCGGATGGTTTAGATATCACTAAGCAGATCTTGCGTCAGGCGGCGCAATTTTTGACCGAGGACGGCTTGTTAGTGATTGAAGTGGGTAATAGCGAGGTACATCTGCAGCAGCAGTATCCACACATACCTTTTACTTGGCTAGAGCTAGCGCAAGGCGGTAATGGGGTGTTTCTGTTGACCGCAGTAGAGGTGCGACAGTATTGCAGCACAGTCTGAATGACTAGGGTATAATGCGCTAAATTTTTTGCTTTAAAATCGGGAACAGACGATGTCAGGAAACACCTACGGTAAGCTTTTTACGGTCACTACTTTCGGCGAAAGCCATGGCCCCGCGCTGGGCTGTATTATCGATGGTTGTCCTCCGGGGATTGCGTTGACAGAAGCCGATCTACAGCGTGATCTTGATCGCCGTAAACCGGGCACCTCACGACACACAACTCAACGTCGTGAAGCCGATGAGGTGAAAATACTGTCGGGTGTGTTTGAGGGTAAAACGACCGGTACACCGATCGGTTTGTTGATTGAAAATACCGATCAACGTTCAAAAGATTACGCCAACATCGAAGAGACCTTTCGTCCCGCGCATGCCGATTATGTTTATACCCATAAATATGGCTTTCGTGATTATCGCGGTGGGGGGCGTTCATCGGCCCGTGAAACGGCGATGCGAGTAGCGGCAGGCGCCGTCGCGAAGCAATTTTTAGCCCAGAAAGGGGTAACGGTCAAAGGTTATCTATCACAGTTAGGGCCGATTAAGATCGATGCCTTTGATTGGGATCAGGTCGAGCAAAATGCATTTTTCTGTCCCGATATCGATAAAGTCGCCGAGATGGAAGCGTATATGGATGCCCTGCGTAAAGAGGGTAACTCAGTGGGCGCTAAGATTTCAGTCTCAGCGACCGGCGTGCCGGTGGGATTAGGCGAACCTATTTTTGATCGTCTCGATGCGGAATTGGCCCATGCGCTGATGAGCATCAATGCGGTCAAAGGCGTTGAGATCGGTGATGGCTTTGCCTGTGTCGAACAGAAGGGCACGGAACACCGTGATGAGATGACCCCAGAAGGCTTCCTCTCTAACCATGCCGGTGGCATTCTCGGAGGTATTTCTACCGGACAGGAGATCACCGCACATATCGCGTTGAAGCCAACCTCCAGCCTGCGTCTCGCTGGGCAGAGTATTAATAGCCGAGGAGAATCTATTGAGGTGGTGACACAAGGTCGACATGATCCTTGTGTTGGTATTCGTGCGACACCGATAGCCGAGGCGATGATGGCGATTGTGCTGATGGATCATCTGCTACGGCATCGGGCACAAAATGCCGATGTGGTCTGTGAAACGCCGGTGTTAAAAGGTTAAAATCCCGCATTCGAATGTTTCTTAAGCCGCGGGGGGTGTGATCCGTTACGGGGCTTGAGTGAGTAAGTATTTTTAATGATGACGACAGAGTCGTCTTTAGTGGTGGATTCACGATGACAGTCTATAAAGAGACGCTTTATGATGGTTACGGACAGGCGTTTGATGTGCAAGAAGTGCTGTTTGAACAACAAACAGATTCTTGGCATCTGATTATTTTCCGCAACCCTCAATTCGGTACGGTAATGGCATTAGATGGCATTATTCAAACCACAGAGAAAGATGAGTTTATCTACCACGAGATGCTTACGCACGTGCCATTGATGGCCCATGGCAATGCTAAAAAGGTGTTGATCATCGGCGGTGGCGATGGCGGTATGCTGCGCGAAGTGTTGAAGCATCAATCGGTTGAGAGTGTGACTCAGGTTGAGATTGATCAAGCGGTGATCGATATGTGTGTTGAGCATCTGCCGAATCATTCTCAAGGAGCATTCGATAATCCACGGGCCAACATTGTTATTGCTGATGGCATTGACTATGTCTGTCAGACCGATGAAAAATATGATGTCATTATCTCGGATTGTACCGATCCGGTTGGACCCGGTGAGGTGCTGTTTAGCAGTCGCTTCTATGAAGGCTGTAAGCGCTGCTTGAACAATGGTGGTATCTTCGTTGCGCAGAACGGTGTGGTCTATATGCAGCCGGAAGAAGTGGTCACGACGCGTCAACGTTTGAGTCCCTATTTTAAAGATCAAACTTTCTACACGGCGGCCGTGCCAACCTATATTGGCGGTGCAATGACCTTTGCTTGGGGTTGTGATGATGCCGCTACACGGCAACTCGATGTTGAACAAATTGCCGAGCGCTTTAAAATGAGTGGCGTTAAAACGCGTTACTACAATCCGCAAATCCATGTCGGAAGCTTTGCTCTGCCGCAGTATATTCTTGAGAAGTTAGGCGACGCCTAATCTGCAAGGCTTTGAGCTGTCGACGAGTAGCGCCGGTCAATCCGGCCATCTCGATGCGAAAATCCATCGGTTGCATAAGTCGGTGGATTTTTGTTTCTACTGTCTGCCATCGCTATCGCGTTTACGCTGGACGGTTATTGTCAAGCAGGAGGCGTATTGACGCGGTAATGCAATGAATACCTACAGTCGCTTATCAGGCTTTTACTTTTTCTACTTTTCGTTACTCGGGGCGCTGGTGCCATATTGGAGCCTCTATCTGCAGTCGTTTGATTTTGATGCGCAAACGATTGGTGGATTGATGGCGATTTTAATGGCCTCACGCATTGTGGCGCCGAATCTCTGGGGTTGGTTAGCGGATCATAGTGGTCAACGCTTACGTATTGTGCGCTATGGTGCATTCTTTACCTGCCTGATGTTTATGTTGATTTTCTGGCAGGAAAGCGCGCTGGGTATCGCGATGGTGATGGCGGGCTTTAGCTTTTTTTGGAACGCCGTTTTGCCTCAGTTTGAAGTCTTAACGTTAACGCATCTGAAGGGGCGTGAAGAGCTATATAGCCGTATTCGCTTATGGGGCTCGGTTGGCTTTATTGTCGCGGTCATGGGTATCGGTGGCTTGCTGGATTGGCTGAGTATTCGGATGCTGCCGTGGATAATGTTGGGATTGATGGTGATGATCTGGTTATCGTCCCTCTGTGTCTCTGGCGAAAAGCAGCCGCATCAAGTAGGGGAGAGTGGCTTTTTACAGCAGTTGTTACGCCCTCAGGTGTTGGTGTTTTTTGTTATCTGTTTGTTAGTTCAATTTAGTCATGGGCCTTACTATACCTTCTACTCTGTGTTGCTGGATAGTCTTGGCTATAGTCGTACCGAGATCGGTATGCTTTGGTCGGTCGGTGTTATTGCTGAAGTCATTATCTTTATTGTCATGCCCAAGCTGATTGGTGGGTTGGGGTTGCGAACATTGATGATAATCAGCCTGCTGTTAAGTGGATTGCGCTGGCTGCTGATCGGCCTGATTCCAGAAAATCTGCCCTTAATGCTGTTTGCGCAAACGTTACATGCCGTTAGCTTTGGTGCGTTGCATGTGGTCGGTATTGCGCTGGTACATCATTACTTCTCTCCCTCGAATCACGGTCAGGGACAGGCGATGTTTAGTAGCTTAGGCTTTGGTGCAGGGGGCGCATTAGGGGCGTTATGCAGTGGTTTTATGTGGCAAACACTGGGGGCTGCGGCAACATTTGGCGTGGCTGCGGTGGCTATTTTGGTGGCGTTGTTTTTCGCAGTGGTATGGATAAAACCGGAAAATTGTGCAGTTACGAATCGGTAAATTTGTTTTGTGTCGTTGTTGGTATAGTATTAGGTTAGTAGCTAAGTAATTGAATCGTTGTTGCTCCGTTTTAGGCCGGTGCCATTCCGGTTGAGGTAGGTGGCTGATGAATTTTAAAATAGATGTCGATATGACGCCGGAAGAACTACGTAAAGTATTGGGATTACCGGATGTCGAGTCATTTCAGAAAGAGATGATGAATAAAATTCAGGAGCGCATGGATGCGGGTGTTGAGGGTTATGATCCTTTGACATTGTTTAAGCCTTACATGAACAGTGGGCTAGATTCGATGGATGCAATGCAAAAGATGCTGTTAAATTTGATGACCAGCTATACCAGCGGTCATAAAGGTTCAGATAAAAAATAAATAGCAGGGACGCCTTAAACCGCGCACCGTGTTGTTTGCTCGAATAACGGAACAGGTAGAGAGACACTATTTTGAGAATTCTCAGAAAATACACCAACCGCCGTCTTTACGATACATCGCGCAGTTGTTACATCACCTTAGAGGATGTTAAACAATTGGTGCTCAATCAGGAGAGTTTTCAGGTACAGGACTCTAAAACCGGTGCAGATCTCACCCGCAACATTCTTTTGCAAATCATTAGCGAGCAGGAAGCGCTGGGCCATGGCACGCTGTTGACTAATCAGGTATTGCAGCAATTAATCCGCTTTTATGGCGATAGTATGCAGGGGATGATGAGTCAATATCTCGAGCAGAGTATCGCCACCTTTATCGATCAGCAGGAGCGTATTCGTGAGCAGATGCAGAATATGATCGGCGCGGCTAATCCGCTTAATATGATGAATAAAATTGCCGATCAAAATATGGCGATGTGGAATATCTTTACTCCGCCAGAAGGTGAGGATCACACCGAAAAGAAGGCTAGCAACGATGCCGAAAACGCTAAAGACGATAAATAAAGTCGCTTCAGGCGGTTAAAATTAATCATGATGTTCAACAAAAACCCGCTCTAGATTCCCGAAAATCTTAGCGGGTTTTTTCTTGTTTGTGGCGGGATGACGGAGATTGTTTATTCTGTCGATACCGGTGAGTACGCAAACCGCATCAATATTGGGGCATGAGTCCTGGCGGATCACCGGCGCACCATGATGCGGTTCATACTTCACCGCTACCTTACGCAGCGGCGATTATTGCAAGGGTGTGGTGAGTGTGACTAGCCGTAGTCATTTGCACGTCGGCTTATAGATTTAAGTGTTGCTTTACTGCCATCAGGCCTTCTGCACCTGTCAGGGTTTTAACGCCTACTAGCCAGTCGTTTAGAATGGCAGGATTTTGTTTGATATACTTTTGCGCCGCAGCAGCGGGAGACAGGCCGTCAATCATAATGAAGCCCATCATCTCATTTTCCATCGCTAGGTTGAATTTCAAGTTATCTAGAAACTTACCGACATTGGCGCACTCTGCTTGGTAGCCTTTACGAGTGAGGGTCTGAATGCTAGCGCCTCCAAAGTCAGGGCCGAAGTACTTGTCACCGCCGGTCAGGTAGACAATATCAAAATTGGCGTTCATCGGGTGAGGTTCCCATCCAAGAAAAGCGATGAACTGATGACGCTTGATCTCACGTTTTACCTGACTCATGACGCCTTGCTCACCTGATTCAATCAATCGCCACTCAGTTAAGCCAAAATCGCCATTATCAATCATCTTCTGTAGTAACTGATTAGCTGGGGCACCGGCTTCGATACCGTAGATACGTTGTTTAAACTGATGCTTGAACTTAACCAGATCTGCAAAATCTTTGACGCCCGCTTCATAGGCATAACGTGGAACTGCCAGTGTGAATTTAGCACCGGTTAGGTTGTCGCCGACAACATCGATATCGCCGGGGGAGGCGTACTTATCGATAAATTTTTGTTGCGCTGGCATCCAGTTGCCTAAAAAGATATCAATCTCTTTATTTTTGAGGCCTTCAAAACCGATAGGCACGGCGAGCGTGCTAATTTCTGTTGTATACCCAAGGCCTTCTAGTACCGTGCTGGCTAGGGCGTTAGTTGAGCTGATATCTGACCAACCGGGATCGGTAAAACGCACGTTGTTGCATTGCTCTGGTTCAGCGGCTGCAGCATTCATAGCCAACAAACAGGCGGATAGACTAAGGGTCGTGATAAGTGTGTTTTTAAGAGTGTTAAGCATAGAACGTTCCTTTCGATGGCTAATCGGGAGAGTGCACAACATGCTGCTGTGATGGGCGGGCATTTTGTTGTGCATCTTTTCTAGGGTTGTTGATTCTTGTATTAGTCGCTCACTTGGGGGAAGCGCGCGCGTTTTTCCAGGTCATCGAGATCAATGTTGTTACGCATATACATAGTGCTAGCATCAAAAATGGGTTGATGATCCCATTTGGGCTCTTTGCCTTGTTTATGAGCGGCGGCAATCATTCGACGGCGCTTTTGGCTGATAATCACATCGCGAGTGATCGCATCAGAGTTCCAGCGTTCATTGGCTTCTGTTCGGAATGCATTAAGAAGCTCTGTGTGCTCAGCTCCTTCTGCTAAGTTGATGCGTTCTTGTGGGTCATCTTTCAGGTTGAACAGCTGATCGGGATCGGGCTGACTGCAGATATATTTGTAATCGCCTCGACGAATCATAAACATCGGTGCGATAACACCTTCGCCCATATACTCCCCGATCACTTCATCATGTCCCTCAGTACCGGTGAGGTGTGGCATCAAGCTACGACCATCAATAGGCATCGCGTAGTCGGGAGCGGTGCCGTGATTGGCGAGTTCTGCGAAGGTAGGCAATAGATCCATGGTAGAGATAGACGCATCGACACGTTTAGCATCGAAATGTTTGGGAGCACAAACCAGCATAGGTACCCGTGCGGACCACTCAAAATAGCTCATTTTGTACCACAAGCCACGTTCACCGAGCATGTCTCCATGGTCTCCGGAGAAGACGATAATGGTATTATCGCTTAAGCCTGTCTCTTCAAGGGTTTTGATCAACTTACCTATCTGATCATCTACATAGCTAATAGCTCCATAGTAAGCGCGTCGAGCATTACGAATCTGTTGATCAGAGATATTCTCTCGATCCATCTGATAGACGTGGAGTAAACGCTTAGAGTGAGGGTCCTGTTCTTCTGGTAGCAATTCGAACGAAGGTAGTTCAATTTCTTCATCGGTATACCGGTCCCAGTATTCTTGAGGGATGGCATAGGGATCGTGCGGGTGTGTCATCGATACAGTCAAGCAGAAAGGGCGATCATCAGAACCGCGGGCATGATCGAATAGGTATCGTTCTGCGTGAAAGACAACCTCATCATCGAAGTCCAGCTGATTGGTACGTAGGGTTGGGCCGGCTTGAGTCACCGAAGACATGTTGTGATACCAGGTTGGACGGCTTTCGAAGTCCTCCCAGTCAGGAAACCAGCCATAGTCAGCGGGATAAATATCGGTAGTCAGACGGTCTTCAAAGCCATGAAGTTGATCTGGGCCGCAGAAGTGCATCTTACCGGATAGCGCAGTGCGGTAGCCAGAGGAACGGAGGTAGTGTGCAAAGGTAGGAATATCGGCTGGAAATTCGGCAGCGTTATCGTAAGCGCCGATTTTACTGGGGAGTTGTCCAGTCATCAGTACATATCGACTCGGAGCACATAAAGGGCTGTTGCAATAGGCTGAATTAAACACGACCCCCTTTTCTGCTAATGCATCTAAGTGTGGTGTTTTAGCTGTTTTACCGCCGTACATTGACAATACTGGCGCTGCTAGCTGATCCGCCATGATGAATAAAATATTGGGTTGCTTTTGACTCATGTTATTTAAACCTTCCATATCTCGGTAAGTATCTGTTACCGTTTTTGTTATTGCATGAGCTAGATTTTTAACAGAATTGATATCGGTGTAAACAGGGTGAAAATTAATGACTAATATAAGTTGGTCTTATGATACTTTCTGAAAGATTACCTTCACTTCAGAGTTTGCTTTTCTTTGAAGCTGCAGCCAGACATAAAAGCTTTACCGGTGCAGCTCAAGAACTGAAGTCCACACAGTCTGCGGTAAGCCAGCAAATTAAAGGGCTAGAGCATAGTTTAGAGTTAACACTCTTTCGTCGTATCTATAGAGGCGTAGAGCTAACAGAGGAGGGTGTATACCTTTATGGTGCCGTGCAGCAGGGCTTTCAAGAAATTGTGAGCTGTCTGGAAAAGTTGCAAAAAAGTCGTTCTCATCAGGTTATAAATGTCGCGACTGATTTCGCTTTTGCCGCTTATTGGCTATTACCGCGCTTACCTAGGTTTCGTAAGTTGCATCCAGATATTGATGTGCGGATCATTACTTCTCAGGGGCAATATGACTTTTCAGGACAAAATGTCGATATAGCGATCGTATTTGATGGGCCGCAGCCGCCCCGAGACGTCGTATTTAAACTGTTTAATGAAACTGTTTTTCCCATCTGTAGTCCTGCCTTTCTCGAACAGTATGGAGCTGTCGTCAGCCACAAAAAACTGGCTACCCTACCGCTATTAAAGCTGGGGGCCGATGCCGGTCAGGGTTGGTTTGATTGGGCAAGTTACTTTCAAGGGCGGCGCAGTCAGATACAGCCGGGAGAGCCGGTGTTAACCTTTAATAATTATATGTTACTGATTCAGGCGGCTATTGCAGGACAGGGTATCGGGTTAGGCTGGGCAACGCTGGTGGACGATCTCATCAGCAGGGGGCTACTTGTCGGTCTCAATGAATTCAGCTTAAGCTCTGACAGTGGATACTATGTCATAGAGCCCAACCCTAATGAGGCGTTAAATGCAAAACAGAGTTTTATTAAATGGTTATCTGATGAGCGGGAAAAATAGGCAGCTTTGGTCGCGTTTATCAATCAAAAACGACCTAGAGTAGATCGCTTATTTGGCAAGATTTAACGTGATCAGAAATCGAAGTTCATGGCAATTTTGAATGCATTAGGGTCAGTATGTGCCATGCAGCGTATCATCCCATGCTATCCATTCAGCCCAGGCGAATACATTCTCATGTCGGTTGCGTTGGTAAGGGAGAATGAATGCCGTGAAATCGTTGTGACTGTGTCATCGGAAAAATCAGATACATCGAGAGTATAAAGGTTGTTTCCCGATGGAATGCCGACAAGGGGTGTTGGGCTAGCGGTAATAGTGGTTAACACTCAGCTGGAAAGAAGCTTCTTTATTATTATCAGCTCTAAGGTTCGTTATGGGGGCGATGTTTCATCCTTAGAGCATGTTCCGTCGTCGACCAGTATAGCCGGGCCGCTAAATAACAGAAAGTCTTCCAGCTTTCTGTAAACGTCGCTTAAGCTAATTAAAGAAATAAGCTAAGCTAATGTTAGCCTGATGATGCTAGGCTATCAAAGAGCGACGCGTGTCAATTGCTAAAGAGCGGAAAGAATGGGGTGTCATGATTCGTATAGGGAGGATCGCTTTTGTGTTGCAGCTTGATGGATAGTCTAACTGGTGAGCAAGTTCTGTTTTTGGGGTCATTAGCCGTATAGCGCTCTGACGGGGTGATCAAGGGATTATCACAGGACTATCCATGAAGCATTTACTTACTTTTAGTGACCGAGAAATACCAACGCAAACGCTGATAGACGCGCAAAGAGGTGATTTGAGGGTGGATTAAAATTCTTGTTCTCTGAGCGCGTACGATGTTAATTATCGAGTTGTATGCTCCGTGTTTAGCCTTTCTGTGATGTCGGGTCGGGTTTAATAACGCGCTTAATGGTGTTTCTGAACTTCACTGGCGAGGATTGAATCCGCATCTAGCGTGCGGATTGGAATATTCGTATTAGATGGAATCTGTCCGGCGAGTTGAAGCGCCAGGTAGCGCATACAGCAGACGCGTAAAAACGAGGTAAAGTTGCCTAGGTCATGTTCGGCATCAATCGACTCATGATAGAGACGGGTGAGCATCTGCGGAATATTAAGTTGATCGCGCCGTGCAATCGCTTCGAGGGTACTCCAGAAATAATTTTCCAAGCGCACGCTGGTCACCATGCCATCGATCCGTAGCGAGCGAGTGCTGCTTTTCCATAGTGTCGAGTCCGCTTTAATAAATAGTTTGCACATGGGTTAATTCCTATTTTTTATTATTGTATTGTTGCGGCTGTTCTCTGCGATGTTGTGTCGCCTAAGGAAGGTGCGAATAAGTCCGTTATGTTCTCTGCGGACATTAGAATGGTCAGATACGCGAAAGCCAGTGCAGCGAAATGTCTAGACCTTTTCAAGCTGGCTGACAAAGTAGATGACCATTCTAATATCCGCCCTTCGGGGCTTTCAGAGAAACGGGATCTCAGCGTTAACATTTTTCGACGTACAACCAGTATGCCTGTAACTGTTGCCTTGATCTCCAGCTTCTCTGTAAGCCAGAGGCGTAATTGACTTATTCGCACCTTCCCTAAGTGTTACGTCAGTATGCCGTAAAACGGCGGTCTTTGCAGATCGCCATTTAGCGTTCAGCGTGGGATTGGGCTATTTCAGTAGGGCTATAAACTGAGATAGCCAAGCTGGATGGGCCGGCCAAGCAGGGGCGGTGACCAGGTTGCCATCGGTGATCGCAGCATCAATGGCAATCTCGGCGAAGATGCCACCGGATTGATTGATTTCAGGCATGCAGGCTGGGTAGGCAGAGCATTTTTTATTCTGCAATACACCTGCGGCGGCCAGCAGTTGCGCGCCGTGACAGACGGCGGCAACGGGTTTGTTGGTAGTGAAAAAGTGGCGCACCATCGCTAATACATCGGTGTTCAGGCGCAGGTACTCCGGTGCACGACCACCGGGAATAATCAGCGCATCATAATCGGTAGGGTTGATGTCGGCAAAGGTCGCATTCAGTGTAAAGTTATGTCCCCGTTTCTCGGTATAGGTCTGATCGCCTTCGAAATCGTGTATGGCGGTGGCAACGGTGTCGCCGCTAATCTTATCGGGGCAAACCGCATCGACAGTGTGGCCGACGGCTAACAGCGTTTGGAAAGGCACCATGGTTTCATAGTCTTCGGTAAAATCACCGGTAATCATTAGTATCTTTTTATGGCTCATAACAAACTCCTAGGTCGTGCTGATTATTGTTGTTTGTCACAAGGTAGCAGTTCGAAAGGAGAGGCGGGTATTAGCTGAATACTACAGTCGTATTGACTCGTTTATTGCAGTGCAATGGGTATGTTACTCGATAATCGTTTACCGGCATGAACGAAGAGCTCAAAACAAACATCGGTATTAAGGCGTAGCGTTATCAATGCTCATTCAAACCGTTATGAGGCGAGTGTTAGGTTTGTTGGGGTAAAATCGTAGGATTAAGCATTGGCAATGCTGAATCAGCCTACGGGGTTTGTTTAATTGCGAGCGCAGGGATGTTGGTAGGGGGTAAGCGCAAGAGTCATGACTATTACGCTAATCAGTTGTTAGCTGTCTGTTAACTTGGCCCTCTGAGCAGCCCCCTGAGCAGGGGGCGTTTGAGCAATGACCTTTTCTAACTTACTTGCGGCTCATATCGGGCATATTGCGACCGTAGAAAATCTCTGACATCTCTTTGTAGAGACGTTCGGTAATCTCTTCAATCTCTTGATCGGTCAGGTCGGCAGTGGTGGTACCAAACAGGTAAGTGTTGAGATCGACATCATTGAGCATCATCTTGGTGTGAAAGATGTTCTCTTGGTAGACGTTCACATCAACCAATTGATACTGATCGCGAATATCTTGGCTGATAAAGTTTTGAATCGAGTTAATATCGTGATCGATATAATGCTTAACGCCGTTAACGTCGCGGGTGAAGCCGCGGATGCGGTAGTCAACGGTAACGATATCGGAGTCTAACTGATGAATCAGATAGTTGAGTGCTTTGAGTGGCGAAATAATGCCACAGGTAGAGACCTCAATATCGGCACGGAAAGTACAGATGCCATCGTCGGGGTGTGCTTCTGGGTAGGTGTGTACACAGATATGGCTTTTATCGAGGTGAGCGACCACCGATTCAGGCAGTGGTCCCGGTTTTTCGGTGGTATCGACGTTGTCAGAATCTTTAATTGGCTCTTCTGCCACCAGAATGGTCACGCTAGCACCCTGAGGCTCGTAGTCTTGACGAGCAACATTCAAGACGGTTGCACCAATAATCTCGCAAGCTTCTGTCAGAATCTCGGTCAGACGGTCGGCATTATACTGTTCATCGATATATTCGATGTACTCAGCTTTTTGCTTTGGCGTCTGCGCATAACAGATATCATAAAGGCAGAAACTTAGACTCTTGGTGAGGTTGTTAAACCCCTGCAGTTTGATTTTCCCATTAGATGGCAACTTCGTAAACTCCGGCTAAAACCATGCGGTTTTTTGTTAACGACAAAAGAAAGCCGGATTTTAGATGAGAAACCCAGTGGAAAAAAGCGAATTTTTTATTATTAACGGTTAGTGATCGCGTTATTCGTGTTGCTTGAGCCAGTTTGCCAGCTTAGGGGCGACCTCCGATTGTGATTTTTCCGATACGAAGACGCCAATATGTCCCGATGCGACTTCATATTCATGATAGTCCTCGCTCCGAGTCAGTCCCTTTAAGGCCCGCGATGCGGAAGGCGGCACGAGGTGATCGCTGCTGCCAAACACATTGAGTAACGGTTGCGTGATCTGTTGTAGGTCAACGCAGCGATCACCGACGACGGTGGTGTTGTTGATAAAGCTGTTTTGTTTAAAAAAGCTAGTGAGAAACTGACGAAACATTTCGCCGGCTTGATCAGGACTATCGTTGATCCACTTTTCCATTCTTAAATAGTTAAGTGCGGAGGCGGTGTTTTGTAGCTTACGCGGGGTGTTAAGGTTTTTTTGTAGCCCTAGGCGCATCGGCATCAGCGCATTGTAGGCATCGTTGAGCATCGCGCCGGGGATATTGCCGTAGGTGTTGACGGCTAAATCGATATCAATCTGTTGGGCTAGATGGCTGAGCATGTTATCGGGCGTTTTAAAGTCGACCGGCGTGACCATGGTGATGAGGTTTTTGACTTTATCGGGATTCAGGGCGGTATAGCATAAACTCAGGGTGCCGCCCTGACAGATTCCGAGGAGATTGAGCTGATCCTGTCCCGAATCTTTTAGCACCTGATCGACACAGTTGGCAAGATAGCCATTGATGTAATCGTCCATGTCCAAGTAGCGATCGGCGGCATCTGGATAGCCCCAGTCAATCAGGTAGATATCTAAGCCTAACGCGAGCAGTCGTTTTATAAATGAGCGTCGTCGATCGAGGTCAACCATGTACGGCCGGTTAACCAGCGCATAGCAGATCAATAGGGGTTTGCCGAGTTGCGTCTGATGGGTTTCATCACGTTGATAATGAAATAACTGCAGCTTGTCCTCGCGATAGATGATCTCTTTAGGTGTCTGTCCCACCTGTATCTCATCCAGTTGCTGCAAGGTATGGACGCTTTGCAATAACTGCTCACTAAACTGACTCAGTTCGGTGAGTACCTTCTCCGGCTTAAATTTAAAACCACCCATCACGTTTTGCCTTGTGATATAGCGTTTGGTTTCGCGTGCTCAGACTTGAGGCTGAGGACGAGGGCACGCAGTTCTTCTATCTCTTGTTGCTGTCGGCGAAGCTGTTTACGTAGTTTATGTTGTTGACGGATGGTGCTATCGAGCTCTTCGCGCGTCACCAGGCCTAGCTCTTTAAGTTTGTTGTCGCGGCAGTTAAAGGCGAGTTGACGCATGCGCATCAGGCTGTTGCTGATACGTCCGTGACAGGTTTGATATTGATCGGTGAAGACCGTATCGCGATAGGCTTTCTCATAACACTCTATCCACAGATTCTGTAATACATTGACACTATCAATATCGGTGTTGGGTTGATCTAGAAGCTGCTTTAGATCGGCAGCTGTTTGTTTAAATATGTGTTCATACTGCTGCAGGTAATCGTGCAGTGCATCTTGAAAATCAATCGCCGCTTGTGCCAATAATCTCACTTGAGAGGGGCTGTAGGGGCCATTGTCAATCTCAGGAGCTTTGGCTAGCTGTTCGAGTAATTCACGCAACGGGGCATGTGCCAGTGCCTCGGAGTTGAGAAATGCATCCT
This sequence comes from Amphritea sp. 1_MG-2023, assembly GCF_030547545.1. Lineage (GTDB taxonomy): Bacteria > Pseudomonadota > Gammaproteobacteria > Pseudomonadales > Balneatricaceae > Amphritea. The sequence goes on from NZ_JAUOQE010000022.1 coordinate 41,026, forward strand.
TCGTTAAGCTGGTAAAGGGTTCTGGCAGGTTCCATTGGCGGCTGAGTAAATCGTTATACTGCTGTTGCATATAATCCTGCAGTTGATCGACGAGTTGATCGTGGTTAGTGCTCGGATTATTGAGTAGTGATGCTGCAAACTGACTGAACTGTTCAGATTGGTGGGTCATGAGATTCAATAGACTTGCCTGCTGATCCGCGAAGTCGGTGCTGGAGCCGGTTTGAAAACTGTCGAGAAACGCTTGCCACTGTTCGGGTTGCAAGGGCAGCTGTTGCGCTATTTCCTGCCACTGTTGTAGTTGTTCCTGTAGCCAGTTATCCCTGCCTGCACTATCGGTCATTCTCGATTCCTAGACGATGTCGTTATCGATATAGTAATCAAGCCGGTGATGATTATGAACTCTTTTCTGCGGCTTGCTCTAAAAGTTGTAGAAAATGACGCGCGGCGTTACTCAGCGTGCGTTCTTTGTGAGTAATATAACCTAAGTCGCGGGTGACGGGCGGCGCATCAACGGGGAGCACGCGGAGACTCTTTTCAGTCATGGTTTCCGGCAATAGAGACCAGCCCAGTCCGATCTCTACCATCATGCGAATGGTATCTAAATAGTTGGTCGACATAGCGATATCGGGTTGCAGAGACAGTTGTGAAAATTGTTGCTCTGTCAATTGTCGAGTAAAAGTGGCGCTGCCTGACAGAATAGCGGGATAGCAGGCGAGTTGTTTCAGTGTGACACGCTGCAGTGTTGCCAGTGGATGATCCGTGGCGACCACATAGTTGAGCTTGTCGTGCCAGATGGTGCGAGAGTGAATGTTGGCATCCGGTTGTGGTGCCAAGGTTATTAAAGCGATCTCTAGGTTACCCTTGAGGACATTGTCATAGGCGATCTCGGATTCATCGAAGCGTAGATCGAGTTTAACCTTGGGAAATTTGGCGCTGTACTGACGCAAGATTGGGGGTAGACGGTGCAGGCTGATATGATGACTGGCAGCGACAGATAAGGTGCCGCTGACATCGCCGCTTAAGTTACTCAGCGAACGACGAGCATCGTCCAGTTCGAGTAAAATTCGATGCGCCCGAGGCAGTAATGCCTGTCCGGCTTCGGTGAGGTTAACGGTACGGCCAATACGATCAAATAACCGATTATTGAGTTGCTGTTCGAGCATGAGAATGCGTTTACTCATGGCCGATTGCGACACAAAAAGTTGTTCGGCGGCACGAGAGAAGGAGCCGGTTTCGGCAACCGCCACAAAGGCTTGCAATGAGTGGGTGTCCATGGCTGTTGGCTCATAGCTGTTTGCTGATAGTCTATCTATTCCTTTTTGGAATGCAAACTATAAAAATAATGAATTTGTTTTCTGCTATCGCGTGCATTAGGATGGCTGCCTATAAAAACTGGCAACCAATACGCCGGTTAACAAGACGTAGTGAGGTGAGCTTCAATGGCTGGAAAAACGTTATACGATAAACTGTTTGATTCGCATTTAGTGCGGACTAATGATGATGGTAGTGCGCTGATCTATATCGATCGTCAAGTACTGCATGAAGTGACGTCACCTCAGGCGTTTGAAGGGCTGCGGTTGGCGGGTCGTCAGCCATGGCGTATCGATGCCAATATTGCGACACCGGATCATAACGTACCCACGACCGAGCGTTCGGGTGGTGTGGATCTGATCGTTGATCCGGTCTCCAAGATTCAGGTTAAAACCCTCGATGCTAACTGTGATGAGTTCGGTATTCTTGAGTTCAAGATGAATGATCATCGACAAGGTATTGTGCATGTGATGGCGCCTGAGCAAGGGGCCATCCTGCCGGGCACGACCGCCGTCTGTGGTGATTCGCACACGGCTACACTGGGTGCTTTAGGCGCATTGGCGCACGGTATCGGTACCTCGGAAGTTGAGCACGTATTAGCGACTCAGTGTCTGATTACCAAAAAGATGCAGAATATGTTGGTGCGTGTTGATGGCGAACTCGGCTTAGGCGTGACACCCAAAGATGTGGTGCTGCATGTGATCGGCGTGATCGGTACCGCAGGTGGTACGGGTTATGCGATTGAGTTTGGTGGTGATGTTTTCCGTGCGATGTCGATGGAAGGACGGATGACCGTCTGTAATATGGCGATCGAAGCGGGTGCACGAGTGGGCTTAGTGGCGGTGGATCAGATTACTGTCGATTACTTTGAGGGTCGACCCTTTGCGCCGAAAGGTGATCAGTGGGATCAGGCGGTGACTGAATGGCGCGATTTGGTGTCTGATAGCGATGCTGAGTTTGATGCGGTGGTTGAGATCAATGCGGCCGATATTGAACCTCAGGTGACTTGGGGCACCTCTCCAGAAATGGTGGTGGGTATCTCCGGTCAGGTGCCAAACCCTGATGCCGAGAAAGATGCGGTTAAAATCGATGGTATCAATCGTGCGCTGAAATATATGGGGCTAACGGCGGATCAGAAAATTACGGATATTCAGTTAGATCGAGTGTTTATCGGCTCCTGTACTAACTCACGTATCGAAGATCTGCGTGATGCGGCCAAGGTAGTTAAAGGTCGTAAAGTGGCAGATAACATTATTCAAGCGTTGGTCGTGCCGGGTTCCGGGTTAGTGAAAACGCAGGCGGAGCAGGAAGGGCTGGATAAAATCTTTATCGAGGCCGGCCTTGAATGGCGCGAACCGGGTTGCTCAATGTGTCTGGCAATGAATCCCGATAAGTTGGGTAATGGTGAGCATTGTGCGTCTACTTCGAATCGTAACTTTGAAGGTCGACAAGGATTTGGTGGTCGAACCCATCTGGTAAGCCCTGCGATGGCGGCCGCCGCAGCGGTGACAGGTCATTTCATCGATGTACGTGAGTTGATTTAATAAGGTATCGGGAGAGCGAGATGAATAAGTTTACACTGCACACAGGTATCGCTGCACCGTTGGATCGGGCTAATGTCGATACCGATATGATTATCCCAAAACAGTTTTTGAAGTCGATTAAACGTTCGGGCTTCGGTAAAAACTTGTTTGATGAATTGCGTTATCTGGATGAAGGTCAGCCTGATCAGTCCTGTGAAGGGCGACCATTGAATACTGAGTTTGTGCTTAATCAGCCTCGCTATCAAGGAGCGAGTGTTTTATTGGCACGGGAAAACTTCGGTTGTGGCTCGAGCCGTGAACATGCGCCTTGGGCGCTGGATGATTTCGGTTTTCGCTGTGTTATCGCCCCGAGTTTTGCTGAGATTTTTTACAATAACTGCTTTAAAAACGGTTTGTTGCCGATTGTATTGCGCGATGAGCAGCTCGATCAGCTATTTAAAGAAACGGCTGAAACCGATGGCTATCAATTGAGTATCGATCTAGAGCGGCAGCTAGTGATCACGCCTTCCGGTGAAGAGATGACTTTCAGTATCGATGGTTTCCGCAAGCATTGTTTGCTCAATGGCTTGGATGATATTGGTATCACCTTGCAGAGCGCGGCGGATATTCGCGCTTACGAAGCGAAGCGTCGACAGCAAGCGCCGTGGTTATTTGACGCGATTAAATAAGTCGGCTGCAGTGGATTGAATGTCTGGCGGCTAACGCTGTTTAGCTGCCTCGATGAAAGGAAAGAGAAGAATGTCTAAAAATGTATTGATTCTGCCGGGTGATGGTATTGGTCCTGAGATTGTTGCTCAGGCTCGGCGTGTATTAGAACTGGTTAATCAGCAAGATAAGCTGGAGATTGAATTAACAGAAGCGCGGGTTGGTGGGGCGGCTATCGATGCCGATGGCGTTCCCTTGCCTGAGGCCACTCTTGAGGCGGCGCATGCGGCGGATGCCATTCTGCTCGGAGCCGTCGGTGGACCGAAATGGGATGCCAATCCAGATTTTCAGATTCGTCCAGAGAAAGGCCTGTTGGGTATTCGTTCTAACTTAGGCTTGTTTGGTAACTTGCGCCCAGCGATTCTCTATCCGCAACTGGCACACGCGTCAACGTTGAAGCCTGAGGTCGTGTCCGGTTTAGATATTCTGATTGTGCGTGAGCTAACCGGCGGTATTTACTTTGGTCAGCCCCGTGGTGTGCGAGTCAAAGAGGGTGGCATTCGCGAAGGTTATAACACCTACGTCTATGATGAAGATGAGATTCGCCGGATCGGTCGAGTGGCTTTTGAGGCTGCCCGTGCCCGTGATAAGCGTCTTTGCTCGGTTGATAAGGCGAATGTACTCGAAGTGACGGTGCTGTGGCGTGAGATTATGGAAGAGTTGGCTAAGGAATACCCTGATGTCGAGTTAAGCCATATGTATGTCGATAATGCGGCCATGCAGTTGGTCCGCGCGCCGAAGCAGTTTGATGTGATGGTTACCGGTAATATGTTCGGTGATATTCTTTCCGATGCGGCGGCTATGTTAACCGGTTCTATCGGGATGCTGCCATCGGCCTCTTTAGATGTGAATGGTAAAGGGATGTATGAGCCTTGTCACGGTTCGGCACCGGATATCGCTGGCCAAAATATGGCTAACCCATTGGCGACTATTTTGTCTGTCGCCATGATGTTGCGATACTCGCTGGCGTCAGGTGCAACGGCTGATCGTATTGAAGCGGCGGTCAGTCAGGTACTGGATCAGAATCTACGTACTGGCGATATTTGGTCTGAAGGTATGCAGAAAGTATCGACTTCTGAAATGGGTGATGCGGTGATCGCCGCATTACAGGCATAACGTCGTTTTATCACCTTGATTGGTTATAAAATGCTCAGATTCAGATAGTCTATGTAACTAAAGTGTTGCATAATTAATGGGCTCGAATATTAAGAGTCATAACAGGCTGCCATCCCGTCGATGGCAGTTTTGTTGTTTTTATTCTCAGAAGCCTGATAACAGGCTCGCAAAGTTTTTGGTGGAGTAGATGAAGCGTGTAGGTTTTGTAGGTTGGCGCGGAATGGTAGGTTCTGTGCTAATGCAGCGCATGATGGAAGAGGGTGATTTCGCACATATCGAAGAGCCGGTCTTCTTTACAACGTCCCAAGCAGGTCAGCCCGGACCCGATATTGGTAAAGAGATTCCGGCACTGAAAGATGCAACATCCATTGAAGAATTAAAGCAAATGGATGCAATTATCTCTTGTCAGGGCGGCGACTACACGAAGCAGGTTTATGGTGCGTTGCGCAGTGCTGGTTGGAATGGCTACTGGATCGATGCAGCGTCCTCCTTGCGCATGGATGATGATGCGATCATCGTGCTTGATCCGGTTAATATGAATGTCATTAAAGATGGCTTGGCAAACGGCGTTAAAACCTATGTTGGCGGAAACTGTACGGTTTCACTGATGCTGATGGGGTTAGGTGGATTGTTCAGCGCCGGTTTGATCGAGTGGATGACGTCAATGACATATCAAGCGGCATCCGGTGGCGGTGCTCGTCATATGCGCGAGTTGATTTCGCAAATGGGGGTCATCAAAGATTCGGTGGCTACCGATCTGGCTAATCCTGCGAGCGCCATTCTGGATATCGATCGTCAGGTGGCAGCGACCATTCGTTCTGAGGCAATGCCGACGGATAACTTCGGTGTGCCGCTGGCAGGTTCTCTGATTCCTTGGATCGATACGCGACTGGATAACGGTCAGAGTCGAGAAGAGTGGAAAGCCTATGCTGAAACCAACAAGATTTTGGGACTGAGTGATAATCCAGTACCAATCGATGGCACCTGTGTACGGATCGGTGCGATGCGCTGTCATAGTCAGGCGTTTACCATCAAGCTGAAGCAAAATGTACCGATGGATGAGATTGAATCCATGATTGCTGAAGCTAATGATTGGGTGAGTGTGGTGCCGAATGAGCGTGATCTGACGGCGCGCGACCTGACGCCAGCAAAAGTGACCGGTACGCTCGGTGTGCCCGTTGGTCGTTTGCGTAAGCTGAATATGGGTGATGAGTATCTCAACGCGTTCAGTGTGGGTGATCAATTGCTGTGGGGCGCAGCTGAGCCATTGCGACGCATGCTGCGTATCTTGTTGCAAGATTAAGCATCATTAAGACAAAGATAACCGGCTGATATGGCCGGTTTTTTTTGTCATTCGGTTACTGATTTAGATCAATTTAATTTGAATCTGGATGGTCGACTGACGCGATGATTGATTAGATGGCAACGAGTAATATTGAAATTGAGCGCAATGATATTCTTTTGTTTAACTTATTTTTTGTTTAAAACGTGATGATAAGTTATTGTAATAAAATAGATTGTTAAATTATTTGCTGAGTTGTTGATGTCGTTTTGTGACATTTAGCGACTAAAATTTGCTTAACTTGCTGTTGTTTAGTCATTCATGGCCGCTCTGGGTTGTTGATTAAACATAGGTTTTAATGAATACTTTGGTCATTACTAGTGGATATGTAACTTTCTGAATATTGACGATTTTATGTCATCATCAGAACCCGGGGAATTTAAGGAAGCGAAAATATGCTGCGCAAATTAGCCCTCAGCTTGGCAATTGCAGGTGCAATAGGGAGTTCAACTGCACATGCGCTTGGTCTCGGCGAAATCAGAATAACATCAGCGTTAAACGAACCCCTCAAAGCAGAGATTCAACTGTTGCAAATGCGATCGGTCGATCCGCGACAGGTTCAGCCAAAAATGGCTAACGTAGATGACTTTGCCTTAGCGGGTATAGAAAGGTTGCGGTTTCTCTCTGATGTTAAATTTGAGGTGAAACCTGGTGCGTCAGGTCAGGGGATGATCATTCTCACCTCATCTACGCCGGTTAAAGAACCTTTTCTAAACTTTCTCTTGGAAGTGAATTGGCCTAGTGGTCGTCTTGTGCGTGAGTATACGGTGCTGTTAGATCCGCCTGTGTATGATCCAACACCGCCTCCGGTTGTCGTTCAGCCGGCAACGACTGCACCACGAACGGCGCCGCGCCCTGCGACGACCACCGTAGCGCCACAACAGCCGGTGAATAATATTCGCACGCGCATGAGTGACAATCAGGTGTATGTTGATGTTAACGATACCCTCTGGGATATATCCAAACTGCATAAGCCAACAGCTTCGGTAACCGAAGCACAGATGATGTTGGCACTGTTGCGCAAAAACCCTGAGGCATTTCGCAACAATAATGTTAATCAGCTGAGGGCGGGTGTGGTTATGGACCTGCCTTCGTTGGATGAGGTTCGCGCACTCAGTCGTCAGCAGGCCAATGAAGAGTTTTGGCGGCAGACTCAGCAATGGAAGCAGGGCATTACATCGCCGCTGAATGCTGAGCCCTTAGATACATCTGTGAATACCAATCAAGATAAGGCGGTATCAGAAAAAAAGACCAATGAGGTTGCTTCGAGTTCGGCCCAAGGGCAGCTGAAAATAGTTTCTCCTGATCAGGTATCTGATGTTAATCGTGTTTCAGATCAGGCGGCCGATGTGGATATGAGTCAGGCTGATGCAAGCCTTTTAGAAAAAAATCAGCACCTGGAAGCTGAATTAGCAACGGCGCTCGAAACCGTCGATCAGATTCAGCGAGAGAACGAAGAGCTGAGTGGCCGGGTTGATGCATTGGCGCAGCAAATGGAGAGTTTGCAGCGCTTATTAGAGCTTAAAGATGAACAGCTCGCAGAGCTTCAGGCAGAGCTAGAGTCGGCTAAAAATCAGCCGGCTATGTTGCCTATCGATTCAGCTCAGGCTGAGTCTGAGCCGGTTGCGCCAGCCCAAAAGACGCTCATTGAGCGGTTTGGTCTCTATATTGGTGCGGCGGGTGGTGCTCTGTTAGCCTTCCTGCTGGCTTTGTTGTTGTTCCGGCGCAGTAACAAAGAGACGACCGATAGCGCTGTTGTTCCCGAAGCGGCTATCGCGACAACGGCCGCTGCTGCTGCAACCGCAGCTGTGGTCGAGCAGGCTAACGATGATGAGATCGCAGAGGCCGTTGTAACGCCGTCATCTGAAGCTGAGTCCGCGGAGGTTATTACAGACGATCTCGATCTTGATGACCTTGATCTGGATATGGCTTTAGATCAGGTTGAAACGGACAGCAGTGATACGCTCAATGAAGATGAGTTTGATCTTGGCTTTGATGATGGTTTTGCTGGCTCGGCGGTTAATAAGCCGGTCGATGATAGCGAAGATATTGATGATGCGCTGGATTCCATTTTAGAAGAAAATGCGGATACCTTTGATCTCGATGATTTAGACGTGCCTCAGGTTGAAAGTTTGGGGGATGTGCCAATCGATGAGCCTGCGGAAGAGCCTGAAGCCGATAATATTGAGGCGCTTTTAGCCGCTGGGGCTGAGTCGAAGGTAAGCGAGCCGGTCGATGATGATACCGATCTTGAATTTGATATTGATTCGATGTTAGACAGTGAGCCGGTGACGACTAGCGCGGTGGATGAACATGTCGTTGATGATGATTTAGATCTCGATTTTGATCTCGCTACGGAAGATATCGCGCAAGAACTGGATGACACTGATCTAGAATCGACTGCATTGTCAGATGATCTCGCGTTTGATAGTGCTGAGATGGCTTTGGATACTGAGGGCGATGATCAAGCTGGCGAACTCGATGAATTGCTATCGACATCTGAGGCAGCAGATATTGATGAGCTCGAGCTGGACGACGACTTGCAAACACTGCTCGACGGTAATGATGATGTGGTGCTGGATGAAGAAGCATTTACACCATCACAAGCCGAAGACGCGCTGAATGATGATCTCGATACTGAACTGGATACTGAGTTAGAGATGTTGTTAAGCGATGCGGGTAGCGATGAGCTGAGTCTCGATGTGACCGATGATGATGCGGAAGACTATGATCTTAATAACCTGAATCTTTTAGATGATGCTGATGAAGTTGAAACTAAGCTTGATTTGGCGCGCGCCTACATCGATATGGAAGATGCCGATGGTGCCAAGGATATTCTTAACGAAATTCTGAAAGAGGGCAGTGATGCTCAGAAGTCGGAAGCCGGTAGTCTATTGAGTTCGCTCGATTAAGTGAGGGGGCAGCTTTGCCCTGTTTGATAAACAATTGAAATAAGATGTTATATGCAGCGGGATAAAACCCAGATTCAAGATCAGCAAGGGGCGACTTCGGTCGCCCTTTCTAGTGGTGTAATAGATGATTTGTCAGTCGCACCGATTGGTGACGATGGCGCACCGTTAGGCACATGTCGCCGTTATGCGCTCTGTGTTGAATATGCGGGGGGTAACTATCGAGGTTGGCAGACCCAGAAAGAGAAAGATGTAGCATCCATACAGGAAACGGTGGAACAGGCGCTGACCAAAATTGCCAATGCACCCGTTGCGGTTGTCTGTGCCGGTCGGACGGATGCCTGCGTGAGTGGTACCTATCAAATCATCCACTTTGATACCTACGCTGATCGGCCAGATAGGGCGTGGGTGATGGGCACCAATACACAGTTGCCCGATGATATCGCTATTCGTTGGGCTAAGCGGGTGGATGATAGCTTCCATGCGCGTTTTTCTGCGTTAGAGCGCCGTTATCGCTATATTATTTATTCGTCATCGGTCAAACCTGCGTTGTTGAGTAAGGGGGTCACCTGGACGCATAAGCAGCTGGATCTGTCGCGGATGCAAGCGGCGGCGGACTTTTTGGTCGGTAAGCATGATTTTACGTCTTATCGGGCGGTTGCTTGTCAGGCGAAGAGTCCGGTGCGTGAAGTGAAGCAGATGGACGTCTATCAAGCGGGTGAGCTTATTGTGATCGATGTTAGAGCCAATGCGTTTTTGCATCATATGATCCGTAATTTTGCCGGCGTACTCATGACCATTGGTAGTGGTGAGGCTGAACCACGTTGGGCCAAACAGGTGTTGGATGCGCGTGATCGGAGAAAAGGGGGTGTCACTGCGCCACCCTATGGTCTCTATTTCGTCGATGTTAAATACCCTGATGAATATGGTTTACCGAAATCTACCTTAGGGCCTTATTTCCTAACGCAAAACGGTTAACCTAGGACCCTGCTATCTGTTATTATTGAGTTCTTTCTAACGAGTCTGATCTAAGTGATGCGAACGCGCGTAAAAATCTGTGGAATTACCCGATTAGAAGATGCGCTAGCGGCAGTCGAAGCTGGCGCAGATGCATTGGGGTTTGTGTTTTACTCGCCGAGTCCTCGTTATGTCGAGCCCGCAGTGGCAAAACAGATTATTCAACAGCTGCCGCCGTTTGTGACGACGGTGGCATTATTTGTTGATGAAAGCTCAGCGAGAGTGAAGCAGGTCTTAGATCAAACAGGGATTGATCTGTTACAGTTTCATGGTGATGAATCACCTGAATATTGTCATCAATTCGATCGACCTTACTTCAAGGCTGTGCGAATGTCGCCGGTTATCGATGTCGAGACTGAAACACAGCGCTTTGCTTCCGCTCGGGGTATTTTACTGGATGCTTATCGTCCAGGTGTGCCGGGCGGTACAGGTGAAGCATTTGACTGGGCGCGCATCCCAGCTGATTTAACATTGCCGCTAATCCTTGCCGGTGGTCTTGATCAGAACAATGTAGCGCAGGCGATCAGCCAAGTGAACCCTTATGCTGTTGATGTCAGCGGTGGGGTTGAAATGGCGAAAGGCCTGAAAGATTGTGTAAAAATAACATCCTTTATGAATGAGGTAGCTTGTGCCAACTAAAGAAGATCTCGCGATCGCAAAGCAAATGCCCGACGCTGGTGGCCATTTTGGTCAGTTTGGGGGTCGTTATGTGTCTGAAACCTTGATGGCTGCTCTACAGCAGCTCGAACAGACCTACGAAAAGCTTTGGCGAGATCCACAGTTTCAGGCCGAATTTGATCGTGATCTGGCGCACTATGTCGGTCGTCCATCACCCCTGTATCACGCCGAGCGACTTTCTCGTGAGTTAGGCGGGGCGCAGATTTACCTGAAGCGTGAAGATCTCAACCATACCGGTGCTCATAAGGTGAACAATACCATTGGTCAGGCATTGTTGGCCAAGTTCACGGGTAAACCTCGGGTGAGTGCCGAAACCGGTGCCGGTCAGCACGGCGTTGCTTCGGCAACCGTCGCCGCGCGATTGGGGCTTGAATGTACGGTTTACATGGGCGAAGAAGATATCCGCCGTCAAGCGCTGAACGTTTATCGCATGAAACTACTCGGTGCTGAGGTTGTCTCTGTTAAGTCAGGTACGCGCACACTGAAAGATGCGATGAACGAAGCAATGCGTGATTGGGTCACCAATGTCGATAATACCTTTTATATTATCGGCACGGCTGCTGGCCCTCATCCATACCCTAAGTTAGTTCGTGACTTCCAGTCTATTATTGGTCGCGAAGCGCGTCAGCAGTGTTTGACGCAGACCGGTAAGCTTCCGGATGTATTGATCGCCTGTGTCGGCGGTGGATCAAATGCGATTGGTTTGTTTCATCCGTTTATTGAAGATGCGGATGTTCGCATGGTCGGTGTTGAAGCCGGGGGTTATGGCATTGAGACCGGTCAGCATGCTGCGCCGTTGAGTGCCGGCAGCCGTCCCGGTGTCTTACACGGCAACCGTACCTCGCTAATGTCAGATGAGGGCGGGCAGGTTATCGGTACGCACTCTGTTTCAGCGGGCCTCGATTACCCTGGTGTTGGGCCAGAACACGCTTATTTGAAAGAGATCGGTAGGGCGGAATATACGGCGATCAACGATGATGAAGCGTTGCATGCTTTCCGTCATCTGACGCTGACCGAAGGTATTATGCCGGCATTGGAGTCCAGTCATGCGGTGGCGGAAGCGATGAAGATGGCGCCTACCATGGATAAAGATCAGATCATTGTGGTTAACCTGTCGGGACGTGGTGACAAGGATATCCATACGGTTGCAGAAATTGACGGTATTAACTTTTAAGCCCTGACTGAGTGAAGATTAAGATGAGTCGTATTACTGAGAGTTTTAATAATCTGAAAAGCCAGGGCCGTAAAGCGCTGATCCCTTACGTGACAGCCGGAGACCCTGAACCTAAAGTAACTGTGCCGTTAATGCATGCACTGGTAGAGTCCGGTGCCGATATTATTGAGTTGGGGGTACCCTTCTCTGACCCCATGGCGGATGGTCCGGTGATTCAATTAGCGTGTGAGCGTGCTTTGCTGCACGGCACTCGGCTGATTGATGTGTTGGATATGGTTGCTGAATTCCGTCAAACCAATCAGACCACACCCGTGGTCTTGATGGGGTATCTCAACCCGATTGAGGTGATGGGCTATGCCGCCTTTGCAGATAAAGCCAAGGCGGTTGGTCTTGATGGTGTTCTAACTGTTGATCTGCCGCCGGAAGAAGCGCATGAGTTTAATCGCTTGATGAAGGCTTCTGATATCGATGTGATCTATCTGTTAGCACCAACCACCGAGCCTGCTCGGGTTGAGAAGATTTGTGCGGCAGGCAGTGGTTATGTCTATTATGTGTCGGTTAAGGGTGTTACCGGTTCAGCATCACTCGATGTGGCTGAAGTTGCAGAGAAATTAAACATTATCCGTCAACATACGGATATGCCGGTCGGCGTTGGTTTTGGTATCCGTGATGATGCTTCTGCGCGAGCGATATCGGAAGTGGCTGATGGTGTAATCGTCGGTAGTGTACTGGTTAATAAGGTTGCTGAATTAGCGGGCAATCAAGCATTAATCCCTGAGGCGGTAGCCGCCATAACGGCAAGCATGCGTCAGGCAATGGATAAATAAAGTCTGCCGTTGGCAGACGCTGGAGTAATAATGAGTAGTTGGCTGGATAAAATTGTTCCTTCTCTGGTGCGCTCTGAGAAGAAGCGAAACAACATCCCAGAAGGGTTGTGGGAAAAGTGTCCAAAGTGTGAATCGGTGCTGTATCGTCCAGAGTTGGAAAAAAACCTGAATGTTTGCCCTAAGTGCGATCATCACATGCGTTTGACGGCCCGAGTACGCTTGAATGCGTTCTTGGATGAAGGCACGTTACGTGAAATCGGTGCCGAAATTGAGCCGGTCGATCATCTTAAGTTTCGTGACACCAAAAAGTACAAAGATCGCTTGGTGGCCGCACAGAAGGCGACCGGTGAGAAAGATGCGTTGATAGCGATGCGCGGTGAAGTTCAAGGTCTACCGGTGGTGGCTGTGGCATATGAATTTCGCTTTATGGGTGGCTCGATGGGCGCGGTTGTCGGTGAGCGCTTTGTGCGCGCCGCCAATATTGCGCTGGAAGAGGGAATTCCTTTGATCTGTTTTTCCGCCAGTGGCGGTGCGCGGATGCAGGAAGCCTTGTTCTCACTGATGCAGATGGCCAAAACCAGTGCTGCGTTAGAGCGTTTGAAAAACGCCGGCGTTCCCTATATTTCGGTATTGACCGATCCGGTTTATGGTGGCGTATCGGCATCGTTGGCCATGTTGGGTGATCTGAATATTGGTGAGCCTGGTGCGCTGGTTGGTTTTGCTGGGCCTCGCGTGATTGAACAAACCGTGCGTGAGAAATTGCCAGAAGGCTTTCAGCGTAGTGAGTTTCTATTGGAACACGGTCAAGTCGATATGATCATCTCTCGTGGTGATCTGCGTGATCGAATCTCGTCGGTTTTACGCATGATGCAGGGGTTGCCCGCCGCCTGATTATTGATATAAACGAAGGCCGCTGTCAGTTTCAGCGGCTTTTTTTATTGCTCTCAACTGTTTTCTGACTAAAAGCTGACATCATCATGGCTGAAGTATCCTTTACTACCCTGCAGCAATGGCTCGAGTGGATCGAGCACAACCATCCCGTTGATCAAATTGAGCTGGGGCTTGACCGATTACGGCAGGTCTATGAGCGTATGGCGCTGGATTTAAGCGCGAGTCATAAAGTGATTGTCGGAGGTACCAATGGCAAGGGGTCGACGATTGCCATGCTTGATCAGGTGCTGCGGGATCAAGGTAAAACGGTCGGCTGCTTTACCTCACCTCATTTTTTGCGCTATAACGAGCGCATTAAATTGGCGGGTCAGCCGGTGAGTGATGAACTGATCGTGCAGGCGTTTACCGCTATCGAGCAGGTGCGGGGTGATATTCGGCTCACCTATTTTGAATATAATACACTGGCGGCGTTACACGTATTTGCCAATGAAAAGCCCGATGTGATGTTGCTTGAGGTGGGCTTAGGGGGGCGCCTCGATGCTATCAACATTATCGATGCGGATATTTCGGTGGTGACCACGGTATCCGTCGATCATGTTGATTGGTTGGGTGATGATCGCAATCAAATTGGTTATGAAAAAGCAGGTATTTATCGTGCCGGTCGTCCGGCTGTTTGTGGTGACCCAGTTCCGCCGCAGAAGTTAACTGCTTATGCCAATGATATCGGTGCCTTGTTGTTTCAGCGTGGACGTGATTTTAATCTGTCTGATATGGAGCATGAGGGATGGGTGTGGCAAGGTGAGCAGTTAAATGGCAATGTTCTGACGATTTCTGGCTTGCCCGAGATCGCATTACCAAAAGCGAATGCGGCGACGGTGCTGCAGGTGTTGAGTCTTCTCGATATGATGCCCGCGCCTGAAGCGCTGCGACAGAGTTTATCCAACGCCTCGCTGACGGGGCGCATGCAAACGCTTAAGGTAGGGCAGGCTGACTATATTCTCGATGTGGCACATAATCCTGAAGCTGCCGCCTATCTTGCCGCTCAGTTACAAGATAAGCCCGTCAAAGGGCGCACTCTCATGGTGCTGGGGATGTTGGCTGATAAAGATATCGATCAGGTATTAGCTTGTTTGCAGCCGGCGATTGATCACTGGTATCTGGCAACATTGGATAAGCCACGTGGACAAACGGCTGCCGCGTTGGTTGAAAAGCTTACACGGCTTGGTATTGCTGACAGTCAGCAAGCGGCTTATACAACGGTAGCTGAGGCACTAACGGCCGTTGCCGACGAGATTGAGGAGGGTGATCGAGTGATTATTGCCGGCTCTTTTTTTACCGTTAGTGAAGCGCTACTGGTTTTGAATATGGATGGTAAATCAGCGTGAATGATGGCTTTAAGCAGCGCCTTGCGGGTGCGGCGATTCTGTTTGTGGCGGCGGGGATTCTGCTACCTATTTTTTTCGATGGTGCAGGCTATCGCGAACGTCATATGGAGAGCGCGATTCCGCCACCACCTGTTGAGCCGCAGCTGCTGACGGTTGAACCGCACAACACGTCCTTGCCTGATACCACAACGATAGCGCCACCGAGTGAGCCGGTGACCGTGGCGGTGATGCCAAAACAGGTGGCGGCTGAAGTGGCTAAGCAGAAACCGGTTATCAGTCAACGTAGCGATCCACCGGCGTTAGATCAAGAAAATATACCGGTTGCTTGGAGTCTGCAATTAGCCAGCTTCAAAGATGAAGATAATGCTAAGGGCTTAAGTCGCCGGTTGATTAAAGCAGGGCATAAGGTTTACATTCGCAAGACCGGTGATTTGATTCGTGTCTTTGTCGGTCCGGATATTCAAAAGTCTAAATTGGTTGCATTACAAGCGGCTATTCAGAAAGAATTTGGTCTTGACGGTATAATCGTGCGCTTTACCACGCGATAAACATTGGGTTAAACCGATAGCTCTGGTAGAATTCGCAGCTTAATTTTGTTGATCCTGAAGTAGATTCTAAACATGGTACTAAGCTGGGCTGATTGGGTCATTATAGGCATCATCGCATTATCTGGGTTATACAGCCTGCGCGGTGGTTTTATGAAAGAAGCCCTGTCGTTAGCAACATGGGTGGCGGCCTTTGTGGTTGCCCGTTTGTTTGCTCCTTCATTGAGTACGCTGCTCGATCATCTGCTGGATACGCCTTCGCTGCGTATCGGTGCTGCCTTTATTCTCCTTTTTATTGCCACCCTGATGGTGGGCGCCGTTATCAATAGTCTCATCAATATGCTCGTTCATGCCACTGGGTTGAGCAGTACCGACCGTATACTGGGGGTTGGTTTTGGTGTCGTCAGGGGCGGCTTGATCGTGGTTGTTATCACGGCGCTGCTGGTCCGTTCGCCGGTGACGCAAGATCATTGGTGGACTGAATCGCAATTGATTCCTCATTTTTTATTGATGGAATCATGGACGCGAGAAACGGCGGCTGATATCGGACAAATGATCTGGGATATCAGTGGTAACAATCGCTGAACTTTTTAATTTATACTTGCTGTAACTAACTTAATACCTGAGGTAGCCTTAATGTGCGGTATAGTTGGCATCGTAGCCAAATCTAATGTAAATCAGACAATTTTTGATGCATTAACAGTGCTACAGCACCGAGGCCAGGATGCCGCCGGGATGGTGACCTGTGAATCAGACCGTTTCTTTATGCGTAAAGATAA
Source organism: Amphritea sp. 1_MG-2023 (assembly GCF_030547545.1). Lineage (GTDB taxonomy): Bacteria > Pseudomonadota > Gammaproteobacteria > Pseudomonadales > Balneatricaceae > Amphritea. The sequence goes on from NZ_JAUOQE010000022.1 coordinate 57,249, forward strand.
TGGATTGGTCAACGAAGTGTTTCGTACTCGCCATATGAAACGTCTGATGGGCAATATCGGTATAGGTCATGTGCGTTATCCTACCGCCGGCAGTTCTAGCTCGGCGGAAGCTCAGCCATTTTATGTCAATGCACCTTACGGTATTGCCTTGGCGCATAATGGTAATCTCACCAATACCGCTGATCTACGTGAGTGTATGCGTAGAGATAACTTACGTCATATCAATACGACATCCGATTCAGAAGTGTTGCTTAATATCATGGCTCATGAGTTGCAGCAGATCGGCAAGTTGGTGCCAACGGCAGATGATATTTTTGCCGCCATCAAGGCACTGCATAAGCGAGTGAGTGGTGGTTATGCGGTTGTCTCGGTGATTACCGGCTATGGTATCGTTGCTTTTCGTGATCCTCATGGTATTCGTCCGCTGGTTTATGGTCAGCGCGAAACAGATGCCGGCACTGAGTATATGGTGGCGTCTGAATCTGTTGCGCTCGATATCTCTGGCTTTAGTTTGATTCGCGATGTGGCGCCGGGTGAAGCGATCTTTATTACGCAAGAGGGTGAGGTGCATACCATGCAGTGTGCCGAAGATCCTCAGTTACACCCTTGTCTGTTTGAGTATGTCTATTTGGCGCGTCCCGATTCGATCATCGACTCAGTGAATGTCTACAAATCACGCATGCGTATGGGGGTTAAATTAGCAGAGAAGGTTAAGCGCGAGCGGCCTGATCACGATATTGATGTCATCATACCTATTCCCGATACTAGCCGAACATCGGCGCTAGAAATGGCCCACCATCTGGGGGTTAAGTTCCGCGAAGGTTTTATTAAAAATCGTTATATTGGACGGACCTTCATCATGCCGGGGCAGACTCAGCGAACGAAATCGGTTCGCCGTAAACTCAACCCGATTGAGCTTGAATTTAAAGATCGAGTGGTGATGCTGGTTGATGATTCCATCGTGCGTGGTACCACTTCTAAGCAGATCGTACAGATGGCGCGTGAGATGGGGGCTAAAAAAGTTTACTTTGCTTCGGCAGCACCGGCGGTGCGTTTCCCTAATGTATATGGGATAGATATGCCGTCAGCTAAAGAGTTGATTGCTCACGGGCGTAGCGATGATGAAGTCGGTGAAGAGATCGGCGCAGACTGGATGTTATATCAAGATCTAGAAGACTTAAAAGATTGCCTGCGAGCGGGTAATAAAACGGTCACTGGATTTGATGCGTCGGTGTTTGACGGTCAGTATATTACCGGTGATATTGATGATGCGTATTTGAAGCGCATCGATGACGAGCGCAATGATAACGCCAAAGGTGGCGATAAAAAATCGTGTACCAATCAAAACGCTAATCTTCACGCGACCATTCGCTAATTGAGAACAGGCTGTTGGTAGTTGTAATGATAGGAAATGTGATCGATGTCTAAGTCCAATTTTGAACGTCCAGAACGGATTCAGTTTGAGGCTACTGATTGTGAATTCAGTACGCTGGCGATACGGGCTGGACAGCATCGGAGTGATGAAGGAGAGCATAACGATGCGATTTATCCGACCTCTAGCTTTGTTTATTCGAGTGCACGCGAAGCGGCGGCTCGTTTCGGTGGTGAAGAAGAAGGGAACATTTACTCCCGTTTCACTAACCCTACGGTACAAGCCTTTGAACGACGCATGGCAGCGCTTGAGGGTGCTGAGCGAGCGGTCGCTACTGCCTCGGGTATGGCGGCCATTCTAAGTACTTGTTTGGCGTTACTGCAGCAGGGCGATCATGTTGTTTGTTCTCGCAGTGTGTTTGGCTCGATTGTTTCGTTATTTGATAAGTACCTAAGTCGCACGGGGATTAGCGTTAGCTACGTTGATCCTAAGAATATGGCGGAGTGGTCCGCTGCGGTAACGCCTGCCACGCGCATGTTCTTTTTAGAGACGCCGTCGAATCCATTGGCGGAATTAGGGGATATTGAAGCGGTATCTAAGCTAGCGCATGAGCATGATGCACTACTGGTAGTTGATAACTGTTTTTGTACTCCAGCGTTGCAGCAACCGCTTAAGCATGGCGCTGATATCGTTGTTCACTCTGCTACCAAGTATTTGGATGGACAAGGGCGTTGTGTGGGTGGCGTGGTGGTCGGTCGCGATCAAGAGATGGAAGCTGTCTTTGGTTTTATCCGTACCGGTGGCGCTTGTCTGAGCCCATTTAATGCGTGGGTGTTTATGAAAGGGCTAGAGACTTTAGAGCTGCGTATGATGGCTCATAGTGCTAGTGCTTTGGCGATGGCGAGTTGGTTAACGCAGCAGCCAGGCATCGATAAAGTCTATTACTCGGGTTTGGAAGATCACCCGCAGCATGCATTGGCTAAAAAGCAGCAACGTGCTTTTGGTGGGGTGCTCGCATTTGAGGTTAGCGGTGATCAAGCCGCTGCTTGGCGTTTTATCGATGCCACGCAGATCATCTCGATTACGGGTAATTTAGGTGATGTTAAGAGTACCATCACTCATCCGGGGACAACGACACACGGGCGTATGAGTGCTGAGGCAAAAGCGGCAGCTGGCATCAAGGATAATCTTATTCGCCTGTCGGTGGGCCTTGAGTCTATTGAAGATCTGCAGCGAGATGTGCAGCGCGGTCTTGCGGCTATCTAGGTTGATAGGCTTTTAACATGCCCGCCTGATACTTGATCAGAGCGGGCATTTTAGTATCTACAGCGTGTTGATGCGCTAGCGTGAATCTATACCATGGGTTTGAGGCTAATTTGAAAATCATTCTGGCACCGATGGAAGGTGTGGTCGATGCACCGATGCGAGAGATACTGACCCGTATTGGCGGCATTGATCAGTGTGTGACTGAATTTGTGCGTGTTTCCGAGCGCGTTTTGCCGGCTAAGGTTTTTCGTAGAATAAGCCCTGAGCTGTTCACTGATAGCCGCACCAGTTCGGGTACGCCGGTCATCTTGCAGCTGTTGGGTAGTGATCCTCAAATACTGGCAGGTAATGCTCGTAAGGCGGTGAGTATTGGTGCGCGCGGCATCGATCTTAACTTCGGCTGTCCGGCTAAAACCGTGAATAAGAGTCGCGGCGGGGCGATATTGCTTAATGAACCGGAGTTAGTGCATCAGATTGTCTGGTGGGTGCGTCAGGCGGTGCCTGATCATATTCCGGTGACGGCTAAAATGCGTTTAGGCTACAGTGATAAGTCTCAGGCGTTGGAGAATGCGGCGGCGATTGCCGATGCCGGTGCCTGTGGCTTGACGGTGCATGCACGCACCAAGCAAGAGGGTTATCGGCCGCCCGCTCATTGGGAGTGGATTGCTCGTATTCGTGAGCATGTTGCTATTCCGGTCACGGCTAATGGTGAGGTTTGGAATTGGCAGGATTATCAGCGCTGTCGCGAGGTGAGTGGCTGTGATGATGTGATGATCGGACGAGGTTTGGTAGCGGCGCCCGATTTAGGCCTACGAATTAAGGCGTGGCAGCGAGGCGATGATCCGGATCATCTGAGTTGGTCCGAGATGTTGCTGCTATTGCAGCAATTTCTTGAGATGGTCGAGCAGCAGTTAGCGTCAAAGTATGTTCATGGGCGAATCAAACAGTGGTTAAAGATGATGTCGCGTGAATACCCCGAGGCGTTAGCGATGTTGCAGCAGATGCGAACTTTAACGAAGGCGGTCGAAGTACGACAGTTTCTTCAGCAGTATAGCGCCGCGAGTTAGCCGCTGGCCGGTGAATAAAACGCGTTATCTTCCCGTCTAGCTTATTTTAAGTGGCTGACGGCGAGCCCCCCAGTGACCAGGCGAGGCTTCGAAGCGACCGGCTAAAGGCGTTTGGCAGCGACGGCAGCGCCCTTTAGCATCAAGATTCCAGTTGCCGAGTTGATATTGGTGACGCTCAATTAAGCATAACCCGCACTGACTACAAAAGGTTGAGTTGCTTGTCAGTGCGGCAATATTCCCCGTGTAGACATGTTTGAGACCACAATTGAGCGCTATCTGACGGGCGTTTTCGAGGCTTTGTCGCGTCGTTGGTGGAATCTGCTGCAGCTTATAGTCCGGATGGAAAGCGCTAAAGTGGAGTGGAATTAATGCTCCGAGCTGATCGTGAATCCATTCACACATCGCTTCAATCTCGGCTGGGTCATCATTCTCACCGGGAATAATTAGGTTGGTAATCTCTACCCAGCAATCGGTTTCATGAACTAAATAGATCAGGGTCTCTAAGACGGGCTGAAGATGGCCGCCGCAAAGCCTGCGATAAAAATGTTCATTAAAGCCTTTTAGGTCGATATTGGTGGCATCCATAAAGTGAAAAAACCTCTCTCTGGCAGCAGGCAAAATATAGCCGGCGGACACGGCAACTGAGTAGATCCCTTCGGCATGACAGGCCTGTGCGACATCGATGGCATATTCCATAAAAATCACTGGATCATTGTAGGTGTAAGCGATAGCGCGACAACCGTTTGCAACGCAGGCTTGCGCCAGTTGTTGAGGACTGGCTTGACTGGCGAGGGTATCCATTTGTCGAGACTTGCTCATATCCCAGTTCTGACAGAACTTACAACTCAGGTTGCAGCCTGCCGTGCCAAAGGAAAGTACCGGTGTGCCTGGAAGAAAATGGTTGAGCGGCTTTTTCTCGATGGGATCGATACAGAAACCGCTTGAGCGAGCGTAACTATAGAGAACGACCTGACCGTTTTCGCAGCCTCTGACATAGCAGAGTCCTCGCTGTCCCTCCTGTAGCTGACATTGATGTGGGCAGACATCACACTGAACTCGACCGTCACTGAGGGCGTGCCAATAGTGGGTTGCATGCGATGAGAGTGACTTATTCATAAAGTGTTTAGGTTAACCGTGTCGTTAGATAAGGCCGTCGCCATGGCTGACCGGTCAGATTGTGAATCAGGTTCATCATGGGCCTGCTCGATTTTTGGGATCGGACTATACTGTTGTTAGCGTTAAAGGGTATAGGATGAGTGTAGATGAAAATGAAGCAGGCTGCTGTGGCGGGCATGTTCTATCCGCAAGCGCCGGATGAGCTGGCGTTATTAATTCAGCAATTGTTGGCGAATAATCCGCAATCAGGGCCGCAGCCGGTGGCGATTCAAGTGCCACATGCAGGCTTGATTTATTCCGGTGGCATCGCTGCGCGAGCTTATAACCGCATCAGACCCTACCTAACGCAGTGGCATAGAGTGGTGTTGTTAGGGCCTGCGCACCGGCTGCCGTTACAGGGAATGGCGGTGTTGTCCGCAGCACGGTGGCAAACCCCGTTGGGAGAGATTGAGATCGATACACAACTGAGCGCCACGTTGCAGCAAGAAGGTTGGCTGAGTGTGAATGATCAGGCTCATGCGCAAGAGCACTGTCTCGAGGTGCAACTGCCTTTTTTACAACGAATACAGAGTCAGCTACCGATATTGCCGATACTGGTTGGACAAACCCCGTTAGCCGCCGTTGAATCGCTGATCGCAAGAGTATTGGCTGAGGCGCATACGTTGTTGCTGGTGAGTAGTGATTTGAGCCATTTTCATCCCTATGCGCAAGCACAGCAGCTCGACAGAGCAACCCTTGTCAGTATTGAGCGGCTGAGTTGTGATATTCAACCATCTCAGGCCTGTGGCTGTTATGCCTTGAACGGCCTATTGGCCTATGCTGCCCAACAGGGGCTGAAGGCCGAATTGCTCGGCTACTGTAATTCGGGGGATACGGCGGGTGATCGTCAACGGGTTGTGGGGTATAGCGCATATGCCTTCAATTGAACAGTATAGTCAGGCGGATCAGCGTTATCTGTTGCAGTTAGCGCGACAGGCGATTGCCCAAGGGATCATTGGTCATCAGCCGGTACCGCCGAGTATGGCAGCGGTATCAACGGCCTTGCAGCAACCCCGTGGCTGTTTCGTCACACTGACACTCGATGGTCAGTTACGCGGCTGTATCGGTAATCTCGAAGCCGATACCACATTGCTCGAAGCAGTCTGGCGTAATAGTTATCTTGCTGCCTTTAAAGATCAACGATTTATGCCAGTGACGGCGGCAGAGTTAGATCGGCTGAACTATGAAATATCCATCCTCACCCCATTAACGCCATTATCGGTTAAGAATGAGGCGGCGTTGTTGGAGCGACTTAGGCCTGGTATTGATGGCTTAGTGCTGACAGATGGGGGGCATCGTGCAACCTTTTTACCCTCGGTATGGCAGCAGTTGCCGCAGCCGGAACGTTTTGTCAGTCAGTTGCGTCTTAAGGCGGGTTTACCGGCCGATTATTGGCGTGATTCGCTACGCTGTGACATTTATCAAGCGATAAAAATTACCGAAGAGAGTGCGGTGGCTGACGAAAGCTAAAGACTTTGTTTACCCGAGTTGGATTCAATTAAAACAGGGAGCTGCTCGCTCCCTGCTATGATGCTTGATGATTATGCTGCCGTTGAGTTGGTTGAATTCACCGGCTTCAGTATGCAGCGGTCATCAAGTGGTTAATTGATATCGATAGCACGCGGCTTCATCGCTTCAGGGATTTCCTGAATCAAATCGATATGCAGTAAGCCGTTTTCCATGGAAGCGTTAATCACTTGAACATGATCGGCAAGTTGGAATTTGCGTTCGAATCCGCGGGCCGCTATGCCTTGATGGAGATACTGGCGTTCGGTTTCATCGGCTTTCTTATTGCCAGTAACGCTCAATACGCCGTGTTCGGTATTAATAGTGACTTCGGATTTATCAAATCCAGCGATGGCCATGGTGATACGGTAAGCGTGTTCGCTAAGCAGTTCGATGTTGTAGGGTGGGTAACCATTCTGAGCCTGTTCGTTGCGTGATGCATTATCAATCATGGATGCTAAACGATCGAAGCCAATCGCAGAACGGTAGAGTGGAGCTAGGTCAAATTGACGCATAATAATATCCTCATAAAGCAATATAGTATAAGTTGCCTATCACAATGATCAGGCGCTGAACGGAGCTCCATGAGCCTCCGTTACTTTACTAAATAAGGATAAAAAAATGCCTTTCAAGGGAAAGGCATCGATTTTTTTTGTCCCGTGATGGCTTCAGTGGGTGAAGCTATCGACATCGTTAGTGATTTCGACTTCGACCTGATCAGCCGGAATCTTAAAGTCGTAGACTCGCTCCCAGCCTTCGGCTTCTGGGGTGCGTTCCCACACTGTGCCGGCGTTGTAGTCGATCAGCGGTGTTAATGATGGATCTAAATTTGTCATTTTTTCGAGCTCGACCGGTAGTAGATTGGTCACCTCATCTTCGAGAAATTCAGGGGTTTCATAACCGGTGAACATGCGCCAGCCGGTATCATTCAGGTGGGCAGGCACGGTTTTATACATAAAGCGTACCGGTAATTTTTCATCAAAGACTAATTTCGACACAAGGGCCAGAAAGCCATTTTTAGTTTGCGCGGTTTCATCTTCTTTGTTTAAAGGCGTATCGATATCTTCAAGACTCATGACGGCTCCGGCCTGGTGGATTTAAAAGCGCGTATTTTACGCTGTTTTTAGAGCAAAGTTTAGGGAAGGTGCGAATAAGTCAATTACGCCTCTGGCTGACAGAAAAGCTGGAGATCAAGGCAACCGTTACAGGCATACTGGTTGTACGTCGAAAAATGTTAACGCTGAGATCCTGCTTCACTGTAAGCCCCGAAGGGCGGATATTAGAATGGTCATCTACTTTGTCAGCCAGCTTGAAAAGGTCCAGACATTTCGCTGCACTGGCTTTCGCGTATCTGGCCACGCTAATGGCCGCAGAGAGCATAACGGACTTATTCGCACCTTCCTTAGCTTAAAGAGGCGTTATGATGCACAAGGGTTATCGTCAGCGGAATAGGCCGCTGACGATATTGAGGCGAGCTTAGTCGAGTGTATCGATGAGTTTTTGTATGTTGGCTTTCAATTGTCCGGCTTGCTCTGAAGGCAGCGTTGAGAGGAGAGCGGCTTCTTCAGCTGTGGCAATATCCTTAAGCTTTGTGGCTACGTCGATGCCTTTGTTCGTAAGCTTAAGGGTGTCATCTCCTTGATATTCGACTAAGCCTTTTTCAGTCATCCAGTCGGTGGTTTGTCGCAGGGCCACGTCGGGTTGCATGACTAAATCTGTCAATTCGCTCATTTTCATGATTGGGCAGCTATGCATACGCGATAGTATGCGCCACTCTTCAGGACTAATATCACATGCTTGCTTCAGTTTAGGGTAGAGAGAGGCGCGCAGTTTTTGCTGCAGATTACGGACTAAATGAAGCAGATAGTTGCTAATGAAATCCCCCTCTTGTGAGACACTGTCGCAAGGGGACGAGGCTTTAACCATTTCAGGGTGTTGTGCTGAGATAGCATAGTGACCTCGGGCAAATACCAGTGGTTCGATAACATCGTTAAAGCGGTAGTGAATCACTTCGCCGACCAAAATTAAGTGATCCCCGCCTTCATAGACGGCCCAGGTCTTACATTCAAGTTGGGCCGCATAATCTTCTAACATCGGAGCACCACCCAAGCCGGCAGTGTAAGCGACATTGGCAAACTTGTCTTCGCCGCGACTGGCAAAATTATTCGAGGTGGCCACTTGATCGCTGCCGAGAATATTGACGGCAAAATGTTTGGCATTTTCGAAGGCTGATAGGCTATGGGCACCTTTATCGATACTCCAGAGGATGAGCGCAGGTTCCATCGAGACAGAGTTAAAACTGCTGGCTGTAACCCCTACAGGCTTACCTTCGGCATCGAGAGTGGTAATCACGGTGACACCGGTAGGAAACTGTGACAGGGCGCGGCGAAAATCTTTGGGGTCAAAATCTGTCTGAGACATGGTGGTTACCTTATGATCAATAAGAGGGGCGATGCAGTTGTTGTTGTGGCTGTCAGCGCTGAATAATCAGTATTAGGATTAATATGTTAATTAATTGTAATGTGCCTCGAAGCACAAAACATATATTTTACAGTGTTTTGTTTGTACTTTTCATCGATTTTAATTATTACTGTATTCGATCCTTCTATGGTTTTCCACTTTTAACTAATTGAAATATAGTCTAATTCTTGTTTTCGCGGTACTGGCTGGCGGTCATGCCTACATTTCTGCGAAAGAAGCGTGCGAAATAGGCTGGGTCTTTGAGTTTTAGTTGATAGCTTATCTCTGTAAGCCAGAGAACATAACGGACTTATTCGCACTTTCCTTAGGGGTTATCCGTCCAAAATCCACTAAACAAGGCTGAATAAGGGCTTAGTAGATGGCGGGTTATCGAGAATGCTAGCTTAGTTGAGAGAGGCGCGGATGCTAACCTCAGTAACATGCGTTGCAGCGGCCGTGTGAACAATCCTAAATAATTTTAAAAAGTGTTAGACTAAGTTCATTCAGTTTAGTCGCCAATGGCTTCACTATTTTTTATTCATAATAAATATAGGTATGCATGAAAGCACCCAAAAGGCTCTTGCCATTAATAGATGAAGGTTTGATTGATGAAGTGATAAGCCGGCTGATGAGTGGTAAAGAGGCCGATATCTATATTGTCAGTTGCGCCGGTCAGATTCGTTGCGCCAAAGTGTATAAAGATGCGGTAAAGCGTAGTTTCAAGAATGCGGCGCAATATCAAGAGGGCCGTAAGGTGCGCAGTGGTCGGCGTGCTCGAGCGATGGAAAAAAACTCCGCCTATGGCCGCAAGCAGCAAGAAGAGATTTGGCAAAATGCTGAGGTCGATGCGCTATCACGCTTGCATCGTGCTGGGGTACGAGTGCCCGAGACCTTTGGTTGTATTGATGGCGTGTTGTTGATGGAGCTGGTGGTTGATGATGAAGGTGATGTCGCCCCGCGACTTGGCGATGTATTGTTAACCGAAGAGCAGGCCGTAGAAGATTATGCGGTGATGATGCATTACATCAAGTTGATGTTGTGTGAGGGCATTATTCACGGCGATCTGTCAGAATTTAATGTATTAGTCGATGAATATGGCCCGGTGGTGATTGATTTGCCACAAGCGGTGGATGCCTCGGCGAATAATAGTGCGCGAGCGATGTTGTTACGCGATGTTAATAATATGACCCGTTATTACGCACAGTTTGCGCCCATCCTGAGTTTGTCTCGTTACGGTGAAGAGATGTGGTCGCTGTATGAAGAAGGGCTATTGAAGCCAGAGACCGACCTAAGCGGATTGTATGATGGCGATGCCGACAGCGCTAATGTGGACTCTGTGCTGGAAGAGATTAAGGCCGTGATGCTAGAAGAGCGAGAGCGGCAAGAACGTTTAAGGGAAGCTGAAGACGCTTAACGCTGAATCTTAACCGTCGCGGTCAAGGCCGTGAACGGGTATCACATTATACGGAAAAGCCCACCTAGCGTGGGCTTTTTTGTACTTGCCTGTTTATTCGGTTGGTGATAGTTTGATCATTAATCAAATCAATAGGTTATTGATTTGGTTTGGTTTACACGTTTATATATAGGCCAGTCACGTTTATAGGCCACTCGTCACACGAAATAGTGTGCACGCACGCTTTTCTGGAAGGGAATCGTCAAACTATGGAAGGTTTCAGAATGAAATCAGTTGGTTACAAGCATAAGCCCGGTGAGTTCTCACCAGTCTATCAGGCACGCACACGAATAAGCTGTTATACGTAATCAAATATGGATAAGTCAAAGTTAATCGAAGCTATTCATATCGGGGGTTCTGTAGCCTCATTGACTGCCATAGCATTATTAGCATTAGGTAGTACTACGACAGAATTGCAATTTGCTTCAATACTAGCTTACGCAATGTCAGCTTCGATATTAGTGGGCGTGTTGGGGCTTATTTATTATGGGTTACGCGGCATGTATTCATCAATTTTAGCTAAAGTTGGTGGGGCGATAGCAGTTTTAGTTTATGCAATTATTATCCCTCTAACTTTTTGGTTGGTGTTGTATTTGGTTCTCTTTTTAAAAAGTTTAGCTAGCTACGAATTCTTATGGATAATAGAGCAGCTACCGAAGTAAAACGTATAACAAGGCGCAGCAATCGCTCCCGTTCGTCGCTGGGACGCCCAAAAACGCTTCGCTTATTTGGCCGCCCTTGTGCGCGGCGTTATATTTTTCTGGAGTCTTGTATGTTGCATCAAATTGAAAAGTGGATTGATCAGACGAACATTGAGTACCAAGAACAAAGGATTTCTTGCTCTAAATTCTTTGATGAATTCAAAGGTTTTTATCCTTTAAAATTCCTTCAACAATCATATTTTGTTATTGTCGATACAATCCCCAAGCCTAACTTTCCTGAGTTACGTCAAATGGGGCTAGGTGACTTTATCGATATGGAAGTGAACGGAATTACGTACAAAAACACTTATTATGTTCTTCCTGAGCTGGCATCGGATTTGCGGTTACATTTTCACGAACTTGTCCATGTTGCACAATGGGGGCATTTAGGTGCAATACCATTTATGGAGCGCTACATAACTGAAATTCAAACTTCGGGATATCACGCAGCACTTTTAGAGAAAATGGCATACGCTTTTGATGCTCATTTTACGAAAGGTGGCGAGAAAATAGATGTTCCTAATTACGTAGCAAAAAAAATACAAAAAGGTATTTAAACGTAACTAAAACAGTGGGTTACATTTTGCTTGGTTACACATTTTAACCCACTATTTTTTTTCAGATTAATGTGGCGTTATAAATAAATCGGGCCAAGAACATTAGCACACTAAATTATCATAGAGGGATCGATGCCAAATAATGACCAAATATTGTTAGGAGAGCTGCTTAAGCAAGAGGCAGATGAATTCGATGAAACATTTTCGGAAAGTGATTTCTTTGAGTTTTACTCGGCCAACCAAATACTTAAGGAATATGAGCTTAGCTACGAAGAAATAAGAGTCGGAATTGCTGGTGAAAGCCATGATGGTGGTGCTGATTCAATTTTTGTATTCGTTAATGGCGACCTAATAAAAGAGGATTCCGATGTTAAGGAAAAGTACAAAAAGAACCCTGATATAGAGCTCGTAATAATTCAAAGTAAAAAAGAAAGTGGCTTTGGAGAAGATGCTCTTTTGAAGCTATCGAGGCTTTGCAAGAACCTCCTAGATCTAGAGTTTATTAGGGATGATTTTACTGGAAGATACAACGAGACTATACTTTCTTCATTTGAGTTGTTTAAAAAAACCTACGTATCTCTGGTAACAAAACGGCCATCCCTCAAGGTTAGTTTTCACTATGCATCAATGGGTGTCGCTGTCCATGATAATGTTAAAAAACAGGCGGAGGATCTCGTTGATGATGTAAAGGAAATGCTGCCAAACTCGGAAGTATCAGTTGATTTTGTTGGGGCTCATGAGCTTGTTACTTTAAGCCAAGAAAGACCCAATGAAGTTTTTAGGTTACCTACTGCTGAAGCTCCGTTATCTACTTCAGAAAAAGTATTTATAGCATTAACAAATATAAAAGATTATTACAATTTTATATCTGATGATAATGGAAAGTTGATGCGTCACATATTCGAATCTAATGTTCGTGATTATCAAGGTAAGACTAATGTAAATAAGGAAATTCAAACCACACTGGCTAGCCAAAACAATGAAGAGTTTTGGTGGCTCAATAACGGAGTAACTATTCTTGGTTCAGATGCGACTACGCCGGAGGCAAGGAATTAATTATTCATAACCCTCAGATAGTAAATGGCCTGCAGACCTCTTCTGAGATACATAGGTTTTTGATAAACAACCCCGATCGAATTGAGCAAGAAAAAAGATCTGTCCTGATTAGAGTAATCGTTCCAGAAGATGAGGAAACACGAGATAGAATTATTAGGGCAACCAATAGCCAGACCCCAATCCCTAAATCTTCCTTGAGGGCAACAGATAATATTCACAGAAGCATCGAAGATTATTTCAAGCCAAGAGGAATGTACTACGACCGACGGAAAAACTACTATAAAAATGAGGGTAAAAAGCCGAAAGAAATAGTAAGTCTTCCATTCTTGTCTCAGTGCCTAATGTCTACCCTTTTACAGCGCCCTGATTCTGCACGAGCAAGACCTTCCACTTTGTTAGAAAATGACGAATCATACGAGAAACTTTTTCATCAAAGTAATGCACTAAATACTTATTTCGTCGTTGCTTCATGGGGAAGAAGTATTGACCTACGATTGAAGGAATTGAAGAAGTACGAAACGGCCGAAATTAGTGACATAAAATTTTACGTTTTATATTACTTTTGCTGTAGCAAAGTCACATCTCTATACCCAAGCAATGCAAAAATTAGCGGTCTAGAAAACTCAGACATTGAGGATGCTGAAATAGATGCGGCATCAGATATCTGCTATGACATCTATAGAGAACTGGGTGGAACTGATAAGGTCGCTAAAGGCACAGTATATTTAGAGAAAATTAAAGAAAAACTTAAGCAAGAGTTTGAGTTATAACAAGCAAAGGCAGCGGATGCTTTCACCGCTGCTTTGAACGTTAGTTTGCAATCACGATATGGAGTTTTAATTGAACGTTAAAGAGACACTAAAAAAACTGCACGAAAACGAGCAAAGTCTATTTATTGTTCATTATTCATGTCAGAACCTAAATGATAATAATGAGAATTACTCACCAAGAATCACATCTATTGCCGTGCTACACGTTGGTAGCTCTACTATGCATAGCTTTTCTATCCATTTGATTGCTGAAATAAAGAAAATTTCTCGTGAAGATATCCATGAACATTACGACGATTTAGAAAAAGAAATGTTAGCCCAATTTTTTTCCTTTCTTTCAGATAATGATGGTGGGTTTTGGTTGCATTGGAATATGTCTAATATTAATTATGGGTTTGAAGCGTTAATTCATCGCTACAAAGTTCTATCTGGCGAAGACGGTAAGCGGATTCCAGATTCTAGAAAATTCAACTTATCTTCACTACTACTATCAATTTATGGGAAGAACTGTGTTGAACACCCTAGAATGGCTAGTTTTATGAAACTGAATGATGGTGAACACCGTGATGGCCTAACGGGTAAAGAAGAAGTCGATGCTTTTGCAGCAAAAGAGTATGTAAAGCTTCATAAATCAACTATGTGTAAAGCTTACTGGTTTCAGCATATGTATTATCAACTTCAGCGCAATAAGGTGGTTGTTCATAATAAAAACTGGGACAATAAAGTTAATACTTTTCTTGAGCGCCCAACGGTTAAAGCACTTGGTTTTGTCGCAGTGCTATTTTCATTATTTCAAGCTGTTCAATATGGTTATTCTTCGATTGAGCTCGAGGAAAAAGAAAACACTTCAGTGCAAGAGAAAACTAACAAGTCAAGCAACACGGACGGCGATAAAACTGCCGCCGGTTCTTGAGGCGTTAAATTTCAAGCACGATAAGGAGAATGTGCCAAATGATGGAAGCAATAATTGGAAGTGTAGTAGCAATAATCTTAAGCATGATTGCTAATGTACTTACCCCGTTTTTCCAAGATTTTTTTAAGATCAAGCCAGTTACAGTTCCGGATGTCCCAGAGCAGGAGATTCAAGAACCGGAACCTTCTAACGTCGAAGAATGGAGAGCACAAAACCGAGCCAAGTTAGAAGCCGTTGTTGGTAAGGTGTATTTTTACGGTTTTTCATACTTCGCTATGTACATGGCATTCTTTATCTCTATTTCTCTAAATGGGGGCCTTGTTAACCCAACGATAAATCTCATAGATTCTAAGCTTGCGATCGACTACGTCATCAATAAAGATAATCTGTCTACAATTTGTGCAATATTTGGCGTTTTAGCTTATGCGCCTTTCTGGAAGGTGTCGCAATTTATAGCAAGCTTCATAAGCTCTATTGTTGTTCGGTTTACATTCGTAAATGAAGTTAAGTATCTAGCTTTCACGGTGCTAGCAATGGTTTTTTGGTCATTTTTTATTGCGGGTAATGTTTCTTGGGTGCTAAACGTCGATGCGGGTTGGTTTGATTCAATCAAACTTTCATTAATACTATGGTTTTTACTGTTCTTTTCCGCACTAGCGAACAAGAAATAAAAATTTAACAAGCGCATGTTGTCGGACTGGTTTTCCGCTGCGCTCCAAACCAGCCGCAAATGCGGGCGTTAAGCGCTTTGTAGGTATCACCGAAATATGAAGTTAAAAAAGTTATTGAGTCATGATTTCATAAAGAAGTTCAATGAATT
>NZ_JAUOQE010000023.1 GCF_030547545.1 Amphritea sp. 1_MG-2023
GAAAAATGTTAACGCCGAGATCCTGCTTCTCTGAAAGCCCCGAAGGGCGGATATTAGAATGGTCATCTACTTTGTCAACCAGTTTGAAAAGGCCTAGACATTTCGCTGCACTGGCTTTCGCGTATCTGGCCATTCTAATATCCGCAGAGAACATAACGGGCTTATTCGCACCTTCCCTAGTTTCAACTATCAATGCTATGAAGACACACAGCACCAATATTTTCGACTTATTTTTATTTGGAGCACCGCGGAAAATAAGTCCGCCAACACACACTTGTTATAAGTACTTACCTGCAAAAAGCCACCTAAACATGCACACTAAGAATATGTTTAGATGGCTTTTATGTCGATTTCCGTTGGCCTATACGGGTAGGATAACGCTGTTAACGCTGATCGAAATCAACCACCACAGTGTCGGTGATCGGGTGAGCCTGACAGCTAAGGATATAGCCATCTTCAATTTCATGCTGTTCAAGCCCGTGAGAGATATCCATATCCACTTCACCCTCAACCAATTTACATTTACACGTTGAGCAAACCCCCGCTTTACAGGAGTAAGGTAGGTCCATGCCGTTATTCATACCGGCATCGAGGATATTCTCACCCACGGTCGCCAGATCAAACATCACTGCTCGACCATCGGCCCGTACAGTCACTTTAGATGTCTTCTGTTCACCAAACTGTTCTTTACGTTTGGCGGCTTTTTCCAGCATCTCTTTCGAGTCGGCGGATGAGTTAGCGAACAGCTCATAATGGATCTGTTCATCACTGAGGCCTTCCAGACGGAAGCCACGTGAGATTTCCGACATCATCGATTCAGGGCCACAAATAAAGGCATCATTCACCGCTTTGATATTGATCAAACCGGCTTTTTGTAAGGCATAGCCTTTGGCATTATCGATACGACCATTCAGCAGATCCGCCCCCTGATCTTCGTAATCCATCACATTGATCCAGTGAAAACGATCCATAAAACGGTTTTTAACGAAGTTCAGTTCCTCTTTGAACATCACCGAGTTACTGCGACGATTACCATAGATTAAGGTCACATTAGAGCCGGGTTCAGTATCGAGAATCGACTTCATAATGGAAATCATCGGCGTAATACCTGAACCAACAGCAATACACATATAGTTTTTACTGTTCTCAGGATTAAGCTCAGTATAAAAACTTCCCTGAGGCGGCATCACCTCCACCGACATGCCCGGCTTGAAGACATCGTTAGCGTAGTTTGAGAAACGGCCGTTCTTAACTCGTTTGATGCCGACTCGCATATGGCCATCATGAATACCGGAACAGATCGAATAGGAACGGCGTACTTCTTCACCCTCAATCGTCGCTCGTAACGTCAGAAACTGCCCCTGAATAAAGCGAAATTTATCGGTTAGATCAGTAGGAACCGCGAAGGTTACGCAGATCGCGGTGTCCGTTTCGGGCTGTACATCGGCGATTTTCAGCGTGTAAAAATTGGTGTCAGACATGCTTCACCTATTGTTTTTATCAGAACTGATACGAGATCAGATCTTTTTGAAATAATCGAACGGTTCACCACAATCGTCACACTGAAACAGTGCTTTACAGGCGGTAGAACCAAACTCACTGACTCTGCGGGTATGACGTGATCCGCAATGAGGACAAGCCGCATGGGCTTCGGGCGTCAGGCCATCGGCATCCAGTTCGGCATCTTCCGGCGGCGCAATGCCGTATTGACGCAACTTGATACGCCCCTCAGGAGACATCCATTCAGAACTCCAAGCGGGTGACAATGACAGCTTAACCACGACATCGGCATAGCCATGATCGTTGAGACACTGAATAACATCGGTGCTGATATTATCCATCGCCGGACAACCCGAATATGTTGGCGTAATGATCACCACAACTCGATCACCCTCGCGCTGAATATCCCGTAAGATACCCAGATCCCAGATGCTTAACGCCGGCACCTCAGGGTCTTTCACCGTATCCAGCAAATCCCAGAGCATTTTAACGTCAGCAGCGTTACGCTGCTGTAGCCGTTGATAATACTCTTCGTCCATCAAAGAGATCTCATTCATAGCACTTACCACTTACAGCCAGGGTGAGAGCGGTGCACAATCTGCATTTCTGTCAGCATGTGACCCAGATTTTCGGTGTGATAACCAATACGTCCACCCCGTACCGCCCAGCTATCTTCTGGCACGCTCAAGGTCGCGTTGGTGACGATCTCGGTAACGATGGCCAGCCACTCATCGCGCAACGTTGACACATCGACGCCAATGCCAGCATCCGCCAACAGCTGTTCAGTTTCGTCCATATCGAACATTTCATGGGTATAACCCCATAACTGATCGAGGGCTTTCTGAGCCCGCTGATGACTCTCGTCAGTGCCACCGCCTAGGCGCAACACCCAATCACGGCTACGCCGCAGATGATACTTAGTCTCTTTAATGCCTTTCGCGGCGATGGCGGCTAAGCGCTCATCCTTGGAGTGCAGCAGTTGCGGTAGCACCAAGGTGTAGTAAGCATCGGCAAACAGTTGACGGATCTGTGAGTAGGCAAAATCGCCTTTGGGCAGCTCCAACAGCAACAGGTTGTGATATTCACGATCATTGCGCATATAGGCAAAATCATCTTCATCACGACCGTCATTCGCTAGTTCAGCCGCATAGGTATAAAACATACGCGCACGACCAATATAATCCAACGCCACATTGCCGTAAGCGATATCCTCTTCGAGGAATGGCCCATAGCTGACCCATTCTGAAATGCGATGTCCCAGCACCACGGCATCATCACCGAGACGGGTGGTATATTCCAGTAATGCTTTTTTGATTTGATCACTCATGTAGGCTCTCCCCAATTACATGTTGTTGACGGGGTCAGGCAAAACATAATATGTCGCATGACGATAAGGCTTATCATCGCTCGGATCATAGAAGCAATCCGCATCGTCTTCCTGAGAGGCGCAGATATCATTGGACTTAACCACCCAGATACTGACGCCTTCGCTACGCCGGGTATAACAGTCGCGAGCATATTCCAACGCCTGTTCATGATCTTCGGCATGTAAGCTGCCGATATGCTTGTGATCCAAGCCACGCTTAGAACGCACAAAGACTTCAAATAGTTCTAGCTTTTCAGTTGCAGTTGTCATCTCAATTACCCCTTATGCCGCGTCTTGCGTTTGCTTGGCACGTTTCTTTTCGTTATAGGCGGTGATCGCATCACGTACCCACTCACCCTCTTCGTGAGCAGCAACATGATGTTCAATACGTTGACGGTTGCAGTGACCATTACCGTTGATCACACTCCAGAACTCATCCCAGTTCAAATCACTGCTATCATAGTGACCCCGCTCTTCATTCCATTTAATCGCTTTATCGGGATGCTCCAGACCTAGCACTTCAATCTGTTGCACGGTCTGATCAATGAATTTCTGCCGCAGATCATCGTTGGTTTCACGCTTGATTTTCCATTCCATCGATTTTTGCGAGTGCGCCGAATCTGAATCGTGAGGACCAAACATCATTAACGCCGGCCAATAAAAACGATCTAACGCATCCTGAGCCATGGCTTTCTGACCTTCAGAACCTTTCGCCAACGCCAATATCGCCTCATAGCCTTGACGCTGATGGAACGATTCCTCTTTACAGATACGAATCATGCCGCGTGAATAGGGACCATAGGAGGTGCGCTGCAGCGATACCTGATTCACAATCGCCGCCCCATCAACCAACCAGCCGATCGCTCCCACATCCGCCCATGTCAGAGTTGGGTAGTTGAAAATGGAAGAGTATTTGGCCGCCCCCGTTTGCAACTGCTCAATCATCTCTGCACGGGAGATACCCAATGTTTCACAGGCGCTATACAGATACAGACCATGGCCCGCTTCATCCTGAACTTTAGACAGCAGTACCGCCTTACGTCGCAGCGAAGGAGCCCGAGTAATCCAGTTACCTTCTGGCTGCATACCGATAATTTCAGAATGCGCGTGTTGTGAAATCTGACGAATCAGATTCTTACGGTAAGCATCTGGCATCCAATCTTTCGGCTCTATTTTCTCTTCGGCCGAAATTTTGCGCATGAAGTTTTCTTCTTGAGGTAGTGTCATTTCAATCGTCTCCACTTCGGTTTAAGACCTGCGCAAACAGGCCCTTCGCGATGACTTTTTGTTGGCGGCCCTCATTAAAGGGCACCCGTGTTATGTTATTTTTGGGCGGTTATCAAACACCCGCTTAGCCTTGCCTTCCGAACGAGGAATAACTCCAGGCTGCAATATTTCAATTGTCGTTGAGATACCGATCACCGCTTTAATATGATGGGCTAACTCTTTCGCCACTTGCGACGTATTGGCACTCTGAGCAGCGGCGCTGAGTTCCACTTTAATCAGCACCTTATCCAAGTTGCCTTGCTTATCGACCACGATTTCATAGTGGGGCGACAGCGCAGAAATCTTCAGAATCTGTTCTTCAACTTGTGTTGGGAAGACATTCACGCCGCGGATAATCATCATGTCATCGGAACGACCGGTGATCTTATCGATACGTCGCATCGGCCGTGCGGTACCCGGGAGTAGACGCGTTAGATCGCGAGTACGGTAGCGTACAATCGGCAAGGCTTCCTTCGTCAGGGAGGTAAATACCAGCTCACCATATTCACCGTCCGGCAACACTTCACCGGTATTCGGATCAATAATTTCTGGATAGAAATGATCTTCCCAAATGGTGGGACCATCTTTAGTTTCGATACATTCCTGCGCGACACCAGGGCCCATCACTTCTGATAAACCATAAATATCCACCGCATCGATACCCAAGCGATGCTCGATATTCTTCCGCATCTCATCGGTCCAAGGCTCGGCGCCAAAAATACCGCAGCGTAGCGCCATCTTGTGAGGATCTAAGCCTTGACGCTCCATCTCATCGATAATATTGAGCATATAAGAGGGCGTGACCATGATGATGTCAGGATCGAAATCGTTCATCAGCTGAACTTGTTTCTCGGTCTGTCCACCCGACATCGGGATCACTGTACAACCTAAACGCTCGGCACCGTAATGCGCGCCCATACCGCCAGTGAATAAGCCGTAACCATAAGAGATATGCACTTTATCCCCGGCATGGCCACCCGCTGCACGAATAGATCGCGCGACGACATCCGCCCAAACGTTAATATCATTCTGTGTATAGCCCACGACCGTTGGTTTACCCGTGGTACCCGATGACGCATGCACCCGCACAACATCCTCCATAGGTACGGCAAACGAATCAAACGGATACGCATCTCGCAGATAAGCTTTAGTGGTAAACGGGAAGAGACTCAGATCTTCCAATTGCTTTAATTCATAGGGATGGACACCACGTTCATCGCAGAGGCGTTTATACGCGGGTACATTGTTATAAGCATGGGCAACACTCCACTGCATACGTACCAGTTGCAGGGCTCGAAGCTCATCTATACTGGCCGTTTCAATCGGATCGAGTGCTCGGCGAGGATGCTTCTCATATTTCATTTTTAATTGTCCTGTTTTTTTATATTTCAGACATTCAGCACAGGGTAACTAGAAGCCCGGCAGGCATTCGGTCCAGCACGGGCTAATTAACGCGATTACACGCGCTCTATGATCATGGCGATACCCTGACCCACTCCGATACACATCGTGCACAATGCATAGCGGCCACCGGTACGATGCAATTGATACATCGCGGTCATCACTAGACGTGCACCACTGGCACCCAGCGGATGACCTAACGAAATAGCACCGCCATTTGGGTTTACATGCGCGGCATCATCCGCCAAACCAAGATCACGCATGACCGCGAGACCTTGTGCGGCAAACGCTTCATTGAGCTCAATCACATCCATCTGCGCCAACGTCAGACCCGTTTGTGCAAGCACTTTTTTAGTCGCCGGCGATGGACCAAACCCCATGATCCGAGGTGCCAGTCCCGCCGTTGCCATACCCACCACTCGCGCTTTCGGCGTCAGACTATATTTATCAGCCGCGGCCTGCGAAGCAATCAACAGAGCACAGGCACCATCATTGACACCTGACGCGTTACCCGCCGTGACCGAACCACCCTCACGAAAAGGTGCTTTCAGTTTAGACAGATCTTGTAAGGTTGTGCTGGCACGAGGATGCTCGTCGGTATCAAACACCACCGGCTCACCCTTACGCTGAGGAATAACGACCGGCACAATCTCTTCATCGAACAGGCCTTTAGCCATCGCGGCAGCCGTTTTCTGTTGACTGCGCAGGGCAAACAGATCCTGATCTTCACGGGAAATATTGAACTCTTCAGCAACATTTTCAGCCGTTTCCGGCATGCTATCGACGCCATACTGCTGCTTCATCTTCTTATTAATGAAACGCCAACCGATCGTGGTGTCATACAAACCGTTCGTTGCTCGACTAAAAGCCGATTCCGCTTTACCCATCACGAAAGGAGCCCGTGACATCGACTCACAACCACCAGCGACCATCAATTCAGTTTCGCCGGCCTTAATCGCCCGTGCAGCCATGCCAATGGCATCCATACCTGAACCACATAATCGATTAACCGTGGTGCCAGGCACCTCGGTCGGCATCCCCGCCAGTAACGCGGACATACGCGCGACATTACGGTTATCTTCACCCGCCTGATTAGCATTTCCGTAGATCACATCATCTACCAGAGACCAATCTACCTGCGGATTGCGATCGATCAATGCCTTAAGAGGCACCGCACCCAGATCATCAGCCCGAACAGTAGAGAGACCGCCACCATAACGCCCAAAGGGTGTCCGGATAGCATCGCAGATATAGGCATCTATCATTATTATTTCCTCATTTCTATTTTCCTGAAAACGCACAGCAAAGCGTCCTTCAGTCTGGGAACCTGTGATGACAACAAAGCCTGTCATTCCCCGATGGATTTAATATTACACAAAACATTACCATTGGCAACTTTTATGTATCACTTTAAGACTAAGTATAAAGCCCTATAAATGATTTAAATTCATCAAAAAACCAACAAACCACTGAAATAATGAAACCTAATTGAATGAAACTATCATAAAAATGTATCAAGAGTGTCAACCATGAAAAGCCCTCATAACGGATACCATAAAGGGTTGTTCCTTAGCACATCATGATCCGCCGGCAGCATACAGGCGACTCACTAGCGACAATAAAAAGGCGGAATTCAGCCTCAGAGCGACTAAACTTAATTTGTATCATTGAGAGGAAAGAGAAATGGAGACAATCACCACTCAAACACTTTTAACGCGTTGCGAATTAAGTCAACTCGTCAACGCTTCAGTGTTTGGGGCGCTATCGGAAACAGCCATCGTCTGGCTGTTGGATCATGGCGTGATTAGACGCTTTGATCCCGGCGACCTATTGTTCAGCCCTGCGCAGCCGGGTGATAGCTTTCACGTTATTCTTCAGGGTCGTGTTGATTACTATAAATTTCATAACGGCCGTTACGCTTATATACGCTCCTTTAGCGCTGGCGAGCAGGTCGGTTTCGTCAGTCTGATCGCCTTGCATGACCGAGTCGGCCGAGCAGAAGCCTGTGAACCCTGCGTATCACTGGAGATAAACTCAGCGGTGTTCCATGAGTTTCATCTGAATAAGCCGCTCGAGTTCGGTATTTTACTGATGAACCTCACCCGAGAGATGGCACGAACATTAAGAAATACGAATAATATATTGGTCGACAGATACTGACTCAAACGCTCAGATGGCAATATTCATCACGCCGATGCCTGCTGTGACACTGTTTTGAGTCTGTAAGACTATTTTGAGTCTGCGATGCTTTGTTTGAGTCTGCGATGCTCTGTTTGAGCGACAGCATGGCCGAGTCGCCGTGTGGCTACATTTATAGACTGGCTGTATAGGCTTTGTGTAGAGACTGGCTGTATAGACTAGGTGTATAGATTACTTTGTATATTGAGCTGAATAACTGAATGACTATCAGTGACATAGGCAGGCACATGGTAGCCACATAGGCTAGACTAGACCTTGAATTCGCCAGAGCAGCCGCATTAAGCCAATGCTTGGTTGTGTTAAATAGTTGTGTTAAATAGTTGTGCTAAATGGCTGATTAAAGTTGTATCAAATAGACATCGGTGTTGAGTTTGACTCACTCATTGTGCGCCTCAAACATATCAAACATCATGACTGCCCCCTCTGAAAGCCCCTTTCCACTGAAGCCTTCAGTGCAAAGACCTCAAAAGGCATCACGAATGCGGCATAGCCTCATCGACTTCAATTTCAATGAGATGAACACAGGCTATCTGAATACTAGTTATCAGAACACTAGTTATCAAGGCTCAGTCTTGTCAACTCACCCTTCTGTTATAGACAACGTCTATAACAGAGGGTTTATGTTGACGTCGTAAGCGGCATCTACTGCCTTCCTAAAGATCAGCGCACACTCACCGGAAAGACAAAGCCTTCGACGACAACAAGATTATCAATCGCTTAGCTAGCGACAATAGGCGTGATATTAACGGCGTGTATACCGATATCTTTTTGTGCTGCATCAAAGCGCACAGACTGACCTGTTTTGAGACTCTTATACCCTTCGGTAATTATCGCCGAATAATGAACAAACAGATCTTCTTCAAAATCTGGCGAAACAATAAAACCAAAACCTTTGGCATTATTAAACCACTTCACTGTTCCCGTATACATCTGACGCTCCTCAAGATTGACGCATTGCTGCAGGTCTCAGAGTATTTAAACAATCGTTAGATCTACTCGACCTAACACCATTCTCAGAAATCAGAAGGCTGAGGTATATAAGAAAAAATCCTATATTAGTGTTCACGTTCCTTAAATTGCTTGAAGCCAAAAAAAAGCAGGCGCCGCCTGCTTATCTAGATTACAACCGATCTTGCCGATCCATATCACCGAAGATATCTCGTCGCAACCGTTGTCGCTCGAGTCGATCTTCGATATCTCGCCGACGACTATGAGATTTACGACCTAGCTCTTCAGGCAGATCATCATCGGCCTCGTCCCAATCATCGTCAGCGCTAAATTCGACTGTTCTACTCGGGCGCGCGCGACGTTTGCTGCTTTTATAACTATCGTCATCCCAGTCATCCCAGGCATCTTGATCTTCTGAATAGCTATTCAAACGACTCTTGTTACTCATAATGCTTCTCTTTAATACCTCAAGGGCGTTGATGACGTATTACACGGTTATGTGCTACTCACCTAGTCAGACATTTTGTGCCACACTCGGATGGAAAAAGTCTAACCATAAAAAATATTGATCTATTGTTGAACGTACTATTTAAAGTACACTTTGATTATTATCAGAGTTTTAATAACTGTAAAATGATGCTTTTTTATCACTTCAATCGAAATTGCTTATCGACATAATGAAGCCGGCCTCTACTCGGCTCGCTGACTCGATCATTCAAGCAAATGGACAGAATTATGGAAATAGGATTGCTACGCACTTTTCTTGAAGTAACACGCACTCGCCATTTTGGTAAGGCAGCACAGAACCTCTATCTCACGCAATCGGCCGTGAGCTTTCGCATAAAACACTTAGAGGAACTGATCGGGGTACTTTTATTTAGTCGTGAGCGCAATAATATTCTGCTCACCAGTGCTGGCGAACGTCTCATACCTCACGCCGAGAATATTATTAAAAACTGGCAAATGGCTCTCCAAGACGTAGCTATTGCGAAAGAACAGGAAGCACAACTGGCCCTGGGTGGCATCGCAAATTTATGGGGTACTTTTTTACAATCGACCTTACCCAAACTGGCCGATAGCTTTCCCAACATGGTGATTCGCACGGAGATCAATAATCATCTGGAACTGACTCGCTCGTTACTGACGGGGACGCTGGATCTCGCTATCGTCCTCGACCCGCCCAACCTTGATGAACTAAATCATCTAAAAATAGGACAGATCGAACTGCTACTGGTGAGTAGCCATACAGATTTAACCGCAGATCAGGTGCAAGATAACGACTTTGTGTTCGTTGATTGGGGCGTCGCATTCAATATGCGCACCGCGAAACTGTTTAAGAAAACGCTCACGCCTATTTTACACACTGAACAGAGCCAGATCGCACTAGAGTTTATCCTCAGTCATGGCGGCTGTGCATTTCTTCCCCGAGTATTAGCTGACCCTTACTTAGCCTCAGGTCAGTTACACCGGGTGAATCAGATTAAATCGGTTAAACGCTCTGTCTTCGCGGTATTCGTGAAAAATTCAACGCGGCAAGATCAAATTCAAGCCGTGATTAAGAAGTTATGTGAGTATGATCTGAAGCCAGAAATGACCCTTTGAAGCCTCAGTTATACAGATCGGCTCTAGACGGCTCTGCTAGAAAAACGCCATCATTCGAACGATCAAGCCATTAAGGAGATAAAATTCAACTTAGCTACCCTCTACTTAATAGCCTTTAAGCAGCAACCGCTGTCAGTCATGAAATGATCAAAACAACTGATAGTAAACTTATCATCGATTACCCTGACGACGATGCAACAGGGATAGACAACGTCGACATGTTAGTGACCAACAGCTCACTCACTTAAACGACGTCATCGATTCTCAAAACCTTTAATTATCAATCAAAATAGATAATGCCTCCTCTATTTCAGGCTGCAACACCTGAGTACTATCCTGCAACTCAGTCACGGAGACGGCAAACTGAGTGCGCACAACATCATTTTGATCAACCAACCAGGCCAGAGCGGCCTGACTACATTGTTGTGGTGTCCATGTCTGTTTTAGCGGCACACCTGATCCCTCAAGAAAAGCAAAAAAATCATACTGATCCTTCAATACAGAGTTCATGCGACTTGCTCCTGCAACAGTTCCGGTTGCTTTATTATTATCTTTAGTCCCTGACAACGATCAACATAGGGACAAAAACCAGCTCGAAGCTGGTTTGTCTTTATACCTTAGTTGTATACCAACATGATTCATTGATCAACTTTAATCAGCGTAGTTTGATAAAAAAACAGGCCACACATTGATCAGAGTAGCCCTAACTCAGCATGAGACGCTTTAAGGAACTACCGTAAATCGAATTTGCTGCCATACCCCCTGTTGATCCACCACCCGTAGCCAATGCTCACCCGGTGCGAGAACTTCACTCCATTCATGAAACGTTCGAGTCGTGCCTAAATAACGCTTATCTAGGTGCCAGAATAACGGTGCTGAAGCTTGCTTCGCGGTTGCGCGAAAGATCACCTCACCACGCTCACCACTCAGATAGCGTGGCACACTGATAACTTGCCCAGAACGCGGATAGGTAATCTCAAAATTTCCACGTAACGCTCGTCGATCAGGCGTACAGCGAGGATCAAAGTCCGGCACCGGTCGATAGTCTGCATGCGCCAGACGATAGTACGCCGCCTGTGAAGGCGGCAACTGAAAAAACGTTTGACTGATAATTCGGCCGTGAGGATGACAGCCAATACTGCTACGTAAACCACTGTCTTGATCCACCGCCACCTGAAAGTGATGCGGACTCACCTTTTCAAACTGTGCCCCTTGCGGAATCAAAACGCTTGTTCTAGGGCAACCATATTTTGGTAAAAAGCCGTTCTCGCGACATACTTGAATCGACTTTAACGCCCCACTTGGCGGTTCTGGCCAGTCGAGTTTGTCAATGATATTCAAGGTATCAAACAGTATCGGTGCCGCCGCATGAGTGCCTGTCAGTAATTGTCGCCCTTCACCGTTAGCATTACCCACCCAAACCCCAACCGTTACATTCGCGGTGGTGCCCACGGCCCAACCATCGCGCAAGCCATAGCTGGTACCGGTTTTCCACGCCACACGGGCGGAGCCGGAAAATAGTCGATGCATTTTATGCAATCCCGGACGCGTGACATCAGATAGAGTATTCAGCGTCAACCAGGCAGCGCCTTGACTAAAAGGGTATGGCGGTGTGCTGGTCACCTGCTCTGGCGATGCCATACCGTAACGCAACGGTGTTACTCGCAGCGCGGCTGCCGTCTGTGCTCGACGACTCAAATTAGCATAGGCGGCGGTTAAATCTGTCAAACTGACTTCAGCGCCACCAAGGATGAGAGACAATCCATATCCATCCGCTTGCCTAAAGAGGTGATTAAAACCCAGTGTCTGCAAACGCCGATAGAATGCTTGATAGCTATAGCTATGTAACATTCTAACGGCGGGGATATTCAGCGATGCGATCAACGCCGAACGAGCACTCACGGCACCACGAAAGCGCTGATCATAATTACTCGGCTGATAGCTACCATAGGCGGTAGGCACATCGGCAATCAATGTTTTAGGCGTCATATCGCCGTTATCCAGCATGGCTGCATACAAAAACGGCTTCAAGGTGCTACCCGATGATCGAGGTCGACTCGCAATATCGACATGAAAAGCATCTTCAGCACGCTGACGATAGGCCACATTACCGAAATAAGCCTTGGTCTGCAGGGTTTCGTTATCGACCACCAACAAGGCTAGGTTGTGAATACCGATAGCCCCCAAACGTTGACTATGCTGTCGCGTAATAAACTCGATCTTCTGCGTTAAACGTCGATCAATCTGCGTATGAAACACCGCTTGATTAGGTGACTGCTGAGTTAGCCTATCCAACAGATGCTGCCCATAGGTTGGCCAAGCTCGCGGTTTTTGAGGGATTTTTTCCAGCACTGATAAGCGATAATCTTGCTCAGTTAATACCCCGTTATGCCAAAGTTTTTGCAGCAGAAAATCACGCTTTGCCTGCAGCTTATCCCGACCTCTAGAAAGATGCATCGCCGCCGGGTTATTCGGTAATACAGCCAACAAAGCCGATTCGGCCCAGCTCAGTTCCGCTAGTCGTCGACCAAAATAACGCCACGCCGCCGCTTCAATACCAACGGTATTACCGCCCATCGGTGCATTAGCCGCATAATACTTGAGAATTTCAGCTTTACTTAATTGCGCCTCTAAGCGCAAGGCTAGGTGCAGCTCCTGTAGCTTTTGCCACCATGTGCGAGGTTGATTGCCATCGATCATACGGGCCAATTGCATGGTCAGCGTGCTGCCACCGCTCACCACTCGACCCCACTTCAGATTAAGATAGAGTGCCCGCATGATTGCTAGAGGATCAACCCCCAGATGCTGTCTAAAGCGCTTATCTTCATAGGTGATCAGGGCGGTTTTATAAGCATCCGATAGCGGCGAAATCAACGCAAATCGCCACTGTTGATCGGCAGCAATCCGCGCACTCAACAGCTGCTGATTTTCATCTAACAACTGTCGCGACAGCGGTTGCTGAAACAACGGCTGCGGTAGTGGCCACCCGAGACTTGCCGCCATCAGCAATAGCAGTAAGCCCGCTAAGGCAAGCCGCGTTTTACTGCACAACCTCAACACTGAAGCCTTTTAGTTGCGCTTTAATGGTTTCATCATACATCGCATAAGCGGAGATCGCCGGCAGATAAAAGCGCCCTATAAACGAAGCATTCAACTGCAATGACAAGCTTTTCTCTTCGCCGGCTTTCAGGCCCATATAGCCACTGACTCGATCATCGCGAATATCGACATAATCGAACTGACAAGCCGCCTGACTACAGGCTTCACGTTCATTATCGATCTGCCAGCCACTCGGGGCTCTAAAATTCAACGCCACATTGGTGAGATCGCTGACGGTCGTATTGCGCAGCTTAATCTGTGCCGTAATATTACTGCCCTGCTTGAGCGAACGAATATTCGCTTCAGCACCGTCGCTATTAAGATAATCAACCTGTAACGCTAATCCCTCAGCATAGACTTGCTCGGAACCAGGCCCTGCAACACCGCTCTGCGTCAGGGTGAGCCAGACTGCCGTCTCACCGTTATTGCGAATATTCACCAACTGAGGCTCATCCTCTGCACCGTTCAGCGACGTTTCTGTCACCTGCCGTCCAACAGTCACACGCTGCACCGCCTGAGCCTGCTGTAACAAGACCTCAACCGGAGTCGCCTCGGGCGCGCGATGTTGCGAGAACTGTTGATAGTTAGCCAACGCAACCAACGCATAGGCAGCCGTCTGAGTGCTGTACCACCGTTTTTCGGCCAGTTTATCTGCAATCTCATCCGCTAGTTTTACCGCGATCTCCGGCTCAGCAATATTGGCATACAGCATTAAGAACAACGCTTTATCCCGTAAGGCAGAAGCAAAGCTCGGTGAATTCGAATCGTAGGATTCAGCCGTCGTCAAACCGTCGGCAATCAAAGCCCGTGCGACATCCTCCTGCCCAGCATTGAGATACGCTAGCGATAACAGGGCGACACTGACACTGTCATCTAGCGGTAACGCTTGCAAACGATACATGGCAGACCAATTAGGCTCCCCTGCCAGACTCAAAGTAAACAAGCGATACGCCTGCGCTTTAATCTTTTCAGCATCACTACTATCAACGGCGAACTCCGATGCCTGATGTTGATATGCTAACCACTGTTGTAACAGATATTCAGGCACATCGTAGCCCGCCTGTTTAGCTAACAGCAGGAAATGTCCTGCATAGCTACTCCCCCAAGCATGACTTTGACTCTGACCCGGCCAATAAGCAAAACCCCCTTCCAGCGTTTGAAACGACTGTAAACGTGCGATGGCGGCGATAACATTCTGCTGTACTTGTTGCACTTGTTGCGCCGCTAACGTACTTAATTGATGCAAGTAGAGCTGAGGAAATACCGATGAGGTCGTTTGCTCAAGACACCCATGAGGATAGTTAACTAAATAATCCAATCGAGAACGCAGATGAATCGGTTTAAACTGACTCAATGCGATAGAAGCCACATTGCTTCCGGGTATACCAAACGGCTGCAGCTTTAGATCGAGTGCCGTCTGACTATCGACGCGTTGCGTGGTAATGCGAGTGGCCGGAGCATTCGGCGCATTAATATCCAGATAGAGCGTCTGACTATGCTCGGCCTCAGCTGACTGCGTCGTAAAAGTGAACGCGGTTTTCCCCATCAATTCACCCGTTTGAATCGCAAACTCAGCTAGCGCCGATGAATACGGCGCTAGCGTCACATCGGTTGATGCTTGAGCCACCGTCACCCGCTCGGCATCGGTTGATAGCATCACCTTAACAGCCGCTTCATTCGCAGTATTATTAAATAACTCGACCGGAACGCTGGCCTGCTCACCGATACGTAATACCCGCGGCAGCGTTGGAAACATGGAGATATCGTCCCGTACCACCACGCTCGCTTCGGCTTTACCATACGCTGCACCATCCTCAGCAATCACCATCACTCGAACAGCACCTAGATACATGGGTAAGGTCACTTGATGCTGACGCGTCTCATCAGGCTGCAGTTCGAAGCGACCAAGGTATTGCACCAAGGGAGGAAAACGTCGATTCTTATTACTCTTATCATCATCCTTCTGAGCATCACTACCGCCCACCGGTAACAGTCCGTGTAGTTCACCGCTATAGGCCCCCACCACATCTTTGTAGAGATCCCAGGTTTTCACCTGTAAGGCCTGACGTCGATAGAAATAATCGAAGGGATCTGGGGTTCGATAGTTGGTTAAACCTAACAAACCTTCATCAACTAAGGCGAGACTATAAGCCATCGGCCGACCCGCCGCTTCAGCGACCTGAATATCAAAGGTTGCTCGGGACTGCACTTGCCCCTCGGTGGTGATCAATGGATGCAGGTGATTGTCAGGATTCTCAACCGCTAACGGAATAATCCCCATCAAGCGCATCGGCCGATCATTGTCTCGATTTTCATGGGGCTGCAGATAAGTCACACTCACATACACATTCGGTGCCATCTCGGCGCTAATATCGATATTCACCTGTTGCTGTAACGCAGCTTGTGTCGCGGCATTTGACTGCTCGGCTTTAACCCAGAATTGCTGCAAGACATGATGCGCCGATTCAACCGTGATCAACGCACGACCATGATGTAGTTCGGGCAGGGTAATCGTCGCAGTGTCGCCCACTGAATAAGATTTTTTATCACTAAACAACGTCAACCGATCAACATGATCACCTTGCGATTCCTGCTGCCGCCCCGCCCAACCGGGCCAATCGATATAGACCACTTTACCGCTACAATGGCTATCCTGACCGGCAATACAAGCACGCACTAAATAACGCCCCCATTGAGGATAATTAACTCGCAATGGCCATTCAGCCATGCCATTATCATCGGTGACAACCTGACCCGATGCTATTGCAGTCGTGTGTCGACCATCAGCATAACGCGCCAAAGATTCGCTACTTTTTTCATACCACCATTTCCAGTCGAGCTTATACACGGTGATATCTAGATTAGTCTGACTCACCGGCTGCCCAGCACTATCCAACACCACTAAACGGGTTTTATGATCCTCATCGGTCAATAACATCCCCCGCTCGGCATCCCCTTTCGGTAACTGTAACCCCAAATAACGATCGTAATAGTCGAACGACCGAGAAAAACGATTACTACTATACTGACCGCTCTGCTCAAACACGCGATTCGTAAACACCGCCTTCAACATCCCCGGCGGTGGCGTTTGACTATCAATGTGTAAATCAAACCCACTGCTACCCTGCTCATCCAACGTCCCCTCGAACAGCTTCATTTTACGCGCACGGTAATCTCGGGCCGGATCATCAAAGCTATAATCAGGAAATTTACCCGCAAACGAGGTGGTCACCGGTATCAGCGTCACGGCCACATCCGCCTCTAAACCACTGGCCGGCGCACCATGAAGCCAGTTTGACTGCAAGCTAACGGCTTGAGTCTGACCGTTTTGTAATCGCTCACCTCGGGGAATATCTAGCTCAATCTTGAGGCGATTTGGTACCACCGTTTCAATACGCAAAGGATGATGGAAATCCTGTCCACCCAGCCGCACGATCGCTTCCCAATTACCGGTCGGCGCACTCTCGGCGGTGGCCAACTTGAAACTATACAGGCGACCTACCGGCTGATTACTGTAAACCGATTCCACCAGCTGCCCTGAAGGGTTATAAAGATCAGCCACCACCGGGTGCTCTGTTGGCAATTCATTGAGCTTATCCTTGAGCATAAACGTCAGATAAATATCATCACCAGGCCGCCAAACATCTCGCTCAGCGAAGATAAAGCCATCGATATTACTCTGTAGATGGCTGCCTCCAATATCAAACTGACTCGTGGTTAAGGCACCCGCATCATTGAGTTTTAGATAGCCAACCTGTTCTGCGGTGCGGGCTTCAAGATAAAAAGGCTTACCCTTGAGTTTAATCTTGGCAAAGCCATCGCTATCGGTTTCACCTTTACCTACCGACTGACCTTGAAAATTAAACAGCTCGACCACGCTCTCCGACAATGGCGCCGAGGTTTTTAAGTTAGTGGCAATCACTCGAGCCGTGTCACCGGCAGGGCCCTGCTTAACCACCAGACCAATATTCGAGCGCAGTAGATTTTTAGCCGCTTTAGCATCCGCCGACACTCGATAATAGCGATCATCACAGGCATTGAAATTATTGGTTCGAGAGGCTCCCGGCTCAACGTTATCCCAGGAACTATAACCGCCACTGTAATCGAGCGCTTCGGCATTTTGCGGCAGCGTAGATGACACTATCGGTATCGCGTTTTCGGCATCACTACAGGCGATCATCGAATCACCGCGATCGAGCGAAAGGTATAGACGAATAAGACTACCGCCCTTTTGCGCCATTAATTCAGTGATATCCAGACGATAATCTTGCCAACTACGCAGATTATTATCCTTCAACGGCACCGATTTTTGCCAAATAAAGCGTCCCACCTTTGCCAGTGAACGGGCGTCCGTCAGACGATTCTCTTGCAAAAATTGATGCACATTATCCTCAAACACTTCAAACGCGGTGACCGTCACCGATTTCGCACTCACCGCCTGAAAGGGTAATTCAATCCGCGTTGCATCCGGCAAAATAATACCGCTACCGGCAAACCGAACTCCCGGCTTATGCGGGGCAATAGTGAAGGATTGCTTTAAACTAGTCGCCAAGCCGATATCACAACGGTCTTGCAACTCTTTATGGATGGTAACGCTGAGCTTTTCTGTCGCCGAGTTATTCAGCCCCAACCGCACGCGATTGTTATCCATCTGATAGGAGGTAAAACGATATCGGCTGGAGATCAGGTGTTTAAGCGCTTGATCCTGTTTCAGTTGACGATTGAAACGTAGTTCAAGCACCTCGGCATTATCATCAATGGCCGCAGACAGTAGTTCAAGAGGGCGCTTATCAGCACCGCTTAGCGTCGGGACGATAAAGCGTTGCTCCTGCGCCTCACCCCAGCTAACCGTCAGCTCCTGAGCACAACTGACGGCTCGCTGAATATCACTAATCGTCAGATGCGGCCGCTGTCCCTCATCGATAACTACAGAGACCCGAGCCTGACTATCCGATAGATGAAATAACGACGCTAGATGAGTCGCATCAAGCCCTTCTGCACCGCTAATATCGGCATGAATTTCAACGCTATTCGCGACACCATCGCGAACCACCGGTTGCTGCTCGAACTTATCCTGCCAGTGTAGAGTAAGCTTCACTGCCTCGGCGACAACCGACTTGACGAGTGCCGACTGCGCCGCCGTGGTTTCTGCGGTAGTTGCGGTTTCTGTAGTAGTCGTGGTTGCTGTGATGGCCGCGGCGTCTTGCGTCGCTTTCGATGACGTCACATTCGCGGCGGCAACAGGCGTTGACACCGCGGGTTTGGTTGAATCGCTAACCCGCGTGTCGGCCTCATCGCTACACCCGAGTAACAGCAACATCAGCCAACATAAAATGGATGCACGCAACATAATAAAATCCCTTTATCGAACTAGGCATTGAGTGCTATTTCACTCAATGAACTACCCGTATCTATTCATGTCCCACGACCGATGACTACAACGCGCAGCAAGCTTTTTCGCCACCCGGGTCGCATCAAAAACAAGTTTAATCCAGCCCTTTATTACCACAAAAAACGCATACGCTAGGGTGAATAATCATTAACCCTATTGTAACCGTCTCAACTACTTCGATTTTTTACTCGACCGGCCAGCCGCCGGTTTACTGCGAATAATTTTGGTGCGGCCCGCTTTATTGGTTCGCGGACGGTGTGCCTTTTTCGTCATCTGCTTACGTAAGTTATCCCGACTACCCACTTCATAACCGGGCATATAGATCCGCTGAATCCGAGCACCGATCAGTCGCTCTATATCATCCAAGGCACGCTCTTCTTCACGACTCACGAAAGAGATCGCCTTCCCCTGCGCGCCTGCACGCCCCGTACGGCCAATCCGATGAACATAGTCTTCGGCAAGGTAAGGAAGGTTATAGTTAACCACCAACTCCAAACCCTGAATATCCAAGCCACGCGCAGCGACTTCGGTAGCAACCAACACCTGTATTTTGCCCGATTTAAAATCAGCAATGGCGCGTCGGCGTGAACCTTGAGATTTATCGCCGTGACAGATAGCGGCACGAATACCGTCAATTTTCAGATCCACCATCAGTGAATCGGCCTGCGCTTTAGTACTGGTAAACACCAACACCTGAAACCACTGATGCTTATTAATCAATTCCGCAAACAGATCAGCCTTACGCTTTTCTTCAACGGGGTAAACCACATGTTCAATAGTATCGGCAGTAACATTGAGTTTCGCCACCCGCACGGTTTCATAAGGCGTCATCAGTTGCTTCGCCACCGTGTTCACCGTGGGTGATATGGTCGCAGAAAACATCAGGGTCTGATGTTTTTTCGGTGCCTGTTGCAGCAACGCGCCAACATCGGCAATAAAGCCCATATCCAACATACGATCGGCTTCATCCAAGACGACAAATTCAGCCTTTGCCAAGCTCACATTACATTGCACCACATGTTCAAGCAGCCGTCCGGGAGTGGAGATAAGAATATCAACGCCCGCTTTAAGCTTTTTCTGTTGCCCATCCATATTGACGCCGCCATAGAGAGCGGTCACCGTTAACGGCATAAACTGAGCATAACGTTTAATCGTCTCGGCTAACTGCTCGGCAAGCTCTCGAGTGGGAGTCAGAATCAGCGCACGCGGGCAGCCCGACTCTGTCGGCTTAGGCCGATCGCTCATCTGTTGCAATATAGGCAAACTGAAAGCAGCGGTTTTGCCGGTACCCGTTTGCGCGTTCGCCAGCACATTTTTACCCCGACGGGCCGGCACAATCGCCTGCTCCTGCACGGGGGTCATCTGGCTATAGCCACAGGCATCAAGGGCCTGTTGAATCTCTGGGGCAAGATCTAATGCTGAAAACTTCATGATAAATCCTCTGTCTACCTTGCTATAGCTCAGGAAGGGCGAATAGATTAAACGGCCTTAGGCACGGCATATTCACCCCTTCCCTGAATTTTGGGCACATATCATAAAGGATTTCATCCATTTTAGTGAGACTGATTACCGTTGTTTGAGGCGATAAGGAAAATCAGCGCTGCACCGTCTCCATAATCGCTTGTAACCCCGGTTTATTCGCGAAGATCTCCGCTTGCGTTAATCCCACCATCTCATAGGGCAGCACCAACCATTTATCGCTGCTGTGAATATAGAAATCGGGGGTTCTCGCGGTACGATTATGCGCGGGTTTAAACCAAGGCACCGCTACTTTAACATCGACGGGCATATTTCGTTTGGCGCGCTCGGATAACTGCGATAACACCGCCTCAATACTTTTACCCGAACCAAACACATCATCCACAATCAGCAATTTATCGTCACGATTGAGGTTTTCTAACAGATAGCGCAAGCCGTGGGCTTTGATACTGTTATCACCTTCAATCATCGATTGATAACCCGGCAAACCACGATAGGAGGTGCGAATCGAGATATGATCCGTTTTAATGCCTAAGTATTGCAGACACTCCTGCACGTAAATACCCACGGTGCTGCCCCCGCGCCAGATACCGACAATAAAATCGGGACGATAACCACTTTCAAAAATCTGCGCCCCTAGACGAAACGAATCACAGATCAGTGCCTGCTCAGTAATAAAATGTTTTTCCACAATCTTCACCTCTTGAGGATAATGCTGTTACTGAAGGCTCAGTCCGCATCAGGCAGCAGATGGCCAATAATGTCGAACAGCTCTGGACGATGCTGTTGTAACTCCTCAACCGTTAAACCCTCCAGTGAGTGCGGATACTTCAGCCAAGCGTCGGTTTCATGCAGATAGTATTCGGGATCAACCCCGGTCTTATTTCGCGTTGGCTTAAAATAAGGTACCGCAATACGAATATCTTCCGGGCTATTCAAGCGACACTTTTCACGCAATTCGGCAATCACCGCTTGAATCGTTAGTCCCGTGTCATATACATCATCGACAATTAACAAGCTATCGGTCGCTTGAATATTCTTAATCAAATAATCCATACCATGGACTTTTACTTTCTTCGCCCGTTGATCGATCTCATCGGCATAGGATGAGGTGCGAATCGCGATATGATCACTCTGCACGCCGTAGTAAGCGAGAAACTCTTGCACCGCCACGCCAATCGGCGTTCCTCCTCGCCAAATGGCGATAATATAGGTCGGTTTAAAGCCGTCATTGATGATCTTGGCGCCCAAGCGAAAGGAATCATCTAGTAAGGTTTGTGCATCGAGGTAGGTTTTCTGAACCATCATTATTCACTCTATCTGTGATCGATAGCACCTGAACCTTGACCGCCATGATCGCTGAAATCAAAGGCATATTGTTCAGGTGCTCATCGTTCAGGTGCTCATCGTTTAAACCGCTAAACGCTGCGCTAATGTTTTTTGCCGTTGAATTAAGGCCTCGAGATCAAAGCCATCGATAGCTCCATCAATCACTCGCCAACGTCCTGCCACCATAACCCGATCGGCTTGATGTGCGCCACATAAAACCAACGCCGCCAAGGGATCTCCGGCACCGGCAAAGCGTAGCTCATCCAATTTGTACAACGCAATATCGGCCTGCATACCGACCTTGAGACGGCCAAGATCATCCCGCCCTAAACAACGGGCGGAACCTTCGGTTGCCCAAGAGAGTACTTTTTGATGCGTAATGTCGGCCGCCGCATAACGTAATCGACCTAACAAAAACGCCTGCCGTACTTCTTGAATCATATTCGAACCATCATTGGATGCCGAACCATCCACGCCCAATCCCACTGGGCTACCGGCCCGTTCCAGATCCAGCGTAGGGCACAATCCGGACGCTAGCAACATATTCGAAGAGGGGCAATGACTGATACCGGTACCTGCCGCCCCTAAGCGGCGAATCTCCTCGTCATTGAAATGAATACCGTGAGCGAGCCATACACGATCGTTCAGCCAACCGACTTTCTCTAAATAGTCTAACGGCCGTAAACCAAACATCTGTATACAAAAATCGGTTTCATCATGAGTTTCAGCCAGATGAGTATGCAACCTAACACCATACTGTTGCGCTAATGCCGCGCTGGCAGTCATGAGTGCTTCACTCACCGAGAAAGGCGAACAAGGCGCTAAGGCGAGACGTGACATGGCTCCCGCCTTGGGATCATGATAACGCTGAATTAATCGCTCACTATCAGCTAAAATAGCCTCTTCAGACTGCACCGTTGATTGTGGAGGTAACCCGCCATCCTCCTCACCTAAGCTCATCGAGCCACGGGTCAGATGGACACGCACGCCCAACTTTTCAGCCTGAGTCATCTGAATATCAATGGCATTTTCTAAGCCCGCAGGAAACAGATAATGATGATCACTGGCCGTCGTACATCCGGATAATAATAACTCCGCTAGCGCTACCTGCGTCGACACCTCGATCATCTCTTCGCCCAGCTTCGCCCACACAGGATAGAGACTTTTTAGCCAGCTAAACAGTGACTTATTCAGTGCTTGAGGATAAGCACGCGTCAATGTTTGATAAAAATGATGATGACTGTTTATCAATCCCGGCAACATCACATGCTCACGGGCATCAAACACCTCATCCACCGGCATGCTAGGCTGCTCGCCTTTAGCCAGTACCTCGGTGATTAACTGATTTTCGACTACGACACCTCCGGCACTGTCACTTTCAAGACTGACCAGTGGTGCTTTAATCCAGATACGTCGATGACTGTTCATGTTTTCCCATTCCGCTTATATCTTTGGCTTATACATGGCGTATGTCCTGATGCCATCTTTATATCGTCAGCTAGTGCCGTCTACTGCGAGTCGATGGATGACTCAACATTAACAGTTAACGGCTGCAAACGCGCTCTCACACCTGCCATAAAAACAGGCGCAAGCATTACCATGGCGCAATATTGTCCACAATTATCGCATCAAATAAAGACAATATTTACTAAAAAGTAGTTTAAAAACGCTTATAAACAGGCAAAAATGTACCCAACCAGCAAAACCCATCGTTCATTAAAAGCCATAAAGCGCCTTTATTCAGTGCATTTGACAGAAAAACTGCGCAGTAATAGTTCAAAAAACCATCAACACTAAAAATTGTATACAATTTATTAAAAACGTATTGAATTCGCATAATTCTGATTATGCAAAAAATATCATTTTTAAAAATATATTTACCAGTTAAATAGCCTAATAAATAACACAAAATAAAAATATAACTCTACTCTAACGACCCGTTACCGATAAATGGTGATCATCTGTATCTTGACTTAAAAGTCAGCTTTCATTTTAATCATTGGATACATTGACAACAGCATCACTAACTCAAGTCAGAAGGAGTCCGCTTTGATCAGCTTCTTAGTCGATAAAGAACTGCGGGTTGAACAACACCCAGACCCCAACATGACAGTGTTAAATTATCTGCGTAATCAGTTGGGTAAAACCGGCACTAAAGAGGGTTGTGCCTCTGGCGATTGCGGAGCCTGCACGGTGGTCTTGGGTGAATTAGACGGTGATCAAATCCGTTATAAAAGTATCAATGCCTGCCTGACGTTCATCTCAGCGCTGAATGGCAAACAGCTCATCACCGTTGAAGATCTGAAACAGGGAGATCAATTGCATCCAGCTCAGCAAGCGATGGTGGATAAGCATGCCAGTCAGTGCGGCTTTTGCACCCCAGGCATTGTGATGTCGATGTTTGCGCTCGGTAAAAATATCGCTCAACCGAATACAGAAGAGATCAATGAAGCGCTCGCCGGTAATCTGTGCCGCTGTACCGGCTATCGCCCCATCATTGAGGCGGCACAATCGATGTATGACGATGTCACACCGGATCGCTTCGCCACCGAACAACAGCAAACCATTGCTCAACTGCGTAAAATACAGCCACAACAACCGGCTGAACTGAGTGATGGCCATAAACGTTCATTCAATCCCACCCGTTTAACCGAACTGTCCGCGTTGCTCGAACAGTACCCTGAGGCGCGCATGGTGGCGGGCGGCACCGATCTGGCCTTGGAAGTGACTCAATTTCACCGAGCCATCGACACACTCATCTATATCGGTGATATCGAGGCGCTTAAACAGATTGAAGTATCAGAGACGCAAATAACGTTAGGGGCCGCCGCCTCGCTCACCGATTGCTATACGGCGCTCAATGCTGACTACCCAGATTTAGGTGCCCTACTCCACCGCTTCGCCTCTTTGCAGATTCGTAATCAAGGCACGCTAGGGGGCAATATTGGTAATGCCTCTCCGATCGGCGATTCGCCGCCGGCGTTAATCGCACTCAATGCAAAAATAGTGCTGCGTAAACAGGATCAATGCCGCACTCTGGACCTGCAAGATTACTTTATTGATTATAAGCAAACCGCACAGCAACCCGGTGAGTTCATCGAAAAAATCATTCTGCCCCGCGCAGCAGATAACGGCGAGTTCCGCTGCTATAAGATTTCCAAACGCTTAGACGATGATATATCGGCTGTCTTAGGCTGCTTTAATCTGCAGATTCATCAAGGTGTTATACAATCTGCGCGAATCGCTTTCGGTGGCATGGCGGCTATTCCTAAACGCGCCACAGCCTGTGAACAAACGCTGCTAGGTGCCCCTTGGAATATGGCCACCATCGAATTAGCGAAGCAAGCACTGCTTGAAGATTTTACGCCGATCTCCGACTTTCGCGCCTCGCAAGCCTATCGTACACAGATCGCCACGAATCTCCTGAGCCGCTACTTCATCGAACTTGAAACGCCTAACGTCACCACACGGGTAACCGCTTATGTCTAATCACACGCACAAGCCTCTCAGCCACGCAGCGATGTTAGCGTTAGCAAAACAAGACCTAACCACCGGTGTCGGTCGCCGCGTCAAACATGAGAGTGCGGCCAAACAGGTTAGCGGTGAAGCGATTTACATCGATGATCGACTCGAATTTCCAAATCAGCTACATGTGTATATCCGCACCTCGGATCAGGCGCATGCTCGCATTCGTCATATTGATACAGCGCCTTGCTATACCATTCCCGGTGTCACCCTTGCCATTACGGCTAAGGATATCCCTGGCCTCGTCGATATTGGCGCATTAAAACCCGGCGATCCGTTATTGGTTGAAGAGCTCGTGGAGTTTTTCGGTCAACCGGTGCTCGCGGTTGCGGCCAGTGATCTTGACACTGCACGTCAAGCGGCGATGGCGGCAATCATCGAGTATGACCCCCTAGAGCCGGTGCTCTGTGTCGAACAAGCGCTACAAACTGAACACTTCGTCAGCGAACCTCATACTCACCAACGAGGCGATGCCAGCGCCGCATTAGCCGCAGCCAAGCATACTCTCTCAGGCCACGTGCATATCGGCGGGCAAGAGCATTTCTATCTGGAAACCCAGATTTCATCGGTGGTGCCGACTGAAGATGGCGGTATGATTGTTTACTCGTCGACGCAAAACCCCACCGAAGTGCAAAAACTCGTGGCGGAAGTCCTCGATATCCCTTTCAATAAAGTGCAGATCGATATGCGCCGGATGGGTGGCGGCTTTGGCGGTAAAGAAACACAAGCAGCAGGGCCTGCTTGTATCGCCGCCGTCGTGGCGAAGTTAACCGGACGTCCAACCAAAGTGCGGCTGCCACGCATGGAAGATATGATGATGACCGGTAAACGGCACCCCTTCTTCAATCAATATCACGTCGGTTATGACGATAACGGCATGATCACCGGCTGTGAAATGAAACTCGCCGGTAACTGCGGTAACTCACCCGACCTATCCGATTCCATCATCGACCGTGCGATGTTCCACAGTGATAACGGCTATTATCTAGGCGATGCCACTATCACCGGCTATCGCTGTAAAACCAATACCGCATCCAATACCGCCTATCGTGGCTTTGGTGGGCCTCAAGGCCTGATCATGCCGGAAATCATTCTCGATGAGATTGCCCGTCAACTCGGCAAGGACCCGCTCGAAGTACGCAAACTGAACCTCTATGGCGGTGAAGGCCGAGATACCACTCACTACTATCAGAAAGTTGAAGATAATATTCTACCCGAACTGTTGGCTGATTTAGAACAGAGCAGTCAGTATCAACAGCGACGCCAAGAAATTAAAGCCTTCAATGCCGATAGTCCAATTCTTAAAAAGGGTTTAGCCCTCACACCGGTTAAGTTTGGTATCTCCTTTACCGCTTCATTTTTAAATCAGGCCGGTGCGCTGATCCATATCTATACTGATGGCAGCATCCATCTCAACCATGGCGGCACCGAAATGGGTCAGGGCCTAAACACTAAAGTGGCACAGATTGTCGCGGAAGAGTTTCAGGTCGATTTCGATACCATTCAGATCACCGCGACTAACACCGATAAAGTCCCTAACACCTCTCCGACCGCCGCCTCCTCCGGCACAGACCTGAACGGTAAAGCGGCTCAGAATGCCGCACGCACCATCAAGCAGCGGTTAATTGATTTCGCCGCTCAGCACTTCAGTGTGAGCCAAGAAGATGTTGCGTTTCGTAATAATCACGTACTGATTCGAGATCAGGTGATGGCCTTTGCGGATTTCATTCAACTGGCCTATTTTAATCAAATATCGCTCTCTAGCACCGGCTTTTATCGCACTCCGAAAATTTATTATGATCGCGAAACCGCGCGCGGCCGTCCGTTCTATTACTTTGCCTATGGCGCGGCTTGCAGCGAAGTGGTGATCGATACCCTAACGGGTGAATATAAAATACTGCGAGTGGATATCCTTCACGATGTCGGCGCTTCGCTCAACCCGGCTATCGATATTGGTCAAATTGAAGGCGCCTTTGTGCAGGGTGCAGGCTGGCTGACCACAGAAGAGTTAGTCTGGAACGATCAGGGCCGCTTAATGACTTCAGGCCCCGCCAGCTACAAAATTCCGGCGATAACCGATATGCCGATTGATTTTCGCGTACGTTTGGTTGAAAACCGTAAGAACAAAGAAGATACCGTCTTTAACTCGAAAGCCGTGGGGGAGCCACCCTTTATGCTCGGTATCTCGGTGTACTGCGCTATTAAAGATGCGA
Source organism: Amphritea sp. 1_MG-2023 (assembly GCF_030547545.1). Taxonomy (GTDB): domain Bacteria; phylum Pseudomonadota; class Gammaproteobacteria; order Pseudomonadales; family Balneatricaceae; genus Amphritea. Next base: position 27,320 of record NZ_JAUOQE010000023.1, read on the forward strand.
TTTCGAGTCTCTCGGATTATCGCCTCAGCCCTGCACTCGATACACCGGCCACGCCGGAGCGAGTATTATGGGCGGTGCAAGCCATACAACAAGATAGCCTTAAGCTATCAGCCAACTAACCTGCGGGCCGACCTTCGCCCCGCTAACAACGGCGCGAAGACCGGTCAGTCAGACGGAGCAAACCGATGAATCATGAGTGGATCACAGCGCTGAATCAGTTTGCTACCGAGGCAACTCCCGGCGTCATCATCACGGTCGTCGAGGAACGTGGCTCAACCCCGCGTAATGCCGGTGCGAAGATGATCATCAGTCAGGCTGAACAATTTGACACCATCGGCGGTGGGCATCTTGAGTACAAGGCGATCAAAATTGCCCGTCAGATGCTGCAGCAGAAACAGCATCAGCCTCGGTTAGAGCGCTTTACCCTCGGTGCCAGTCTGGGTCAATGCTGCGGTGGTGCCACCACCCTGCTATTTGAGCCGATCAATACGGATACGGTGGAGATCGTTGTTTTTGGTGCCGGCCATGTCGGTCGCGCACTGATTAGCATACTCGCCAGCTTACCTTGTCGAGTCCGTTGGATTGATAGTCGTGAAGATCAATTCCCAAAGGTCATTCCTGACGGGGTTATCCCCTGCATCAGCGAGTTTCCCACCGATGAAGTGGCCAGCCAAGCCGCTAATAGCTATTTCATCGTTATGACTCATAATCATCAACTCGATCAAAGTCTCACCGAAGCCATTTTACAGCGTGATGATTTTGCCTATTTTGGTCTGATTGGCTCGGCGACCAAACGGCATAAGTTTATCCACCGATTACACGCTAAAGGCTTTAGCGAATCGCAGATTAAGCGCATGACCTGCCCCATGGGGATTGCCGCCGTGAAGGGTAAATTACCCGCAGAAATTGCGGTATCGGTAGCGGGTGAAATCATTGCTCATTACAACGCAAACTTCGGCTGTGAGCAACCCTCAGCACCGGCCGATACAACCATTATTGAACGCTTGGCCATCTAATCGTCAGCGATTCGATAGACTTCATATAGACCAATACTCTGAGAAAGATCAATGACACAATCTGCTATAACAGCCTATCGCGCCGCGATTCTCGACAGCCTTGGCGATCCCGCTGAAGTCGGGATCGACAACAGTTATCGCTATTTTAAAGATGGATTGATGGTGATCGAAAACGGCCACATTACTGCCCTAGGTGAAGCCTCCGATCTATTGGAAACGCTGTCAGCGGATATCACGGTGAAACACTATAGCGATGCCCTGATCATCCCCGGCTTTATCGATACCCATATTCATTATCCGCAAACCGGTATGATCGCCTCATACGGTGAACAACTGCTCGATTGGCTGGAAAACTACACCTTCCCAGCAGAGCAAAAGTTTATCGATCCACAGCATGCCGCCGAAGTCTCCGATATCTTTATCAATGAACTACTGAGAAATGGCACCACCACGGCACTAGTCTTTGGTACCGTACATTCAACCTCAGTCGATGCTTTTTTCCACTGCGCTGAACAGCATAACCTGCGCATGATCGCCGGTAAGGTGATGATGGATAGAAACGCCCCCGCGGCACTCACCGACACGCCGGCTAGCAGCTATGCCGACAGTAAAGCCCTGATTGAGCGCTGGCACGGTAAGGGACGTTTGCATTATGCGGTCACGCCTCGTTTTGCCCCCACCAGCACGCCAGAGCAACTCAGCCTTGCGGGCAAGCTGCTACAGGAATACCCAGGCTTGTATCTGCATACTCACCTGTCAGAGAATAATAACGAGATTGCATGGGTAAAAGAGCTCTTTCCCGAGCAGAAAGGCTACCTCGATGTATATGATCATCATCAATTACTCGGTGAACGCTCGGTCTTTGCTCATGGCGTGCATCTGTGTGATGACGAGTGTCAACGCCTCGCAGACACAAACTCGGCGATCGCCTTCTGCCCTACCTCTAATCTATTTCTTGGCAGCGGTTTATTTAATCTACCTCAAGCAGAAACCTATAAAATCAACGTGGGTATGGGCACCGATGTCGGCGCTGGCACTAGTTTCTCGATGCTACAAACCATTAACGAAGCCTACAAGGTGATGCAGCTACAGGGACACAAACTACACCCCTTCAAATCGTTTTATTTAGCCACGCTCGGGGGGGCAAAAGCGCTACAGTTGGAGGATAAGATCGGTAATCTCGAACCCGGATCTGAAGCTGACTTCGTGGTACTCGATTACAACTCAACGCCATTGATGAAATACCGAATGGCACAAACACAATCACTGGAAGAACGCCTATTTGTGATGATGACACTGGGGGACGATCGAGCCATCAAGGCGACTTACGCGATGGGTAAGCCGGTGTATCGCCGAGATTAGCATTACAATGACACAGCAACAAACACAGACAACGCCCCACAGGGCGTTTGAGTGACTGATATCTTTGCCTCAGGCCTGCTAAGCAGGCCTCAATAGGCTTCACACAAGCGTGACTCGGCGCTATTAAAGGCGCTTATTTACGCACATGAGAGAAGATCGCTTTAAGGTCTCTTGGTGGCGTGTGATCATCAAGATCAAGCTTCTCTTCAATATGATCTAAATGATGCATCATCAATTGAGCCGCCTGCGGCTTATCACCATTGGCCAATGCCTCGATTAACTCATAGTGCTCATCGTAGGAACAATGAGATCGCACATGGTTCTCATATTGTGCAATCGCTAACGAACTCAATGATACAAGACTCCGCTGAAAGCTGAGTAGAGGTGGGTTATTGGCTATCTCAGCTAACAACAAGTGAAACTCGCCTGATAAACGAATCCCGGCCGCCCGATCACCTTTTTCAAAGCAGGCTTGCTCATTGCGCACACTCTGCTTCAATTGCTCAATCTGTGTTTTATCGGCCTCGTCACACACCAACTCAACGACCGCTTTCTCGACCACTCGACGGGCAAACAGAATACGTCGAGTATCTTCGTTCGATGGACTCGCGACGACGGCCCCTCGATTAGGCCGTATGACCACCACCTGCTCATAGCTCAGGCGCGATAAAGCTCGACGGATAATCGTTCGACTCACACCAAAGATATCACCGAGTGATTCCTCATTCAGTTTCGTGTTTGGGGCTAAACGCTGTTCCAGAATCGCATCGAAGATGTGTTCATAAACGATATCATCCTGCGTTTTTTTACCGCTTTTTTTGATATCAATTTTTTTCATTTCAGATAATTGACTCATAAACCCTTCATTTCTCCAGGCAAGCCAAAAACTTACCTATAACAAAACCTACACCGCACAGTAATGATGGCTTAAATTTCGGGGAATGATACATAAAAGCTGAATTTCTGTACACAGAAGACAATATAGTTAGCCCTCGGTTAGGCCTCGCCATCCCCATGATGGCCCCCAGATAAAACCCAACAATGCCAACCGACGATCACCTCAGACGACTTCTATACCGCTCTTACCGATCATTTCAAGGGATAAAATGGGGGTAAATGACGTATAGACGTAAGATCATCAGCCGATTAGGATGTCATCAATAGGTTGACTTTTTTGTATACAATCTTATTCTAAAGACAAGCACAATTTCACGATTGTGCTCATTCAGGTATCGATCAATGAAATACGACTCCTGATAATGCAACACAAAACAACGCGGTTTAAATACCCAAGGGATATCCTAACGAGGAGTTAAAGTTGTGGAAAGCATACAATCAGAACATGCAAGCAAGGATCAGAGTCCGTCCTCAACATTAAGCTTCCTGGACCACCTTTTCAAACTCAGCCAACATAAAACCAATATCCGTACCGAAGTGATCGCCGGACTGACCACTTTTGTAACGATGTCTTACATTATGTTTCTTAACCCCATCATCATGAGCAAAACAGGCATGCCTTTCGATGGCCTGTTTTTGGCGACCTGTATCGGTGCCGCCATCGCGACGATATTTATGGGAGTCTACGCCAACTGGCCCATCGGTTTAGCACCCGGCATGGGACTTAACGCCTTTTTTACTTTCACCGTTGTCATGGAGATGAATTACAGCTGGGAAATCGCCCTTGGGGCGGTATTTCTATCGGGCATTCTCTTTGTCTTGATGAGCGTCACTCGACTACGGGAATGGATGTTGGAGAGTATTCCCATGAGTCTACGTCTCGCAATGACTGCCGGTGTCGGCTTATTCCTGGGTTTTATTGGCTTACGCTTTACCGGTCTTATCGTACCGAATCCGGATAACGTGGTTGCGCTGGCAGATCTGACTCACTTCGGTTTCGGTGCCTTTGGACCTGAAGCACCGGCACTGGGACTACTCAGCTTTCTTATTATCAGTGTGCTGAGCTACCTGCGCGTGTTTGGTTCAGTCATCATTGGTATCGTCATAACGACCGCCATTGCCTTTCTAATGAGCGCCTTGCTACCGGTGGATTTTTTCACCGTCACTTCGGATAGAGCGCCCACCTCGGGCTTTATGGCTTGGCCTGAAAATGGTCTGCTGGCGGTGCCAAACTTTGCCGATATCGCGCCAATCTTCATGAAATTGGATATTATGGGTGCGCTTGATGTCGCCCTGATACCGGTGATTATTACCTTCCTGTTTGTCAATATTTTCGATACTGCGGGCACCCTCATGGGCGTGGCACATCGCGCTAATCTGCAAGATGAAAATGGTAAAATCGAAGGCTTAGATAAATCCTTAAAAGCCGACTCGATCTCCTCTGTCATTGGTACGGCCTTTGGCTGCCCTCCGGTCACCTCTTATGTTGAGTCTGCAGCGGGTGTCGCAGCTGGCGGGCGCACCGGTCTAACCGCCGTTGTGATCGGCCTCATGTTTCTATCAGGGGTATTCTTGTTACCTCTAGCTCAGATGTTGCCGGGCTTTGCCGTTGACGGTGCATTGATCTACGTAGCCATGCTCATGATGGGCTCACTAGCCAGCATCGATTGGGACGATCTCACCGAATTTGCGCCGGCCCTGATGACCACCATTATGATGCCGCTGACATTCTCCATCGCTAACGGTATCGCTATCGGCTTTATCACCTATACGGTGATGAAAGTCTGCACCGGTAAGGCCGATACGATTACCACCGGTGTCTGGGCACTCACCGCTATCTTTGTCGCTAAATTCATCTTCCTACCTTAACAACGAGAACCCCCAAAAGCCCTCTGCGGACGGCTTTTGGGGCCAATAATAATCGCTGCTACTTGCTCCCCCTCTTGCTTCAACTATCGTTACTGAACTACAGTAGGCTTTCAAATAATCAGCGATTGATGATGTCAGTTTATCTGGAGATGACGATGACTTATCCCATTCAAGGCTCTTGCCAATGTGGCAGCGTAAAATATACCTTATTAGCAGCCCCGCAACTGATTCAAGCCTGTCATTGCCTCGAATGTCAGAAACTCTCCACCAGCGCCTTTAGTGTAACGGCGGTGGTGAACGCCAGCTCAATTAAGTTTGAAGGTGAGATGCAAGAGTGGCGTAGGCCCGCTGATAGCGGCAATATTTCTGCCGCCAAGTTTTGCCCGACCTGCGGGAATCGAATTTACCACTTTAATCCTGCCGAGCCTGATGCCATCAAGTTAAAACCCAGCACCCTATCAGATACGAGCATTATCAAACCCACTCGGCATATTTGGGTCAGTCAAAAACAACACTGGTATCAAATACCCGAAGGCGTTGTAACATTTGAAAAACAAGGGGCTTAATCACTGAGTTGATGGGCGAAGTCGTTACCCGCTGCGGCGCGGCCCTGAGTCACCGAACATACAAAAAGCCCCTATTGAGGCTGTATATGTTGAGATAAAAGCCATTCAGCTCGATATCTAAATACCCTTTATCACTCAATCAAAACGGCAGCTAACAATGATTAATCTAGACACCCCCATCGTCTTCAATGATTCACTACCTCAAGAAGTCGACGTGGTCATCATTGGTGGCGGCGTTATCGGTATCTTCTCCGCCCTAAATATTGCCCGCTCGGGCCGCAGTGTGATGGTCATCGAAAAAGGCCGTATCGCGGGGGAACAATCATCCCGCAACTGGGGTTGGATTCGTCAACATGGCAGAGATGCGGCAGAGCTACCCATCATGATGGAAGCAACTCGGTTATGGGAAAGCATTGATCAAGAGGTCAAAGGCCGTACCGGATTCAAACGAGTCGGCGTAATGTATCTTTCACAAACTGAAGCGGCTCAAGCACAACGCGAAACATGGCTCAGCACCGCCGCTGCACACGGTGTCGATACGGTGGCGCTGTCTAGCACGCAGCTAAAGCAATATATTCAGCTGGACAAACAATCGAAAAATCCTTGGGTTGGCGCAACCTTCACCGCCAGTGACGCCCGCGCCGAGCCTTGGCAAGCCATACCCGCCGTGGCAGAACTGGCTCACAGCGAAGGGGTTCTTATCAAAGAGAACTGTGCCGTGCGTAGCCTCGATATTGAAGCAGGAAAAATCACCGGCGTTATCACCGAAGCCGGTCCCCTCAAGGCGTCTCAAGTGATTGTCGCGGGCGGCGCTTGGTCATCTTTGTTTCTGCGCCGTCATGGGATCAATATTCCACAGTTATCGGTACGCGCATCGGTGGCCCGAACCGCCCCTCTAGAAAGCATTACCACCACCAGCTTTGCCGATAAACAGCTGGCCGTGCGTCGCCGCAATGACGGCGGTTACTCCCTCGCCCTCACCGATTCCCATGATCACTTTATTGGCCCAGATTCGTTTCGCTTACTGCCAAAATGGATCAAAACAGGGCTACAAAATATCCATGAGATCAGACCGTGGATTAACGAAGTGCCGCATTCACCCGATGCATGGCGGATGGCACGTCACTGGCATGCGGATGAAATAACGCCGTTTGAATTAACCCGTGTTCTCGATCCTGCTCCCGCAAAGGGCAAGGTTAAAGTGATGCAGCAACGTTTTGCAGAAAGGTTCCCACACATAGGCGAACCCAAAATATTGGATGCTTGGGCTGGTATGATCGATGCGATGCCCGATATCGTGCCTATCGTTGACCGAGTACCCGACTTAGAGGGACTGATTGTGGCAACGGGGATGAGTGGTCATGGTTTTGGCATCGGCCCCGCCTTCGGTAAAATCGTGGCACAGATAGTGAATAACGACAAAAGTCAGCATGACCTGTCCCGCTTCCGCTTCTCCCGCTTCAGTGATGGTAGCCGCTTAAACATCGGCCCCAATATATAAAGGGAGCAAACAACCATCCTTCGTGATCACCGATGCTGTTCAACCATAATCACAGCATCGGTATCGAAACCCCGCACCTTCGCCATCCGCATAAATTTTTGCAGGATCTCAGGTTGAACCTCAGGGGTGCGCGCAAGCAACCACAGATACGACGTATCAGGCCCAGAGACAAAGGCATACTGATAGCCTTGATGATCCAACTCAAACACGACATATGAACCGTAGAAGGGGCCGAAGAATGACACCTTCAGATAGCCTTGATCGCTGCCGTTAACAAAATAAGCCTTGCCTTCGACTTCTTGCCATGCCTCTGTGTCGCTAGAAAAGCCTCGGTTTAGCACCCTGACACCCCCATCGTCTCGTCGACTGTATGCAGCCGAAACCTGTGTCAATCCCCGCTCAAATGAGTGATCGAGCCGCGCAATCTCATACCACTGACCTAAATACCGGTCTAACTCAAACTGACTTACCGGGGTCACGCCCTTCGGCATACCTAAACAGCCATGCAGTAACAATACCGTCATCAGCGTTAATAAAATTTTCATCGCCGCTTGAGCCTCCTTACGCATCAGCATTTAACCTAGCATACGCAGTGCTTGTCGTTCAGATCAGTGACCTCAAAGGGCTTAAGCAGCATAATCACCTAAACAGGCTTATGCTGAGTAGCACTCAGCGAGCAATGCAAATATCATCATAACGGGCAATGGCTTTTAACTTCCTCGATAGGTTGAATAGCTATAAGGAGATATCAATAACGGCACATGATAATGCTCTGCTTCATCATTAATACCAAAACGCAGCACAACGTCATCTAAAAAAGCAATGCTGGGCAGGTCTACGCCACGTTGACGGTAGTAATCACCGACACTAAAGACCAACTCATAGACACCTTGTTTGAAGTCATCCCCCGTCAGCACGGGTTGATCACAACGACCATCATCATTGGTTAGCGTTTGCGCTAACCGCTCCCGGCTCTCATCATCAATGATCCGGTAGAGTACCACCGGAATATTGGCGCCGGGACAACCATGCGCCGAATCTAAAACGTGTGTTGTCAGATATCCCATCACCTTTCCCCTTGAGCCGCTTACATCACGTGATTATTTCTGACATGCTGTCAAAACCTTACTAAACACTATAAAACAACACCGCAAACGGAAACAACCAAGCATCGTTAAAATTGTATACATTTTTCAACGTTTTTTATCTCCTCTTGAACCACATCAGTCTATCGACTTTAATAGTGTATAGACGAACACACTCGCTGCAATACAGATTAAATCTGACTCTTTGGACAACTTTTTACTTGAATGATCTGCAATCAATTGTATACAATCAAGGCATTAGTTTTGCTAAACCAGATGACCACATCGATCATTATGTAAGGAGTTCCGCCGTGAATACCGATTATCCGCGCGACCTCATTGGATATGGCAACAACCCACCTCATCCACATTGGCCTAATGAAGCCCGTATTGCTATCTCTTTTGTATTGAATTACGAAGAAGGCGGAGAACGCTGCATTCTTCATGGTGATAACGAATCGGAAGCCTTCTTATCCGAGATGCCCGGCGCACAGGCGCTCGCTAATGTTCGCCATATGAGCATGGAATCCTGCTATGAATATGGCAGCCGTGCCGGCGTTTGGCGCTTATTAAAACTCTTCAAACAATACGATATTCCTTTAACTGTATTTGCGGTCGCCATGGCTATTCAACGTAATCCCGCCGTCGCCCAAGCGATGGTGGCCGCAGGTCATGAGATCTGCAGTCACGGTTTACGCTGGCTCGATTATCAATATACCGATATCGACGAGGAGCGCGAACACCTCTTACAAGCTATCGAGATTATCGAAACGATCACCGGTGAACGGCCACAGGGCTGGTATACCGGTCGCACTGGGCCAAATACTCGGCAACTAGTGATGCAAGAAGGCGGCTTTTTATATGACTCCGATGCTTACGATGATGATCTGCCTTATTGGCTCGATAACGCAGGCAAAGGACATCTAGTTATCCCCTATACCCTGGATGTTAATGATATGCGCTTTGCCACGGCACAGGGGTTTAACAGTGGCGAACAGTTTTATCAATATTTAAAAGATAGCTTCGATACCCTCTATGCCGAGGGTGAAGATGCACCAAAAATGATGTCTGTGGGTCTGCACTGCCGACTTGCAGGGCGTCCCGGACGCATCGCCGCACTGGAACGCTTTATTCGTTATGCTCAAAGCCATCCACAGGTATGGTTTACGCGCCGCATCGATATCGCCAAACATTGGCAACAGCAACACCCCTACCAACCGGAGCGTTGCCAATGAGCGGAACCTGCTTTCATAGCTGTACTCCCAGCCAGATGAGTCGTGCCGACTTTATTGCCACATTTGCTGATATCTATGAACACTCAGCGTGGATAGCCGAGCAGGCTTATGACCTAGGAATCGATAGCAGTCATAACCAAATCGATAACCTTCAAGCGCGCATGGCAAAGATCTTGCTTGATTCAGATCAAGCCGCGCAACTCAAGCTGATCAACGCTCACCCCGATTTAGCGGGCAAAGCGGCTATTGCCGGAGAGTTAACCGCCTCTTCGACCTCGGAACAAGCGGGAGCCGGCATCAGTGAGTGTACCGATGCGGAGTTTGCGCGTTTTACCGAACTCAATAACGCCTATAAAGCGAAATTTGGTTTCCCCTTTATTATGGCGGTCAAAGGTAGTCAGAAGCAGCAGATACTGACCGCTTTCGAGGAAAGAATTCATCACAGCCCGGCACAAGAATTTCAGCGCGCCTTGATGGAAATTAACAAAATAGCTCGGTTTAGACTGGCATCCCTCTAAACCCTATACCGTTAAGCGGTCATAATAGATACAAGGCGAATACATTTATGAGTCACGCTACATTTACAAAATATATCAATCTGGCCGATGCACGGCTCGGTAGTCAAGCGGTGTTTGTCACCGATGACTGGTTTGCAGCCGTTGATCGTATGCTGCAACCGCAAGCCCCAGTGTGGAAAGACGACGTTTACGATGATAACGGTAAATGGATGGACGGCTGGGAATCCCGGCGCAAACGCTTTGAAGGCTACGATTACGCTATCATTCGCCTTGGCGTTCCTGGCGTCATCAAAGGCGTGAATATCGATACCGCCTTCTTTACCGGCAACTTTCCACCTTCTGCATCGCTGCAAGCCTGCTTTTGCCCTGAAGGTGATCCGCACGATACTACCGAATGGACCGAACTACTGAGCGCTGTGAGCCTAAACGGTGATAGTCAGCATCTGCATGCGATTGATCATGCTGCCCCCTGGACTCACATTCGTTTGAATATTTATCCAGACGGTGGTATCGCACGTCTTAAAATCTACGGTATTCCTTATCTGGATTGGTCGAGCATCGATGCCAATCAAGAGATTGATCTGGCCGCTGCCATTAACGGTGGTCGCTCACTGGCCTGCAGTAATGAACACTATGGCACCATGAGCAACATTCTTAACCCTGGCCGTGGCATCAATATGGGTGATGGCTGGGAAACCGCGCGGCGCCGTACTCCCGGTAATGATTGGGTGATTATCGCACTGGGGCACCCCGGTGAAATCAGCCGTGTCTTAGTCGATACCTTACATTTCAAAGGTAACTACCCTGATAGCTGTTCAATTCAGGCCGCCTATGTCAAAGGGGGCACTGATGAACAGATTGAAACCCAAAGTCTGTTCTGGAAAGAGCTACTACCGGCCCAAAAACTCGCCATGCATCAAGAGCATCAATTCGAGCAACAACTCAAGCCGCTGGGCACTATTACCCATATTCGCCTGAATATATTCCCCGATGGCGGTATCAGCCGTATCAGGCTGTTCGGCAAACCGAGTCAATAAAGGATCACAGGATGCAGCGGATACTCACACCTGAGCCTCTAACGAAAGCACGCTTTGCCCCCTATGGTGATGTTATTGAAACCGAGGGCAGTGATTTTTTTATGATCAATAACGGTTCAACACAACGCTTTCATCGCCTATCTGAGGTGATGCTGAGTCAAGCGGACGATCGCGCCATTATTAGTATTTTTAGGACACAAAAGCTGAGCTATCCACTGCCGATCAAAATGCTTGAACGGCATCCTCTCGGCAGTCAGGCCTTTATCCCCTTAAAACAACATCCCTTTTTAATTGTCGTTGCCGAACCTGGGGAGCACCCCACCCCTAAATCCATCCGCGCCTTTATCACCAACGGTCGCCAAGGCATTAACTATCACAGCGGCGTTTGGCATCACCCAATACTCTGCTGTGCAGCAGAAGATGACTTTTTAATTGTCGATCGTGCCGGCGATGGCAACAATTGTGATGAACACTATTTTAATGATGAAGAGATGCTGCTTGAAAACCCGATTCGCGGCTGACATCCGCCGACATAGTCGGCCCCTGAGCGAAAAACTAGACCATAAACGCCTCGACTGAGGTCAAGCTTGATGAGGAATACATGATGGATCCACATATCACGGAATGGCTAAACTTAGCAGTACGCTGGGTTCATATGATCACCGGTATCGCGTGGATTGGCGCTTCCTTTTACTTTGTCTGGCTGGAAAATCACCTAGAACGAAATCAACCGAGAGAAGGCTTATCGGGCGATCTGTGGGCGATTCATGGCGGCGGCATCTATCACTTAGAAAAATATAAACTTGCCCCACCGCAAATGCCGGAAAAGCTGCACTGGTTTTACTGGGAAGCGTATGCCACATTCCTCTCTGGCTTTACACTGTTAGCCGTCGTTTACTACCTCAATGCACCGCTCTATCTGATCGCACCCGGCTCTGAGATGGGAACGATGACGGCCATTGCTATCAGCATCGCCAGCCTCTTGGCCGGCTGGCTGATCTACACCAGTCTCTGTGATTCACCGCTAGGGCAAAAACCGCTGTTACTGGGGGTTGTACTGTTTGCGCTGTTAGTACTTGCGGCGTGGGGTTTATCACTCATCTATAGTGGCCGCGGTGCTTTTATTCATATCGGTGCTATTATCGGTACGATTATGGTGGGTAACGTTTTCCGTATTATTATGCCGGCACAACGCGCTATGGTCAGCGCAATTGAAGCAGGACAAACACCAGATCCTAAGCTACCGGCAAAAGGTTTGCTACGTTCTCGGCATAACAACTACTTTACTCTACCCGTGCTGTTCATCATGATCAGCAACCACTTCCCCAGCACCTATAGTTATGAATATAACTGGGCTATTCTTGGGGCGCTGGCATTTCTCAGCGTACTGGTACGACATTATTTCAATACCCGTCACCTCACTCAAAAATACCTCTGGACACTGCCCGCCGCCGCACTGGGTATGATCGTACTGGCCTTTGTCGTCGCACCTCAAACCGCGCCAACCTCTCAGGCTCAAGCGGTTAGCTTTACTCAGGTTCAACCGATCTTGAGTGAACGCTGCTCTGTTTGTCACTCGGCGAATCCGACCTATCCTGGCTTTACTGCGCCACCGCTGAACGTCATCATGGATACACCAGCACAAATAAAAACCTTAGTCCCCCGTATTCAGGCGCAAGCGATCACCACCACCGCGATGCCGCTAGGCAATATCACTCAGATGACGCCACAGGAACGAGATCTCCTAGGCCAATGGATTGCGCAAGGCGCCCGCATCGATCACTGAGGTCGCCGCTGATGGGGGATATCTTTTTTGATTTAGACGGTACCCTGCTCAATACTCAAGCAGGGATTGGCGAATCGATCCAAGCCGCGTTAACGACACTCGGTTACCCGAGTGTCTCGCCCAGCGAACTAACAAGCTGTTTTGGCCCACCGATACGCGATAGTTTCGCACGCCTCCTCAACACCGATCATCAAGCATTGATCGAAACGGCAGTGCGCCACTTTCGCCAACATTATCAACACAAAGGCATCTATAACTATCAACGCTATGCGGGCATCGAGGCCTTGCTACAACAGTTAACACAACGGCAAAAAACGCTGCGCGTACTGACGATTAAGCCTCAACCACAAGCGGAGTGGCTAATTCAACATGCCCAACTAGCACCTCTATTCAAAAGTATTCACGGCAGTCACCTCGATGGTAGCCGAAGCGATAAAACACAACACCTTAAAAGCCTGCTGCAACAGCAGCAGACCCCTGATCAGCCACACTGGATGATCGGCGACCGTGCCAGTGATGTTCACGCAGCACAAGCCTGTGGCATCCATTCAGTCGCCGTGACTTGGGGCTATGGCGACAGTGCCGAACTACATCATGCCAACAGCGATTTTGTCATTCATCGCCCCGATCAACTGATCCCCCTGTTAATCAATTAGCAACATATTATAAGCTCGGCCAAATCGATTTTCACGATATGAAAAAAACGCGTTAGTTATTACAATATGGTTATTAGCGATTATTGTCAGGTGCGATTCAATGTCAGGTACTCATCTATCAACCTCTCCCGAGTCATCGACCGATGCTCAAACCCCAGCCCATGATAATACCCAGAGTAAGCCCGTCAGCCGTATTCAGGTGATTGATCGAGCCGCCCATATTCTCGATGCCATCGCTCGCTATTCTCAACCGGTCACGCTCAAAGTACTCAGCGCCGAAACACAATTACATCCCTCAACCACTCATCGAATACTGCGAGCCTTGATCGATAATCGCTTTGTTGATCGTAATGAACAGGGTGAATACTGGTTGGGTAATCGACTCTTACAACTGACCAATAAACGGCGTACCGATGTCGATCTACGCGCCGTTGCACTGCCTTATATGGAGCGGCTAAGGGATCAGCTGGGCGAAAGTATCAATCTGACGGTGCGTGAGGGCGATGTCGTGATCTACTTTGAACGAACGATTCCTAATCGGATGATGCATGTGCATCAACTGATCGGTAGTCGTGCACCGCTGCATGTCACGGGGGTGGGTAAACTAATGCTCGGGCATGGTGGCGAGAATGAGATCAATCGCTATGCTCAGCGAACCAATCTGCCCTCTTACACTAAAAACACCTTTTCTACGCTGAGTGCCTTAACCGCAGAATGTTTACAATCTGTTGCGCAGGGTTACGCATTAGATAATGAAGAAGCAGAGATCGGCGTAGGCTGTATTGGCGTGTTAATTTATGATCAGACCAACCTACCGGTTGCCGGCTTATCCGTTTCGGCCCCCATTGAGCGTCGACATCTGACCTGGATCAGTAACGTTATTGATACGGCCCGCAGCATCTCCACACAACTGGGATATCGGCATTCAGACTAACGTTTATCGCGAGTTCGATGTTGCAAGCGTTACGATGCGATCCGTATCAATGTCAGTGAGGATATGTCATAAACAGTCTATCGTATTGAGGCTAATTGTTCTAAAGTGTAAATAACTTGCTTGAAGCTAACACGCTATCATCGATTGTTGTGTTGTTAGTTGTCGTTCACAAGTTCTGATCATTCATTGAATTAAGTTAGTCTGAGGCGGTACAACCCGACGAACATACAGCCGATCACTTGTTAACTGACGCATCGCGCTGTCAAACAGACTAACCGTTACGAAAGGAACTCCGCACGATGACTGTCAGCCGGTTAACTCTTTGTATGGTGCTTTTTTCAGCTATTGTAACCACGTCTATCTTTTCATCATCCGCGTGGGCTCAAGAATGGATCTATACAACGGTCGCGGGAGACAATCTCTGGAATCTGAGTGAACAGCATCTCGATAGCGTCAGCCGATTTAAGCAACTGCAACAACTCAACAATATTAAAAATCCGCGTCAAATGCAGCCAGGCACACGTCTACGGGTGCCCTTAAAATGGATACGTAGCAATCCTGTCGCGGCTAAGATAATCCAAGTACAAGGCCAAGCGGAGCTACTTCGCGCCGCCGATAACAGTATTCATTCAGTCGCTGAAGGGCATTTAATACAGTTAGGTGATCGCATTCGCTCTGGCGCAGACACCACTCTCGCCATACGTTTTGCCGATAACACCATTCTGACACTCTATAGCAACAGCCTGATTCGTTTTGATCACCTCAGCGCTCATGGCACAACCGGCATGGTGGATTCCAGATTACACCTACTGAAAGGTCGCCTAGATACTCGCGTCACACCGGCATCCGGTCCCGGCTCACGGTTTGAGATTGAAACGCCATCCGCTATTAGCGCGGTGCGAGGCACGGAATACCGCGCCAGCACCCTAGAGACCGGTCAACAATCAACGATTGAAGTTCTTCACGGCAAGGTGTTAGTCAGCGGCGCCAAGCAAAAACGACAGATCAAAGCCGGCTATGGCACCCAAGTTGAAGCCGGTAAGGCTCCAATTGCACCGCAAAAATTATTGCCTCCCCCTCGAGTTGAAACCCCTACCGAACCTATCCGCGATATTAACGGGACCATTCACTGGCATCGCGAGCCACTCGCTAGCCACTACCGTATTGAGTTATCCGATAACGCTTATTTTAATACGCTGCTTTGGCAACAGCTGACTCGCTATACCCGCGCCCCGCTGCCCGACCTACCCGATGGGGAGTACTTTGTGCGTGTCCGAGCGATCGATCAATTAGGCATCGAAGGCCAAAACAGGGTGTTTGCATTAACCTTAGACGCCAAACCACAGCCTCCCATGCAATTATCACCCGCCCATCAACAGGTCGTGCGAGGCCCATCAGCAGAACTGCAATGGACTACCTCAGAGGCAGCCGTCCGTTATCGCCTAGAGATAGCCACGGATAGCAACTTTAGCCAATTAATTGTCGACGATGATAGCCTGCAGAGTAATCGCTATGATGCCAGCGCATTGCCGGTTCCCGGACACTACTTCTGGCGTCTAACCAGTATCACCGCTGACCATGAATACGGCCCACCCAGCATTATACGGGAATGGGAAAGCAAGCCTGTGCCCGCCAAAATTGACGCGCAGATGGAGGCCTCAGAAGGTATGTTAGTGGCGAGTTGGCCTAGTGGCGAATTGGGAGCAACCTTTCAAATACAACTCGCCTATGATCAAGCCTTTACAGATCTACAAACCGATTTGATACTCAGTGAGCCGCAATTCGCCTTCGAAGCTGTGAAAAATCAAGTGCGCTATCTTAGAGTGCGCAGCCTGACAGCCGATGGCTATACTGGGCCTTGGGGAACGCCACAAAAAGTCATTCCGATAACCGACTATACACCGCTGACAATCTGGGGCGCTATTGTCATGTTGCTTCTCCTATAAACAGATGGAGTTATCCATGGTATCCAATCGTTCTCTCTGGTATGCCACGCTACTGACCGGCTTACTCCTGTTACTGAATGCGGGTCTTAACACGAATCGCAGCCTCGAGCGGCTTGATCTACTCACTTATGATCTGTTACTACCCTTTCACGCCGGCAGCATGAGTGATGATATCGTTATTATTGCCATCGATTACAACAGCATAGAACAACTAGGACGTTGGCCTTGGTCTCGCAGGGAGCATGCCAAATTAATCGATAAGCTCACTGAAGCAGAGGCGGCGGTCATCGGTATCGATATACTCTTTAGTGAAGCACAAACGGATGATATAGAAGCTGATCGATTATTCGCGCAGGCGTTACAACGTAATAAAACCGTTGTCCTGAGTATTGCCCCCGACCGACAAGCGAATGGCTTAATCACCGAGCTACTACCGTTGCCTGAATTAGCCGCCAGCGCCGTCGCTTTAGGGCATGTCGATACCGAACTCGACAAAGATGGCCTGTGCCGTCGCGCCTTTCTCTATGGCGGTGTCGGTGATGCTCGCTGGCCAGCGCTGCCTCTCGCGATGCTTCAAGCCGTGGGTAAAGCCCCCATACCGTTTCAGACTCATAACCAAACGAACCGAGAACCGCGCCTATCAGTATCAGAAAACTGGCTCAGAAAGAACAACATCCTGATCCCCTTCACCACCACTGAGCAAACGCCTCTCATTATCTCCTGGGTAGACCTGATAAACGGTTCAGTGCCACAGCAAACACTGCGTAACAAGTACGTACTGATTGGCTCTACAGCCACGGGACTCGGCGACTTAATTGCCACCCCCGCGGCCAAGGCGCATGAACGTATGCCCGGCATTGAGCTAAATGCGCAGATACTGAATGCGTTAATACAGAATAAAGCGATCTACCCAGTGACCGCGTCACAACAGATGCTCATCAGTTCTGCACTGATACTGTTGAGCATATTAGCTATTCTGCTACTACCTGCTCGCTTTAACTTATTCGCGGCGATGATGATGCTAGCGATAACGATCGCTTTAACACTCATCGCCATCACTTACTTTCATCGCTGGTTTACACCCGCACCAACGCTCATCTGTATCGCCGTTATCTGGCCAATCTGGAGCCTATGGCAGTTAAATGTCGATTATCGCTTACGCAGACAACTGCTAAACCAATTACAGCATCAGGCTCAGCATCACAGCGCAACAGGCATGCCTAACAGTGGCATGTTAGAAAACCGCCTCAAACAGCTCAACCTCAGCGATGATTCAACTCAGGTCATCGCGTTAATGATTATCCATTTTGAATGGCCCGGCTCTGCCAGTACCACCCTAGGTCGACCCATAGGCGACCTACTATTGAAAAGCATTGGCGAGCGCTTACGTCATATTGTCTCCGATAACGATTATATCGCGCATCTCAACGGCGATGACTTTGCTGTACTCTTTACTCAAATAACAGCAGAGAGTATTCGGCATCGCGCCGCAACTCTGCTGAAACAGATGCAGCAACCTTTAGAGGTCAATAACGAATCACTCCTGTTATCCCCGCAAATAGGCGTAAGTATCTGGTCCGCCGAAGATGACGATGATCATCAGCTGTTACGCAATGCTTATACGGCTATGTTTAAATCCCGTATCGATGAAAGCGAATACCTCTGTATCTATTCCGCCGATGTCGGACAGCGACTCAGAATCCGTTCACAGCTGGAACAAGCCCTCATTCATGCCATCGAGCGAGACGAATTTGAGATCTATTATCAACCGCAAATTCTGGCGGATAGTGGACGTATTGTCGGTACTGAAGCCTTATTACGCTGGCACAATCCGCAACTAGGTGCGGTTTCGCCGGAAGAATTCATTCCCGTGGCAGAACATGTGGGGTTAATACGTCCGATTGGTGAATGGGTACTCACTAACGCCTGTCATCAATTAAAACAATGGCAAGATGAAGGCCTGCCCACATTACGCTTAGCGGTTAACGTATCACCATTGCAGTTTGTTGATCCCGAATTAGGCAACAGCGTGCAACGTATTATTGAGCAAACCGGTATAAAACCCGAAGATCTGGAGCTGGAAATAACGGAGAGCTCGCTGATGTGGGATATGCCAACGGCGATTAAAATAATGCAGCAGATAAGACAACGAGGCACCATCTTCGCGATTGATGATTTTGGTACCGGTTATTCGTCACTGAGTAATCTCAGACATTTTCCTCTGGACCGCTTAAAAATTGATAAGTCCTTTACTCAAGAGATAGGCGACCGCAATGCCTCGACGGCGATCACGCTCACCATCTTGGCGATCGGTAAACGGCTGGGGATGAACGTTATCGCTGAAGGTATCGAAACCCCAGAACAAGCGAAATTTCTCCGTTCTAACGGTTGCGATGAGTTTCAAGGATTTATGTACAGTCATCCATTGCCCGCCGAACAGATGACACAATTACTGCGTGATGGCGGGGTTATCAAACTCAACTTAAATAAACAGCCATAACACGCCGCTCAAGGCTTATCTAAGGTGGTCATATCCAACTGCGATAACTCTTCCAGTAACCAGCTACCGGCCGTACCTAACGAGCGATTCTCACTCCAAACAACATCGATGCCTTGCAACGATGCCACCGCTTGATAAGCCCGCTGTAACATCAGTAATTCACCACTGACGAGTTTCTCCTGCACCACATTGCGGTGCAAAAACGCCCATCCCAAGCCACTACACAGCAATTCAAGAATAAGATGAGGGCTCTCTGAAAACCACACACGGGGGCTAAACATCAACCGTTCATGACTATGATCGGTTAAATCCAAACTGCGTAACACTAACTGACGGTGTGCCCTAAAGTTAGCATGACTGACAGGCTGCTCACTCACCAACGGGTGATCATGACGGCATACCGCCACCACCTCTGAATAACCAATACCCCGAAAACCGAAGCCCTGTGGGTAAGCTTCTCGCTCCAACATTAAGCCGATATCCGCTCGATTAGTGCGGATTAACTCGGCCACATCACTGCCGCCGGGATCGAGTAGTTCCAACTGAATATGGGGAAAGCGCTGTTCAAAGCGATGCAGAATATCCAATAATGGCTGACTCGAGATACTCTGCTCCACCGCTAGACACAACTCGATCTCATCACTCTGCCCTAACGCCTGCGCATGCACTCGAAACTCATGCTGACTATGCAATACCGTGCGAGCATACTCCAATAACGCCTGCCCACGCTGAGTTAATACCGGATTACGGTGCGTGCGATCAAACAAAGACACATTACTATCGAGCTCTAAATTACTAATCGCCGTACTCACCGCAGACTGCGCCTTACCCAAACGCCTCGCCGCCGCCGAAAAAGAGCCAGTTTCCGCAGCAATAACAAACGCTTCCAGTGGATCAAGCCCCGCCATAACCCCACTCCAATCTATCTACTTTTTAGATAGTATCTAACTTTTTTCTATCTAAATAAAGCCTAGAATGGCCCTCATATTCCAACCCCATTCGCTAACAATGCCTAACACAAACATATCGAGTCAGCATAGCAAGGAGCCATCATGAATCAGCCAATTATCACTCGCACCCCTCTCGACCGTCTGCGCCACACCCTGATGTTCGAACTCTTACTACTGACACTGCTAGCGCCGATGATGTCGCTATTGCTCAACCGAGATATTCTAGATGTCGGTATGCTATCGGTTGTCGTCAGCATTAAAGCGATGCTGATAAACCCGTTTTTCAACTTCCTGTTTGATCGATACGACGTTAAACGAGGCAGAATCCCCACCGAACGGAAGTTGTCCGGCCGACTGATTCATGCGGCAGGCTTAGAAGTAACGCTGATGGCCACCTCGCTACCGCTGATTATCTGGTGGCTCGATGTGACCTTTATGCAGGCCCTGGTGGTTGACCTACTGTCAATCTTTCTGGTGATGGCCTACACCTTGGTGTTTAACTGGGGATATGATCGGCTTTTTCCTGTTATTCAGCCATCCACTCAGTTATCCACTGATACCCTGGCCGCCAAACTTTAATAGCCCCCTCAATCGTTAGGCTTGGCGAGAGACTATGATCATCTAGCTGTAAAAAAGCCCCCACAGCGATAAAGCTGAGGGGGCTTTTTAGCTAGATACTAGCCAATCACGATTGGATAATAACCCTTAAGCCACCTGAGCAGCCTTAGTTTGATTATCTAAATATTCATCAAAGCTGCCCTTAAAGTGAATCACTTTTTGATCTTTAATCTCAATAATATTGTTCGCCAGCGAGGAGATAAACGCGCGATCATGACTAACAAAAATCAGCGTACCATCAAAACCGATCAGCGCATTATTCAAGGCTTCGATCGCTTCCATATCCATGTGGTTAGTCGGCTCATCCATAATTAACACGTTGATATCCATCATCATCAACTTGCCAAACAGTAGACGGTTTTTTTCACCACCGGAACAGACGCGCGCCTTCTTATTGAAATCATCGGCGGTAAACAGCAGACGTCCCAGCATCGCCCGTACTTTCAAATCATCATGTTTCGGTGTGCGCCACTGTGACATCCATTCAAACAGCGTCAGATCAGAATTAAAGTCGGCTGAGCTATCCTGAGGACAGTAACCAATCGATGCATTTTCAGACCACTTCAGCGTCCCTTCTTGCGCCTGTAATTCATCCACTAGGCAGCGAATAAAGGTCGTTTTACCGGCACCGTTTTCACCGATAATGGCCAGTTTAGCGCCCGCTTCCAGAATTAGGTTACCATCGCGAAACAACATGTCGTCGTCAAATCCATGCCCCATATCTTCCAGAATAAGTGCCTGACGGTGCAGTTTTTTATCCTGCTTATAGGTAATCGAAGGAAACTGACGGCTTGAGCTTTTGACCTCATCCAGTTCGATTTTTTCAAGTTTCTTAGCCCGAGAGCTCGCCTGCTTTGCTTTCGATGCATTGGCCGAGAAACGGTTAACGAATGCCTGTAACTCATCCATCTCCAGGCTCTTCTTCGCGTTTGAGGTGAGCAACTGTTCACGAATCAATGCCGAAGCTTCCAGATAATACTCATAGTTACCCGGATAGATACGCAGCTCACCATAATCGATATCGGCCATATGCGTACACACCGCGTTCAAGAAATGTCGATCGTGTGAAATAATAATCATGGTGCTTTTACGCTGATTAAGCACATTTTCTAACCAACTGATGGTATGAATATCCAAGTTGTTGGTTGGCTCATCGAGCAGCAACACATCAGGATTGGCAAACAACGCCTGCGCCAACAACACGCGAAGTTTCCAGCCGGGGGCAACCTGACTCATCAAGCCAAAGTGATACTCTTCTTCAATACCGGCTTCCAATAGAATATCCCCAGCACGGCTTTCGGCACTGTAGCCATCCATTTCGGCAAATTCGACTTCCAGATGAGCCACCTTCATACCGTCTTCTTCAGACATCTCTGGCAGCGAGTAGATACGCTCACGCTCCTGCTTAACCTTCCACAACTGCGCATCGCCCATAATCACCGCATCGATCACGGTGTACTCTTCAAAGGCAAACTGATCCTGACTGAGGATTCCCAGCTTTTCTCCCGGCGTCATCGACACATTACCGGCCGTTGGCGTCAGCTCACCACTCAAAATTTTCATAAAGGTGGATTTGCCGCAACCGTTAGCGCCGATCAAACCATAACGGTTACCGTTGCCAAATTTAGCAGAAATATTTTGAAACAGCGGCTCAGCGCCAAACTGCATAGTGATATTCGCAGAGGAGATCAAAGGGATAGGTCCTGAAAAGAGAGTTCTGGGAAGAATGTACTGACAAAGCGTCCTGAAAAGTACAGGTTATACAGTGTCAAAGTGACACCGTTAAAGTTGCCGCCACTTTAAAGAGTTCAGTCCCTAATGTCGAGGGGCAGCTGTACATTTATTAAACAAACACTGTTTTTACTCGCAGGATCGCCATCGTCTCGAGCACAATTCAACCCAATCAGAGATCATACAACGGCAGCGTTGCTGCGAGGTTCGCGATCGGATAGTTGCTGTCCTCGATAATCTTCACGGTTGCCGCCAAAGCACTAATATTAAAGCACGAATATTAAAGCACTCATGCCAGAGCACTCATATCAGGGCACTTATATCAGAGCACTAGTGCTGAAGCGCCACACGCTGCAGTAAAGCTTCATACTGTGCGCCCATATGATGCCAACTTAACGCCGATACATCCGGTACAGCGAGTGCTTGCCCCTGCTCTTTTAGCGCTGCATAACGGCTAACGGCATCAATCAGGCTCTGCGTTTCCCCTGTGCCACTACGATAGCAACAATGTTCAGGAAACAGCTCAGGGTAAGCCAAACGATTGGGCACTAACGGCATCGCCCCCGCAGCCACCCCTTCGAGTACCGCAATCCCTTGAAAGTCATGCATTGCGGTTGAAAGCACAATATCCGCTCGCTGTAGCAGGCGACGATAGTCGGCCACCGATGCAACAAAACCGCAGTGCTGTTCGCGTCTTTGCATTAATTGTTTCAACGTCTGAAACGACTCCGGTGAGTGACGAAACTGCTGCCCAACGACATCCAAGTGAAAATCAACATCTGCTTCACACAACCCTTGATACGCTCGTAGCAACCGTTCGGGTCCTTTATCAAACTCCCAACGATGGTTCCAAATAAGCCGTATAGCGCCTGATTGCGGCTCATTGGCTAAAAAAGCCGACGCGGTCAGTGGTACCTGCAACACTGATGAACACTGCTCTAATCTTTCCACCACACCGGCAGGTACCTGATCGGGGAGCTTTTTCAATAAAGCGCGACACCCCGACAGAAAAGTATCTCGATTATAAGCCGTATTAAAACAGACATGATCCGCAGCTAACGCCGTATAGAGATTAAGAATCTTCGGCTCAACATTGCCGTATTCGCGACCGGATTCGGGATAGGCAAATTGATTCTCGTGAAAATAAACCAGTGTGGGTATACCGCCAAGGTGAGGCACTAAGCCCCGTAGCGCAGATAGATCGGTCATGGAGGTGGCGATCACTAGATCATAAGGCTGTTCCAGTATGTCGCGTTCTCCCATGGCCCAGCTCAAGCTGTTACCGCGAATGCGCCAAGAAAAATAGCGTGGCGGTAATGTTAATAATGTCCACTGATGCTGGCTTAGATTTTCGATTAATCCCTGATGCCAATAGCGATGACTGGCCGCATCGTAGGCGGAAAGTAGGAGTATCTTCACTCGTCGTACGCCATCGAGATTGTATTATTGAGTATACAGTGAACGATAGCTACGTACCCACGCTTCATCCACCAGCGCAGTGGGCAGCTTGGCTTTAGAGGCATTGAGAGCGAGATTTTTATCGGCATAACTATCCTGAAGTAATATCACATAATCATGCTTAGCAAGATTAACCGCATAAGCCTGATCTTCTAAGTGATACTCCGCAATAAAGCGTAAAGCACTTGTTTGACTCGTTAGCCGAGCTAACTGAATGATGTAGCCATCGGATGGTTGACGCTTAAGCCAATCGAGATCCTGCCATATTGATGTCGCTGCCTGATTGTCTGTCGTTGCTACCGATGGTTGGCGAACCTTAACCAAGTAACCTTGATCTTGCGCGGGAGTATGAGACTCTGTAGATTTTTGAGCGTCGTTTGAACGAGTAGACCCATTCAACGTCAGTGTCTGAGCAGCATCTTGCTGTTGTATACGGGTTAAGATCCTATCATAAAGAACCTGCGTCTTGAGGTCGCCTAACTCAAGACTCGCGTCTGCGTAAGCCAACGCCCGCAACAGATCAAGAGGCACCGAGCGCCCCTCAAAATAAGCTAAAGCCAAGTTATGCGCAGCATAAGCGCTTCCCTTAGACAGCGCACGCTGATACCAATACACCGCTTGACTGGGCTCCACGTCCATCAGCATCACACCTAACCCTAACTGAGCTTTAAGATAACCGGATTGTGCCGATTTTTCGATCCACCGACGGGCTGTCATTAAGTCTTTTGTAACACCCTCGCCATGCAGCAACATCAAGCCCGTCTTCATCTGACTATCAGGCAAGCCTGCCTCTGCCGACTGCTGATAGAGCAAAAAAGCCCGATTAATATCCAACTCGACACCCTCACCCTGCTCATATAACCGGGCCAAATTACGCATCGCCTTAGGATTGCCCAAGGTAACCGATTGACGATAATACTTTAGGGCTTGACGCACATTAACGGCAACGCCTTTGCCCGTTTCATAAGCAATGGCTAAGTTATAGGCAGCTTCTGCATGATCTCCAGCAGCAGAAATAGTCAGCCACTCGACCACTTTTTCCCAGTCGGCGCCTTTACCCTCAATACCCAATGAATACAAGCGCGCCAAAATAAAGGCGGCCTGAGGATCGCCAACCTGCGCTAAAGGCAAGCAATAATCATAGGCTTGATTCATCTGTCCCGCATTATAATGTTGCTGACACAGTTGATTATTGGCGGCCAAACTCACGCTGGCTAATAATGTAATGGCTATCGCGATAGCCAGTCTAACCCCTAGAAACATTTAAAATCCTTTTAACTGAATAACAATACTTGATTATCACACGCGTTAATCGCTGCGCTTACGCCGTACTCAAAAAGACGCTATGAGTCATCTTTGTCATTATCAACATGAACAGAATCCGTGGATGTGTAAGCCCCCAGAATCGCTCGATAAGTACGATACCACACCATCCCCTTTAGCCCTTCAGGTAAGTGTTTTGCCGCTAGCTGTTTCGCTTCGGGTAGTGTGCGACCAGACTGCGCAAATAACACCACATACTTTTCACCGCCGGGCGTTATCGCTTTAAAATAGTGAGTCTTACCCTCTAACTGATAAGTCGCAAGATAAGCTTTAACGGAAGCCGCGCTGCTCAGTTGCGCCAGTTGCAAAACATAATTATGCTCGGGCTGCGCCATTAACCAAGCGAAATCATGTAAACCTACCGCATCGAGAGATGCTGACGCAGCGTTTGATTTATTAACCTCGGTATCCTGAATGGCCGCTTTCTCGGCCATGTCTAATGCGACAGTGTTATTTAGCGCTTCCTGTTTAACAGCTTTCTCTTTAGGCGCTTCTGCTGCATGGGTCGTGACGCGTTCCAATGATGCTAAACCATCAACATCCGCGGCGATCGCTTCATCACCGAGGGTGATCCGGTGAGCGACTTCAAGCACCTGCTGTTGCTTGATACTTTCCACTAACTCAATCGCTGGCTCATAGCCTAGTCGTTCACTTTCGATGGCATATGTTAAAGCCTGAGCCAAATTCACATCCCGCGTAGCAGAACCTTCGCGCAACAGCCCCGCCAGTTGATAATAAGCAAAACGGTTACCCTGCTGCGCAGCCTGTTGATAGAGCTGAATCGATTTTTCCGGATCACTGTCCTTGAATAAGGTCGCCAACATGACCTGTGCACTCTGATCGCCTCGATCAGCGGCCTGCGTTAGCCAGTAACGTGCCTCAGTGAGATCTTTGTCAGTGCCTTTGCCTTTCAAATAGGCAAGCCCCGTTTTTAACTGACTCGCTAAATGCCCCAACGTCGCACCCTCAAGGTACCAACGAAAGGCAACGCTCATATCCTGATCGACCACACCGCCTGTTTCATACAGCACGGCCAAGTTATAACAACCCGGCGCATAACCCTGCTCGGCTGAACGGGTTAGCCAACTCAAGGCCTGCTGTAAATCGGCAGAGCCTCCTTCAAACCCCTGACTGTAGAGGTTAGAAAGAATAAAGCTGGCTTCTCCATCTCCCTGAGCGGCCAACGGCAAACAATGATGTAACGCTTCACGGCTTTGGCCATCATCATAAAAACGACGACAGGTTTGATCCTCAGCACGAAGGGCCGCTGAAAAAAACAACACAATAGTAACCAGTGAGAAAACAATACGCGCCATATCACTTCCGAACAACAAGACTAAAAACAGATTGATTCAAACTAAACAACTAAGCCAAGTAGTTTTTATTACTGCCGGTTAAGCCAATTAAGGATCGACATACAACTCCTGCAAGCGCCTAAACTTACGAATCCAGTGACTCTTCTGAGCCGATTCAGACAGCTCAGCCAGAGCAGCATTGGCTTCTGCGATGGTTTTATAATCGCCATAAACGAGCACGAAAAACAGCCCCGCTTCACGCTGTGTCCTGAAATAACGCACCGTTTCCGGCAATTGATGCTTGTTAATATAATTGAGTACGCCTTGCTCATCGGTGCCATATAACAACTGAATGGTAAAGTTAGGTGGAAATTTATCCATTACCCAGCCATCGGGCAGCGCATATTGATTATCGGGTTGCCATGGGGCTTGTTGAGGATTAGTTGCAACGTTAACCTCAGACGATGAAGCATCCTGGGCGACAATGGCTGAAGCTAGCGCCGCTGCTGACGGCTTTGAGGCAGCATCAACTGAAGGCGCTAATGAAGAATTAGCTGAAGACTTTGATAGAGGATCGGTTGAGGGCTCTGATAAAGAATCGGCTGAAGGCTCTGATGAAGAGTCAGCTGACGGTTCTAGAGGTTCAGCGGCTGATTCTACAACTTCATTCATCGCGACTGAGTCCGTCATCGGCTCTGCCTGAGCGCCCAGATCATCGCTATCGATCATCCCCTTATCAACAGACAAGGTCGCCAACAACAGTTGCCGCTCACCCGATCCATTGTCAGGGATCGATTCTCGAATCTGTCGCGCAAGCTGTTGCTTCTCAGCCTGTAGCTCAACGACTTTTTTCTGTTCGGTTTCCAAACGGATCAAGTTCAATAACGATCCGGCTTCCTTATTACCGGCATCTAACGCTTGCTGTGCCAAATCGGCCGCCTTAGCATGATCGGTATCGACACCTTGACCAACATAATACACCAGCGCTAAATTTTGCAGCGCCAGCCCGTTACCCTGAGCCGCTGAACGTTGATACCAATTCAGACTTTCATCAGGATCAACCTCGGCCAAAAAAACCCCCATGGCAACCTGAGCATTGGCGTTGCCCGCTTCAGCCGCTTTTCTGATCCAGTGTTGTGCTGATGCTCGGTTAGCCTTGACGCCACGTCCTTCTAGCAGCATTGTGCCGATTTTCAGTTGGGCTTCCATCACGTCTTGTTGAGCCGCTTTAAGATACCACTGATAAGCCCGCTGCTCATCTTTTTCGCCGGCAGCGCCAGTTTCAAACATCGAGCCAAGTAATTTTTGCGCTTTAGGGTGCTGCGCCAATGCCGCCTGCTGATACCAATGACGCGCTTGATTATTACTCTGACTGACGCCCTGACCCAATTGATACGCCAGCCCTAATCGATAAGCCGATTCTGGATGACCTTTCTCTGCCGCGACCTGATCCCAAAACAAGCCACGCTGATCATCACGTTTTGTGCCCAACGCCTGATAATACATGGTCGCTAATAGAAACGCGCCTTTGGCATCGCCAAGCTCAGCAAGCTCCTGACATTGAGGCCGAGCCTCTTGATACTTTGCCGCGGCAAAAAGCGAATAACAATTGTTTTGATCGCCATCACTGGCGGCAGATAACGATGCAAAAAGCAGCGTGGAACTCACGCCAAGAAGAGTGGGTAAACGAAAATACAGCTGCAATCGTGTTAAATTCGGTTTTATTAACATAGTCCCTACCGCTAGCCAGAAGAACATTTAAACGCATCTTCACAACATTTCACGACTTAATTCCCCCTCGGAATTAAGCGAAAGCTGGCGACCATAACAATCCACTGTCGAAAGCCATCAATCAAACCCGCTTTAATTCTACCGACAATAGCACTAGAACAAGCGAGAACAAAGGCCATACCGCGATGTTCAGGTACACGGAGTCAGCATTCTTAGGCGTAATTTAACAAATTGTTGCCTGCGGAATAAGAGATCGAGCTCATTATTTCCTTTAAAAACGCAAAAACCGGCCGTTTGGCCGGTTTGTCATCACCGCTTAAGAGTTAACCGGCCGTTATCGTCACGCCGTCTTCCTCTTTTTGGTTGTAACGGCTGTAGATAAACAGTGCCAAAAATACCAGCAAGCCTAAGCTACTAATCAACCACTCGCCATGAGGCCACAGCATTAACATCCCGGCAGCCCCTGATACTAATCGTAGTAGCGGGTTAAGTGGGCTCTCGAGATAGCCTTCCATGAAACCAACTAGGGCGTATATGCCAAACACTGAGAAGAAGAAAATAGTCAATACTTCGGCCGTTGTGCCGCCAATAAAGTTAGTATAGGCGAACAGTAACGGCACGATATACAACCCTTTGGCTATTTTCCAGGCGGTAAAGCCCGTTGCCATCGGCGGTGTTTTGGCAATCGCGGCAGCCGCAAAAGCCGTCAAACAAACCGGCGGAGTGACATTTGAATCCTGAGATAGCCAGAAAATGATCATATGTGCCGCCAGTAAAATCATCGCCAGACGCGTCGGATCAATCGCTTGTTCCATCAACTGTCCTTTGAAATCACCCGGCACCAATGCCAGCAACTGCTGAGCATCGATCTTACTCATGGGTTCGGCCAACAACGCCGCTTTATCGGCATCGACTAACAGGAAAATAGTGCGTGCCATTTCAGGCAAGGTGCCATCAACCATCATCCCAATCAATTGCATTTCTGCGATTAAGTTATACAGCGCAGGAGCCGATAGCGTTGCCAGCACGATATAGGCAGCGGTTACCGGTAAGCCCATACCCAACACCAGCGACGCGAGCGCCACCAGCAAGATAGTGATTAACAAGCTACCACCTGCCCATTCAGCAACCATCAGCGAGAAGGTATTACCAATACCCGTCATCGCCACCACATTGACCACTAACCCAACCGCAATCAATAGCATCGAGGTCGTTGCCATATTCTTTGAGCCCTGCGCCAGCGCATCAAAAATATCTTTAAGCCCCATCGGGTGCTTCGACAACCATGACGCCACCACCACCGAGATAATAGAGATACCGGCGGCATAGGTCGGCGTAAAACCGTAAATCAATAGACACACTAATACCACGAGTGGCAGCAGATAATGCCAACCATCACGGAAGACTTCGCCAATGGGGCGGGAATCTAACTCAACCGCCTGTGCGCGACTGCGCATCGCTTCGACCCGAACAAAGAAGCCCACCGATAGGAAGTACAACAGTGCCGGCAGTGCCGCAACAGAGATGACTTGAACATAAGGGATCTGCGTATATGAAGCCATAATAAAGGCTCCGGCTCCCATTACAGGCGGCATCAACTGCCCACCGGTAGAAGCGGCCGCTTCAACACCCGCGGCAAACCGCGCAGGAAAGCCTGCTTTCTGCATGAGAGGAATCGTGATAACACCGGTGGACACTGTATTAGCCACCGACGAGCCGGACACAGAGCCCATCAAGCCCGAACCCAATACGGCAACGAAGCCTGGACCACCGACCATCCGTCCTGCGGCACAGCGAGATAGTTCAATAATAAAATCGCCGGCACCGGACTTTACCAAAAAAGCACCGAACAGAATGAACATGAAAACAAAGGTCCAGGAAATACGGGCAATCTGACCGAACATCCCTTCCGAAGAAAAATAGCTACGATAAAGTAAGGTTTCCAGACTCAGGCCAGGAAAGCCAAAAATACCATCAACATATTGTCCCCACCAAAATACATACGTCAATGCGAACAGAATCAAGCAGGGAATAAACCAACCCGTTGTTCGCCGCGCCATTTCAAGCGCAATAAAGATCGCACACAGCGAGAACACCCAATCGAGGTTATCAAACTTAACACCCCGCGCATACAGCGCGTCTTCAAACCCGATCAAGTAAAGCGCACAGGCAACGGCGGCGCAACCGAGCAAAACATCCAAGAGCAACGCGACTCGTCGGCCTGCCATAGTATTGCTGCGGATTGCCGGTACCATCAAAGCACACAGCATGGCAAAGCCACCAAAGTGGATAGCAGACACCCACAGCTCGGAGATCGTACTCAGGGTATTAAAATAGATATGGGCCAGTGCAAATATAACACCGATCCAATAGATAAAACGGCCTGTCAGTGAATGTTCCGGACGTTGAACCAACTCCAGACTCTTGAGTTTGGCAGCCGTTTCCTGATCAGTTTGGGTATCAATTGAACTCATAACGGTATTCCGTTGACGGTGAACATAGAACGTAAGCCGGGGTCTCTCTCGGACCCCGACAGGTTCGCTGAATCATTCAGCGACACTGATTACTCAGCGATAAGATGAGCAGGAATAGTCAAACCCGCTTCTTTATAGTAACGAACCGCACCCGGGTGCAGCGGCAGAGGTAAACCGGCGATAGATTTTTCCAGAGACATCGCTTTAGTCGCCTTATGAATGCCATTCAGGAACGACAGGTTTTCATAAATCGCTTTGGTCAGCAGGTAAACATCATTTTCTGACAGATCGTCACGCACGGCCAAGAAGTTAGGCTGCGCCATGGTGTTGATATCCTTAACTTGACCAGGATAAGTATTTGCAGGAATCACAAACCGCGTCCACAACTGATAATCGCCGTTAGCTTTTTTAATCTGCTCATCGGTGAAGTCTAGAACGGTCAAATCACTACCCAAAGAAGCATAAGCACGGGTAATTGCAGACGTCGGTACACCTGATGGAATATTCATACCAACGATCGTGCCGTTCTGCAGCGCATCAGCACTTGGGCCATAACCCATATACGCCATATCTAAACTATCAGCATTAACACCCAGCCCACCTAAAATTTGCAGACCAGAGCCTTCCGTGCCTGAGTTTTTCTTACCGATAGAGAATTTTTTGCCGTCCAGCCCAGCCAAGTCGTCCACGGTACCGGTTTTAGCTAGATCCGTTTTAACCGCAAACTGCTCAACGTTTTGCCACAACATAGACACTGAACGCAGGTTTTTCTTCGGCCCTGTTTGTGCAAAAGCGCCTTCACCGTTCCACGCCCAAGCACCATACAACCCTTGTAGGATGGCAAATTGCGCTTCATTTTCACTCAGCAGCTTAATATTTTCACCCGAACCCGCCGAGTTAATCGCCGACAGCGATACTTTATGTTGAGGTTCCAGCTTAACTTTCGTCAGTGTCGCCAGCGCCACACCCACGGGATAGTAAGTTCCACCAGTCGAAGCGGTTGCCAGAATGTAAGAACGATTCTCTTCGGCCTGTACTATCGAAGTACCGCCCAGCGCCGCACTTAATGTCACCGCAAGGCCAATACCTTTAATTAGAGTTCGTTTGCTGCTTTGCATGTTGGATTCCTTCATTCGGGTTTTAAGATTATTTATTGTTAGCGTCACACACTATTAAGCAACATTGATGCCAAATCATAAAATCAAGCATAACCTGTTGATATAAAGTCACTTATTACCAAAAAGCCAATTAATTTAGCTCGCTAATAAGCAAAAAACTGCCTATAAGTATCTCAACACATAAGCAAGATTTTGCCGACTAGACGCTTGATAACGCAGGAGAATGACAAAAACAGCGGCTTAACGCCTATGGCATAGTGTAGTTAAGCACAGTTTTTGCTGATTGGAGGATCAATAAGCAATTTTTTGCTCATTAATGAAAAGCCCAAGGTATCACACCTATTCCACCTTTAGGCTTTGTTATCATCGATAAAATGAAGGCGATCGATCTGATATTTAACCATTTTTTGATTCAATGTCCGACGAGGAAGATCAAGCATCTCCATCACCGCTTTAATATTACCGTTATGTTGGCGTAACGCTTCACAGATCACTTTATATTCAAAGTTGGCCACTTGTGCCGCCAGCGGCAAGGCGCTTTCTCCCCGCTCACGACTCATCGGTTCGATCGATGCTTCAGGATAAATCAAATCTGCCACTGGCAGTACATCATCCAAGGCATAACGTATGGCAATATTTTTTAGTTCTCGAACATTACCCGGCCAAGGATACTGTTGTAGGTTAGTCAAATCTTGTCGCGTGATGGCGCGTAACTCTCGACCATGCTGCGCCGCGGCCTGTCGCGCATAATATTCAAAGAGTAACGGGATATCTTCAGCACGCTCACGTAACGGCGAAAGGTAGAGACAAGACACATTAAGCCGATAATAAAGGTCTTGACGAAAGTTTTCCTCCACCGAAAGGTCGGCCTTCGAGGCGGCAATAATACGTAGATCCACTGGCACCTGTTTATTCGAGCCTAAGGGCTCAATCACCCCCTCTTGAATACTGCGCAAGATTTTCACCTGCAAATTAGTGGGCATACTCTCGATCTCATCGAGTAGCAAAGTGCCACCATCCGCGTGTTGAAATTTACCGGTGCGTTTTTTGGCCGCACCGGTAAAAGCGCCCGCTTCATGACCAAACAGTTCTGTCTCGATCAAATTTTCGGGAATAGCGCCACAATTAATCGGTACAAAGTTGCGTTCACTGCGCAAACTAAACTCGTGCAGACACTGTGCCACAAGCTCTTTACCGCTGCCGGTTTCACCATAGATAATGACATTAGTGTTGAGCGCCGCATATTTAAGAATATCCCGTCGCAACTTTTGTATCGAGGGGGATATACCAATAATCTTGCCATCGATACCACTGCGAGAAGCCAAGTCTTGCTGCAAACGTAGGTTTTCTAGCACCAATAAGCGCTTTTCACAGGCGCGATTAATGGTTTCCACCAAGCGCTCAGGTACAAAAGGCTTCTCGATAAAATCATAAGCGCCATCGCGCATCGCCCCTATCGCCATATCGACATCCCCATGACCTGTAATCAAAATCACCGGTAACTCTGGAATAATAGCGCGCGCTTGCTGCATAAAGGCTAAGCCATCTATTTCTGGCATTTTGACATCGCTGACAACAACCCCAGGGAAGTGCTCATCGAGATGCGTTAAGGCTTCGCTGGCACAATCACAGGCGAGCACCTCAAATCCGGCCATCTGCAACCATTGAGATGTTGATTGTCGAATAAGTGGATCATCATCCACCAGCAACACTTGCCCTCTATTCATTATCACTCCTCAGCTCCACTCATTAATGGCAGGGTTACTGTAAAACAGGTATGTCCCGGTTGACTACTGACCCGAATATCACCCTGTAGATCGCGTATTATGGAACGTATAATGGATAATCCCAGCCCTAAGCCTTCGCCTATCGGTTTGGTGGTAAAAAAGGGCTCAAACAATTGCGCTTGATCCTGCTCACTGATACCGACACCATTATCCGCTACCTCAATACTAACCGACTGCGCATGTTGACTCAGGCTAATGGTCAATTGCGCGCCGCTAACACCGACCAACGCATCACAGGCATTACCAATAAGATTGACAAAGATCTGCTCCAAACGCGCACTATCACCGCGCACGTGCACCGCTAAATCAGAGCCAGAATACACTAACGCTATATTTTCCTGTTCCATCCGCCCACGATATAAATTGATCACTTGATCTAAGGCCAACACCGGATCAACCGGTGATAGGTGTTGCGGCTTCTGATAAGCAAAGGTTTTCAACTGCCGCGTCAGCACCGTCATTCGACTGATCAGATCATTGATCAGTTGCAGGTTAGTATCCAACTGTTGTGTCTGTTGTCTTTCAATCAGTTTACGACAGATTGAGATATAAGTTCTCAATGCCGTCAATGGTTGATTCAACTCATGGACCACGGCGGAAGACATCCGCCCGAGTGCCGCCATTTTTTCCGCCTGAACCAGCTCATCCTGCGCCTCTCTCAGCGCTTGAGTACGTTGCTGCACTTGATGTTCAAGCTGATCATTCGCCTTGCGTAAGGCGCGCTCAAGACGTTTTCGCGTGGTGACATCAATAACCGTTACGAGATAGTGCTCTGTCGATTCTCGCTTCATCTGCTTGATGGAAAATAACATCGGAAAGCTACTGCCATCCGAACGCTTACCCACGGTTTCCATCGCCGTCACCTGTGCAAATCCGCGTGTGCCTAAACGACTCAACACCCGCTGCATCACCCCTTCAAAGACGTCAGGTTCAATCAGTTCACCGATATAGATGCCCTGAATACGCGGCATCGATACGCCGAACTGCTGCATCGCCATCGGATTAATAAATAGCACCAACCCCTGACTATCGAGGGTAATCATCCCGACATGGGCATTATTGATAATATCGCGCTGTCGAGCTTCACTGCGCGCCAACGCCTGTTGCGTTTCACGGCGAGAGATATGTTTAAGCTGCCGCTCACGTAAGAGAAAAACCAGTAACGAGACGACAATACAGAAAGCGATGGTAAACAGGCTGGCATTACGCTGAACCCTAAGCACTTCACGTAGATCATTAAATACCGTCACCTGCCAGCCAAGATCGTCCAACGTTACCGTCTGCATCACCCCTCGACGACCCGTCGAGAGTTCAGCGATGGTAATGTCAGAGCCATCATAAAGCTGCGATGTTGCTTGCTTCACAATCACCTCGCTGAGCTGTTTAGCGAGCTGAAAGGGTTTGCTCGCCATCAGCAGATGATCATTCTGACTAAAAAGATATTCGCTGTTCTGCTCCAGCCCCGCCTGCAAACGTTCGAGATCCAATCGGACAGTCGCAACTCCGAGCAAGGCTCGTTCGACATAAACCGGCGCAGAAAGGTACACCGCCCCCCCTGTTTGAGGGGAGGGCAACATGACATGTAATCCTTGTAATCCCTCGAGTGCTTGCTGAAAATACGCCTGTTGCCGGTGACTGACAGAATAGAAATCCTGTTGCGCCCGCCAGTGACTAAACGCCTGCGGATGCCCCTCTCTATCCAACACAAACAGCGCCGTAGTATCGGCCACCAGATTGGTCTGTTCCAGATAGCGACTCACCCGAGCCGCTTTTTCAGCCGATGGTGCTTGCAGCAGCTCAACCACTTCTCGACTCTGCGAAACGAGAAAAGGCAGATACTGATATTCCGCCAATTCAGAACGCGTTTGACTAATAATACTCAATAGCTGACTCTCGCCGCTCTCTTTAAGATCCGTCAACGCCCAATTACGGACAAACTGAGTCACCAGCATGGTGCCAATCAAAGACAGTAACAACATCAACAAGGCAAGCGGTAAAAAACGCGGAAACTGCACTCACTCTCTCCGACTTAAAGCATCGATAAGCCTATAAAAAGGGTCTATCAGGGGCAATATAATGATCATAAGGCTCGCTAAAACGTCAAGCAATCGATGCAGATACATAGACAATCCCTGTCACGTCTGACTGACACGTGCCCTTCTTCTAGCGTCAACTAAGACCACTGTCGCTTTATTGCATGGCCTTCTCGTACAGCTTGATACCAAGCGGGCGCATCCTGTAGCGCTAACAGGTCATCCAAGCGCGGATACTCCAACCCTTTCTTATGACAAAAGTCTGCTAGATCAGGAAAGCTCCACTCAAACAGGGTATCGGTATATTCCTGCGGGTCAAGTCGAGACTGCTCATACAGTCCCGCCTGCAAGCGCTGATTTTGAGCTTCTACCAAGATAATACCGGCTGCCGTAGATACGTTTAATGAGCCCACCATCCCCATCATCGGAATCAGGATATGCTCGTCTGCTAACGCCGCCCCTGCATCACTCACGCCATGTTTTTCAGCCCCCATCAGCAAGGCGCAAGGGACGGTAAAATCGACCTCACGGTAATCGATCGCTCGATCAGAAAAGTGCGCCGCATAAACCTTCATCCCCTGAGCTTTAACCGCGCCGACCGCCTCATCAATACTCTGATGGTTATCGCTCGCCACCCAGCGATCACTGCCGCGCG
The DNA here is from genome assembly GCF_030547545.1 of Amphritea sp. 1_MG-2023. Classification (GTDB taxonomy): domain Bacteria; phylum Pseudomonadota; class Gammaproteobacteria; order Pseudomonadales; family Balneatricaceae; genus Amphritea. The sequence goes on from NZ_JAUOQE010000023.1 coordinate 63,401, forward strand.
TTGTACCGGTAAACTCATAGCCCTGTTTAGGACTGACAGTATGTATGCGAGAGATACCCACCGCATCGCAAGTACGAATCAGTGCCGCAATATTCCGCGGTTTATGAACCTGATCCGTAATAAGGGTCAAATCAGGCTGTCGCCGGTTCAAAGTCTGAATAAGTTTAGCGGTACGTTCCGGGGTCATCGGGCTCTCACATTAAGCTAGTAAAAAGTTGCGGCCATATTACTGAAAAACTTCGAACGGCTCACTGCAAATCTTAAAATCTATGACATAATTAGCATCTTATTATTGTCGACAACCGGAATCCCCATGTCAGCTACACCCAACATCATCGCGTTTCAAGGCGTCGAAGGCGCTTATTCACACCTATCTTGCCGTCGAGTTTTTCCCACAATGGAAGCGTTCGCCTGTGAAACATTTGTCGAAGCGATGCTGATGGTGGTGCAAGGAAAATCGAAATTAGCGATGATTCCGCTGGAAAATTCAACCGCAGGACGAGTCGAAGAAATCTATCGCCTGATGCCAAAAAGCCAGTTACACATTATTGGCGAACACTTCGAACCGGTAAATCACTGTCTCTTAGGCGTTAAAGGCGGTTCGATTGAACAACTGAAAACCGTCTCATCCCATCCACAAGCGCTCGCGCAGTGTGATAGCCATATTAAACAACTGAATATAGAACCCATCGCGGGCTTTGATACCGCAGGTTCTGCCTTTGAACTGGCGCAAAACCCCGATCCAAGTCACGCCGCCATCGCCTCAAGCTTGGCGGCGGAGCTGTACAATCTTGATATCCTCCAAGAGAACTTTCAAGACGTTACCGGTAACACCACTCGCTTTCTGATCCTCTCGAGGGAACAAGGTATTCCCGAGCGTAAAGCCGACACCGCCTACATCACCTCGTTGATGTTTACCGTGCGCAATATTCCCGCGGCTCTCTATAAAGCCCTAGGCGGTTTTGCCACTAACGGTATCAATATGGTGAAGCTCGAAAGTTATATCCGTAACGGCTTAACCAAAGGCGCTAGCTTTCATCTGGATGTTGAAGGCCACCCCGATGACCGGATGATGCAATACGCCTTGCAGGAACTCGCCTTCTTTACCAAAGAGATGCGTAATCTCGGCACTTATGAAGCCCACGAGTTTCGTGCTCAGAATCAGTTTTTACAGGACTAGCATCTGTTTGACTACTAAGCAGTAGTATCAGTGGCGCGCCTCCCGACCACCCTGAGCGGGTAATCGGGATCAATTGAGCCAGCCACTCATGCGCTTCGGCTCAACCACTCAATGGGCAAATCAACGGGCAAACGCGATCACGGCGATAATGACTCAGGTTAGCTAACCTGACTCGGTGAAACCTTAATACGGCGGCTGTGCAGCAACGTATAAACACCACTCAATACAATCAGCAAGCTTCCCGATAACGTGATCATGTCGGGCCTTTCACCAAAGACAAATACACCTAACAGCAAGGCAAACAGTAACCGTGTATAACGAAACGGAGAGACCACCGATACATCACCGGTGCGCATCGCAATCGTCAGCGCATTGTACGCCAGTACACCAAAGAAGATCGCACCGCCCACCTGCGCTAACCCCACCCCATTGAGCTGAAACGCATCGCCGTTATAAAGCTGCAATACGATACCGGCCGGTATCAAGACAAAAAAGCCATACACGCCTAACTGCATATTCGATAATACCAACGGCGCGGCTCGAGTCGCTAAATCGCGCCCCGCAAAGCCTAAAGTGGCGATCACCGCGAACAACGAGGCGGCCTCAAAGCCCGCTAGACCCGGTCGAATAATCATCAGTACCCCAACAAAGCCTATCAACACTGCCAGCCAGCGTTTCAAATCGATCTTTTCACCAAAAAATAGTGCAGCACCGAGCATGGCAATCAAGGGCGTGGCCTGCAAAATAGCCGACGCATTGGATAAGGCGGTCAACGTGATGGCTAACGCAAAGCTCATCCGCCCCACGATTTCACACACCGCTCGCATTAAAATCGGACGCGATAGAATGGCGGGATGAATCACCGCTTCACCCCGTTTGCGCGTCAACAGCATAAAAATCAGCATGCCGCCAAAGCCGAACAGCATCAAAATAACACTGATTGCCATCGTCTCAGCCGCGGCTTTCACTAACATATCTTCGACAGCAAAAGCGGCCATCGCCACCACCATAAAAATACTGCCTCGGGCATTTTCCATGTTCAATTGTCCTAATTAATAAAAGGGGAAATCCGCTAACAGCGTTTGCATCTAGGCTAAGGATAAAACAGCCTCATAAGATACTGACACGCTGAGTAAATGATGACGAACATACTATCGCTTATGATCAACACATAGCTGATAAGCTTTTTCAACACAGACAGTCGATAGCGTGATCGCTTAGACGCTGGCTCGAGAGCTTTCATCCATCTAGCATGATTTAATCGCTACTCAGTTTAAAGTATCTGCAGGCTCACCTAAATCACACTTTTTACATTTTAAGGTCACTCCCAGCATACTCGCACGCCCCTCAGGGGTAACAACCCAGGGCCGATTAATAAAAGGGGGTTTATGCCTAACATGCTGAAAGTGACCACATTGCAGCTCAGCAACCCAATCATTCTCTTCATCGAGATGAAAACCGATCATTGCTTGAATCATAAACACCTCATCAAGACGACAACAGCCGTCATTTCAAATAGTGGCCGCAGGGCCGTAACCGTTTGCCGAGCGATCAGATATGATTCACCACGACCACCCTCGTAGGCGAACCCTTAGGGAAGGTACGAATAATTATTCACACCCGCTTTAATTTATCCGCCCGCTTTTGTGACCTTTTGTTACACTACATAAGACGCTTTCAACAAGAGAGAAGCGAAGCCAATGATACCCGTAGACCTAGTCTTGAACTCGCATGCCATTGCGGTGTTATTGCTAACCGCTTTAGCCCTGTTTCTTTTTACTCGGGATTGGTTACCGCTAGAGACGTCCAGTTTATTCGTTTTAGCCGCACTGGCAACAGGCTTTGAGTTGTTTCCCTTCGTCGCCAATGGCGAACGTATTCATGCGGTTGATTTTTTTTCCGGCTTTGGACATGAAGCCTTAGTTGCCGTGACGGCACTGATGATTATCGGACATGCGCTAGCCCGTACTGGGGCGCTCGAACCGGTGGGTAGAACGCTGACCCGCTTATGGGAAGTTGCACCGAAGCTTTCCTTTTTACTCACATTGATCGTCGGCGCGGTCTTGAGTGCCTTCGTCAACAACGTTCCGATTGTTATTTTACTACTGCCTATTCTGACCAGTGTATCGTTACGCACAAAAACTCCCGCCTCACGTATTCTAATGCCCATGGGCTTTGCCACGTTGATAGGCGGTATGGGCACCACCATCGGTACTTCGACCAACTTACTGGTGGTCTCGGTGGCTGTCAGTATGGGGATGGCCCCCTTTTCCATGTTTGGATTTATTCTGCCGGTAGCCCTGAGTAGCCTGTTGGCCATTATGTATTTATGGCTGCTAGCCCCCAAGATATTACCCGATAGAGAATCCGAACTTGAAAATGCATCACCACGTATTTTTTCGGCGGCTTTACATATCAATCAAGCGGGTTTTTCAGACGGTAAAACACTGCAAGAGATCATTGAAAAGACAGATGATCGAGTCAACATCACATTTGTTAAACGGGCTGACAATGATACCTTGACAGTGCCCTCTCGACAGATGACTCTCAGAGCAGAGGATCAACTACTGGTCAACGACACCCCAGAAAACCTCAAGACATTTGAGCAACTGTTGGATGCCGATTTATACAGCAGTGACACAAAAATAGACGACGATCACCCATTACAGGCAGAAGGTCAGCAATTAGCTGAAATCATTATTGCTCAAGGCTCTCCGCTATTAAACACCAGCGTTGAAAAAACCCGCTTTGCCGATCAGTATCAACTGGTAATTCTCGCCTTGCATCGTTCCGGCTCACACACGCGTCAAAGCATGGCTGATATCACTCACGCGCAGTTGAAAGTGGGTGATGTCTTACTGGTACAGGGCGCCAGTGAAAAGATCGCTGAATTGAAACAGCAAGGCAATATCCTAGTACTCGATGCAACCGCCGATCTGCCTCATTCTCAAAAGGCGCCACTGGCATTAATCATCATGATCGCGGTCGTGGCTATTGCTGCGCTGGGTATAGTGCCCATTGCTGTCAGCGCCGTCTGCGGCGTCCTCTTATTGGCGCTGACTCGCTGCCTCGATTGGAAAGACATGGCACAGGCCGTTAACGCTCAAATCATCTTAATTGTTGCCGCATCATTAGGCTTGGGGGTTGCCATGTTGGAAACCGGTGCCGCCGATGCACTCGCCGTCGGTTTTGTCCACTTAACAGCAGACCTATCGGTCGCGATGCAGTTAAGTGGACTGATGTTACTGATGGCCATTATGACCAATATTGTCTCTAATAATGCCGCCGCCGTGATAGGTACGCCTATCGCCATAGGCATTGCGAATCAGCTGGGGATGCCTCTAGAACCTTTCGTGCTAGCCGTGTTGTTCGGGGCCAATATGAGTTACGCAACGCCCATGGCGTATAAGACTAATTTGTTGGTCATGACGGTTGGCGGATATACCTTTAATGATTTTTTAAAGGTCGGTATCCCATTAACAATCATCATGTGGCTATCACTGAGTTTTTTAATCCCTCTGTTTTATCCAATCTAATTAGGGAAGGTGCGAATAAGCCTCAATAGCAACGCTTGGCGGCTCATTTAGCTTGCTTCGATAGTGCGCTTTTCTGGAATTTAATCAGTTCTGCCTTGAGCGTTTCTCCCCAACGACCGGTTTCAGCCAGCGTGAGCGTGTGCAACTCAGTTGCATACGCCTGTATTAAGACAAAACCTGTTTCAATATCTGCAGGATCACTCGCCATCGCGGCGAGATAATGACACCATGAAATTCGGGCTTTAGTGATAATTTTTTCAAGCTCTAATTGGGTCGTTACAAATCGAATATGGCCCTCTGTACCGCCAAATAAAGAATTAGCCGCTAAACAACTTGCCGATATCGCGATAAACACATAGCCATATTGCGCCAACGGCTTGAACGCAGGATTAGCGGTGGCCGCCAACAACGGCAGCAATAACCCCGCCGTACCCGATACCCATGCAAACGTTCGCGCCCCCCCTGAGATCAATGCTCTGGAGGTACGGCGTCGATAGTAATAGCGAGTTTCTGCTGCGGCTAAATCATCGACGGCGCTAAACAGTTGAGACAGCGACTCAACCGCATGCTCACTATCCCACAATAACGTTTGCGTCGCTGCGCGAAATGCATGCAGTCTGGCAGGATTTTCAGCTCTCATCTTAACACCTCGTGTCAATCGCTATCCCTGCTTATTCGCTATTCTCTACTTTACTTCCTCTATTTTACTATAGTCACGTTCAGCTTTAGCGTACATGGCGATTGATTCACTATGCGATAGAGACAAGCCGGCGGTTTTATGCCGATAACCGTCGCATTCCATGATCAACCCTGATGACACTGGCCGTTTACGATGAGAATCAAACCGCAGCCTCTTGTTAGGGAAGGTGCGAATGCTGGAAGGAGAGATGAGCTGAGAAACCTAGCCGCAAAGTGATTGATATTTTCACCCTCAAACGATCAACCACTTTGACGTTTATTCGAGCCACAATCGAGCCTTGCGACCGCGTTACTGAAATATGTTATTCAAAGCCTGTAACTTAAGCCCTGTTACTCAAAAATAGGCGCATCAAAATCGATACTCTCATCGCTGTAAGCCGTCACATGAGCATCCGCAATCAGGCCGGTTTCGGCGTGTAAATGCGTGGCAAAGAAATTTTGGATCTGCTTGCGCCGACCATGAGCGGACCAAGCCTCGGCATCTTGCCATATTTCATTAAAGACAATGGCGTAATCATTGCGCGTCGCACTCGGATGATCTATTTGACGCAGCAACCTATATTGAATACATCCCTCTTCTCTTAGGGAGTCGGGTTCCAGCGCCTTTAGTGCCTCAAACAGTTCAGCTTCTTTACCGGCCTTCGGCTTGAACTGCGCTAAAACATACACACGGTTGGTCATACTATTTCCTCGATGATTACGTCAGTGGCTGTATTGTAGATAAAAACCATATAACCGTCTGGGTTTTACTTATATTGGCAAACATCCATGGTTATTCATGGTTATCAATCTAGTGCCGATGTCGCAACAATCTCCGTTGCGTGCAATGAATCAGACCGATACAACCGCTCAAGCTCAATAATGCCGCAGCCTGATGCAAAAGGGTTCGCGGCAACACGGATAAGCCGAGATAAACAGCCTAGCATTGATCAGACTAAGCGGGCTAACCATGACACGCGACGCGGTAAAAATTCGAACCGATGTCGGTATGCCTCATTTCTCGTGACTTTCAAGACTTTCAGGAACTAAAGCAAATGTTGCGCTTAAGCGGTATGCTATGTTGCTTTATAATGATTCGTTATATTTAGGGAAGGTGCGAATAAGTCCGTTATATTCTCTGCGGACATTAGAATGGCCAGATACGCGAAAGCCAGTGCAGC
>NZ_JAUOQE010000024.1 GCF_030547545.1 Amphritea sp. 1_MG-2023
CAAGGCATCAAAACCTTTCTCGTATCGATCTTTATACTGGCGTTGTTTAATCAACTAGTCACGCGACATCTCAGCACCATGGCGCAATATGCACGACGACTCAAGCTCGATCAATTGAACACCCCGCTGATACTGAAACGGAAGCAGAGACACACCGAGGATGAGCTCAGTCAAGTGGCTAATGCCATGAATAGCATGCGTCAGGCGATGCTCACCGATATAAGCAAACGGGAAGACGCCGAACGCTCGCTGGCCCACCTAAATGCCGAGCTCGAACAACGGGTGTCTGATCGCACCCGCGAATTAGAACAGCGCAATGAAGAGTTACATACCACACTGGCCAAACTACAAGAAACTCAGCAGCAGTTAGTTGAATCAAAAAAACTTGCCGCACTGGGTAGTTTAGTCGCTGGCGTCGCGCACGAGATCAACACGCCGATTGGCATCGGCTACACCGCCGCGTCATTTCTGGCCGATCAAGCGCAACTTTATCAACAGCAACAGCCGGATAATCCACTGGCCAATACGGCGGTCGAAAGCAGCGTGTTAATTTGTCAAAACCTCGAACGAGCCACTCAGTTAATTAGCTCTTTTAAGCGAGTTGCAGTCGATCAGGCGGGCGAACAATGTCGCCGTTTCGACCTGATTCAGTATCTTGACGAAATCCAACACTCGTTAAAACCCAAACTAAAACAAGCCAACCCAACGATCCGTATTCGAGGCCCGAAAAAGCTAATATTAATCAGCTATCCCGGCAGTTATTATCAAATTTTTACCAATCTGATATTAAACTCACTGCTACATGGCTTTGATAATCAGCCCGGCGGCGACATTTCCATTGCCATACAACCGCAGGGCGAAAGGCTTCAAATCGATTATCGAGATAACGGTGCCGGCGTGCCCGATGATTGGCGTACTCGGTTATTCGAACCCTTTATGACCACCAAACGCAATCGTGGTTGTAGCGGCCTAGGCATGCATATTACTTACAATATCGTCAGTCAATTATTACAAGGACAGATCACCTGCGTACCCGCCGTCAGCGGTGCACACTTTCATATCGATATTCCATTAAACCCGCACCCAATCACCTCGACTATTTCGCCATCAACTTGAGCAGAGCTGATTCAGCAGCAAGATTAACGTTTCATCAACAATCGCTGACATTGCTCTGATAAGGCTGGCAATTGTTGTGACAACCGCGCTATTGGAAAGTCGATGATGGGCCAGCTTGGATGAATGCACGCTGCCGCAATCGCGCCTTGCAACTGCGTGGTTGACCAAGCTGGCCATTCGGGATTATCCATCAGCAAATCACTGAGAGAACTGGCAAACTGAAGCATCGTTAACAATTGCTTAAACGGCTCCGAGATCGTGTTAAACGCCCAGAGATCATTGTGCTGATGAAACCGTAACATGTTAGTGAGCGTGCGTGGAAAATGCCAATATTGTGCAGCCTGATAACCTATGTCTATGTGACTAAAACCATACTGTTCGATCGCTAACGACTCATCGGCTGCTCGCCAGCACAGCGTAGCAGCAGACTGTCCCGCGCTGAGAGATACCTGTAGTAAAATAAAGCGACCAATATCATGCAGTAAGCCGGCGATATAGGCTAGATCTCGATTGACCTTGAAGGCTTCAATATTCGCCGCCAAGAAGCGACTGAAAACGGCAGTCTCGATAGAATGCAACCAACCGCTATGATGCGCGGACGTAATCAGCGTAGCCCGAGGCTCAGTCAACGCTGACATTAAGTCTAAGGTATTAAAAACGCCGATTCGCTGTAACGCTTTTTCGATATTATAAACAGGCTTAAGCGGTCCGCAGGGTACCGTATGGGCAGTAGAAATAATTTTCGCCGCTAGCAAAGGGTCAAGCTGTGTCAGCTTGGCGATTCGAGGATAAAAATCAACTGACTCATGACTAAGCCGTTTTAGTTGATCGAGCACCCCAGGGATTAAAGGCAGTGTATCCACATGCGCGTGGATAAACTCGCTACTCAAGACTGTTTGAACAGGTTGATGCACCGCTTCACCTTACAACTTCACCTGACCCACTTAGGCTGAATGGGCATCAGGCAGTATCAAACCATGATTATGTAAAACTTCTTCGCCAAACCATGCCAAATTTTCATGCAGCTGCACCACTTCGCCGACGATAATCAACGCCGGCGCGGGTAACTGAGCCTGTGCCTGACGCTCCGCTAGATTACTTAACGTGCCGGTTAATACCCGCTGATCCGCACGAGTACCATTGGAAACAATCGCGGCAGGGGTCTCGGCCGGTTTGCCATGAGCGATCAACTGCTGACACAACGAAGGCAAGGTGTGTAGCCCCATATAAAATACGATCGTTTGATGGGGGTGAACTAATTCATCAAAATTCAGATCGGAGGTACGATTTTTCAACTGCCCCGTCACCAATTTAACCGACTGAGCATAATCACGGTGAGTCAGAGGAATACCGGCATAGGTTGAACAAGCACTGGCGGCGGTAATGCCTGGCACCACCTGAAACGGAATATTATGTTGTTTCAATGTTTCCAGCTCTTCACCGCCGCGACCAAAGATAAAAGGATCCCCTCCCTTTAAACGCAACACTCGCCGCCCCAGCAAGGCATGTTTAACCAGTAACTCATTAATGCCGTCTTGCGGCACCGCATGATTATCACGCCGCTTACCAACGAAGATCCGCTCGGCATCGCGACGACACAGATCAACAATCGCGGGAGACACCAACTGATCGTAGAGCACCACATCCGCCTGCTGCATCAGTCTCAGCGCTTTAAAGGTCAGCAGTTCAGGATCGCCCGGTCCGCCACCCACCAGATAAACTTCGCCCACTTGATGATCGGGGTCTGCCGTTTCTAACGCTGAGGTTAACAAGGCGCGAGCCTCTTTATCACGCCCAGCAAACACCTTTTCAGCCACTTGACCTTGCAAGATTTTTTCCCAAAAAATGCGCCGCCGTTCGACATTACTAAAGGTCTGCTTGACTTGCTGACGAAACTGTCCAACCAGTTTGCCCAAGCGGCTATAACCTTGAGGAATCCAGGTTTCGAGCTTAGCCCTAAGTAAGCGCGCCAACACCGGCGACTCACCGCCAGAGGAGATACCGATAACGATCGGTGAACGATCAACAATCGCGGGAAAAATAAAGGTACATAAGGGTTGATTATCAACCACATTGACCGGAATATGCCGCTCAACCGCATCAAAATGAACCCGTTCGTTCAACTGATCGTCATCCGTTGCGGTAATAACTAGATAAGCGTCATCCAAAAGGCCGCTATGATATTCCCCCATGATCACTTGACCATTATGCTGTTCGATCATCTCCACCAATTCAGGCTCGATCCGATGCGCAACAACAATCACTCGAGCGCCGGCCCGCGTTAAAAGACTGGCTTTTCGCAGAGCGACTTGACCACCCCCGACCAACAATGCCGTTCGATCGTTTAGCTTAAAAAATAGCGGTAAATAATCCAATGTATTGTCCTCAGCAAGAGCGGCAGATTAACCCAGTAGACAAGCTTTTTAGGTCATACTGATAGCTAAAATAGCATACTTGAAAGATAGCAGAAAAGAGCCCGCTAATAGCGGGCTCTTGTGTGATAAGGGATGAATTTACTTCGGTAGGTAATCCATGATGTTGACAGGCTTTGTCTCAGCAGGCTTATCCCCAGGAGTGCCCGAATGTAAGCCACACTCTCGTGTTTCAGGGTTTTCCCACCACCAACGCCCGGCACGCACATCCTCACCCTCTGCGATAGCCCGAGTACAAGGCGCACAACCGATGCTCGGATATTGCTGATCATGCAGCGCGTTATACGGCACTTTATATGCACCAATATAGTCCCAGATATCCTTCTCGGTCCAATCCGCTAAGGGATTAAACTTATCGATACCGTTACCTTCATCAAACTCTTTAAAGCCGATCTCATCACGCGTCACCGATTGTTCGCGGCGTAAGCCTGTAATCCAAGCCTGACGATTCGCCAGTGCCCGCTTCAACGGTTTAATTTTACGCACCGCACAGCAGCCTTTGCGTAACGCCTGACTTTCATAGAAAGCATTGACGCCATTCTGCTGCACGTATTGCTCGACATCCGCCGCCTCAGGATAGTAAACCTGAACCTTCAGGTTACCGTATAGCGCCTGCACATCGGTCAGTAGTTTCAGTGTTTCCTCCGGCAAACGACCAGTATCCAAGACAAACATACCGATCTGAGGCGTATGCTTACTGATCAGATCGGTAATCACCACATCTTCGGCGCCGAGACTGTTAGCAAACACAATAGCACTATCAGCATACTCGGTAGCAGCTTGCTGAAGTACCGCAACCGTATTGGCAACCTTAGCTTTCAACTCAGGGGTTAACTCACTCATCACTGTTATCCTGATCAATTACTGACGAAAAATAGGTCGTTCATCATCAGCACTTCCCTGATAATGCACCGGCACCTCGTCAAACGCACTGAGAATCGCATCGCTATAACGCTCATCTGGGATAGCAAAAGCATCAAAACCGCAACGCTGCATATGATCCAGACGATCACGGGTGACATCACCTTCGGCACGAATTTGGCCGGCAAATCCGGCACGACGCAACATCCGAGCAAAACTAAAGCCTCGTCCATCCGTGAACGCTGGAAATTCGATGGCCACGAGAGACAAAGCATCAAGATGTTGCAGTAACAACTCAAGCGCCTGATCGCCATTAATACGCACACCGAGCTTGCCCTCAGCGTTCACCAGTTGCTCGAGGTGCTGCGCGAACAACTCATAAGGCACGACAATATCTTCATTGATATGCGCCGTTAGATTATCTTCATCAACCAGTAACCAGCTATCGTCGACAACCGCACGATTAATTAACAGTGGCATAAACTCTCTCCTTAAACGGTGCAACACCGATACGGCGTACAGTCTCAATAAATCGCTCATCTTCGAGACGACTCTCTACATAGACCTGCAGGATTTTTTCAACGGTATCGGCAACGTCAGCTTGAGGCACTGATTTACCAATAATTTTACCTAATGATGCATCTTCACGAGAAGAACCACCGAGGGTGATCTGATAGTAATCTTCACCGCCTTTATCAACCCCTAAAATGCCGATATGTGCCACGTGATGATGGGCACAAGCATTGATACAACCGGACATATTCAGCTTGATATCGCCAATATCATAAAGGTAATCGAGATCATCAAACTTTTCGTTAATCTGTTCGGCAACCCCCAGTGTATGAGCATTTGCCAATGAACAGAAATCATAGCCAGGACACACAATCATATCGGTCAGGGTACCGACATTCGCCCGTGCCAGGTTAAGATCGCGCAATGACTGCCACAGAGTATAAAGATCACCGGCAGCCACATGAGCGAAGACTAAGTTCTGATCATGAGTACTGCGAATCTCACCGAAGTTGAAGGTATCAGCTAAGTCTGCCACGGCATCGAGCTGCACATCAGTAATATCACCGGGTGGCTTCAGATGCGGCTTCAGCGAAATAACCACCGCACGATAGCCGGCGATCTTATGCTCACGAGTATTACGTTCATACCAAGCACGAAACTCAGCATTATCATCGAGTTGATTTTCCAGCACCGACAATCCATCCACCGCATCGGCAGCATAAGGATGCGGCTCGAAATAGCCTTGAATCTTGGCGATATAATCGTCAGTCAGCGCCAGTTCGGTACTACGAATGATCTCCCACTCGGCTTCAACCCGTTTGCTAAACTCTTCAATACCCAGCGCATTGACTAAGATTTTGATACGCGCCTTATACTTGTTATCTCGACGACCATTGAGGTTATATACCCGCAGAATCGCTTCAAGATAGGTCAACAGATCACGCTTTGGCAAAAACTCACGAATCAATTTACCAATCACCGGTGTACGTCCAAGGCCACCACCGACGAGTACTTCAAAACCGACCTCACCGGCCGCATTTTTGACCATGTGCAAGCCGATATCATGCACCTGAGAAGCGGCCCGATCTTCCGGGCCACCGGTCACGGCGATCTTAAACTTACGCGGCAGATAAGCAAATTCGGGGTGCAATGTGGTCCATTGACGAATAATTTCACACCAAGGACGAGGATCTTCAATTTCATCCGGGATAATGCCCGCAAAATGATCGGTCGTGGTATTCCGTAAGCAGTTACCACTGGTTTGAATGGCGTGCATCTGCACTTCAGCCAGTTCAGCCAGGATATCCGGCACCTCTTCCAGCTTGGGCCAGTTTAATTGAACATTGGTCCGAGTGGTGAAGTGCGCATAATTTTTATCGTATTTACGGGTGATATCTGCCAGTTTACGCACCTGAACAGAGTTCATCAGACCATAAGGTACCGCAATACGTAGCATCGGTGCTTGACGTTGGATATAAAGCCCGTTCATCAGGCGCAAGCCGCGAAACTCCTCATCGGGAATTTCACCGGCCAAAAAACGGCGGGTCTGATCGCGATATTGCTCAACCCGCGCATTGATCAGTGTCTGATCCTGTTCATTATATTGATACATGTCTATTACCGCCGGCTAACCGGCCCTCACCCTATAAAATTACAATTCAAAATTCAGTTTTACGTCAGAACCCATACGTCAACCGGCCAGCACAAAGCGCATACCTATCGCTAATAGCAGCGTTCCCATGATGGGCTGGATAACTCTTGGGGACAGCTTGCTGCCAAAATGGCTACCCATGAATACCCCCGGTAATGAACCAATCAGCAGACACAGGAGTAACCAGAGATCGACACTGCCCATTCCATAGTGCCCCGCACCCGCTACGCTGGTTAACACAACCGCATGCACGAGATCCGTCCCCACCAGCGTCTGCATCGTCATCCGCGGATAAAGCACAATCAGCATCGCGGTGCCTAACGCCCCCGCCCCGACCGAAGAGAGTGTCACTAAACCACCTAAAGCGATACCGACAATGACTGTCACATAGGGGCGATAACGGCGGCCATGCTTCTCAAAGCGTGTACCTTCTAACTTGACCACATAGGCACGTATTCTCGCACGGAAAAAAACAGCAAAAGAGGTTAACACTAATGAAACACCCAGTGTGATATTCATCAGATGTTCGATTTGCTCAAGTCCGTCTAAACCATCCAGATAAATCAGCGTTAGTAAGGCTCCGGGGATACTACCACCGAGGAGTAAAAACACCACTCGCCACTCGACTAATTTTTTACGTGCGTAGGAAACACTCCCCCCTAACTTGGTAATCGCCGCATAGATAAGATCCGTACTAACCGCCGTCACCGGTGGGATACCAAACGCGACGATCAGAATCGGTGTCATTAACGCGCCGCCTCCGATTCCCGTCAGACCGACTATAAAACCAACCACTAGGCCGGCAAAGCTGTATGCTACTTCCATCAACGTTCTCAGCTGCCTTAAAATAATCATCCGTCATGTTTAGACGGTATACCGAAAATACAGATGGGCTATAATAGCGATCGCGCCTTATAACGTAAAATAATAATTATAAATTTGTTAATTCTTTTTTGGAATATAGGCTACCCAATCGGTTCCTGTCAATCGCCTGCAGCATTTTGCAATCGAGTGATTATGTCGAGTAATATCGCCTTATTCCAAAAAGTTACTAAAACATTCCAACATATTCTTTTTAATTTTAAAGATAGTTCTGCCATAATGGCCGCCAATATAAGCTGTTATGCGCCTAACACAGACCTAACTCGCTACTAGATCTGTCATCCGCACGGCACCCATCATTTTTTGGTATGTAATAAGAGTTAATCAATATGAGTCAATTGCCGGAACATAGACTGACCCATCTGCGTCAGTTAGAAGCAGAAAGCATCCACATTATTCGCGAAGTCGCATCAGAGTTCGAAAACCCAGTCATGCTTTACTCTGTCGGTAAAGATTCCGCCGTGATGCTACACCTGGCTCGTAAAGCATTTTATCCAGGCAAGCCCCCCTTCCCTTTGCTCCATGTGGACACCACCTGGAAGTTCAAAGAGATGATTAGCTTCCGCGACAAGATGGCCGAAGAAGCGGGCATGGATTTGATTGTGCATATCAATCAGGAAGGCGTTGACATGAATATCAGCCCCTTCACTCATGGCTCGAAGAAACATACCGATATCATGAAGACTCAAGGGCTTAAACAAGCACTAAACAAATATAAGTTCGATGCTGCCTTTGGTGGTGCCCGCCGTGATGAAGAAAAATCCCGTGCCAAAGAGCGTGTATTCTCTTTTCGTGACAAAAATCATCGCTGGGACCCTAAAAATCAGCGTCCAGAACTATGGAACACCTTTAATACGCGTATCGATAAAGGCGAAAGCATCCGCGTCTTTCCTCTGTCTAACTGGACCGAGCTGGATATCTGGCAATATATCTACCTCGAGGGCATTCCTATTGTGCCACTCTACTTTGCCGCAAAACGCCCTATCGTGGTTCGCGATGGTGTAGAGATTATGGTCGATGATGAACGTCTCCCGCTGGAAGAAGGCGAAGTACCCGAAATGAAGATGGTTCGTTTCCGCACCCTCGGCTGTTATCCACTGACGGGCGCGGTTGAGTCTGGCGCGCAAACGCTGCCTGAAATTATTCAGGAAATGCTGTTAACCACGACTTCAGAGCGTCAAGGCCGAGTGATTGATAACGATGGCGCAGGCTCAATGGAACAGAAAAAGATGGAAGGCTACTTCTAGCTAGGTCAGCGCCGAGCGAGAACGTGCATCGTTTTCGTCAGCGCTGTTATAACCGCTTGAAGCCTTTTTACGGCACTGTACAGAATTTAAGAATACGGAACACAATCATGAGTCATCAGTCCGATCTGATCGCCAGCGATATCGAAGCTTATCTGGCACAACATGAAAACAAAGAACTCTTACGCTTTCTCACCTGTGGTAGCGTAGATGATGGTAAGTCGACCCTCATTGGTCGCCTGCTGCACGATTCAAAAATGATCTATGAAGATCAACTCGCGGCACTGCATTCAGACAACGCAAAGCAAGGCAATGCCGGCGAAGAGCTCGATCTTGCTCTCCTCGTTGATGGCCTTCAGGCTGAACGTGAACAGGGAATTACCATCGATGTCGCTTATCGCTATTTCTCGACGGCGACACGTAAATTCATTATCGCGGACACCCCGGGGCATGAACAATACACACGCAACATGGCGACCGGTGCGTCGACCTGTGATCTTGCGATTATCCTGATTGATGCACGCTATGGTGTGCAGGTACAAACCAAGCGTCATAGTTTTATTACCTCTCTGCTAGGGATTAAACATACCATTGTTGCCGTCAACAAGATGGATTTGGTCGACTTTAGCGAAGCTCGCTATGAAGAGATCAAACAGGATTACCTCGCGTTTGCCGCAGATCTGGATCTAAACGATATCCATTTCGTGCCGATGTCGGCGCTCAAAGGCGATAACGTGGTGAATCTGAGCGACAACATGCCTTGGTATAAAGATGCGCCATTGATGGAGTATCTTGAAACCATTCAGATCGCGAATGATCAAAACTTCGATCAACTGCGTTTCCCTGTGCAGTACGTTAACCGTCCTAACCTCGACTTCCGTGGTTATTGCGGCACACTCGGCTCGGGTATTGTTCGCCCGGGTGATGCTATTACTGTATTACCCTCCGGCAAGAGTAGCCGAGTCAAATCTATCGTCTCGTTTGAAGGCGAGCTGCAGGAAGCTTTCCCTCCCATGGCAGTCACGCTGACACTGGAAGATGAGATCGATATTAGCCGTGGCGATATGATCGTCCACAGCGATGACAATACTCAAGTCAATAATCGTTTCGATGCGATGGTTGTCTGGATGGCGGAACAGGAACTCGTGCCTGGACGTCAGTACGATATCAAACTGGCGACACAAACCATTGCCGGCGGTATCAGTAGTATTCGTCACTGCGTCGATGTTAATACGCAACAACAACACCCCGCAGCCACCCTGAAGCTGAATGAAATTGGCCGTTGTGAAGTCACCTTAGAACGCCCCATTGTCACCGATGACTATCGTGCACATCATACGACCGGCTCCTTCATTGTGATCGATCGTCTCAGCAATATTACCGTTGCTGCCGGTATGATTGTGGCGGATAACGCCGAAGCTAATTTGAATAACGATCAAATTAGCTATAGCGCCTCTATCAGTCAAACAGAACGGGAACAGCGTTTCGGCCAAAAAGCGGTGACGATTGGCCTGCAAGGCGGCACTCAAGAGCAACGCAGCACATTGCTGTATACCCTTGAGCGTCAACTATTTAATCAGGGTCGAGCCATTACAGTACTGCGGGATGACAATCTGTCAGGGGAACTCGGTGAAATCGCTGCGTACCTCAATCAGAACGGTCTACTGGTATTAACCGATATCGCTGAAGAGACGCTATCGAGCGATGCACTGATCATCGATCTAGATAGTGCGGCGTTGAATGATCTGCCATCCATTGCCGCTCAAGCTCAGGTTATTTTGCAGCAGATCCGCGATAATTCCGCTATCTGATCTTAATAAGCAGGTAATCAACCGGACTGAACCCTGTTCAGATCCGGTTTGATTTTATGCAAACTACATTTAAGTCGGGGTTTATCCGTGCAGCCTTGTCGGTTCCTCGTTTATATCCTGCTATAATACTGCGCTAAAAATTCACTTCACTTAGGCGCGACCCTAATGAAGGTTCGAATAGGTTTAGATTCATCAACCACACAGCTATACCGGAAAGACGCTAAAATCGGTAAACTTTAGCCCTTTCTTATTTTTCAGACAGCCCCGGTACGATAAATACCGATGATGATGTAACGAGTATTATGACTGATTATCTACTAATTATTATCAGCACGGTTCTAGTGAACAATTTCGTACTGGTTCAGTTTCTGGGTCTCTGCCCCTTTATGGGCGTGTCCAATAAGCTCGAAACCGCCATGGGGATGTCACTCGCGACAACCTTTGTGCTAACCCTCTCATCGGTTTGTAGCTATCTGGTCTATACCTACCTATTAGCACCGCTTGAAATCACCTATTTGAAAACTATTTCATTTATTCTGGTGATCGCGGTCGTGGTGCAATTCACAGAAATGGTGGTGCGTAAAACCAGTCCTCTACTGTATAAGTTGCTGGGCATCTTTTTACCCTTAATTACCACCAACTGTGCCGTGTTAGGTGTTGCCCTACTGAATATCAAAAAAATGAACGGCTTTATCGACTCAATTGTTTATGGTTTTGGCGCTGCCGTCGGCTTTTCGCTGGCATTGATTCTGTTTTCCGCTATGCGGGAACGCATCACCGTTGCTGATGTCCCAACCCCTTTTCAAGGGACGGCTATCGGTATGGTCACTGCGGGCCTAATGTCCCTTGCCTTCCTCGGTTTTACCGGTCTGGTTCAGTTTTAAGGAGTTATCGTGAGCGCTGTATTCGTTGCCGTGCTGGTATTATTAGGGCTAGGTCTAGTATTTGGTATCCTATTGGGATATTCATCGATTCGCTTTAAGGTCGAAGGTAACCCGCTGGTTGATCAAGTCGACTCGCTACTACCTCAAACCCAATGTGGTCAATGCGGCCATCCCGGCTGCCGCCCTTATGCGGAAGCCATCGTTAATGCAGATGAAGCGATTAACAAATGTCCTCCGGGCGGTCAGAGCACCGTTGAAGCACTCGCCGATCTGCTAGATGTCGAGGCTTTACCGCTGGATGCCGAAAGCGAAGCCGAGCCGATCAAAAAAGTCGCCTATATCCGTGAAGATGAATGCATCGGCTGTACTAAATGCATTCAAGCTTGCCCCGTTGATGCCATCCTTGGTGCCGCAAAACAGATGCACACGGTCATTACCTCTGAATGTACCGGTTGTGATCTCTGTGTTGAACCCTGTCCTGTTGATTGTATTGATATGCTACCGCTCGAAACCACTCTGAATAACTGGCAGTGGCCAGCCCCTAAACCTGGCATAGAACTGATTGCCACCGATCGTCAGCCAAGCATTGCGCTAGAGGTTAAGGGATGAAAAACACCATTCGAGTCCATCAGTTTCACGGCGGCATCCATCCACCAGAAAACAAAAAGCAATCGACAGGCGCGCCGATTAGCTTGGCGCCGATTCCTTCGCGCATTGTTTTACCGCTACAACAACATATTGGCTTACCGGCCGATCCCGTTGTGCGTGTCGGTCAGCGAGTGCTAAAAGGTCAACTCGTTGCCGAAGCGATTGGCCGTATTAGCGCCAATATTCACGCCTCAATCTCCGGTACCGTGGTTGCCATTGAGCCGCATCCGGTGCCGCATATGTCTGGCATGAAAGCGGACTGCCTGATCATCGAATCCGATGGTAAAGATGAGTGGATAGAACATCAGGGGTTAGCCGATTACACCAAACTCCCGACACAAGCACTGATTGAATATATTCGTCAGTCGGGTATTGCCGGCATGGGGGGCGCAGGCTTTCCAACCGATGTAAAGCTTCACCTCGGTGATGATCATATCGTCAACACATTGATTATCAATGCGGCCGAATGTGAACCCTACATTACGGCTGATGATATGCTGATGCGCGAACGCGCCGATGAGATTATGGGCGGAATTGAAATTATCGCTCATCTACTTAAACCACTGCATATTATGGTTGGTATTGAGGATAACAAACCGCAAGCCATCCGTGCGCTGCACGCGGCCATGGATAACAGCGCACTGAATCTAGATATTGTTATCACACCGACCAAATACCCTTCTGGTGGTGAAAAGCAGCTAATCAAGCTGTTAACCGGTGTTGAAGTGCCTAGCGGAAGCATTCCTGCCGATGTCGGCATTGTCTGCCAAAACGTGGGCACGACTAGCGCCATCTATCGTGCAGTCACTCACGGCGAACCGCTGATTTCTAGAATTATCACCGTCACCGGCCAAGCCGCGGCGCACAAACAAAATTATGAAGTACGTCTCGGTACGCCATTAGCCGACTTACTGAATCACTCTGCAGTCGAGCGGCAACAGCTACAGCGTCTGATTATTGGTGGCCCGATGATGGGAATCACCGTCACCGATGAGCAGATTCCGGTGATCAAAACGACCAACTGTCTGATTGCCGGTTCGATTAAAGAGATGCCGCCACAACCCCCCGCACAAGCCTGTATCCGCTGCGGGATGTGTGAACAGGTCTGCCCGGCAGAGCTCCTACCGCAGCAACTGTACTGGTTTGCTAAAGGTAAAGAGTTTGATAAAGCACGCCATCACAACCTGTTTGACTGTATCGAATGTGGGGCTTGTTCGTATGTCTGCCCAAGCAACATACCCCTCGTGCAGTATTACCGCTTTGCTAAAGCCGAGATCCGTAAAGAAGATGACGAACAGCGTAAAGCCGATCACGCCAGGCAGCGCTTTGAAGCTCGTTTAGCACGCTTAGAACGGGATAAAATCGAAAAAGAAGAACGTCGTAAACAACGCGCCATCGATGCCGCGGCGGCTCAAGCCGCGAAGAAAGATGCCGCGCTTAATCAAGCTCCGACCGCTAGCGTCAGTGCCGCGCCAGAAGCGGGCACACCGGATCTAAAACAACTCAAAAGCAATGCTGCTATCGCCCGCACCAAGCTCAAAAAAGCAGAAAAAGCGCTCAACAATGCTCAAGACAAAGGCCTCGATGGCATCGATACGCTGAAGGAAACCCTAAAGCAGCTGCAGCTCAAATCAGCACAGGCTGAAAAAGCCTACAGCGATGCTCAAAATGCGCCCGCTAAAGCGGCGGCTCCAGTGCTTGATCTGAAGCAGCTGAAAAGTAACGCCGCCATTGCGCGTACTAAATTGAAGAAAGCCGAAAAACAACTGGCCAACGCAACCGCTAGCGGTGAAGGTGACATCAGCGCCTTAACTGCACAGGTGAGCTTGCTGCAAGACAAAAATATAGCCGCAGAAAAAGCTTACAAAGCCGCTGAAAGCGGCCCGAGTAACGCCGCCGCGGCCCCGATCGACACGACCGAACTCGAAGCCGACATTGCCGCATTACAAGCTAAGGTCGATAAAGCCACCAGTGCGTGGCAAGCCGCGGTCGCATCGGCGAGCCCTGCCGCCGATAAAATGGCCGCCGGCGTTGAGAAGCTAACCACCAAGCTGAAAGGCTTGCAGGATGAGCTATCACAGGCGCGTGCCGCCCTGCCAGCCAGTAGCGCGACGGTCGACACCACTGAACTCGAAGCCGACATTGCCGCATTACAAGGTAAGGTCGATAAAGCCAATAGTGCGTGGCAAGCCGCCGTGGCATCGGCGAGCCCTGCCGCCGATAAAATGGCCGCCGGCGTTGAGAAGCTAACCACCAAGCTGAAAGGCTTGCAGGATGAGCTATCACAGGCGCGTGCCGCCCTGCCAGCCAGTAGCACGACGGTCGACACCACTGAACTCGAAGCCGATATTGCCGCATTACAAGGTAAGGTCGATAAAGCCAATGGTGCGTGGCAAGCCGCGGTCGCATCGGCGAGCCCTGCTGCCGATAAAATGGCCGCCGGGGTTGAGAAGTTAACCACCAAACTGAAAGGTTTGCAGGATGAACTGACACAAGCGAAAAGCCGCTCTGAAGCAGCGATGCCGGCAGCCGCCCCAGCAACCGCCGCCCCAGACCTTAAAGCGCTGAAACAACAGGTGTCTATTATGCGCACCAAATTGAAGAAAGCCGAAAAGCAGTTAACTGAGCTGCCAGAAGGCGCAGACAATGCCGCCTTAATGGCCGAGATCGATAGCCTAAAGGCTCGCCATGATGCCGCCAAAGCGCTATGGGATGCTGCCGAAGCGGACAAAATCGCGGCAGCGGCCGCACAAGGTGTCGATTTGAAACAGCTTAAAATTGATGCGGCAATGGCGCGAGCAGCAGTGACTAAAGCCGAACGAGCCTTGAGTAAAGCGGAAGACGACCAACCAGCGCTGGAGGCAGAATTAGTCACAATACGGGCGCAGGCAGATAAACTAAATGCCACCCTGGAACGTTTTTCCGACTAACAAAACGATATTTTAAGCGCCACTAAGCGTCTTTTTATTACACTATTTTTAAGCCGTTGAATTAATCAAACGGCAGATCCGAGTAAACAGAATGGCACTGATCCGAATTACATCACCCCACGCACATCGGCCCGGTAACACCGGTAGCGTGATGCTCACCGTGTTGATGGCAACCCTGCCCGGACTGGCAGCAATGACCTTCTTTTTTGGCTGGGGAACGCTGATTCAGGTACTCTGGGGTTCATTATTGGCTATCGCATTAGAAGCGCTCAGCGTTAAATTACGTCGACGTCCAGTCAGCTTCTATCTCACCGACTACAGTGCTCTTGTCACGGCAGTATTACTCGGCTTGGCCCTCCCGCCTTTCGCGCCTTGGTGGGTGATGGCTGTCGGTATCAGTGTCGCAATTATTATCGCGAAACAACTTTACGGCGGTATGGGTAGCAATCCCTTCAACCCGGCGATGGTTGCCTATGCGCTATTACTGGTCTCCTTCCCTATTCAAATGACGAGCTGGACCGCGCCATTCGTCATGCTGGGTGACGGTTGGTCAGTACTGTCTCTCGGTGAAACCCTCAGTGCAATCTTTGCCACCCCTTCCACCGCCGTCGATGCACACACAATGGCAACGCCGCTGGATATCATGCGTCATCGAGGTGGCTTCACCACTGAAGAGATGTGGGTTAACGATGCCCTGCTGGCAAATGGAATTGGTGCATGGCATGCGGTCAGTGCGGCTTATTTTATGGGCGGCGTCTTTCTGTTATACAAAAAGATCTTCACGTGGCACGCTCCCGTGGCCATGCTGACGAGCTTGACGGTACTCTCCACCCTGTTTTTCCTGTTGATGCCCGATCAATATCCCGATCCGTTTTTCCATCTAACCACCGGTGCCACGATGCTCGGGGCATTCTTTATCGCCACCGATCCCGTCACCTCGGCTACCAGTAATAAAGGTAAACTCTGGTTTGGCATCGGTATTGGCATACTGGTGTTTGTCATTCGCACCTGGGGTAACTACCCCGATGCTGTCGCCTTTGCCGTCTTACTGATGAACCTCTGTGCTCCCTTTATTGATCAGTACACACAACCCCGCAGCTATGGCCACGCTAAACCCAATCGGGGAATGAAATAATGGATATGTTAACCGCTATTCGTAACAGTGCTGTCGGGCTGAGTATTTTCGCCGTCATCACTTCTGGAGCCATCGCCCTGACACAGCTGTCGACTCATGAGCAAATCCAGATTAATGAACGCGAAGCTCGGGCTAAAGCGCTCTATCAGATTGTGCCGCAAGCCAGTATCGAGAATAACCTCTTAGAGGATACTGTTAGCATCAACAGTCCCTCATTAACTGGTTCCGCCGCTGCGGTTGAGATCTTTCGGGCTCGTCGCCATGGTCAAGTGAGTACCGTGATAATTCCGGTCACCGCGCCGGATGGCTATACCGGTAATATCGATATGATCGTCGGTATTAATGCGGATGAGTCCGTTGCCGGCGTTAGAGTATTGGCACACAAAGAAACGCCCGGACTTGGCGATAAGGTCGAGCTAAAAAAATCGGACTGGCTACTCAGCTTTGACGGTCAACACTATGAGGGTAACGATGATCCCTCTTGGGCGGTGAAAAAAGATGGTGGGCGGTTTGATCAATTCACCGGTGCAACAATCACGCCTCGAGCCGTCGTTAACGCCACTGCCCGGGCAATACACTATTTTCGTGAACATAAAGCCGCGCTTTTAGATAGTCAATCTGATCTAAATTCAACACCGGCTGGAGCTGAATAACATGGCGAATGATTACAAAAAAATCACGCTCGACGGGCTTTGGGATAATAACCCAGCACTGGTTCAACTGCTCGGGCTTTGCCCCCTGTTAGCGGTCACCGGTACGGTGGTTAATGCCATGGGACTAGGACTCGCGAGTACCATCGTTTTAATCGGCTCAAACCTCAGCATTTCGATGTTCCGCAAATTTATTCCGGAATCCGTGCGTTTACCGGTGTTTGTCATGATCATCGCCTCATTCGTGACCTGTATCGAACTGCTCATGCAGGCGTTTACCTATGAGCTATACACGATTCTTGGCATCTTTATCCCTCTGATCGTCACCAACTGCGCCATTATGGGACGTGCCGATGCCTTCGCGATTAAGAACCCTGTCGGAGCATCACTGCTAGACGGTGCCATGATGGGGCTCGGCTTCACCTTAGTACTGATGGTGCTAGGAGGAATGCGTGAGATTCTCGGCCTCGGCACACTGTTCAGCGATATGCAGCTACTATTTGGTCCTGCCGCCGAAAGCTGGAAAATAGTCATCGTCGATGACTATATCGGCTTTCTATTTGCCATTCTCCCACCGGGCGCCTTCGTCGGCATGGGGCTACTGATCGCACTGAAGAATATCATCGATAAACGACTGGAAGATAAGCGTAAAGCAGCCGTCACGGTAACAGAAGCGGATACCGAGACTCGACGCGTCAGAGTGACCGGTAATATCTCTTAATCCCGGATAATGTCTCGCTGTCAGGCAACGCTTCACGCTCGACAGTGAGCCACTTGGCTAACAGTTTAGTCTCACCCTATTAATTAGCCCTGTTAAATCAGGGCGCTTCTAAGCGCTTCGAGACTACCTCAGACAAATAATAAGATCCGCGTTGTGTGACTTAGGGCAGTTAAATAATCGCCGTCACAGGCGCATGATCCGCTCTAAACGAGCCTCATTACAGATAAAAAAAGCGACTCAGAGGTCGCTTTTCTTTGATCTTACCGGTGTCATACTAAACTGACATGCTAATCTGATTTTTCAGCGCGGTAGCCTGGCTTGGCGATAATTTCGAGATAAAAGGAGGCCTGATTTTTCGCCTCAACCTGCGAAATTTTCTTATTAATCTCAGAGGGATGAACCGCTACGCTCGAGGCTTCATCATCACCAAAACGACAATCAAAGTCCCAAAAATCCGCATTCTCCGGCAGCGCTTTATTACGCTCTCTTTTTAAATACTTTTTAACTTCGTGCTTAATCGCATCAACATGCCGTGCAACGGTGAGCTTAGGGTGCGCTAAGTGAAACGTCTTTTTCATTGTAATTCCATAAGGGTAACTGATTTAAGGTCTTCATAGCCGATAACCGTGCGGCCAAACGTATCAGCTTAGGTTTACAGGAGCTAAGTTGATGAGACGATCAAACTCGACTCATAAAATCCTCTATAAATAACGCAATCCTTTCACCCAAGCGGCCTTCGAATCCATCGAGGCTTTTACCGAACGACGCTAAATACCGTGTAGCTTGAGAATAGCTTATTCTTTTGCCGACCACATTATATTCTATTTCGGGCAGGGTTTTACTGTTTCTCGGCACGATATTCCATCTAATCATAGCGGAATCCTGTGATTGCAGAGCCCGCTGAGCAAAGCGGCAAAATTCGCTCACCCATTTATCCCCTTGCGGGCCTAAACACCCAGGCTCAACTCGGTAGAGCACTAACAGCTTTTTATCTTCACTCAAACAGCAACCATCCCCCATAGATCCCACCTCAATCAGCTCGACTGCACTACAACCCCGTATTAGCTATTACATCACACCTTCAACGGATTAAATAATTGAATCATCTTAAGCATTGCTCAAAGTCAACAAGCTCACTGAGATAGATCGATAGCCGAAGCCGATACTTGCTCGAAGCAACGCAGGCCGATACCATACGCCCTCATTCGATGGCCAACGACTCTAAGTAAATGAACGCAGCAAAACGCTTTGAAATATTTTCCCGCTTACGGCAAGCCAACCCTCATCCCGTGACCGAACTTGAATACAGTAATCCATTTGAGTTGTTAGTCGCCGTAACACTATCGGCACAAGCAACCGATGTTGGCGTCAACAAGGCCACCCGTAAACTGTTTCCCGTTGCCAACACTCCCGAAGCGATCTATGCCCTAGGTGTCGATGGTTTAAAGAGCTACATAAAGACTATCGGCCTGTATAACGCCAAAGCTGAAAACATTATCAAGGCCTGTAAAATGCTGATTGAGCTGCATCATTCAGTCGTACCCGATAACCGAGAAGACCTAGAAGCATTACCCGGAGTTGGCCGAAAAACAGCCAATGTCGTGCTCAATACCGCCTTTGGGCAACCGGCGATGGCAGTGGATACTCATATTTTTCGCGTCGCCAACCGAACTAAAATTGCTCCAGGCAAAAATGTCTTAGAGGTAGAGAAAAAGCTCATGCGTTTTGTGCCAAAAGAGTTCCTGATTGACGCCCATCACTGGCTTATTTTACATGGTCGTTATACCTGTATCGCTCGCAAACCCCGTTGCGGCGCTTGCCTAATAGAAGATCTCTGTGAATTTAAAGATAAAACAGAATAAGCGCTTCAGCCACCATGAGCATAAAGCATCAATCGGCCAACACCTCAATGCTTCGTGTATCGTCAGCAACGCACCAAAAAGCATTAAATTGCTCGATACAAAATGATAGCAATCGCTTTCAAGCGAGCGATCCAAACATCGTTAGTTTAATGGTCACCTAGCACCTGCACAACGAAAGTATCGCCGGATCAAAGCCCCGTTATCCACTGAGTGAGTTGTACACATTTTCTGTGGATAAAACTGTTGATAGTATTGGGGCAAATGTCTAAAAAGCCCGTGGTTATTGGCTCCGATACAAATCGTACACATAAACGACAAACAAAAATAAACTGTTTATTTTCAATAAGTTACGTATTTCAATATGAATTTATAAAAAATTTTATCGATCCATTACTGGGCATCTTAAAATATTCAATTTTACTGTGAATTAAATATTGCAATTTCATTAAACCCGCTACCTCGGCGTATCAACAGAGAGTAGTTACTCACTTTTTTACGGTCAGATTAATCGCTTAGGGCAGACAATCATCGTTAAAAATATGCAATCATTTTAAGACACTAAAAGCAGCCTATTATCCAGAGAGACCGGTGTCTCATGTTAGAGGAGTAGAATCTCTGCATAGTCGTATCGATACCTCAAGATTGACGCTAGAGGATGAGCGTCGATCATCCAATTAAAACGCTGATCAGATGCGCCGACCTATGATTCAACCCTGTCTCATTCGTCAGTCTCGAAAGCAAGTATCGAAAGCCTTTCGAGACAGGCGATCGCAGGCTGACCGTTTATTAGCCGGGATCATCAACTAAAAGTCGTCAAGCATCTCTGAAAGGGCGTATCAAGCCCTCTGAGAGACGTTAACCTGGATTGGGTATATGTGACACAAATAGAGAATCCACAGAAGGCAGCCTCTGTGAACTTGATGATCAATCGATTAGCTTATGTTCTATCGCGTAGCGTACTAATCCCGCGGCGGAATGAATATCTAGCTTATTCTTAATATTCTGACGGTGGGTTTCCGCCGTTCTAACAGAGATATCTAGCTCCCGCGCTACGGCTTTATTACTCGCCCCATTGGCTAACAAACGTAGCACTTCGATCTCTCTTCCCGTCAGCGGCTCGGATGCTGATGCTGCATTCACCTCAGCCTGCGGCTGAAGTTCTGGTTGACTAAATAGCGATTGCGAAACCCCGGCGCTAAAGTAAGTCGCACCGCTATCAACCGTTTTAATGGCGTTCACGAGTTCACTCGCCGATACATCTTTTAACACATACCCTGATGCGCCACACTGAATCAGTTTCAATATATACTCACGGCTTTCATGCATACTCAAAATCAGCACCCGCACATCCGGTTGTTCTGCGCGTAATCGTTCGGTTGCCTCAAAACCGTTCATCACCGGCATTGAAATATCCATCAACACTACATCCGGTTTAAGCTTAGCAATCAATTGCAGTGCTTCAGCGCCGTTATTGGCGGCACCCACGACATCCATCGAGGGTTCATTTTCAAGCCGAGCAATAATACCTTCTTGCACGAGAGCATGATCATCGACCAACACAACTCGAATCTTTTCATTTGCCATCAGCTACATTCCTATATCAGAGAGAAACCCGCCCGTAGGCAAGTGCCAGCCCCAGGCCGACTACGAATACTAAACTGTCCACTCAGCAGCTCAGTACGCTCTCGCATATTCAACAGACCAATCCCCTCACCGGCTTTATTCAGCACATTAAAGCCTTGACCATCATCGCTGATTTCAGCCCAGATCAAACCCTCTTCCTGCCAGATTTCGATATTAACATGACGCGCATGAGCATGACGCTCAATATTCATCAGCGCTTCTTGAGTAATACGGTACAGGGTAATCTCAATATCATCGGGTAAGCGCTGCAACGGCAGCCCAAGACTTACCTGTACTTTCACGCCTGCCCGTTCAGCAAACTCTTCCGCCATACTATACAAAGCAGACTCAAGCCCTAAATCATCCAGTTGTATCGGCCGTAAATCGTGAGAGATTCGTCGCACTTCCTGAATTGCCTGATTAAGTACCTCACTGCCACGATCGAGTTCAGCGTGCACTTTGACATCCTCCGATGACAACTTATCCTTGGCCAATTCAATGCGAAATTTGACCGATACCATCAACTGATTAATACCATCATGCAATTCTCGCGCAAAATTTCGCCGCTGACTCACCTGAAACTGAACGTAACGATGAGCGACTTCTCTTAAACGGGTATCAGCGAGCTCTGACGCGTGCACATTGAGCCACAAGCCCAACAACGCAATGACAATCACCGTTGCAGCCAAAATAGCCACAACAGTAAAAAAGGTATTACGAATATTACGGGTAACTTTTAGACGGGTGGTAGCGACTTCTTTAGCGATATCATCAATATATAAGCCCGTGCCCATCATCCAGTTTAACCTGGGGACCTGCACCACATAGCTTAATTTATCTTCAAGCCCGTCCTTCGACGGTTTACGCCAGATATAACGGGAAAAACCGCCGCCCTCTTCAGCCAACTGCAACAGTTCCTGAATCACATAGCTACCGTTACGGTCTTGAATGTTAAACAGGTTCTGACCCACTAATTCGGCTTGAGCGGGATGCACGAGATTGACACCGACGGCATCATAGACGAAGAAATAACCATCGTCACCATAGCTCAAACTATGAAGAATACGCTTTACTTCTGCTTCGGCTACCGTATCACCCGCTTCAGCATTCGCGATAACGTGAGCAATCGAGTTCATCGCCAAGTCGACATAGTTCTGTAACTCCTGACGTTTTGACGCCAGCAGATTCTCCTCAAAGGTTTGGATTTCCTGTTCAGATAACAGTCGAGCTTGATTCAGAGTGATTAAGGTAATGGCTGCTGTTACCAAAATCAAAGGAATGATTGATAACAGCAGCATTTTTGCTTTAAGTGAGGTAACAACGGGTTTCATCGGTATTTAAAGCCTGTACGTTTTACCTCAGTATATCGTTAACCGTTGTGTTAAAAAGCCCTTTTAGTTAAGTCCATAAAAACCAGGGAACAACAGTATTGAAATAACCACCGCCACTTGCATGGCAATAAACGGCATAACACCCCGATAGATATCCATCGTGCGCACTTCCGGCGGTGAGACCCCTTTCAGATAGAACAAACTAAAGCCAAACGGCGGTGTAAGAAAACTCGTCTGCAAGTTCATCGCAATCAGAATAGCAAACCAAACGGGAGCAATACCCAGGGCATCTGCCACCGGCGCCAAAATCGGTACGATAATGAAGCTGATTTCAACAAAGTCGATAAAGAAGCCCAATATCATAATCGCGATCATCGACAGAATCAAAAATCCTGTGGCTCCACCAGGTAAGTCAGATAGTATTTCTTCAACAATATAGTCGCCACCCGTATAGGTAAATGCCATCGAGAACGCTGTGGCACCCAGCAGAATAGCAAATACCATCGCGGTTACTTTAACCGTCTCAGAGGCTGAATTGATGACCATCTTCCAACTAAACTGACCATAAATGGCGGCCAGTGCAATCGCGCCCACACCACCCAATGCGGATGATTCCGTCGGCGTTGCGATACCCGCAAAAATAGAACCCAGCACAATCAGAATCAGAGCCAAAGGCGGTACAATCGCTTTCAGCGCTTTGACATACTGCTCTCGTTTACTATTAACATCATCATCCATCGGCAACGCCGGTGCGGCCTCGGGTTTCATCCATGCATAGATCAAGATATAGATGATATAGATGCCAATCAGAATAAAGCCTGGGCCTACCGCCGCTTTAAATAGATCACCCACAGGAATACCCAGTACATCACCCAAAATAATCAAGATAATCGATGGCGGGATAATCTGTCCTAACGTGCCTGAAGCACAGATAGTGCCGCAAGCCAGTGACTTTTCATACTTGTATTTCAGCATCACCGGCAGTGAGATCAAGCCCATCGCAACCACAGAAGCACCCACAACACCTGTTGAGGCTGCCAACAAGGCTCCCACTAATACGGTGGAAATTGCTAAACCACCGCGCACCCCGCCGAATAGTTTACCCATCGCTTCGAGTAACTGTTCAGCCAATCGGGTTTTCTGTAATACGATCCCCATGAAAACGAACAATGGAACGGCCATCAGCACCGTGTTTTCCATTATGCTCTGAATTCGAAACGGCATAAACGCAAACAACTCGGGCCCTTCTGCAAACAGACCAAACAGTAACGCAACACCACCAAACGTAAATGCAACTGGGAAGCCAAATAACAGCATCAACAGCGCAACACAAAACATTACAATACCAATCATCGTCAGCGCCTCTTAATGCTGTGGGGGTTGATAGCTATCCGCTCGGCCGTGGCCAAGCAAGACATTAAGCGATTTGAGTAACATACCCAGACCGCTGATCATGATGGAAAAGAAGGCAAACGGAATCACCGCCTTGATAATCCAACGATAGGGTAAGCCGCCAGGATCGCCAGAGGTCTCACCGAGTTCAAACGCTTCTTGAGCAAAGCCAACGCCATACCAGCCAACCAAGGCGCAAAATGGGAATAACAGAAAGAGGATGCCAAGTATATCGATCAGCGCCTTAGTTTTGGATGTAAGACGCTCATAGATAAGATCGACACGGACATGACCACCCGTTTTAAGCGTGTAAGGAACCCCCAGCAAAAAGACTGCAGCATATAGATGCCATTCCATTTCTTGCATACCGATCGATACATCGTTGAATAGATAACGCATCACAACATCGATAAACACATTGAATAACATCACCACGAACAGCAGCGCAGAGACTTTCCCCAACAGGTCTGAAAAACAGTTACAGAGCTGCTCGAGCCTAGTTAATAACATAATCACTCCGGCTTTTAAAAACGCAGTAACCCATACCTGAAACCAGATACAGGTTACCCGTTATATTAAGTTTGTTCAGCAAGTAGTCGACAGGTCCAGAGTACGCTGAGCACCAAGGACGTTGTCACCGCTTTCTTAGTTGCTCAGGTTATCCAGATACGCTTTATCGGAAATATCGGTCCATACCCGAACTTTCTTCATATACTCGGTCTGAGACTCAAGAATTTTCTTCGCTAAAGGATCTGCTTCAGCTTTTTCGGCCAGCAGCTCATCATTCGCCTGTCGCATCGCTGCGATAACTTCTGGCGGGAACGATTTGACCTGAATATTAGGAAACTCTTGTTTCATAGTAGCCCAGTTTTCGCTGGACATGTGGTAAGACTGAATATACATATCATAGGCAGCGGTACGCATCGCCGTTTTCAATATTTGCTGCAGGTCTTCAGGCAGGCTATTGAACTTCTTCTTGTTAATCATGAACTGAAGTTCAGTCGCAGGCTCATGCCAGCCGGTGTAGTAGTACGGCGCAATCTTGTGGAAACCCATGCGCAGATCGAGAGAAGGCCCTACCCACTCCAAGGCATCGATGGTACGACGCTCTAGTGCTGTATATAGCTCACCCGGTGGAATATTGGTTGGCTTCGCACCTAGCTTCGCCAGTACTTCACCGGCAAAACCGGGAATACGCATCTTCAGGCCTTGCAGGTCATCTAGAGAGTTAATCTCTTTCTGAAACCAACCACCCATCTGATTACCGGTGTTACCGCCTGGGAACGACATGATATTGTACTTATCATAGACCTCATCCATCAGCTCCTGTCCGCCGCCATGGTAAAACCAAGCGTACTGTTCCGGTGCCGTCATGCCGAATGGCATCGTGGTGAAATACAAGGTGTTAGGCACCTTACCTTTCCAATAATATGACGCCGAGTGACCCATGTCATACTGACCCGCACGCACCATATCAAATACACCGAAAGGTGCTTTGTGCTTGTTCTTAGAGTCAATGGTAATTTTTAATCGACCGTTCGACATTTTCTCAGCGAGTGCAGCCATATTTTTAGGCGCATCACCAAACACTGGGAAGTTAGTCGGCCAAGTTTCCGCGAGTTTTAAGCGATAGACTTTCTCCGCCGCCATCAACGGGCTTGCTAGCATCGTTGCGCAAGCGGCTAGCGTCACTAGCTTCTTTGCAAAATTCAGTTTTAACATTGTTATTATCATCCTCTATTTGCAACTCCCCTTTCGGGTAAGCATCTATAAAAGCAGTGACAACCTGAACCAACATCGGGTTGAGATCACTACCGGATAGCACTGTTATAAAGCCGTGCTAGCATAAGAGTAGTTTGCTGCAATAAAAGCTGCACGCCTATTCGGGATTCTGCGCAAGAAAGAAAGCGAAACTACGTAGCGCCAATACGTAGTACTACGTAGAACATTAAAAAAGACGTCGTTTTACACTGAGATGCGATCATACCGTGACTCAAACACCGCTTCGCGACGCGCAAGAAATCAAAAAGCTATCTGCGCTGTATATGACGCTTTTTATGCCTCAGAGATTTAGCTGCTGGGCTTCATACTATGCTGACCTGCGATTAACTGTCTGAACCTGAATGGCATAGCGGATTTTCTCACGTTTATTGCGTTGAAAACGTTACGGACGGCATCTGGAACGATGGTTTGGGAACGACCCGTCGATCTAGACAGGCTCACTCATCATGCGCCTGTCATATTGAACTTGGTCTCAGAGAAAATAACCTATCAAGCCGCGCTCTAGCCGCGGCTGATTAAAACCTACCCTAGTGACAAAACAGTTGTTTTGTCAGTTTGGCGGTCAATGCTTCAATACTGCTAAAGCTGGCGCGCTCTTTAATCAATAGCTGCCCCAATGTCAGAGCCAAGCGCTCGGATTCCGTCCGTTGTTGAGCATCTTCAATCGATTCAATATCCAGTACATGAGCTAAGCCTATGGTGCGGCGAATCACCTCGGTGCCGGCATAGCCGAGACTATCTGCCAGCAATTCAGCAAGATACCATTCGGCATATGCGGCTTGCCGAAGACTTGGATCTTGAGTCTCTGCCTGCATATGCTGACGGTAGCATCGCGAAAAGGTATTCCATAGAGTATTCATATCCGCTAACAGCCATTGCTGATAATCTTGACGCTCGGCCTGATCACCCGGCAGGTTAGACTGCCCAGCAATATTCAGCACATAGTTACCGATGATGGAGCCGATATCAAAACCCGCAGGGCCCACATAAGCAAACTCAGGATCAATTATTTTTGTCCCTGATTCATTGACAAACACCGACCCCGAATGCAGATCTCCATGCAGCAGGGATTCCGCTTGATTGAGAAACTTAATCTTGAGACGCGCGACTTCTAGCTTCAGTGTTTCATCTTGCCAAAGCGCTTCGGCATCCGCGCGAAGGTGTTCATTAATACTGTTACGCTCATGATCACAGTAAGGGTCCCAGAAAAACAACTCTTCCGAAATTTTACACAGATCTGGATTAATAAACCGTTGTACTAACGCCTTTTTCGCATGACCATCGAGATACAGATCCGAGGTATAAAACAGAGTATCGGCTAAGAAGCGTCCAAGATGCTCACCCAATAATGGCAGTTTCTGCCGTTGCACCATAGCCATGCGTAAATTACCGAAGGCGCTGATATCTTCCATCACAATGGCACACTGCTCGGCATCATAGTGGTACACCTTGGGCACTAGGTCAGGACAATACTTTGCCTCCAACTGCAACGCTTCGGCCTCGATGCGTATACGATCTTGCGACAGCGGCCAGCCCTCACCAATAATACGAATATAGGGCAACGCCTGTTTGATAATCAGGCTCGTGGTCGCACCTGATACCCGATAAACGAAGTTAATATTACCATCGCCAATTTCCGCAACCTTAAGTGGCTCATCGGCGCTAAACAGATCGCTGTGCTGACGCGCAAACGCGATCACATCCGTATCGGATGAAAATTGTTTAAAACTCATTCTATCGTGGTTTCCACAGCTATTTAAAAATTAACCTAAGGGCTCAACGGAGCACCGTATTATTTAAGTGTTAGGGTAGGTGCGAATAAGTCCGTTATATTCTCTGTAAGCCAGAGGCGTAATTGACTTATTCGCACCTTCCTTAGCATTGTGGCAAATCGGTCACTCTCTGCCTACCCCTTTTCTGACTCAATGGTTCCTGATAACTTAGGCGCCCTAACCCGCTCGTTATTGGAATCCTCATGAAAGACCTCATCGCCACCAGCATTAAATATCAACAAGGGGCGCTACATATACTCGATCAGCATCAACTACCTCACCGCGAACAGTGGCTAGTTTGCGATAGCACCGAAGTGATGATCGCGATGATCAAAAAACTACAGATACGGGGAGCACCGTTGATCGGTATTGGCGCCAGCGTATTACTGGCCCATTTAGCCGAACAAGGAGCCAGCACCGCCTCACTGCGCACCGATGCTGAACGTTTACGGGCAGCCAGACCCACCGCGGTTAATTTAATGAACTGCCTTGACCGCATGTTAGCCAGCCTCGATAGTCACGGAACAGCCACGTTAGCCCACTGCGCCGAACAACTGTTTAATGAAGACGTTGAGCTTTGCAACCGTATCGCCACCGAGGGGGCCGCCCTTATCGAAGACGGCGCTAATATACTGACCCACTGCAATACCGGCAGCCTCGCTACCGCCGGCGTCGGCACCGCGATCGGTGTGATCGGTGCGGCGAAACAACAGGGAAAACAACTGCATGTTTGGGTTGATGAAACGCGTCCACTTCTGCAAGGCGGCCGTTTAACCACCTGGGAAATGGATCAATTAGACGTTCCCCATACGCTGGTCTGCGATAATATGGCCGCCCTTCTGATGGCTCAAGGAAAGGTCGATATGATTTTGGTGGGGGCTGATCGTATCGCCGCCAACGGTGACTTTGCCAACAAGGTCGGCACTTACTCACTGGCGGTAATTGCGCACTACCATCAGGTGCCTTTCTATGTAGTTGCCCCCTACACCAGCGTCGATGCAAACTGTCCCAATGGCCGTGCGATCCCTATCGAACAGCGCAATCCCGCTGAAGTTCAGGGGGTCAGTGGCAGTTTTGGCGAGGTCAATTGGGCACCGGATAACACCCCGGTCTATAACCCGGCGTTCGATGTTACTCCCGCTAAATTGATCAGTGGATGGATTCTTGATACGGGTGTTTATCGCCCAGAACAGATAGCTGCTGGCGTATTAACAACCCTGTAATTAAACAACAAAAAGCGACCCTCAAATGAGCGTCGCTTATCATGACAAGCAATACAGATCTAAAGCACCGATCAATTACCGTATAACGAACGGATTACTCATCGGCTCGGAGGATGTATTAATCCACGTGGTTTTAGTTCTAACGTAATCTAACACTGCCTGCACACCCGCTTCGCGGCCATACCCCGATTGATTGATACCACCAAAAGGCGCAATCGGAGACGTCACCCGATAAGTATTTACCCAACAAATGCCAGACTGTATCTTGCTGGATACGCGATGCGCTCTGGCAATATTCTGCGTAAATACGCCGGAACCTAAACCATAAATACTGTCATTTGCCATCGCGATGGCCTCTTCTTCAGTATCAAACGCAACAATCGACATCACTGGACCAAACATCTCAGTTTGAAGTGTTTCGATCTGATCGTGCGGACACTCCACCATTGTCGGCTCAAAGTAGTTTTCTGATCCATACTGTGGCGCACGCTTACCACCAAACCGAATATTAGCGCCCTGCTCAACCGCCTGAGCCAACGTCGTTTCAATACACTCAACCTGAGCGAGCGTACATAACGGGCCGATATGGGTACGACTCGATTGAGGATCGCCCATGACAATCTGTTTAGCTTTTTGCTCAATCTTATCGCATAGCTCTGCCAGTATTGAACGCTGAATAAACGCTCGAGACCCCGCCACACAAGATTGTCCTGAAGCGCCAAAGTTACCCGCAATGAGGCCATTGGCAGCACTTTCCAAGTCGGCATCATCGAACACGATGATCGGCGACTTTCCACCGAGTTCCAAAGATGTCACGGCAAAGTTTTCGGCGGTATTACGAATCACATGCTTAGCGGTTTCGGGGCCTCCAGTAAATGCAAGACGATCAATATCCGGATGCGATGTTAACGGGATAGCACAATTCACGGCATCACCGGTGATGATTGAAACAACACCATCCGGAATACCCGCTTCTTGAATTAATTTACCCAGTTCAAATAGCGGTGCTGGGGCTAATTCAGACGCCTTTAATACCACGGTACAACCGGCCGCCAATGCAGGGCCTAATTTAGATGCCGTCAAAAACATCTGCGCATTCCACGGCACGACCGCAGCAACAACACCAATAGGCACGGGGGTGGTAAATACATGCATATCGGGCTTATCGATGGGCAGTGTTGCACCTTCGATTTTATCGGCGAGGCCCGCATAATAACGATAATAACTGGCAACATAACTGGATTGGCTAACTGTCTCAGCCGCTAGTTTTCCACTATCCGTTGTTTCAATTTCGCCTAATTTTTGCGCATTTTTTTCGACTAAATCGGCTAAACGGTAGAGCATTGCCCCCCGCTGAGTCGCATTCATGCTCGCCCAAGGACCAGTATTCAAGTTACGTCTAGCCGCTTTCACTGCTCGATCCACATCCTCTTGGCTGGCACAGGCAAAGGTTGCCCATGCTTCGCCATTAGCGGGATTATTGCTGTGCATCACCTGATTATCGGAGCCTTCGACCCAAGCCCCATCAATCAGCAACTGGTAATGAGGTAAGTTATTATTTGTCATTGTCTGTCTCATCTAAAATATTAGGTAAAGGCGGGCATCACTTCATCAATAAAGCGCGCCAAAGAGGTTTCTTTTTGTTCTCGGCTCATACCCGAATCCGACCAATACGAAAATTCGTCATAGCCTAAATCTTGATAATATTTCAAACGATCAATAATTTGCTTCGACGTACCGATCATTAGGTCGTTACGTATTTTTTCAGCTGAATAGAAAGGGTGGGCATCAATTTCCGCTTGACTCAAACGCTTAATTAAACCTTGATCGATAGGCCGCTCATTCTTAAACCAAGCACCGAAATAGCAATAAAACTCATTCAGCTGTTTAGCCGCACGATTGAGTTCCGCTTCATCTTTACCTACATAGGCATGTTGCAAAATCATGATTTTAGGACGTTTGTCATAGGTTTCGCAGGCCTGATTAAATTTGCTAATCAAGCCTTCTACCTCCTCCAAGCCCTGCCATAACGGTGTCACTTGCACATTGCAGTCATTTTCAACGGCAAATTCATGGCTATTAATATCTCTTGCAGCAACCCAAATAGGTGGGCCTTTCTCTGATAATGGTTTAGGCGCAGACGTCGTTTCAGGAAAGTTATAATGCTTACCTGTTTGGGCATGATTACCGGCCCAAAGACCTTTTATAGCAGGCACCATCTCACGTAAACGCTCGCCCGCTTCCCAAGCATCCATGCCCGGCACCATGCGATCATACTCAAAGGAATATGCACCCCGTGCAATACCCAATTCTAAACGACCCTGCGTAATAATATCCGTCATGGCCGCTTCTCCGGCCAGTTTAATAGGATTCCAGTAGGGTGCAACCGCCGTACCCGTACCTAAACGAACATGCTTAGTGCGGTGTGCTAAATCGACTAGATTAAGAAACGGGTTCGGTGCCATGGTAAAATTCATCCCATGGTGTTCACCGGTCCATATCGTACACATGCCGCCTTTATCAGCCATATCACATAATGATAAAAACTCTTCATACAACTGGACTTGAGTTTGCTCTTCGTCAACCCGTTCCATATGTGCAAATAACGAAAATTTCATTACATCACTCCCGTTTTATTTAGTGAATGTCGCCGGTTTGATTATCACCGACATATAAACGAAACACGCCGTTTTGCTTTTCAAGAACAAATCGTTGCAACATGCTTTGTATATCAGAAGAAACAAACTTGAGATCTGAGATCTGATCAATATCGATATATTCACCCAGTCCACCCGCTTTATCATCGAGAGCATTCGCGCGATAATAAGTAATGAATTTTTGCGCCTCTGGGTTTTCATAAACTGAATACACGGAACCCACTTCACAATCTAATCCCTGACTCTGAAGAAATAGGCGTATACTTTTTTGTGAGCCTTGATCAGAACGTATATCCACTTGCGGTAAGGTATAGCCTTGATCCGTCTGACTTAGCAGCACTTTATTATCAAATTCGATAATACTGCCAACCACGCCATCGAGGGAGTGGGTCAGCTCCTCTGCACGATGCTCCATCCCTAGACTAAAATAACCGCCTTTAGCATACCCCAAGCCTAGCTTTTCATTCGCGGCAAATTCATTCACCTGTCCAACTAACAGAATATGATCACCGGCAGGACTATTGCTAAAGGTAGTGCAAGAAAAGTGCGCCACGGTGTCATCAATAATCGGGCAGCCATATTCATCACTGTGCCAAGAGATATCCTCAAAACGATCACCTTTAGCGCTAGCAAAGGTATTGGAAATATCTTGTTGGTCTTCCGCCAGAATATTCACGGCAAAGTGTTGGCAAGTATTAAAGATATCAAAGCTTGATAGGTTATTAGCCGGACACACCAATAACAGGGGCGGATTCACCGAAACCGATGTAAATGAATTAGCCGTAAAACCAACTTTTTCACCTGAGTCGCTGATCGCCGTCACCACGGTGACGCCGGTCATGAATGAACCAAACGCATTACGTAGCTCTCGGGTATCAATATTAGTCATAACTGATTCCTTATTTTTATACAGCACTGCTTTACAAATTTGACGAGTAACGGGTTAATTTCATCGGGATGTGTCATCTGTACCATATGGCGTGAATGCTCTATCACGGCATAGTCTCCATCTGGGCAAAGCGCTGCCATACGCTTTGACATATCCCCGGATGAGTTAGCATCACCATCTCCTGTAATGAAGATTGCTGGCATTTCGAGCGATGCTAACGCCTCATCTTTAGGGCCATCATTTTGGCTAAATATCTGATACGCCCGGGCATACCCTTTTGCGGGTGCGGCAAGCAACCACTGCTCACAAAGGTCTGCCATCTGCTTTTCAAACCCTTTAGGATTAACATCAAACCAACGTAAAATTGGCGTCGTGACATTACCCAGATCTGGATTTTCAATCAGATCAAGCGCACGTTGTCGTACGGCTTGCTTAGCCTGAAGACTCCGCCGATAAACGGAGTTCAGCGCCGCTACTCCGCAGCAGATATCGCTATAACGAGCCGCAAAGTTCAGCGCAATCATGGACCCCATCGAGTGCCCCATCATAATAACGGGCTCTTTAATCTCAGTTTGAATCCACGTGGCGATAAGATCGACGTATTCATCTAAACCAGCAGCCGTATTCGCCAGCAAATCACTTTCGCCATGCCCAGGCATATCAATTGCGTACACCGTGTGATGCTCACTGAGTACCGGCACCTGATTAAGCCAAGCTTCTGCCCGCAGTCCGACACCATGTATTAAGACAATGGGAGAGCCAGCGCCGGTCTTGAAGTACGCAAGACCGGACTCAGATTTAAACCGCTGCTGGGTTTTCAATGTCATGGCCTAATTCCTGAAGTTCCTGATACCGATCACCAATCCGGTGATGAGGCCGACCACCGGTAGCGCCGCCCAACACAATCACGACTTCATCGGGGCCCGGTGCATCAGAAATATTAAATTGCAGCGTCAAATAATGTGAACGACGGCCGCCATCATTTTTGTCCATCATCGGAATCATAATGGGTGCATTCGCAGGGCCACGCGTGTTCGTAAACGATAAGAATGACTTGGCTTGCACTGCTTCGCGAAAAATATTGCCGAAGTGAAGTGTATGAATCAAAGCAGAAGCATGTTCTACCTCACCGTTTTGGCCAACCACGGCGGCTTTGCCGAACGCTTCAATATTGGTTGCGCCGCCCGCCATCTCACTAATTTTATCTGTCAGTATTTGACCCAAAACAGGACCGTAAGCCAAAATTTCAGGGCGTAGATTTTCAACATATCGGCCTGCCCATGGGTTTTTAATCACGGCAGCCACCGCAAACATACGCACCGGTGTTTCGGCTTCTTTAAAACCTTCAATCAAGGTTTCTTCTTCAAAACTAACTATTTTTCTAATTTCAGGCTTCATTTCATACTCTCTCAGAGAAATAACAACGTTTATTGTATTATGGTATACAATCATATAATCTTACCGCATGCAACAAAACGTTCAGAAATATAGTAATCTGGATGCCTTAGTGCTCCGCTGTATAAAGAGAGCTTTACATGTCTAAATTTATGGAATCATGGACAGTATGTTAAAGGTAGATAGACCAAAGACACTGAAAGAAAATGCGTTAGAGTCCTTGCGCGATGCAATCACTAGCGACCTCATCAAGCCGGGAGATCGACTGGTCGAGCGCACCTTATGTGAGAGCATGGGCGTTAGCCGGACAGTAGTACGAGAATGCATTAGGCATTTAGAGAGCGAACGATTAATCGTAGGTGTACCCAATGCAGGCTTTATTGTCGCTACGATTAGCCATGAAGAAGTCAAAGAAATTTATGATATTCGCATTATGTTGGAATGTTCTGC
The DNA here is from genome assembly GCF_030547545.1 of Amphritea sp. 1_MG-2023. GTDB lineage: Bacteria > Pseudomonadota > Gammaproteobacteria > Pseudomonadales > Balneatricaceae > Amphritea. The sequence goes on from NZ_JAUOQE010000024.1 coordinate 33,855, forward strand.
TGTGCGAAGCTGCGCCTTAAATGCTGATAAAACCGTGATTGATAAGTTGCATCAATTACAAGAGCAGGTTGCCACTTGTCTGCAAAACGCTGACGTTATGCAAGCACTCAAGCTAACAACTGAGTTTTATAAACTCATTTTCACCACCGGCGGTAAGCACGTTTCTTGGGATTTAGTCGAACGCCTGAATGCGCGCATATCAAGATTACGTGCGCTAACTCTGAGTTCCACAGGCCGCAAAACAAAAGGGCCTGTCAATTTATTAAATATCATTGATGCGATCGAGCAAAAAGATGCCGACCGTGCCGAAGAAATTTGTAAAAAGCACCTGACTGAGGCTGCTGACATTGCATCCAAACTAATATAACGGAAGGCTATAATGGATAAAGCACGATTTGAATTGGGTTTAAATAAACGCAAAGCCACACTCGGCGACGATTACGTCTCTCAGAATCTGGCTAAGGCTGACGCCTTTAATCTACCATTCCAAGAAGCAATGACCGAATGGTGCTGGGGTTTTGGCTGGGGCGATGACACCCTTGATGCAAAAACCCGTTCATTAATGAACCTCACCATGATTGCAGCGTTAGGGAAAATGCATGAATGGGAACTCCACCTGCGTGGCGCCATCACCAACGGAGTATCTGTTGATGAAATTCGATCAGCAATCCATGTGATCGCCATTTACTGTGGGGTGCCACAGGGGGTGGAGTGTTTCAGAATTGCCAGAGATGTTCTCGAAGAACTCGACCTTTTAACATAAAAGGCCTGCTCCCTTCACGGCGCAGCGCCGTCTTACCTATTCGCTGCGCCTCAGTATATTAAGAACGACAATCAACTGTCTGGGCACAAAGCTTATCGATGCCTTGCGAATTTTTGACGCCTGATAAAAGGCCTCGAAGCATAACGTTATGGCCGTTTAATAGATAACACAGACCATCAACCTCTCACAAAAAAATATGAGTAAAATAAAAAATGTCGATTTTAGCTTTAAATGATAATTCATTATTAAAAACTCAATCCTATATCAACGGTCAATGGGTCGATGCTGATTCAGGCAAAACCTTTGATGTAACAGATCCCGCCACGGGTCATATTATCGCGAAGGTAGCAGACCTAGGTGCAATAGAAACACGCCATGCCATTGAGATGGCGGAACAGGCTATGCAGTCTTGGAAAAAAAAGACGGCTAAAGAACGCTCTGTTTTATTAAGAAAATGGTTTGATTTAGTCATCGCAAACCAAGATGACTTAGCCCTCATTATGACGGCAGAACAGGGTAAGGTATTTTCGGAATCTAAAGGAGAAGTGGCCTACGGTGCATCCTTCATTGAATGGTTCGCCGAAGAAGCGAAGCGTATTTATGGCGATGTTATTCCTAATACTACGGCTGACCGCCGCTCCATTGTTATTAAGCAGCCCATTGGCGTTGTGGCTGCCGTGACACCTTGGAATTTCCCCAACGCGATGATCACCCGCAAGGCCGCACCGGCATTAGCCGTTGGTTGCGCTATTGTCTTAAAACCTGCGGCAGAAACGCCATTATCAGCATTAGCCCTCGCAGAACTCGCCGACCGTGCGGGTATACCTGCTGGATTATTTAATGTAGTGGTCGGTCAAAATGCACCTGAAATAGGTGCTGAATTAACATCTAATCCGATCGTTAAAAAGTTTACCTTTACCGGCTCGACCCCCGTGGGCAAATTACTCATGCAGCAATGCGCTAAAACGGTTAAACGTACATCCATGGAGTTAGGTGGCAACGCGCCCGTTTTAGTATTTGCCGATGCAGATATAGACAAAGCAGTCGACGGCGCTATTGCCGCGAAGTACCGCAACGCCGGACAAACCTGTATTTGTGCCAACCGTATTATCGTTCAGGACAGCATTTATGCTACGTTTGTTGAAAAATTTACCGCCAAAGTCAATACATTTAACTTAGGCAATGGCTTTGAAAGCTCGACGACATTAGGCCCTTTGATTACCGCGAAAGCCGCCGCCAACGTTGATTCACTTGTTGTCGATGCGCGAGCGAAAGGCGCAACGGTGACCACCGGTGGCAAAATAGATTCAATGGGAGACACCTTCTACCAACCCACCGTAATAGCGAACCTAAGCGACGATATGCGGATAGCGAAGGAAGAAATCTTTGGCCCGGTTGCGCCTATCTTCTCCTTCAGCACAGAAGAGGAAGCAATAGCGATGGCGAACGCCACCGAATTTGGTCTAGCTTCCTATCTATTCACTCAGGATATAGCCCGTGTTTGGCGCGTTTCTGAAGCAATAGATTACGGTATGGTCGGGATTAATGAAGTGTCTATCAGCTCTGAAGTGATTCCTTTTGGCGGCATGAAAGAGTCAGGCCAAGGCCGCGAAGGCTCTAAGTATGGTTTAGATGACTACCTTGAAATTAAATATATTTGTATGGGTGATCTCTAGCACATAAAGCCTCTTAACAACGAAGCCATAGGCCTGCTAGGAATGGCCAACAAGCTCTGATCGACGTCAGAGCTTGTTACACAGCCAACGATGGCATAGTCACTTTATAAATATCCCCTACACATTTTCACCTCCAAGCCTAGAACCGCCTTCACCTCCAAGCCTAGAACCGCCAACTAAACCAATTTTTGTCTACTTCAAATCGAACACCTTGCCAACCGTCATATTATTTACCAACAACGATTAACCATTGCAGTCTCACCTCCCTTTAGCTCGCCCGGGATAAAGCAACATTAATTTTTATATTTAAAAACATATAGATACATAACAAATCATGATTATAAAACAGTACTTTTATTTTTTTTCATAGGTCTAATCAATCGTTTAACGGTAAGAAATAGCATTTGATCGCCTATTTGTATTATGGTATACCATAATACAGCAACAAAAGATTATCCGCGTTTGTCTCTTTCTCTCTTTCCAAGAAAGTAAGAACAGACATCAATTAATAAAAAAAAATTAAGGGGATATGCCGCATGCAGCCCGGAAAAATCATAGCTCGTGAGGGCTTCTTCCATGGGATACACCCAGGGATGGGGATCGCCTCTAAAGCAATGGTATTAGCCTTTGTGCTATTCACCGTTCTCAATGTCGATTTTGCTAATGGAATCTATAGCGATGTCAAAAATTGGATTCAAGCAACACTGAACTGGTATTACATTACGGTGGTCAGCTTGGTTTTGTTTTTCTCGATTTGGGTCGCCTTCAGCCGTTTTGGCAACCTACGCCTAGGTAAAGACGATGAAAAACCTGAATTCAGCTTCATTACTTGGTTCTCGATGCTGTTCAGTTGTGCGATTGGTACTGGCATTTTGTTTTGGAGTATAGCTGAGCCAATCTTCCACTTTCAGGGTAATCCCTTTATCGAGATGGCCGGTATCACAGCCGGTTCCGCTGAAGCCGCACAGATGGCGATGCGCATCACGCTATTTCACTGGGGTTTACATGGCTGGGCTATCTACATCATGGTCGGCCTGATTTTGGCTTACTTCGCTTATCGTCGAGGCTTACCGCTCACTATTCGGTCAGCACTCTACCCTCTGTTAGGCGATCGTATCTATGGCCCGATCGGCCATGCCGTCGACCTGCTAGCCATCTTCAGTACATTATTCGGTACAGCGACAACCTTAGGTTTGGGTGTATCCCAAATGAACGCGGGGCTAAACTACCTATTCGACCTTGAAATCTCGACCACAACGCAGGTTATCCTGATTGCCATCATCTCAGTGATCGGCACATTATCGGCTGTTTCAGGTGTTGAAAAAGGCATTAAGTTTCTCAGCATTTGGAATATGCGCATCAGTTCGATCTTGATTCTGTTCTTCCTGCTAGCAGGCCCTACTGTATTCTTACTGGGTTTATTCACCACCAGTGTGGGCGACTACATGTGGAACTTAATTCCAATGGGATTCTGGACTGATCCAAACCCTGAACGTCAGTGGCAGGGCTGGTGGACAATCTTCTATTGGGGATGGTGGTTATCTTGGGGTCCTCTGGTGGGTATGTTCATTGCTCGTATTTCTCGCGGCCGCACCATTCGTCAATTTTTATTGTCAGCATTAACCATTCCACCACTAGGCGGTTTTTTATGGATCGTTATTTTTGGCGGCACGGCACTCCATATTGATCTATACGGCGCTGGTGGTATCGTTGAAGCCGTTAACAACGATATGACCCTCGCACTATACAAGACCATCGAATCCATTGGCGTTGAGTGGCTAACATGGCCCATGGCGGCGCTGGCAACCTTCATGATCATCACCTGGTTCGTGACTTCGGCGGACTCCGGTACACTGGTGATCTGCACCATCCTTTCAGTCGGTGATAAAAACCCACCACAACGCTTCCGTATTATCTGGGGCCTTGGTCTCGGTGCAGTTTCTGCCGTACTACTGATGGCTGGTGGGCTTAAAGCGTTACAAACCGCCTCAATTGCAGCCGCACTACCGTTCTCGATTGTTCTGCTCTTTATGTGCGCCGCCTTCGTAAAAGGCCTAAATGATGAAGCTAACGGAGTGGTTTATCACGCCTCGCCGAAGAACGAAAACGATGAGGACCTAGCATTACTCACTAGTGAAGCAAAAGCCTAACGCCTATTTGTTCGTCTAATTAAACGGTTCCATCAACGCTAGCGTGATGGAACCGTTTCCCATCAAAGTACTTCACATCAAAGTACTGTACGTTCTGTACTCGATTAAGCCTTTTCAGTCTGTTGCTATCCACACTCTATCGGCCATCACGCTCTCAGAGAGAGATAAAGCTATCCGCCAAAAAATATCCCGTTAAGTCTAATCCTCAAACTTAGGAAACTGATCGGCAATCGCATTACCGGAATAGTTAGCCACCCACCCTTCGGGATTATTAAACAAACGAATCGCGGTGAAATCAGGCTCCGGCCCCATATCAAACCAATGAGTGGTATTGGCGGGCACCGAGATCAAGTCATCTTTACAACACAGAACGCGATAAACTTTATCGGCGATATGCAGATAAAACATCCCCTCACCCCGGACAAAGAAACGCACTTCGTCTTCGCTGTGGCTATGTTCGCTCAAAAACTTCTGCCGCAGTTCATCTTTGGCGGGGTTATCGCTGGCGAGACTGATGGTATCAACCGTGATGTAGCCCTGCTCATTTTTAAGCCGCTGAATCTCAGCCGCATACGCCGTTAAAATGGCCTCGGCATCGCTATCGGCCGTGATTGCTTGAGCGGCTTGCCAACGTTCAAAACGTACTCCTACCTCCGCCAATTGTTGGTTAATCTCTACAGCATCACAGGTAACGGTTAAAGGTTGTTGCGGCTTGTCATCCTGATATACACGTAATTCACTCACGTCTGAATCCTCTTTTTAACTATGCGTTCAGCGCTATCTGCTGAAAATTTTCGACCACCGGATGATCACTGGCAACCGGTTCATCTCGAGCTAACAGAACCGTAGCCAAACCCGCCTCACGGGCCGCCTCCAACTCTTCGACTATATCCGATAAAAACAGTATTTCAGAGGCTGGCAAACCGATATCGTCGGCAATCTTGCGATAAGCAGAGGCTTCCCGTTTATGGCCTATATGGGTGTCATAATAGCCACTGAATAGCGGCGTCAGATCACCGAAATCACTATGGCCAAACAGCAGCTTTTGCGCTTTTACCGAGCCAGACGAAAAGACATATAAAGCTAAGCCCTGCTGCTGCCAGCGCTGTAAATATTCGTAGGCATCTGCGTACAGGTGACCGGTGAAATCCTGATTTTCATAGCCGTTGACCCAGATAAGCCCCTGCAAGTTTTTCAGCGCAGTGACTTTTTTATCCTGCTCAATCCAGTTTAAAAATGCGCTAATCAGCGTCTCTACGTCGGCATCCGCTTGCCCTAAGACTTCACGGGCATCCGCTAAGATAGCCTGTACCGCCTCATCGTTAGCGTGACAACGAAGATAATCCGGCAGATGTTCATAGGCATAGGGAAACAGTACCTTATGTACAAAATTGATATCGGTCGTGGTGCCTTCAATATCGGTCAGAATCGCTTTAATGGTCATGCTTATCCTTTTACCCTTATTTCACAGCCAAGCGGCGCATCTCTAACTCACAGGCAAATAGAAACTCTAAGCCTTCTAAATGACGACGCGCTTCATGCACATCACGACCCCACGCATATAAGCCATGGCCGCGAACTAAAAAACCCCAACTCAGTGGCGCTTGTTGCCAACGCAGTGCCAGTTGATCGGCCAGCAACGACATATCCTGAGTATTATCAAACAGTGCCAATTGAATCGCCGCATCATGGGTCATGTTACCCGCCAATGATTTTTGCATCTCATAACCCGAAAGCGTCAACCAAGCCTGCGGTTCAAGGCGAGATAACACCGTTGATGCCACCGAATGTGTATGTAATACCGCACCGATCTGTTTATCCAACTGATACAGCCGAGTATGCAGTAAGGTTTCGGCCGAGGGCTTGAGGGACGCCGCCTGCGGCGAGGCTATCGCGCTATCAACTATCGGCTTGCCGTGCAGATCGACCGTTAAAAAATCAGCCTCGGTTAAACCGCCTTTATGCCGTCCAGACGCCGTCACCAATGCCTGCTCAGCATCTAATCTCGCCGAGAAATTGCCACCTGTCGCCGGACACCAGCCCTGACGATCAATCCAGCGGCCAGCATCTATCAATGCTGATGAAAGATCTACTTGCATCTATGTTTATCCACTGTAAAAAATTGTCGCTAGTGTACTCGATATGAGTCGCTCAACGAAGTCCGTTAGCGATTGAAAATCGCCATCACAGTCTCTCGTTGATCGTCGCCTCAGTGACGCTTTCGTCTATGAAGATGACGCGACTAAAAGCGCTGCTTTAGTTTGAGCGCCAGCGTGCCAACCGCTAAAAAGGCAATACCAATTAGTACTAACGTCGCCGGCCAGCCCAATGAATGAGCAAAGTATTTTTCAGAGAAATAAGCAATAAAGCCCAGCATGGCGATGACTGTGGTCAACAGTAGGGCGCGACTTTGAAGTTGCACGCAGACATACAGAATCACCGCCGTTAGCGCAAAAAATAACGTTTCCATCGCCGTATGTTGCAGCAGATCAAATAAGCCGCCATAGGCCATCACCGAACCACACACATAACCCAGCGCCTGCAAACGAAGATAGCGTCCCGCCTTCTGCATACCGAACGCCGTCAACATCAAGCCCACGCCGACGATAACACTTGCCCAGTTCGCCGACGTCGACATAGCGATACGCTCAAATAAGCCGCTATTTAACCAGATAATGGCCACCAGCAACGCCGTGGAAGATAATACCCGATACGCTGTTTTGGCCAGCGATTCGGCCACCAGAAACAGCGAGCTTCCGAGTATGATTGCTCGCAGATACACCGGCACGCCTGATAGCTCTAAACCGGTTTCCAACGCCCCATAAACAAAAAAAAGACCGCAAAACACAAACACTGTGCGGCGATATTTTGCCCACAAGATTGCCTGATGTAACGCCATCATGGCAAACACCGAGAGTACCGCCAAACGCCAATTATGTCCCTGCGACAAATACTCATCAACCAGCACAAACCAACCGCCGGTCATCATGATCATACAGGCCATCGTGAGTGGCACAACAAAACGACTGTGTTGCTCATCATGCAACACCTTCAGCAACGCAATCAAGAGTATATAACCGACGCCCAGCGTCACGATCACTCGCATCACACTGCCCATATCATCCCAAAATAGATTGATATAGACACTCACTCCCGCGACGATAAACACACCGCCAAGGTAAGCAAACAGCGTGCGAACGATCTCACTTTTGCCACGTACATCTGTTTTAGCACTTAGGCCAGCCGGTATATGATAAGCCGTTTCAACCTCAGCGAGACTTATCTCATAGGTTTGCATCAGCTGCTTGATCTGCTGTAATGCCTCAGCCTTATCGGTGACTCGAGTTAAGCCAATAACCCCCACCAGCAGAGGCCAGCCCCAGACACCGAGACCAATGACGACAATTAAAACAATCAGTAATAACATCATGGCGTCACCCAACCAATAAAGTGAACCTGACCTCGGTAATAGTGATCCGCGACCTCGGGCAAACGAATACGACGACCATTTTTTAGCAACACCGCCCCGCGATTACTGCCTGACAAATAGAACAGTCCGGCGAACAGATTACTCGATGAACGGCCTAGGGTGCTGAATTCATATCCATCTGGGGCGATACTCGATGAATCGACAGTGACGCCCTCTAAGTCGGGCAATTCAATTCGCTTAACGGGATTCGCCGCCGTGTTATCAGCGACCGGCACAATAAAGGCGATCTCCTGCACGGCACCGGTATGCGCGTTATAACGCCAGAGACGAGGTCTCTGATAATTCGCTTGTGTGCCTTGATCGATCACTTGCACCCGCTGATCAATCACCGAGATCTGCAACGTCTGTTGATAACGGTTGTACCCTGTCGCAAACAGGAGATCATAGGTCGGCCCAGCCACTAATAACGTTGGTAACCCTGACATCAGCAAAAAAGCCATCATCAGTAGCACCGGTAAGCCGAGGCCAAACGTGATGGTAGGGTTCTCTCGAATAAATGTTTTCATGTCTATCCGTCTCTATTTAGTGATGACAACGCTCTATTCACTATATGCCATAACAGCGGTGATAACAGTATAAACACGGCAAGGTTACGAAGCGTATCGCACTGACATACGGGAGAAGCTAAAGCGTCAAACTCGTCGAAACGAACGATTACTGAGCCTGTTAGCGCGGAGGGCAGACCGCGTTAAATATTGCGTTGCGGCCTAAATAAGATAATCGTCTGAATCATTCAACACATAGAGAGATCGGCAGATGATTCCTGAACAGGCATCTGCCTAGCAAGCGAGTCATAATGAGACCTGCGACCCCATCGATGCCCGCTGAATCAAACCCTTCACTCTTCGGTGTAGGGCTCTATTTGATAGGCTTCCATGGTATAGCCCGATGTACCAAGCTGATGGGCCACGGTGGCGACCTTTAATTCACCACTAATCCACACCGCATCGTAGAGATTTTCCACATTCGTGCCCGGTTCAAAGGTCACATGTATCATCTGATTAGAGGGTGGTGGCGGCACATGAATACAAGCACCAAAATAAGGTACTAGGAAAAACTCAGTGACCGCCATGCCCTCTTCCACCAGTGGCACCACAAACCCCGGAATACGGATCATCTTGCCATCCATCTCTGGCACAATGGGTGCAGAACTCAACGCCTGCATCATCGCTTTAAACTTGATCTCGGCCATCGGATCATAATCATCAAGATTGCCAAACTGACTCGTATCGAAAATAGCATCGAAGGAGTAATCGGCGGGCATAAGGCTATCCCACTCTGTATCGATCACCGTTTTACCATTGATGCTAGCAGCCTGAAGCATACCGGTGAGTATTAAGGTGGTGATAAAAACAATCAGTCGTCTCATTAAGTTATATCCGTACAGTCATGCCATCGGCGAGTGAATAGCGGTATGCGCGATAACCGGGAATCAATCCGGTCAATGTGCCTGCGATGAGAATCAAGAATAACAGTTTGAACTCCGCAAGTTGAGGTAAACTCATGCTTAACTGCAAACCATAAGCCTCTTCTAACCAAGGTAAGCCGAGCATCAAACCGCTATAGAGTAACACCATGCCGAGGATAATCCCCAATAGAGTGAGTAATGCCGTCTCTAACACCAGTAATAACATAATTTGCACCGGCCTAGCGCCTACGGAACGTAGAATAGCCAACTCTCGCCGTCGTTCATTTAGCCCCGTCAATAATACCGTGAGCATGCTAAACAGACCCGATACAACGACAAACACAGAGATCAACAACAACGCCTTTTCGGCAATACCAATCATGCCCCAAAGCTCTTGTAATGCCACCCCCGGTAACACCGCCTGCAATGGCTCGGCGCGGTAGTTGCTGATATAACGCTGTAACTGAAAGGTCGCCATTTTAGACGAGAGCCCCAATAAAAAGGCGGTAATCTGTTGTGGCTCCAGCGCCCTTTCTTGCAGCGGCGTTTTACCGCCGGAGCCCGGTATATACGCACCACTTTGCCAATCAACGTGAATCGCTTCAATCGCTCGCAGACTAACATGAAGGGTGCGATCGACGGGGGTTCCCGTGGCTGCCAATATACCGGTCACCGTAAACGGCTGATCTTTATGTTTGCTAAAGCTCGTATTGCCCATCCCGTGAGCAATAATGATTTGATCGCCTAGATGATAGTCGAGTTTAGCGGCCACTTCCGCCCCCAAGACAACATCATGCAACTGTTGAAACGGGGCCCCTTGGCTAAAGGTTAACGGACGTTTTTTACCATAACGGTAATGTTCGAAATAGGCATCGGTAGTACCTAAAACGCGATAACCACGGTGAGAATCCCCCAACGAAAATGGTATTGACCAAGCTACGTTGGGATTTGCGGCGATATCCTGATAGCTCTGCCAACTGACATTGTTAGTGGCATTACCGATACGAAACACAGAATAGAGCAATAACTGTACCGAACCGGAACGCGCCCCAACAATCAAATCCGTACCCGCAATAGTCGAACTAAAACTCTGCTTGGCACCATGACGAACCTTTTCCACCCCCAGTAATAACGCCACACTCACTGCGATTGAGCAGATAATCATGAGGGCCGTCAGTCGACGGTTGAACAGGCTTTTATAAACCAACCCCAACATCAGCTTCATAGGGCCGCTCCCGCATGATTTAACTGTTGCAGATCGATAATGCGCGAAAAATGGCTGGTCAGCTGTCGATCATGACTGACAAATAGCAGCGTGATGTCATGCTGATCACACTCTCGGATAAGTAATTTGATAAAACCTTCACGATTATCACTGTCCAATGACGAAGTAGGCTCATCGGCAATCAAGATACGGGGATTACCGATAAGAGCCCGCGCCGCGGCAACCCGTTGTTGCTGACCAATACTCAGATCGGTCACGGCACTATTCAGATAATCCTGTAGTCCTAATTCTTGCAATAATGCGAGTGCTGCAGCCTCCACGGATCCCATTTGTTGACACGCCTGTTCACGCCGCAATTGAGAAAAGTGACAGGGCAGCAGCACATTTTGTTGCACAGAAAGATAGGGCAACAAATTAAACTGCTGAAAAATGAGCCCAATATGATCCGCACGAAACCGATCTCTGGCCGCGGCGGAAAGCGCGTTCAGATCACAACCATTCACCGCAATACGCCCCGCCACTGGCTTATGAATCCCCGCGATGAGGTTCAATAAAGTTGATTTTCCACACCCCGAGGGGCCTTGTAAAAATAGCTTTTCACCGGCACAGACCTCAAGCTGATCAATCGCCAACACCGGTTTTTCTACCTGCCAATGAAACTTAAGCTGCTGCAGTTCAATGATTGAACTCATTCGAACAGATTTCCTGTAACTAGAACTTAAATTGGGGTTCTGCCGCGCTGAGGTGCTTCACGCCTTGGCCAAAGCCGGTCTCAAGAGGGACAATGTATTGCACTTCGAGTTCCTCAAGTCGTGGAAAATGGCTAAAGAGTTTAACGTCTACTTGTTGTAGTGCGCTGATATTGTCACATTTGAACTGATAGCTCAGATCATATTCGCTATGTCCTGCTTCATCAGGATCGTGGTGTTCTTCATCATGATCGTGATGCTCTTCATCATGGTCGTGATGCTCATCGTCATGATCGTGATGCTCTTCATCATGGTCGTGATGCTCTTCATCATAGTCGTGATGCTCTTCATCATGATCGTGATGCTCATCGTCATTATCGTGATGCTCTTCATCATGATCGTGATGCTCATCGTCTTTATCAGCTAATGAATTTTCGATAGACGCCTGTGTCAGATGACATTGCGCGGCGGCGGGCAACATAACAACGTTCTCAGGATTGTTCAGCAAGGTCGTTGCTTGCTCAACTGTTTTTCGTTGTTCTGCCGTGCTTGGCGCGTGCTCAAACCCGAGAATGTTCATCGCCGGCGTTTCTAGCTGCAATTGCAGCACATCAGCCTCAATCACAAGCTGCATAGTGGCAGCACCATGCACATGACTACCATGCTGTCGCTCATAACCCACCGCGGGCACCGCTAGGGTTGTTGTCAATAATGCCAACCAATACTTATTCATAGAATACCGACTCTCTCAGGGATTTTAAAAAAGTTATGTTATAACAAAATTAAACAATATAGAAAGCCTGCCCTATAAAAAAACCCCGAACGTCAAACGATCGGGGCTTTAATGCTGCGCCGGTTAGATTAGTCGTTCAGCTCATCTCACCGCACAATGGCTTGACCATTAATTCAGACACCGCCGCCGCAGATTGCGTCGCAATGAGGTAATGTAATTTAGTGAATGCTGCTTCTAACGTAAGGTCGCCGCCAGGAATCACCCCGATACGGTTAAGAGTTGCGCCCGTCGCATAAGCCCCTTGACTCACTTCACCCTGCAGACACTGAGTTACATTAACAATGCTAACGCCCCGCTCAATCGCCTCTTGCAACAGCATCATTAACTCGACGTTGGCATCCGGTGGATTCCCAGCACCATAGGTGTGTAAGACACAGCCTCTAACGACATTATCACTGAGGATTGCCCGTGCCGTGTGAGCGGACAGGCCCGGATAGATCGGTAAAACCACCACCGCCTCGGAAGCGAGTTCGGGAATACTGAAATGTGCGCTGCCTGCGGGTAATAAGCGCTCCGCATGCAGGGTAATATTAATACCCACCTGAGCCAAGTAATCGTCATTCGGTGAATCGAATGCATTCAGTGCTGCACTCTTGACCTTAGTCGCCCGGTTACCGCGCAACAAACGCCCATTAAAACAGATACACACTTCGGCAATCGCAGCCTCAGCGGCAAAGGTTAACGCCGTTAACAGGTTGTCCAACGCATCATTACGTAACGCCGCCAAAGGGATTTGTGAGCCGGTAACGATGACTGGTTTATCCATTCCCTGCAGCATAAAGGACAACATCGATGCGCTATACGCCATCGTATCGGTACCATGCAGCAACACAAAACCATCATATTGCTGCCAGTGCTGAACGATAATATTGGCTAATTCGGTCCAATGATGGGGTTGTAAATTGGCGCTATCGATCAACTGTTGCAGCTCCAACATGTCAAACGTGGGCAACTGAGCGACACGCGCTCCCAATTGATCACGTAGCCGCTGTTCAAAACCAGCAGCGGGCACATAACCCGTTTCAGAGGCCTGCATACCGATCGTACCACCGGCATAGATTACTAATATTTTTCCAGTCATCGAATTAGCTACACCCTATTGCTACGCGCTAAAAGTACCTGACTAACAAGGTATTACAGCCATTATGCCTGCAATTTCCAGCTCACCTTCTGGCCGGCAAAAAACGGCACGATCGGACGTCCATCTGGCAGCATAATCTCATCGGGTAGCGTCCACTCCTCACGCACTAAGGTAATAGTGCCTTCATTGCGTGGCAGACCATAAAAATCAGCCCCATAATGACTCGCAAAGCCTTCCAACTTATCTAATGCGTCTAACTCTTCAAAGACATGGGCATACAGTTCGATAGCACTCCACGCACTGTAGCAACCGGCACAACCACAAGCATTCTCTTTCGCTTCTTTCGCATGCGGGGCCGAGTCGGTACCGAGAAAAAATTTAGCCGGGCCGGATTTCACCACCTGTCGCAACGCTGCCTGATGTGTATTGCGCTTCAATACCGGTAAACAGAAGTTATGCGGACGCACACCACCCACCAGCAGATCATTGCGGTTCATCAGCAGGTGTTGCGGCGTGATCGTCGCGGCGACGTTGTCGGATGCGTCCAGGACAAATTGAGCCGCATCACTGGTGGTGATATGTTCAAAAACAACTTTAAGATGTGGAAAGGCTTCGACAATTTTACTCATTTTCTGATCGATAAAGACTTTCTCACGATCAAAAATATCGATGTGATGATCGGTGACTTCGCCATGTATAAGGAGTGGCATTCCCTGCGTAGCCATCACCTCGAATACGGGATACATCGCCTCCAGATCGGTTACCGCCGCCGCAGAATTCGTCGTCGCGCCCGCCGGATAAAGTTTGGCGGCCACGACACCCGATGCTTTAGCCGCCATAATATCCTCAGGGGTTGTCGCATTCGTCAGAAATAGCGTCATCAGTGGTTCAAAGGTTGATTGCGCGGGGCGTGCAGCAAGGATACGCGCCTTGTAAGCCATCGCCTGCTCGGCATTCACCACCGGTGGCACCAAATTAGGCATGACAATCGCGCGCTGAAAACAACGCGCTGTCGCGGCAACAGTTTCCGTTAAGATATCGCCATCACGAAAATGCAGATGCCAGTCATCGGGGGTACAGATGGTCAGAGTTGTCATAAACAAGAAATCCTAAGCACAGAGAAGAGGGTCGAACGAATAAAATCATTATACAGATGCGGTGCCAGAGCGGGAAGTCGAGCCATAGCAACCGATGATGATGTCACAAGCCAAGCATCTTTATTGCTCGTGAAGGTCCTGCAGTAATTTTAACTTAGCGGTACGAGACATCTTTTTTATCTCAACTTCACGCTTACAGGCGGCTGACCGATTAGCGCAAGCTTCCTTAAAAACGAGACTCACGGGGCGTCGAGTACGCGTGTATTTAGCCCCGAGTCGGTTATTCAAATTATGTTCATTGAGTCGTCGACGGGTATCGGTTGTCACACCGGTATAAAGCGTGTCATCGGCGCAACGCACAATATAGACATACCACCCGCTTGAGCCTTCTGACATCAGAAGAGATCCAGTCGACTCAGATCAAGATCAACATCGTCTATCGATGATAAAAAGCTAATCAGTAGAGGATTAACTTGATCCGGTTGTTCTAATGTCACCATGTGACCCGCATTTTTAATAATGGCCAATTGACTACCCGGCATTTGACTGTGCAGCGCTTCAATCTCTTTCTGAGGTCGAGGAATATTATGCTCACCCGACATAATCAACGTTGGGCAACGAATATTGGCTAACTGATTTAACATCGACTGACGCCGAAACACCTGCTTACCTAAGGCCATAATACCGCTAAGCTGTTCTGAGGTCAGAAACATTAAATCAAAACGAAAGGTTTCGGCGAGAGCCGGATTCGCTCGCTGTGTCTCAGGGCTAAAGAGAACCTCAACGATCGAATCTACAACGCGGGTCGGTAGTGTCTCAAGCTGTTCTACAATGTCCAATAACTCGAGATAGTCGGCTTTACTGTCAGGCGTTTCACCGCCGAGATAACAGGAGATCAGCACCAGACTAGCGACCTCGTCGGGATACTTCATCGCCAGTTTTGCTCCCCAAAGCCCTCCGGCCGACATCCCCAGCACGCTATAACGCTCAAGACCCAACTGCTGCATCAACTGATGATGGTCTTCAGCAAGGCGATCGAGACTCAAATCCCCGTCACTGACTGATTGCGATCGGCCATGCGACCAGAGATCGGGAACAATACAGCGAAAATGTTCGGATAATAATCTTAATTGCCGATCCCATACTCGACAATCCCACAGTAAACCGTGTCCCAATAAGAGTGGAAATCCTTCTCCCTGATCCAGATAGTGAATCTCCCGATCATTGATCATACAGCTAGGCATAATGTTCCTCTTACGGGCAGACATTCGGTTAAAGTGAAACGTAAAGGTATGTAAAGATACATATTAAGCGTTTTATTAACTGGGCTAAAAACGTATCCTTAAGGGTTGTAATATAAAGTGCCTCCCTTGGTTAAAAAAGCACTGCCATCAGAAAAACTGATAAACACTGCCCAAAACAGGTAGTGCTAGCGCATTTTAATGGCCAATTTCTATTGCATTTCGCCAGCGATAGCATTATCACTACCTTAACGCTTATCCTCGATAACCAATCACACATCGACAATGCTGTTATATCAGCTCTTATAACCGACTCTTATAACAACCCTTTTTGTTTCACTCATCTTAAAAGGCTTATAGGAAAATCCTTGTCTTGCGCCTCCACCTCGATACACTAAAACAATGAACATAGCCCTACTGTTTATCCCTACTATTTAGTCCTACTATTTAGCAGTGCGATAAGTCAGTGCCACACCGAGAATAACCTTCTATCACTATAGCAGGCCTTTGAGAAACCCATGCGAACAATCCTCATACTCAGCTGTTGCTTAGCACCTATTTGGCTAACCGGTTGCGTCAGTTCAAGCACCTCTGAATATCCAGAATATGCCGGGTCTGGCGGCATGACTCAATGGGATATTCAGCCTCAAGCCTATCTGTATCACTATGAACATGGTTTCAACGGTGTTGACTCATTAGGATACGCTGCAGCATTACAAACCGTCTGGTCTCGTTTAGGTGCAGCCATCACTTGCGGTATCGAGTACGACAAGCCGTATATGATTCAACAACTGATGCAAACATTCGATGAACAAGCGATTACTCACGAGCTCAACGGCATCGGTTTCCATCGAATACAAAGCCGTAAAGTTCCTCAATTCTGTAATGAATGGCGAGTCAGGGAGATTCATACCGCCCTCAGGCGCTATCGTCAAGGCTGGTTTGAGTAACCCAGACCAGCAAACAGCTAACGTTTTTTGGCCTATGTATTGCCGTCTTAAGCCGATGATATAGATGAAACATATATCCCTTATACAAAAGCCATATTTTACTTATATCAAATCAAAGCCTAAGTTGTTCTCATTGGTATAAACCTACGCTTGGAGTTGAGTGATGCACTACGATAGCTTTTTCAACCTGCTTTGGGAGGATTATGTCAAGATTGCTCCTCAGGCCCGTCAGATTCACGATCTCTTTACTCGCAAAGGCGAACAGGTTTTCAATGATCACGTCGCTTTCCGTACCTTCTCCAACTCGCCAATCGATCTATTGAAGCTGGAACCCGTTATCTTCGATATGGGTTACACATGTCAGCAACACTATCACTTCGAAAAGAAAAAACTGATGGCTCGCAGCTATAGTCACCGTGATCCGCTGGCACCGAAAATTTTTCTCAGCGAACTGCAACGTCATCTTTTATCTGCTGAGAGTCAACAGATCTTAGCCAACGTCGTCGCACAGATCTCGACAAATGCCGTCACGGGGCCAGAGACCTTTGCCCATGGCTTATTCTGGAATCCCGTCAGTTTTGCTGATTACAGCCACCTGTCTTCAGAGAGTGAATATGCGGCTTGGCTCACCTGTATGGGTCTACGTGTTAACCACTTTACCGTTTGCTTGAACCATCTAAAAAACCTTACCTCGATGGAAAAAGTCATTGCCCTGCTGGAAGAAAACGGATTTGCAATCAATCAGGTGGGAGGTGCCATTAAAGGTGTACCGGCAGACCTGCTGGTGCAAGCGTCTACGCTGGCCGATCAAATTGAAGTGACGTTCGGATGCGGACACACCACAACCGTACCGAGCTGCTTTTATGAATTTGCTAAGCGTTATAAGAATGCCGAAGGCAAACTGTTTGACGGATTTATTACCAATAATGCGGATAAAATTTTTGAATCCACCCACCGTGCTTAATCCGATAGCAACAACAGCCGATGTCAGTTAAATAATTGATATTGTTTAGCTTTAGATAGATCAAATATAGTGATCGATAGTGATCACTATGTTACCTCTAGTCCCGTTATCCACACCGATAGGCATAAGCGCCGCATACTCCCTATACTCGCCATCAGAGTCACTTAAACAGCACCTCGAAAGCACCTTGAGGCATCTTGAACAACCCCCTTTAAAACCGAGCGATAGCTGACGAAGCTCACCAGCGCTGGATGCTTGCCCTTGCGGATAAGCTGAACAGTAACATCCTTTATTTAAAGCCATCGAGCTAAACGATTAACTTAGCCGCCATATTCCCATCTTATATAGCCCCTCCCTATATGGGCGCAAGGAAAACAATATTTCTGTCAATTCTGTAGACAGAATATGATCGATATTAAGTGTCCGACATGACCCTATCAAAGCGGATACTGCTACACCAATCGCATCATTTATCGATACCGTGGAGACAGCCCTGTGGATGATCAAATCCTCACATCTACGGATCATCTTTTGATTGAATATGATTGACTACGGGGAAACCTGCCATGAATAGTAAGCAGAATATGCCACATAAGCTTCCCGATTCTCTGTGGGTTGCCAGCGCTTGTGCCGCACCTGAAACAACAACATTACAGGGAGATCAGTTCGCCTCTGTTGTCGTTATTGGCGGCGGATTTACCGGTCTATCGACCGCGCTTCATCTGGCAGAAAAAGGGGTGTCGGTAACCGTGTTAGAAGCAACGGAGATTGGCTACGGGGGTTCAGGCCGCAATGTTGGTTTAGTGAATGCTGGCCTTTGGCTTAATCCATCAGATATTGATGCTAAGGTGGGAAAAAAATATGGCGATCGCTTAGACGCCACCCTCGCTAAGGCACCGGACTTAGTTTTCTCGCTCATAGATCGCTTTAATATCGAATGCGAAGCCACCCGTCACGGTACGCTACAACTCTCTCACTCCCGCTATGGTGACCGCTATCTGCAACACCGCGCCGCTGAGCTGACTCAGCGAGGAGCACCGGTGGAAATTTACCAGCGAGATAAGACGATCGCTCTAACGGGGACGCAAGCCTATCGCACCTCGCTGTTTGATCCTCGTGCAGGCACTATACAACCGCTGGGATATGTTCGCGGTCTAGCCAAAGCCGCGCTATCGCTGGGCGCTAAGATTCATACCGATACAGCCGTCAGCGAGATACAATCGATGCCGTCAGGTGAATGGAAAGTCAGTACCTCATCCGGCAGTGTGACTGCCGAGAAAGTGGTGTTGGCCACCAACGCTTATGGTCAGGGACTAAATAACGGCCTCGATAAAACCTTTATCCCCTTACACTTCTTTCAATTTGCCACCGCGCCACTAAACAGGAATACACTGAAACACATCCTGCCAGAAAAGCATGGCACTTGGGATACCCGTCAAGTGATGTCCTTCATTCGTTTGGATCAAGCAGGCCGTCTGATTGTAGGTAGTATCGGTCGAGTTGAAGACAGTGGTTGTCAGTTCCTCAAGGACTGGGCCAGCGACTATCTATGTAAATTGTTTCCAGATTTCTTTAGCCAACAAGAGATTCATCAACACCATCAGTTCTGGCAACATGGCTGGTCTGGAAAAATCGCCTTTGCCAACGACCATATGCCTCACCTGCATACACTGGCGCCGGGAATGATCACCTGTATTGGCTATAGCGGACGCGGTATTGCGCCTGGTACCATCATGGGTAAAGAGCTGGCTGATCATCTAACCGGTATGCCAATTGAGGAGATGTCGCTTCCTTGTCGTCAACCAAAATCGATCTTCGCCCGTCAAACTCGCCGCCAATACTACGCCCGCGGCTCCGATCTCTACCATCTCTATCAACGCGCAATCTAATCGCTATCGTTAAAGCTTCTTCATCACCGCATTGAGGAGGCTATGAGAATACCTAAAGACGCTATCGAGACTTAGCCCTTAGCCCTTAGCCCTTAGCCCTTAGCCCTTAGCCCTTAGCCCTTAGCCCTTAGCCCTTAGCCACGCTAATCATTAACATCAGTCATAAAACCAAACCTTTACACCATTCACATGCTGTTTTTCTGTGCCTGTCGGCTTTATTTCGTCAATTCCAGCGGCGTCTTTTCAATCACAGATAATAATAATGGGGGTAGCGGTTTGTCTTGAGCATAAGCCAGCCCGACGACCCTCTCCAGTTGTAAGCCATTAAACTCTTTCAAGACGATATCGCGACGGTCACCTGTCGACTGCTTGGGCACCACGGACACTCCTAGGCCGGCGGCAACCATATCTAACGCGTACTCTTCTGTATTCACCAGCGCTTTTATATTCAAGATAATACCGCGTTTTTGCAGTGCAAAAGTCCAGGCATCATTAATATCGCAGCGTCGCCGACTGATAAAGGGCAGATCATTCAACTGTTCGAGATCAACAGACTCATGTCGTGCCAAGGGGTGATCTTTAGGCATTGCCAGCACATAACGATCGACCCATAACTTATGAAACGCTTCATCTGGCTGAACAATACTGCTAGATATAATCCGCAGATCCGCCGCTTCCGAAATATCGACTAAGGTAAGATCCAACCCCGGTATCTCACGAAACAGCGCTTTAATGACATTGCCGATGCGTTTACCCGAGAGGAATGGCATGAGTCCCAGCCGCACCGACAGACATTCGGGCTTATCTTGAAACTGCAATTTGATCATCTGAATATCACTCAGCACCTGACGGGCATCCGGATATAGCTGAGTGCCTTCTGGTGTGGGGGTTACGCCTTTTGAGTGACGGACAAACAATGCACAGTTCAGCTCTGATTCAAGCTGTTGAATCGCAGCAGAAATGGAGGGTTGAGCCACAAAGCAACGCTTGGAAGCAGCACTGAGGCTGTGCTCCTCATACACCGCAACAAAATAGCGTAGTGAACGGAAATCCATGCTGACCTCTCTTAGCCCTATTAAAAAGTCCTATTAAAAAGCCCTATTTTAAGCCTTGGCCTTAACGGCTGACTTTAACTACTGACTTTAAGCGCTGATTAAAAACGCGACCTTAAAGTCCAATAGAATAACCTATAGCTATCGCTAAACGATATAGCCTGTAACGATATCTATGACCGAACCTCAGCACTAGGCACTAGACTCGAAGTAGCAGATACGAGCGACGCCGGTGAACATCACGAGAGATTGGCTAAGATTATTCCCCTAGCAGCCAGTAACGACAGCGACAAGGCACCTAAAGCAAGGTACTTAAAGCAAGGTACTTAAAGCAGCCCAACGAGACTCCCTCGCGCCTTATGTCAGCACGGCCGCGCCGATAGATTTAGTTTGCTCACAGCATCAGAGGTGGACCAGAACTTAAATCAAACTGGACCTATAGCCTTTATCTGTTTCTTCTTATCCTAAGTCACTACATACAACGATAACGAAAAAGAGACGCAATGGAAGTTGTTAATTTATCCAACGAGAGCTTGATGTGGCTATCTTTCGCCGTCGCTATCGCCTCGATGATCACCTCAATCACTGGCATGGCGGGCGGTGTTTTAATGTTTGCCGCGATGAGTGTCTATATGCCCGTCAGACCCTTAGTGGCGGTGCATGGCGTCGTGCAAGTCTCTAATAATGCCGCTCGCGCTTGGTTTCTCAAAAACGACATTCGTTGGGGCATGTGTATCCCCTTTGGCTTCGGTGCAGTCATCGGTGCCATTATCACCACGCTATTCATCATTAAATACGTTGGCGAGTTCTTCCCGTTACTAATATTAGTACTGTTAATCGCCTATACCCTGTTCAAACCAAAGCATCTACCTCACTTTAAGATCAGCGATAAAAACTTCTTCTGGGTAGGCATCGCAACCGGCAGTATGGGTATTATTGTCGGAGCTATCGACCCCTTACTCGCGCTGTTCTTTATGCGCGATGATATGAGCAAAGAGGAGGTCGTCTGCAATAAGTCAATGATGCAGGTATTTGCTCATCTGACCAAAATACCGGCTTACATTTTCCTCGGTTTTTCATTCATTGATAACGCCTTTCTGATTGGCGTATTAAGTATTGCGGCCATCATTGGCGCGAAGCTTGGCGTCATCGGGCTGCGTTATATCAACACCAAGGTGTTTTTTACACTCATGAAACTGGCTCTATTTTTAGCGGCCGGTCGTATCGTCTTTCAACTAATCCAAATGGGAGTTTAGCAATGAGCCAAACCTATACATTAGTAAACCCTTATAACAATGAACAGATTGGTGAGTATAGCTACACCAGCTGGAGCCAAATTGAAGAAAAGCTGGCATTACTTAAAGCCGGCCAGAAAGTTCAACGTAAAACGGCCGCTTTTGAACGTGCCAATGTATTATTAAAATTGGCCGATCTGTTAAAAGAAAACGCTGAAAAAATGGCACGATTGATTACCATTGAAACCGGTAAAACGATCTCCGATTCTCGCGTTGAAATGATTCGTGCGATTAATGCCACGATCGCGAGCAGTGAAGAAGCGCGTCAGATCAGCGGTGAATCCCTCGATTCTGATGCCTATGCTCCCGCCGGTGGTAAAATCGGTGTTGTTTGCTGGCGACCGCTCGGTACCATTTTTTGTATCACGCCGTTCAACTTCCCTATCAATATCGCGATGCATAAAATTGGCCCTGCGTATGCAGCTGGCAACACGATTCTCTTCAAACCGGGCCCACAAAACACCGCGACATCTCAGCTATTAGTTGAGCTATGTTATGCCGCCGGTATGCCTGAAAGTGTGCTGCAATTTTGTATGCCGCCACTGACGGATCTCGATAAGCTAAACGCGCATCCTGATGTTAATGCCATTAACTTTACCGGTGGCACCGCGGCGGCGAATGCGATTGCCGCCGCTGCAGGGTATAAAAAGCTATTACTCGAGCTCGGGGGTAATGATCCCTTAATTGTGATGGATGATGCAGATTTAAACGCCGCCGCAACCTCTGCCATCAATCATCGTTTTGCCACTGCAGGACAACGTTGTACCGCTGCTAAGCGCCTGTTTATTCACGCTTCCGTCTATGATAAGTTCCGCGATATTCTCGTCGAAAAGAGTGCCGCATTGGTGATTGGCGATCCAATGGATGACAATACGTTTGTCGGTCCTGTTATTCATATGGGTGCCGCGAATGAGATTCGTCAACGTATCGAAGGGGCCATCGAAGACGGCGCCACCGTTGCCCTAGGTAATCAATACGAAGGCGCCTTTGTGCACCCGACTATTTTGGAAAATGTTAAGGCCGACAGCGAAGTCATGATAGAAGAAACCTTTGGCCCAGTGATGCCGTTGTTTAAATTTGATGATGTTGAGGAGATTATTCCTATTATCAATAACACCGCTTATGGCTTACAGGCGGGCATCTTCAGTAATAACCTTTCTGTTATTCGCTATCTATTCGAAGAGCTCGATGTGGGTACACTGGCCACCAATGACGGCCCAGGTTTCCGTACCGAGCACTTCCCTTTTGGGGGTGTTAAAGAAAGCGGTGTCGGCCGTGAAGGCATTAAATACGCGATTCGCGAAATGAGCTATACCAAAACATTAGTGATTTAATATCTTCAAGGGCGTTGTCAGCGGCGCCCTTTTCTTTAGGCTTTAGGCTACCGGCTAAGGAAGGTGCGAATAAGTCCGTTATGTTCTCTGTCAGCCAGAGGCGGAATTGACTTATTCGCACCTTCCCTAAGCTTGATGTGTTAAATCATAAGGCAATCTAACTGTAGATTGCCTTTTTTTATGTCATCAATACCAGCATAGGCGACCTTTTTTAGCAGCCTAATCAATCATATTTTACCTTTATCGGCTGGCCTCAACCCTGAGTTTCATCTGGTCCTAACCGCCACTCGTCTAGAGGCGTAATTTTACATTATTGATAGTTCGGCAAGTTGATATTTTTTCTTTAATCCTATGGGTTACTAGAATATTTTAAAAAATATCAGCTTGTCTCACCGGTATAAACAGATGAGGCGAATATGACCAATAATGTGAATGAGTTTGATTCTATAGATGTCGTGAACAGTGACCGTAACCATGTATGGCATCACCTAACCCAACATAAAGCCTTTGAGAAAAGCGATCCGATGGTCATCGTCAATGGTGAAGGTCTGCGTGTATGGGATGCTAAAGGCAATGAATACCTTGATGCGGTGTCTGGTGCAGTATGGACGGTGAATGTTGGCTATGGCCGCACTGAAATTGCAGATGCGGTGCGTGATCAACTGGTAAAGATGAACTACTTTGCCCAATCGGCAGGTAACATTCCAGCAGCACAGTTTGCCAAAAAACTGATTGAAAAAATGCCCGGCATGAGTCGCGTTTATTACTCAAACTCTGGTTCAGAAGCTAACGAAAAAGCCTTTAAAATTGTTCGCCAAATAGCGCACAAGAAGTATGGTGGTAAAAAAACTAAGATACTTTATCGTGAACGTGATTATCACGGTACTACCATCGGCACACTGAGTGCGACCGGGCAGTTTGAGCGTAAAAACCAATACGGTCCTTTTGTACCTGACTTCGTTGAAGTGCCGCATTGCTGTGAATACCGAGCGCAAGAAGATGCCGATAAAGAAAACTACGGTGTCTGGGCTGCCAATCAGATTGAAAAAGTGATCTTGGCAGAAGGGCCAGAAACGGTCGGCGCTATCTGTCTTGAGCCGATTACCGCAGGCGGTGGCGTGATTGAAGCACCCGAAGGTTACTGGCCTCGCGTGCAAGAGATCTGCAAGCAATATGATGTGCTACTCCACATCGATGAAGTCGTGTGTGGTCTCGGCAGAACCGGTCAATGGTTTGGTTATCAGCATTACAACATTCAACCGGATCTTGTCACTATGGCCAAAGGTGTCGCATCCGGCTATGCCGCCATCTCTTGTACCGTAACGACCGAAGCGGTATTTGATGCCTTCAAAGAAGATGAAGATCCTCGAATGGGTTATTTCCGCGATATCTCAACGTTTGGTGGCTGTACGGCGGGGCCCGCTGCGGCATTGGTTAATATGCAAATCATCGAAGATGAAAAGCTGTTAGACAATGTTAATGCTCAGGGTGACTATCTGCAGACTCAATTGAACGCGCTAAAAAACAAACACGCCATCATCGGCGATGTCCGTGGTAAAGGCCTGTTTGCAGGCTTTGAAATGGTTAAAGATAGAACCACGAAAGAGCCGGTCGATGAATCCGTGGTGATGGCTGTCGCAGGACATTGTATGGCCAATGGTGTGATTATTGGTCGCACTAACCGTTCATTTAAAGAGTTCAATAACACCATCTGCTTGGCACCCGCTCTGATTATTACTCGTGAAGAGATCGATCTGGTAATTAAGGCGATCGACGAAGCATTGTCAGCGGTCACCAGCAGCTTATAAGTTCATCATCGCACTCGTTTAAAGCTCGATGATTCGCTCCGTTTGTTAACCGGATACAGTGCACACTATCGGTTAGCAAATGGGGCTACTCAGCACGACTTAGCTTCGCACAAACATCTATCTTTGCCGCAATATCGCCTCTATTATCAATACGTTTAGTCATTTATGGTACTATTCCAATTAGTATATTGATTGTTGGTATGGATGCCTCCTCTTATATTTAGCGACGGATTGCCTTCATTATATAAGTCTGTTTTTAGCATGAGGCACTGAATATATGCTCCATCTTTTTCATCTCACTCAAGACAAAAATGTCAGCCTGCAAAAACAACTAAGAGAACAGATCGCTAATGCCATTATGAATGGCAATATACCTCCAGATGTGCCACTACCCTCCAGCCGAAAACTAGCAAAGCTATTGAATATTGCCCGCAATACAGTGGTATTGGCTTATGAACACCTACTCGATGATGGTTATCTCATTGCCCGAGAACGTCGAGGCTACTTTGTAAACCCTGATATGCTGCAGAACCAAGCGGCAGAACAAGCAGATCACCTGGCCATAGACGATCAACAACTTGATTGGCAACACCGTTTCAAGATCCATCCCAGTGAGCAGATCAATATCAACAAAGCCTTAGACTGGCAACGCTATCAGTATCCGTTTATTTATGGCCAGTTTGATGAAAAAATCTTTCCCGCGGTTAACTGGCGAGAGTGCTGTCGCGATGCAGTCAGTGATGCCGCCGTAAGTGATTGGGCCTCGGATAGCTTAGACCACGATGATCCCCGTCTGATTGAGCAAATACGCACCCGCTTATTGCCGCGTCGAGGCATATGGGCCGCGCCTGAACAGATACTCGTGACCGTTGGCGCACAACTCTCTCTTTATCTGTTAGTACAATTATTATTAGATAAGCAATCAACCTTAGGGTTAGAAGATCCGGGGTATGTGGATATCCGCAATATCGCCAAATTACATGGCTGCCAAATCAAACCGCTACCGATCGATCAAGATGGTTTGATTATCGACGATCAACTAAATCAATGCGATTTGATCTACACAACCCCGAGTCATCAATGTCCAACGGCCGTGACGATGCCGCTGGCGAGACGTTATGAGTTGCTAAACCGCGCCTGTAATGAGGACTTTTTGATCATCGAAGATGATTACGAAAGCGAGACCAATTTTGACAACAAACCCAACCCCGCCCTCAAGAGTTTGGATAAGAGTGATCGCGTCATCTATATCGGCAGCCTATCAAAAACCCTCGCCCCGGGCTTACGGCTCGGTTATGTGGTTGCATCAGAGCCTCTCATCAAAGAAGCCCGAGCGCTTCGCCGCCTCATGATTCGTCATCCTGCATCCAATAATCAACGCGCGGCGGCGATGTTTTTAGAGCGTGGCTATTATGACGCCTTAATTATGAACATTAATCGTAACTATCGTACTCGCTGGCGTGCGGTTGATGAGGCACTCAGTCACTATCTTCCGGGTAGCCATGAAGCCCCCAATTTTGGTGGTTCCTGTTACTGGGTTCGCTGCCCTGACAACCTAGATACTGCCGAACTAAAACAACGCGCCATCGATGAAAGCATCATTATTGAGCCCGGTCATATTCACTTTTATCATGACGACGGCCCGAAAAATTTTATCCGTCTTGGCTTTTCTTCAATCTCAACTGATCGTATCGAGCCCGGCATCAAGAAACTGGCCGAACTGATTAACAGTATGACCACCGTATAAACCTCAAAGAAAAAAAACCCAAAGCATCAGAATACTTAGGGTTATATGGCAAGTGGTTTAAGATAACGTTTAAGCGATTTGCCGATTCACTGTCGCGGCTACCATACGGGTTAGACTGCTCAAATCAAAAATAGGTAAGCCAAACTTCGCCTGTAGTGTCGGGGAAAAATGTGACAGATCGGTGCACTCTAAGACAATAGCGCCAACATTGGGATTAGCCTCTAGCATTCCTTGAATCACCGTACACAGCTCCTCTTCAAATAGAGCCATATCCAAATCATCGGTTTTGCCACTCAATATCACCTCAGCAAATTGCGCTTGATGCTGCATGCCGGCAACCACGATCGGTTCATCCGCAATCCCCACGCCCTGCAAGTGATCTTGCGACAATGCATCACTATTCGCGACCACCACGCCGACAACTTGATCTCGTTTTAACAAGCGTGACACCAAAGGCACCTGAATAAGACTGGACATAAATACCGGTATATTCACCGCATCCGCAATCGCTTTTTGATGTAACGCTAAAAACCCACAGCTACCGGTAATCGCTTTAACACCCTCTCGCTCTAACGCTTGTGCCGCGTCGATAAAAGGCTGCAACAGTTCGGGATCACGTTCACTGATCAAACGCTCAATCGTCGCCCCTTTTACCGTGTGATATAACACCGGAAAATCGAAGCTCGCGGGATTTTTGATATGCCCCTCGGGTTTAGGAAAATAAGACTCCAAGGAGATAACACCCATCACCAGCCCACAGACATTATGTCCGCCTTTCATCATCATATTCAGATCCTCCCTTAGCTAAAACGAGTCGCAGAAAAAGGGTTTATATCAATCTTATGTGTTTGTCCAAGCAGGCTTTCGGTAATCAGTTGCCCAGTCACGGCAGCAAAGGTTAGGCCCAAATGGCCATGACCAAACCCCACGGTAATTCTAGGATAGCGTTCAAGCGAACCGATAACGGGCAGAGTATCGGGTGTTGAGGGGCGGCTGCCAACCCAGCTCGATTTAATCGATGGATTATTATCCAACATCACCTTGGCATGATCGAGCATAGCCGCCGTGCGCGCTTCATTGAGCGGGGCATCGGCAGAAGCGAACTCAGCCGTGCCCGCTAATCTAACGCCGTCTTCCATCGGCGTCAGAAAAACCGATTTATCCAACCAACCGACGGGACGACTCAAAGACTTTTCACCCAGATCAAGGGTTAGATGATAACCCCGTTCGCTCACGATCGGCACCTTGATACCCAGTTTTGCCAAAAGATGTTTAGATGCAAGACCCGCGCAAAGTACCACTCGATCATAGCTGATATCTCGATCGCTCAGACGCACAACGACACCATTATCATTGGGCACTAAAGCCTGTACTTCATCCTGTAAAATAACCCCGCCATGAGCCGTAAAATGACGCGCATAACGCCGACTTAATTCAACCGGACTCACGGTAAAGCGCGTCTTGGGATAAAAAACTCCGCCGACATGAAATGCTGCTAAGTTAGGCTCTAACGCATGAACTTGAGTGGCATTCAAGAACTCCAGCTCAACCCCCTGCTCTCTTCGCTGCTGCAGATCACCTCGTTGCGCCGCGGCAAAGCCTTCCTCGCTAGCAAATAGCCCTAAACAGCCTTCTGACTTAATCAAGTCTTGTGCCTGTGTCAGGTTTAAAAGCGCTTCATCAGCCTGCTGGGCATGCTCTTGCAGCGCTCTCATGGCAGCCTTCGCATGCGTATAGTTAGCAGGAAAACATGCCTTAACAAACGCCTTACCATACGGTATCAATGAGGGTAAATAGCTGAATTGCATCGACAAAGGGCTGCTTTTATCTAATAGCATCCTCGGCATCTTGCGCAGCATCGAAAAATTAGCGAACGGTAAGCGAGCATAGTCGGCAAACAAGCCTGCATTACCAAAAGACGCGCCCATACCTGGGGCTTCTTTATCAATTAATGTTACCTGATACCCGGCTTGTTGCAGAAAGATAGCGGTTGCAAGACCCACAACACCGCCTCCAACAACGCCAATCTGTGAACTGTCCATAATCCCTACCTAATGAGACATTGATCGCTAAAACTTAAGCGGTAACCGCAACAACCTGTATCTCGACCAGTAACTCAGGACGCGCCAACCGAGATTCTACACAAGCGCGGACTGGCGGATGGTCGCTATCGACCCAGTCATCCCAAACCGCATTCATCTGCGCAAATTGAGCAATATCCGCAAGCCAAATATTCGCGCTAATTAACTGACTTTTATGGCTACCCGCATCGGCTAGCAGTGCATCAATCTGTGCCAATATCTGACGTGTTTGCCCAGCAATATCGTCTGATGGGTCTTTCGCTACTTGACCTGCTGTCCAACATAGATTGGCAAAACTCACTAGCTGGCTCATACGTTGATTAGAATGTTGACGCTCAATCATCACTGACGCTCTCATATATAAGATGGTGGGCATTAGCCAAAACCGCTATGCCCTAGCTGTTCATCATGGTTCTCGATTTCAACGGCTAAAGGGAAAGCTTTGAACAAGCCATCTGCGGACATAAAGGTTCGGTTAATACATTTGATAAGGCATTATCTGTTGCCAAAAACATAACAACAAATTCAAAATACTTACTATTTCATCAGAAAATCTTATATCTCTAAAAGAAATCATAAGGCTATGAAAGGGAGGATCTCAGCCAGTCATTGTCAATGAGATGAGTCATGTGACGCATCAGCAATACTATGAGACAGAGAAAGGCTGCTGCTGGCGAAGCAACCTCAAAAAGTATTTTTTTAACTGATTAACATAAAGTTTCACACGAAATACCGCCCCATTAAGGTGCAACAAATCACCCAAAAAACTAATATTAAATCCATATGATTCACCTTGGTGCAAATAAACCAACTTTTGACTGATTGCCAAAAGTTCATAAGCTAAACTTATAAAATCAAATGTTTTTTAGAATTGTATCTATGTTCTGTTTGTATAGACTGATTTGAATAGCGGCTTACGGCAGGGAAAAGTGCCCATGATCAGTACCGTTGAAAGGATTCATTGCTTAGAGTTCTCATCGCGTACTCTAAAGCCACTCAAAGAAATAAGTATTCAGGTAACACAATGGATAGACGAAAAATTGATGTCGCACTTTCGACGTTGTTGATCATACTTTCAGTGATCATCTTAACTAATGACAACTTAGTTGAGGGCGGCGCAGAAACTGACTTAAGCTCTATGTTTTTACCCCGAGTCGTGGCGAGCCTCATCATTATTTTCGCTGCCACCATCGCCATTCAATCCCTTATAAAGCTATCGCAAGGCACGCAGCCAGAAGGCTCTGAAATCATCATAACCGACGGCTTCTCCGGTATTTTTATCTATATCGGTATCTTTATAGCCTATTGGCTGAGCGTACCTTATGTCGGTTTCTTGGTGGCCACTCCATTTGTCATGTTCGCCGTTGCCATGCTACTTGGCGGCCGAAACTGGGTACCGATTATTGCGACATCCATTGTCACACCGTTACTCATCTATTACGGCTCGAGAGAGTTTTTACGTGTCTTTCTGCCCACCTGGTCTTTATAAAGGAGCGTAATTAAATGTTTGATAATATTCTTAATGGCTTCTCCTTAATTTTAGCCGTCGGTCCTATTTTAGGCATTATCCTCGGGGTCGTGATCGGGATTACCTTTGGGGCTATCCCCGGTGTATCAGCCATCATGGCGATTGCTATCATTCTGCCCATGACGTTTTATGTCGATCCGATTATCGGTATCACCATGCTACTGGCGGTCTATAAATCGGGTATTTACGGTGGCTCCATCTCGGCGATCCTGATTAATACACCGGGGGCGGCGGCTTCCTTTCTCACCGCACAAGACGGCCATGCACTCACTAAGGCTGGTAAAGCGGGGAAAGCCCTCAACATGTCTTTGTTTGCATCCATCACGGGGGAAATGCTAGCGACCTTAGTACTGATTCTCGTCGCCGCACCTTTCTCGTTGATCTCGTTGCAAGCTGGGCCCATCGAGAAAGTATTTTTACTGCTGTTTGCCTTCACCGTGATCGGCACCATGGCCGGAGAATCTATCCCACGAGGCTTACTCTCTTGCTGCCTAGGCATGTTATTTGCCATGGTAGGCATGTCATCCATCACCGGCGCTTCACGCTTTACCTTTGGTTATACCGAATTAATGGGCGGGTTTACCTTCACGCCGATGCTGATTGGTATTCTCGTTATGCCGGAAGTGTTTAACGTCATTCGTCGACGTCGGACACCTCACCATGAAATGATGATTACTCACTCACCCAACCCTGCCGATAATCGCATCAGCTTCAAAGAGTTTCGCCGCGTTTTTGGCACTATTTTAAAATCCAGCGGTATCGGTACCTTTGTTGGCGCGCTGCCTGGCTTAGGTTCGAGTACGGCAGCCTTCATCGCTTATGGCGAAGCCAAACGCACCTCGAAAAAGCCCGATGAATACGGTAAAGGCTCCGTCGAAGGTATTGCTGCCGCTGAATCAGCCAATAACGCGGTATGTGGTTCAAGCTTGATTCCGATGTTAACCCTCAGCATCCCCGGCGATGATGTTGCCGCCCTGTTGATGGGTGCATTTTTAATCCACGGTTTAACACCCGGCCCGATGATTTTCTTTGAGCACACCGAAACTATCTACGCCATCTTTGCCGGCTTCCTGCTCACCGATCTATTCCTCTTGGGTATCGCACGTGCAGGCTTTAAGTTTTTCGTCAAAATGGCATCACTACGACGTTATTACATCTTTCCCTGTGTCACTGTCTTCGCCTTCGCCGGTGCTTTTACCGCGGGCCAGAATATGAATGACATTCTGATTCTTATCCTCTTTACGATCATGGGGTACGGTATGCGCTTAGTCGGATTAAACCCAGCGGTGTTTATCATCGGTTTTATTCTGACACCCTTCTTAGAGCAGAATTTAGATCAAGCCATCGCGATTGTCGGCACTGAATATCACCTATTTTTCGCCTCACCATTCTCATGGGTGTTTATCGCACTGTCAGCCTTCTTCGTGATATCCAGCATGCGCATGAGACGAAAAGCCAAAGCAAACATTGCCACGGCTGCGGCAAAAAGAAAACTAGCTTAAATACATAACAACATGACAAACGTCACTCAAACACAACTGGCCTCTGATTAAAGCCATTGAATATTAATAACAAAACTTCATAGGATCGCATGATGCATAAATTTAAAAAAAACCTAGCAACCATCACAGCAGCAGTCGCTGTAACGTTAGCATCAGGCTCAGCACTGGCAGAGTATCCGGAAAAACCAATCAACGTTATTGTGCCTTGGGGAGCCGGTGGTGATTCAGACCTAACGACTCGTATCTGGGCTGATGCGGTGGAGAAAGAACTCGGCGTACCGGTGGTTGTTATTAATAAACCCGGCGGTGTGGGTATTGTCGGCACCAGCTTTGTAGCCCGCGCGAAGAAGGATGGTTACACCCTCATCAACGCCGGTTTAAGCAACATGTTAGTGACGCCTAATTTCAGCCAAACACCCTATAGCTTCGACAGCTTTACACCCATTATTAAAATGACAGCGGTGCCCTTAGCGGTTGTTGTCAAACAAGATAGCCCTTACCAGACCTTTAATGAGTTTATTGCCGGTGCAAAAAGTGAAACACTGACTCAAGGCTCTTGGGGAGCATCATCATCGGGCACCATTTTAGCTAACATTATTGCTGATCAAGCCGGTTACAAACCTAAATATGTCAACGCCAAGAGCGCTGCAGAATCAATGGTGTCCGTGGTTGGTGGCCATATTGATTCGGCCGTATCTTTCCCGCCAGCATTCGGCCCCCACGTTAAAGCTGAACGCGCACGGGTATTGGTGATGAATCAGAAAATGGAGGCTTTCCCAGGCGTGCCAACCTTCGCTGATTTTGGCATTAAGGGAAGTTTCGAAGGCTGGTCGGGCGTATTCGCACCTAAAGGTGTGCCTGAAGAAGTCGTGGAAAAACTCACCGCAGCAACCGAGAAAGCGATGCAGGACCCTAAAGTAATTCAAGCTTACCAAAATATTGGCGCGGTTCTCGATTTTCGTCATGGGCCTGAATGGATCGCCGACATGAAAACCACCTATAGCATTATGACTGAAGCAGCAGCCAAGACTAAACAATAAGCGTGATCCTCTCTTCTCAACGGTAGCCCTGATAGTTCCTGAATAGGCTACCGTTGAGTTTTCAGCTTAAGTCAGCGACAAATGCTTGCGCATTTAAGATAAATCTGCCATTGAGCAACACTACTGCACTCTATTTACCTCGCCTCAACTGGGCTAACCGGTTAATCCAAGATCAGCAGAGATAGCCGTGCATTCCCCTTTAACATACGTTATATTTTCAATCATTAGCTAATACCCTATTTTTAAAGCCACCTATCAGAATAACTAATATAGTTAAGGTAGAACGATGAATCTCAAACAGATGGAAGCCTTTCGTGCAGTCATGCTGACAGGTTCTGTCTCACAAGCTGCTCAGCAACTATTTCGTACGCAACCGGCGGTGAGTATGATGATTAGCTCATTGGAAAATGATGTTGGTTTTCAGCTATTCGAACGACACAAAAAGCGCCTCTACCCGACACCTGAAGCAAACTATCTATACAAAGAAGTCGAGGCTATATTCTCGCGTATTCAAGATGTCAATCAAACCGTTCAAGATATCCAAAATAAGCAATATGGCTTTCTTCGCATCGGTTGCATGCCCGGCCCGTCAAACTTTTTCATGCCCGAAATTCTGGCTGATTTTCTCGTTGAGCACCCCAAGATTCAAGCCTCTCTGCAAACCCGCACCTCGGATTCTGTGATCGAATGGGTGGCCTCGAATCAGTATGACCTTGCCCTTGCAGAAGTCACCTCTCATCAGCCCAAAGTCGGTAGAAATCAACTATTTGATCTCCTCTGTGTCTGTGCTCTGCCTGCGGATCATCCACTCGCTGTTCACGATACCATCACCTTAGACATGCTCGATGCTGAGCCAATGATAACGTTGCATCCTGACCATATGATCTATCATGACCTGCTGCAGCTATTTGAAGCCAACGGTCATCGAATGAATGTTCGACTACAAACCCGCTTTTTCATACCGGCGCTAAAATTTGTCGAGCGCGGCCTCGGTGTCTCTATTATTGACCCGATCTCGGCGTTCAGTTACACCTCTTATGCGCAACCAGGAAAAGTCGTATTTCGCCATTTTCAACCCGACATCTTCTTACGTGTTGGCCTCCTTTTTCCAACAGAAAGCCCGTCATCCATGATTGCCCTTGAGTTTGCTAGCTTAGTGACTCAACGCATTGAAGATCTCTGCGATAACCCAGAAAAAATTCTCTGTTGGGACAAGAATCCCTAAATGAGGATCAATTTTCTCGATCCTATTTGCCCTGCGTTGAAGCCTAAAGACAGCCGAATAAAACCGTTATCTAGCACGCCGAAATCAACCCGCATGGCCTTTATGGCAGGGATCAGAACAATCCCTGCCGATGGACATCGCCCTAAAGCATCAGATTCAAGCCGTCTGCTGCAAGCGCGCCGCTTTCATGGTGTTTTTCAATAAACAAGCGATGGTCATGGGACCAACACCACCGGTCACCGGCGAGATACTGCCAGCAATGTCAGAAACTGACTGATAATCTACATCACCTACCAGTTTTCGCTTACCCTCTC
>NZ_JAUOQE010000025.1 GCF_030547545.1 Amphritea sp. 1_MG-2023
TGCCTGTAACTGTTGCCTTGATCTCCAGCTTCTCTGTAAGCCAGAGGCGTAATTGACTTATTCGCACCTTCCTTAGTTAGAACCTCTTTAACAATTGTAAAAACTTGACACTAAAAATATAAAAAAAGACCCTTGTGCTACACACATTAAGTGATACAAGGAGTGAGCAGGTGAATTGATGGCGTCAACGAATGGCTATTTTTCCGCGCATGGGAAGTCTGTAATATCCGAAGCCGAAAATGTAGAGGAGAGTGATAAATATATCCTCAACTCTTGGGATCGATGTCGATATAAATACAAAATAGCCCCTAAGTCGGATGTTCAACTCGTGTCGATGACCGAGTCTGAAACGAAGCAGTGTCGTGAACCGATGGAGAAACTCTTAAGTGACTCTAAAGCGGTTTTTGATAAAATTAGGGGTATCTCTAAGCAGGGTGGCTATGCCGTTCTGATCACCAATGCTGAAGGCGCTGTGATTAAGTCCTATGCGGATTCGAGTGCCAGCCATGAATTGGAAAAAAAGGGGCTGCGTTCTGGCACGATGTTGGCTGAGAAGCTTATTGGCACTAATGGTGTCGGTACGTGTTTAACTGAGCGCAGCCCGGTAACGGTGTTCGCAGAGGATCATTATGGTTTTAATTTACATAATTTCAGTTGTTCTGCGGCACCGCTTATTTCACCCGATGGTAGCCCATTTGGTGCGCTAGATATTTCAACATTCGCGTCGGGCAACCGGCTCTATCAGGCATTAGCGTTAAATCTTGTGTGTGAAACCGCAGACGAGATTGAAGCAATCGTGTTTAAAAATGCTTATGCACATCAGCGTATTATCAGTTTTTCGTTATCCCCAGTCCGGGCTTTGAGCTCTGCCTTACTCGCGGTGAATGATGATGGCACCATTATTGGCGCGACAACGCCTCTATTGCTAGCCCTCGGTTGCCGTGAACGGTATGACCTCGTTGGGAAGAGTTTTGATTTGTTGTTTGATCAGACAATCGAGCAATTGACGCCATCCACTGTTGAGGTGCATGTGCTGCTAGCGCATAGGCTTAAGGTGTTGTATGCAACCTTACTGACGGGCTCAACTAAACAGACAGCGGATATTATACTGAATCGGGCCGTAAAGCCTGTCGGTGTCGACCATGAAAGCAATCGCGTTAGCACTCCGTTACTGGAGGCGGCGGGAAAAGAACCTCATTTAATAAAACAGGCCGGGCGTTGCCTGCGGGTCGTCAACAAAGGCATGAGTACTCTGCTGTTGGGTGAGACGGGAACAGGTAAAGAAGTCTGGGCGAGGGCTCTGCATGAAAGCAGCGATCGAGCAGATAAACCCTTTATTACGCTTAATTGTGCGGCGATTCCTGAATCATTGATTGAAAGCGAATTGTTTGGTTACAGTGCCGGTACATTTACCGGGGGGTTGAAGGCCGGTAAGGTCGGAAAAATACAGGCGAGTCATGGCGGTACTTTGTTTCTTGATGAGATTGGTGATATGCCACTTGAACTTCAAGCAAGCTTACTGCGCGTGTTAGCTGAAAGTGAGATTATTCCGCTAGGTGAGATTCACCCGGTCAAGGTTCAGCTAAATATTATTTGTGCGACCCACCGTGATTTGAAAGAACTGGTTAGCCGAGGTGAGTTTCGAGAAGATCTATATTATCGCATTAGCGGCTTTCAAGTGGCCTTGCCTAGTTTACGGGATCGAGGCGACAAGCCGGTTATTATTGACAAGGTGTTGCGGACACTCTGTTTAGATGAGGAGAACGCTGATAACGTCCAGGTCGAGCCAGAAGCGCTGCAAGTGCTGTGTCAATATCAGTGGCCGGGTAATATTCGTCAGTTGAAGAATGTCCTGCAATATTCGATGTGTATGCGTGAAGGGGATCGGATTAAAGTTGACGATCTTCCCGATGAAGTCTTTGCCGCCCCGGCTATTGAGCGCCAGTCTGGCCATCGTTCATCGACGCCGCCAGAACGTGTGGCGTCTATCGTGGGCGTATCGGAAGCGTTATCGGAGAAAGAAGTATTAGAAACCGCACTGGAACAGAATCGTTGGGTGGTTACCCGTACAGCAAAAGCGCTGGGCATCAGTCGTTCTACACTGCATCGCAAAATTAAAAAATATAACCTTCTCGTCGATGAAACGGGCTAGGCAACGCTTTAGAGTCGCAACGGGCTATTTGAGTCGCGAACACGCGTATAGTGTTCAGTAACGGAATTTGACGGCGCTTTAGCGTAAGGTTGACTACAGACGTTCAGCGTTGATGCATAGATCGTTCGCTTTGATGGTGTAGGAAGGTGATCGCTGTGTTCAAGAATACTTAAAACGACAACCTAAAAACCGTTAGCCATAAACGACTAATGCATGATTAAAAACGCGTGGCATGTTCTGCTAGCTGCTCTGCTGAAAAACGATAAATCGTCATCTCATCAACACTGTAAGCCCCCATTTTTCGATAGAAATTAATGGCGGGTTCATTCCAGTCGAGACAACCCCATTCTAAGCGTTGGCAGCCGCGCTGCAGTGCTAGTTTTGCCATGTAAGCGATCATGATTTGTCCCAGCCCTTTGGATTGAACCTGTTGATCAATAAAAAAACCGTCTATATACAGGCCTGATTGTCCTGTGAACGCGGATGAGTTTTGATAGAAATAGATAAAACCAACCGTTTCTCCGCCCAGTTCGCCAAAAATAGCTTCCCCTTTGTTCTCACTTAATAATTGGTGAATACTCGCTTCGGTGGCCGTTATCTTATCCAACATTTTTTGATAAGCGCCGAGTTTTTTCATGTAAGCAACGACGAGAGCCGCATCATCGGGTGTGCCGAGGCGCAGCTGAAAACCATCATGTCGTGTCTGTATGACATCCATATCGTTATCCTTGAATTGAACGGATTGACCGTTTGACGATAAATAGTGTTGCGACTGAATAATATTCAGTCATGACGATAAGCGTTGGGTAGCTTAAGTTTAAACATAATCGCTAACGCCCGCAGAATAAAGGCAACGAGAAAACCGCCGATGAGATCGTAACTATAGGGTAGGTTAAGACTATTTAATATGAGATAGGTAACCGAGCCGGCCAGCATCGTGGTGATATACAGTTCTTCATTCATTAGTGTGAGGTTGCTGCCACAGAGAAGATCACGGGCGATACCGCCGAAGCTTGCGGTCATGACGCCCATGCAGACGGCAATCAAGGGCGAGGTGCCAAATTCTAGGCCTATCTCTGTGCCGACCACGGCAAATAGGGCAATACCAACGGCATCCATCCACAGGAGTGCGCGAGTGAGTGAGGCTAGTTTGGGTGCAATAAAATAGGTGATCGCTGAGGCCACTAGGCAGGTGATGATCCAAATAGGTTCACGAATCCAGAGAACCGGTAGTTTACCCAGCAGCACATCTCGCAGGGTGCCGCCGCCCAAGCCGGTCGCCGTGCCAATCAGCATAAAGCCCAGAATATCCATTTTTTGACGAGCCGCATCCAGTGCGCCTGAAATAGCAAATACGGCACCGGCTGAAAGTCCCATGATGTTGACCACGGCGGTGATGTCGAAAGGTATCATTATCAGTTATCAAACTCTTTTTCTGTGTATTGTGAATTAGGATGCTTAGATATCAAGCATAGTTGTATTTGAGTAAAAGTCTTTCTTAGACATAACGTCGCGGCATGGTGGCTGCGCCGTCTATGTTGCTTGGAACGCTGAGTCAGCGTTGTCGGTTTATTAAGGGCGTAATCCGTCTTCGATTCAGATCTAATTGCATTAGGTGTTAGACGTTCAAACGATCTATTTTATTGCCTTGAATATCGCCGCCACAGGCGACGGGATCTTGTGATAGCGCTTATTGATAGGTCTTTTTAATAGGTCTTTTTAATAGATCCTTTTACTTTTATAAGGGCTTATTATAAGAGTCCATTAATAGCGCTTCTCAAATTCGGCCGCGTATCATACAGATATTTACGTGGTTACCAATAATTTTCTTTCATCTCATCTATTGCTGGATACATGAAGTCAAAGCGCCATTAAAAAGCTATCCTGAACAGCGTTCCCTAAAAGTTCCATTAAATGGGTGCGTCATTATGTCACGCCGCGGTGCGGCATCCTGTCACATCTTTGCCGTGGACGGCTCATCTACAATAGCGCCAGCTTAATATCTATCGTTGCTAAGGAACGCTGTATGATCAAAACAACACTATCGCTGGCTATTGCTGCGACAATTTCAGCCCCGACTTTTGCCGGTCTCGATGATAAACCGTTAGTGGTTGAGATAACGTCAGGCCTGCCTCAGGTTGAGAATACTGTGCACAGTGAAACCGCTGCGGTGCAAGCATCGCCAACCACGGATGGCGGCGAGTTACTGCGAAGCTTGAGTGGTGTTTCAGGGATTCGTATGGGTGGGCGTGCGATCGATCCCGTGATTCGGGGGCAGAGTCAAACACAGCTCAATATCTTGCTCGATGGTGCCTATATTCATGGTGGTTGTCCTAACCGTATGGATCCACCTACCTCGTATACCTCGGTGGATAGCTATGATAGCGTGACCGTTATTAAAGGTAATCGTAGTGTGGTGTATGGTGGCGGTGGTTCTGGTGGTACGGTGCTGTTTCAACGCGGCTGGCCCATGTTTGATGAAAACGCTTATACGGGCGAATTAAGCGGCAGTTATCAGGGTAATGGTAATCGTTATGAGCTGGGGGCGGATGTTGCGGCAGGCTCTGATGACGGTTATATCCGTGTGATTGGGCATAAAGCAGAAGCCGACAACTATGATGACGGTGATGGTAATGAGGTGCGTTCATCATTTGAAAGCATGTCGAAAACATTGCTGCTCGGTTATCGCTTGACTGAGCTGACCACAATTGAAGCGAGTTACGAACAGCAAGAAGAAAACGACGTACTGTTTGCCGGTGCGGGCATGGATTCTCCCTATGCAAATGCTGATACGACACGTTTAAAATTGACGCATGAGTTTGAACAGGGAGCGTTGCAGCAGGTGCAGTTGGAACTGTATCGGTCTGAAGTTGAACATAATATGGATAACTACAGCCTGCGTCCTGCTGGCATGATGCAGATGCAGGCGCCTTCGACATCGGATACGGAAGGTGGACGATTAATTTTCGATGCGCGCGCTGCTGACATTGATTGGACCTTCGGTGCGGATATACAAAACAATGATCGTAATGCCGAACTGCAGAACAGTGCCGGTGTGGTCAGTCGTTTGCTATGGCCCGGTGTTGAAATTGATCAAACGGGACTGTTTGTTGAGGCGGAAAAGCTGCTGAGCGGAGATGATATTGTCCGTGCCGGTCTACGTTATGATCATGTGACCGCCGAGGCAAACCGCGCTGATGACGTGGTGGGTGGCACCACGCCTCAGGCTATCTGGGCGATGGCAGGTGCCTCTGCCGATGCCGGTGAGCAGCGCAGCGAAGATAACGTGGGTGGCTTTGTGGCTTGGACGCACCGTTTAAATGATGACTATAGTATTGAGTCAACGCTATCACGAAGTGTGCGTACGGCCGATGCAACTGAACGTTATATGGCACGGATGACCACGACGAGTGATTGGATTGGCAATCCATCTATTGAACCTGAAAAACATCATCAACTGGAAGTTAGCCTACAGGGTGATCTCGATGCAATGGATTGGTCTGCCACCGCTTGGTATAACCATGTGAGTGATTACATTCTGCGTCAGACGGTGGCTGCTGGCTCGAAAAGCCGTGATATCTATCGTAACGTTGATGCCGAGCTGTATGGTGTTGAACTCGCAGCGGCGGTTGCACTGAATAATCATTGGCAATGGGGTAATACGCTAACGTGGACCGTGGGTAATAATCAAGACGATGATACTTCCTTATCACGAATTGCGCCGCTGGAATTAAATTCATCCTTGGATTATCAGAAAGATCAGCTGAACGTTGGTGTAGAGTGGCAGTTGGTGGCGAGTCAGAATGATATCTGTCTGGCCGGTAGTAGCAACTGCGGAGGCCAAGATGTGCGAAAAACCCCAGGCTATGGGGTCGTCAATGTGCATGCGCAATATGCATTTGAACGAGGTTTGAACCTGCAACTCGGGGTGGATAACCTAATGGATAAAGCCTATACCGTGCATGAAAGCCGCGATGATTCGATCAATCCTGATCTATTCCAGGTGGCTGAAGCGGGTCGCAGCGCTTGGGTTCGGGTGACGCAATCATTCTAATCGAGTGATCGGTAGGCATCTAGGACGCCGGATCATCTGATCCGGCGGTTTTGTTTGCCTCTCAGGCTTGCTGTTATGACGCAAGTGATACTATCCGAGCAAGATGCTGTCGGGGGAGGTTTCTCAAATGTTCGAGGCTTTAATTAAAAGCTGTACGAGGCGGAGATAGAACCAAAGCTGTGGGTTTCATCTTGTGTATCAAACTCTTGACTGCGAAACACGCGTGCGTAGGAGACTTTCCAATCGTCGATAAGCATACTCGCACCGATACTTAAGTCAGCGACGAAATTCCTTTTATTGACTGAGTGACTGTCGCTGAAGGTATTACCATCAAGGAATATATCCCGAATGACCCAGCGTCCGTCGAAGGCAATAAAGCCGTGTAAACCAAAGTTTTGTTCACGGCTATAGCCGGTTGTAGCTAGC
This sequence comes from Amphritea sp. 1_MG-2023, assembly GCF_030547545.1. Taxonomy (GTDB): domain Bacteria; phylum Pseudomonadota; class Gammaproteobacteria; order Pseudomonadales; family Balneatricaceae; genus Amphritea. The sequence goes on from NZ_JAUOQE010000025.1 coordinate 6,633, forward strand.
GTGCGAAGGTCTTGACTGCCTGGCGCACTATTATTGCCACCGGGACGTAAGGACGAGGTACCGAAATCATCGGGCAGAAACCAACCGAGACGGAATTCACCACCGGCATTGACATAGGTAGCGACATTTCCCAGGCTCGCTCCGCCATGCCAGATAACGTCATATTCCAGTGCGCCCTTGACGCGTTTGACTGGCGTGCGATATTTGCGTTCGTAAACGATCTGTACGCCCAGTTCGTTATTTAATTGATTATCCCAGCCCTCAAATTTTTCAATGCCACGCAGATCATGTACTAGATTTTGCGCTTCTTGTGCCATTGATGCCGGACCAACCATGCCAATATTCATGATGGCAGAATCCATACGTTGATCGTGCTTCAAATGATAGCCCATGCCCAGATATAGCCAACCGGCATAGGGTCGATCATCGGTGTCTACGGTAGTACGTTTATTGTCCTGAGGCGTAAACATCAGTTGTCCCAGTGAAATCACGAGATTACGGACGATTTCATCCTGATTCCGCGGTGTATCATCGTATAAACCGAGTGGCGCAGTGATATAACGGTTATAGCGCCTCACCCAGACGGGTAAACTTTTATCATCTAGATAACTGGTTAAATCCGGTGAGGTCCAGGAAAAACGAATGCCATTGGTATACTGTTGATCCGTATCGGCGAACAGATCGTTTTCCAAATAAAAGGTGAAGGTTCCTGGATTGGTTTCACTACCAAACAGTATATCAGGATCGGTTAGTAGCGTTGACGCCAGTAGAGGCGAGGGTAACGTGAGTCCTGTAAGCAGTGCTATGGTCGCTTTTTTCATCAGAAGAATAGGTTTCGCTGGGGTTTTTTAATGATGATTTTCCACACAATGATCAGCAGAATCAGCATCAGGATGAAGGACAGGTGCGCCACACTCAGTTGATAGATGTGCCAGTCGGGATAGGGACAAGAGCCGGCATTATCGAGCGTGGTGAGCAGTGCTTTAAAGCTCCCCTGTTCGAGCAACAAAGAGGTGCTCAGCTGACAACTTGAGGGGAGCTGATGACTATCGACAAACAGGCTACGTATGACAGTTACGCAACCTACGGAGATAAGGATTAGATGGATAAACGCCACAAATCGTTGGAAATAAACGTGTCGGTTGACCAGAAAGCTCATCATGAACAGTCCGGTCATCAATAATATAATAATACGGATAACCGAACACAGGGCACAGTCGCTGTTTGCTATCAGTGGTTCGATATAGCTTTCTGTGATGGCTAGACTGCCAACACAGATGCAAAAGCCTAATGCGTTATTTGAACGATATGAGGGTTTAGCTGAGACGCCAAGGGTACTCATATTACTGTCCTGAATTAGGTTACTTTTTAGACCATTGTCCGTTCGGTGTTTGAATATATTGACCAGCCGGCGCGCGTTTAATCAGACGTTCGCCAATACGCAGTTCGATAATATTGATATCGACATCGGCATCGCGAGCGCTTTTAGCATAAGCGGCGCGGCGCTTGGCATTAATATTGTTAACTAAGGCACTGACGTCAGATGAGTGTTTAACAATGCCGAGGTAGCCGTTTAACTGTTCACCGACTGCGCCTTGCTGTTTGGCATCTTCTAAGCTAATGGCCCAGACGGGGGTGATCATCAAGCTGAATAATAAGGTCACGAATGTCAGCATCGTTGTTATCGGTTTCATGTTTCTGCTCCTTAGAATAGATCGCTGTTTTCTTCTAGCAGATTATCAATCTCTTTATCAACTTTAATCAGTATTTCATGTTCGATTTTAACGTTGAGGTTGATCGTGATCGGCTCGTTGGGAACTGCAACTTGTACCGTTGGCGAACAGGCGACTAACGTCATCACTAGGCTGCTGAGTGCCAGCGGTTGTAATAATTTTGGCATAGACATTGCGGTTCTCCGTCAATAGTAAAGCAGGTCTGTGATGCGGTGTTTAGATTGCGCTGACTAATTGTACCGTGTCAACGATACCGCTTCTCTAAGTTTTTCGTCAATTTATCTGTAAATTGAAGCGCTTGTAGCAATTTAGGGATGTTCTCCTCAATATTGATCGTGAAGTCGACGGGGCGACCATTATTCCAGTTTGGGTTATGTCCCTTCAGGTGAGTTTTTAATAGGGCTTCACCGTTGGGTTGGTAATCTAGTTCGATACCGAGACTGTCGTACTGCATATTACGGAGGGCCGCAAAGGCGATGCCCAGTGCCTGATTAGTTTGCGTCAGTGCGAGTAACTCCGGTGGCGGTTCAAAGCGAATCCAGCCGCCATCTGAGGTACTGATAATCTGTCCTCCAATAATCGATAATTCACCGTTGGCGATATGTATCGGCATTTGACCATTCAAGGTGCCGCTACCACTCAGGCCTTGCTGTTGTTCCAAGGCGATCAGTTGAGCTAAGTCTATCCCCGTGACAGCGATGGCGGTGCTCAAGTTTGGCTCATCTAACATTACTGTCACCGGTAGTGTCGTGACGGTGCCACCCAGTAAGTCAACGGTGCTACTGTCTAATTGAAGTTGCTGCTGCCCCGCTAGGTTTTGTGCAAAGCGATAATCGCCCGAGAAATGTTCTAACGGTACCCCAGCATCAATAAAAGCGATCGTTAACTCACCGCTATCATCTAATTTACCTCGGTGGGTCTTAATGGTTTCTGAATGCCAGTTGATATCGTATAGGTGGGTTTGATCATAGCTGAGGTTGAGTTTTTCTGTTTGATTGTATAACCGTAAAGCAATACCGCGGGTATTGATATCGAGCCAGCCTTGCTGAGAGAGGGTGCCAGCGGTGAATACTAATTCGGGCGGAATAGCCGTGGTAAAACGCCGCATGAGCTTTTCGATACCGGTGAGTGGCAGCGCGGTTTTCCAGTTACCACGGGTATGCCCCGTTGCGAATACGGTGGTGGTGACGCCGCTGAGTGTGCTCGGTTGAGTCAGAGCGCTATCGTCAAGCCGAAGCGTAAAACGTTGCCGGAACTCCGTTTCTGATAGGTCGGCTTGGCTCTGTAAGCTAATCTGAGGTAAGGCTTGAGTGCCGTAGCGTCCGGTCATGCGCTGACTGATGAGGTTAGCCTGAAAGCGTTTATTGCTGAGATCGAAGTGCGACAGAGTGAGGTTGATGGGGGCGATTTGAATCACACTATCGGCGAATCCGGCGGCGCTGATACTAACCGGCTGTAAGGTGATGTTAAGGGGAATAGCTGCTAACGAGAGACGCTTTAAATCCAATTGATAATGAGGTGAAAGGGTTGTTTGTACGGTTTGCGGTTTTAATAAAGTCATTTGCACCGCTGCGGTACTGATCTGCGATCCCTTTTGCGGTTGTAGCTGCAGTTGTTGTCCGTTAGCCGAGAAGGCATGTAGCGTAAAGGTTAACTGTTGGCCTTCGAGCGTTAGGCTGACATCCTGCTGCACTGTTAGCTGAGCCACTGAGGGTAATTCAGTCGTTGCAATAACACTGTTGAGTCGATAGTGATGTTGATCACTCGTGTTATCACGTTGCAGATTAATCGTACTCTCCCCAGCGAGTGAAACAGAGCCTGATATGGATGGTAACAGCGCTAGATAGGATTCAAACTCTGATATTAAGCTCGGATGTTGCAGTACTTGAGATAAATGTTCTGGGTAAAGGGTTGTTTGACTGACGGCTTTGAGCTGTTCGGATTGATATGACAGTGATGCTTGCGTTTGCAACGCAATGGCGTCACTGGCATAGACGGAAAGCATCGCTTCGTCTTCATCATTGACGACGAGTTTGATTTGTATATTGCTGGACTCATTGACCTGATCGAGCATTATGTTCAGCTGTTGATTACTGGCTGAAGCACTGCCCGCAAAGGTTAACGGCGTCTGCGCAAGGGTATCTGAATTAAGGGTATTCGAATTAAGGGTAATATTCGCTTTATAATGCAGGAGATTGATGCTGTCAGCGGGTATTTGCGCAAGGATATAGGATGGCAACGGCGGAAAAGGAAGCGCGGTTGCTGTAATCGATTGATCCGTCTCGAGTGGCGTTTGCTGTTTGAGTTGCAGATCGAGTTGTAGCTGTTCGATATCCAGTGAATGGATGCGGCCCGTATTGAATAGAGACCAGAGTGAAAGTTGCAGGTTGATAGTGTCTGCGGTGAGGGTAAAGGATTGTTCCGAGGTATTTTTTTCGAGCTTGAGTTGCTCAATGACAAGACGATTAAAACTGGGCTGACGCAGCGTAAAGTGAGCGTTGATCTTATGTTCGCTCAATGCCTGACGCACACTATACTCTGCGATGGCCGGTAGGGCTGTATACAAACCGGCGATCAGCAGAACAAGAACAACGGTGGCTATCAGTAGCTTGCGCATTGCGTCGTTCCTGTTGTTATTTAATCAATGCCTGAATTAGATGTCATCGAGTTCCATCTCATATAACCGATCAATTGCATCTCTGAGGTGAAAGATAATATCGGTATACTGATCGCTATCGGTGGCAATATCAATATCACTGAGGCGATCGACGGTTTCTTCCAGCGATGCCCCCTCTGCACGGATACCATGATCATTGAGCAACCAATGGGTTAGACCGTAAATCTCTGCTCGGGTTTCAATGCTATCCAGATCAGCGATAAAGTGAGCACGCAGCTGCTGCAATCTCTTGTACAGCGGCGTATCCGCTTGCGTATTCACATAGAGTCTTAACAGCGCATCGGCGTCTTCAATCAGATGATCGGCCGAAGTAGCCGGTTTGTTATCAGCTTGTGGGTTAAGCGTTTCTAGGCTGAAATCACAACCGTTGGCGCGCAGTATAAAAGGCATGATGATCGATCCTCTTGCTCGAGCCTGTTTGAGTCTGAGTTAGCGTATTTTACGCACCACGTTGAGGCCGTCTCGCACGGTGAGAAAAACATTTTCGACATTGGGATCTGCGGCAATAATGCGGTTGGTTTCCACGAGAATATCATCAATCTCCGATTCCGGTTGTACCACTTTGCCAGACCAAAGCACATTATCGAGTACAATCAGGCCGCCGGGGCGAGTCATCTCTTTTACTCGAGTATAGTAGTTGAGGTAGTTGCGCTTATCGGCATCGATAAAGGTAAAGTCGAGCGTTAAATCGAGCTTTTCGATGGTGTCTAAGGCGCGCCCAAAGATAACTTCAATTTTATGGCCGTGTTCGCTACGGTCATAAAATGTTTGTGCGAACTCAATCGCTCTAGGGTTGGTTTCACAGCAGATTAAACGTCCATCATCCGGCATGCCTTCCGCGATCGAGAGGGCAGAATAACCGGTAAACATGCCAATTTCTAAGGCCACTTTAGGTTGATGGATAGCACTGAGCAGTTTCAGCGTGCGGCCGACTAAACGGCCAGAAAGCTTCTGTGGCCAGCCCATATTCTCGTTGGTTTTGTCGATTAGCTCTTGTAACAGGGGCGGCTCTTCACCGGTATGGATAAAAGCGTAATCTTCAATGGCTTCATCAACCAGATATTGGGTCATGCTATCTCTCTCAATGTGGCGGTAATGGCCCGCACGGGATATAACATCAGCGTGGCTGAGTGCGGGGAAATCGGCTGCCAATAATATCACTTTCTGAGCGCTTAGGGATAATTGCATTATGTGATCGGCGCGATACGCTGAATACCTTATTTTTTAGTCGTCAGTGAACGCTCTGCCATAGGTTGAGATGAAAAAATCCCTTACAATACCCGTCTAAATATTTGTCATAGTGGAGTAGCCCCTTGGAACCCCTGATTCTGTTTCTTTTTGCCGGCTTTGTGTCGATGTCGACTGCACTCAGTGCAGGGCAGTTAAATAAACTGCCTGATGCGGATAAGTCAGATTTTCTTAAAAGCCGAAACGGAGCGGTGTGGGTGGTGATGACCGGTAATGTCGGCGCCCTGACGTTGGTTGCCGCATTGGCCTATGGCTTTCGTTTGTTGGATTGGTGGATACCGTTGAGTAGTATTTTTCTTTCTTTTCCGGCTATTTCAGTCGGTGTCACTCAACGTCTTTTCGGTGACAAGGTTAACTTGTTGATTATGCTACCGTTGACCCTTTTATCGGCCGGGCTGCTGTATTATTTCTGGTGATTTTTGTTGCCGCACTGACGCTAGGACATGATGATGATTTTGACAGCCTTATTGAATGACGCTTTAGCCACGGCAATCATGGGGTTGCTGTTGGGTATGCTAGCGGGTTTTCTGCTGCTGCAATTCGCTAAGGCGAAACTCACTAGTCAGTTGGCGGGGCAGCGACAGGAATATGAGATGGCGCTGCAGCAACGTCAGGAGCAACTGGAGCGTTTACACGTCGAGTTGAGTCGGGTTGAAGATAAGGCGCAGACTTTAACGCAGGAGCAGCAGCAAAACCGTGTGCGTATTCGTGATTTGGAATTAGATCAGGTGCGCTTGCAGCAGATCGAAGTACAAAAATATGCACAAGATGATGAGCTAGCTGAACAGCATGAGCAAGCCGATAATTTGCAGCGCTTGCTCGGTCAGCGTCAGGCTCGGATCGCCGAACTTGAAAGCCGGCTCGAAAGTGAACGGGAATCACAATCTGAAAAGCTACAACTGTTAACAGAAGCCAGAGATCAGTTAAAAGGTGAATTTCAGAACCTAGCGAATAAAATTTTTGAAGAAAAGTCGGCTAAATTTACCTCGGCTAATCATGACTCGCTAGGCTCGTTGTTAACCCCCTTACGGGATCAATTAGGTGAATTTAAGCGTCGTGTTGATGATGTCTACGATAAAGAAGCCAAGGACCGACGGTCATTATATGAGCAGATCAATCAGCTAAAAGAGCTCAATCAACAGATGAGTGCCGATGCCGTCAATCTGACCAACGCGCTTAAAGGTGAAAGTAAAACTCAGGGTAACTGGGGTGAAGTGATCCTTGAACGCGTCTTAGAACAGTCTGGGCTGCGCAAAGGTTATGAGTATGAAACTCAGGTGTCTCTGAATGAACAGGGGCAGCGGTATATGCCCGATGTGATTATCCGCCTGCCGGATGATAAGGATGTCATCGTTGATGCCAAAGTCTCCCTCACGGCCTATGAAAAATATTGTTCGAGTGACGCGTCGCGGCCACAGGAACAGGCGCTCACGGGGCATCTACAATCGATTCGTCAGCACATTCGCGGTTTAAGTGATAAAGCTTATCAGAGTTTAGATGGCGTACGCTCACTCGATTTTGTCTTGATGTTTATCCCCGTTGAAGGGGCTTTCTTATTGGCACTACAGCAGGATAAAGAGCTATTCAGTTTCGCTTATGATCGCAATATTATTCTCGTGAGCCCGTCAACGCTGTTAGTTACACTGCGTACTATCAATAATATCTGGCGCTATGAACGTCAAAACCGTTTCGCGCAAGAGATAGCGCAACGCGGCGGTGAGTTACATGATAAGTTTGTCGGTTTTGTTGAAGCACTCGACGATGTCGGTCGACACTTAGGGCGTACTCAGGCGGCCTATGAAACCGCTCATAAACGACTCAGCAGTGGGCGAGGTAACTTGATCAGTCAGGCGGCTTCACTGCATAGGCTGGGGGTGAAGAATAAAAAAGAGTTGGATAAAAAATTGCTGGAAAAAGCCTCTGAATCCGATCCGGATGCCGAACAATTGGAAATATTGGATCGATGATCTCGGTTATCGGCTATGGATCGCTGCTGTCCGAGGCGTCAGCGTTGCAAACCGTACCAGGGTTACAAAATTTTCGTTTGGTACGAGTACCGGGCTATCGTCGTATCTTCAACAAAGTGGGCGTTGTCTTTCTGAGTCGGCATGGTGCTGACCCCGAGAGTGCTTATCTGGCATCTTGTGCAACGCAGGTGTCAGCCGTTGATGCGATTATCTGTAGTCAATTTGAATGCAGCGTCGAACAGTTTAGCGCGCTTTATGAACGCGAGCATCGGTTTCGCTGGATTGAAGTCGATGTGCAGCCGTTAGAGACGATAGCGCTCGACAAGGGGTTGTTAAAAGGGCGGATGTGCACTGAATATAGCGATGATGATTATCGCCTGAATAAGTGTATCACGCCGCAGGAATATGATGCGAGAGTTGGTCAGTACTATGATGGTGCCCTTTGGCGGGATGATATTCTGCCTTTCCCTCGTTACCTTGCCTTCTGTCTGCAAGCGGCTACCTCACAGGGGGCTGAGGTGTTAGCAAACTTTCTTGATAGCAGCTATCTCGCTGATGGATCAACCACCATTAGAACTTACTTACAGCAGTCACCCGAGTTGCAGAATTGGGATGAACTCGATACCGGCTATCACTACCCGAGCGATCATCGCTAATCTCCTTTTTCGTGGCAGAACGATTAATATACCGAGCCTAAGTTCTCTATTTTGATATCAACATGACGTGTTGATTTTTAGTGAATAATCAAAATAAGATTTTGAAAAATCCATAAATCATCAATATTAAATATTGAAATTTCTCAAAATCATCAAGATTAAATAATGATTATTATTTTATGATTCAAAACAAAATATTGATTATTGGTTATTTTTTATACAAAAAACATGGTATATATGATAAAAATAGAGTGCCAGCTGAAGAGATGCTATATTTATTGTAGTCGCTGATGTGACAAGGGAATTTTCCACTCAAGATAACAAAATATGGCCGATATAGATAAATAGACTGAGTTTTTGGCGCGTATTTTGTTAACACAGACTTTTGTCGTGATAAATATTCATTTTTAGTCGTTATTGGGTTTATTTTTTGCTGTTATTATCAATAATAACGGCGCAGACGAAAAGAATGGTTTACCCGGATCAACAAATATCCGGTATTGATTGAATAATACTCAGCGCTGCAACAAACCGCAGTCTGATAATTTAGGCGCTTCTGTACGAGAAGCGCGAATTTCTAACATGTGACGGATATGGCAATGACAAGCACTATGATCGTGGCACTGGATATAGGCACCTCGAAAGTGGTGTGTCTAGTGGGTGAGGTCGGTTTAGACGGCACGATCGATATCGTTGGCATTGGTTCGCATGAGTCTCGCGGGCTTAAACGGGGTGTGGTGGTCAATATTGAGTCCACCGTGCACTCAATTCAGCGTGCGGTAGAAGAAGCCGAACTCATGGCGGGCTGCAAAATTCACTCGGTGACGGTAGGCATTGCCGGTAGTCATATCAATAGCATGAACTCTCACGGCATTGTGGCTGTCCGTGAGGGCGAAATAATGGAACACGATTTAGAACGCGTCATCGATGCCGCTCGTGCGGTGGCTATACCCGCAGATCAAAAGATTCTCCATATTTTGCCACAGGAATATGTGATCGATAATCAGGAAGGTATTCGTGAACCGTTGGGTATGTCCGGGGTGCGATTAGAAGCCAAGGTGCATCTGGTTACTGGTGCGGTCAATGCCGTACAGAATATTGAAAAATGTGTTCAGCGTTGCGGTTTAGCGGTGGACAGTTCGGTACTGGAACAGCTGGCGTCGAGTTATTCTGTGCTGACAGAAGATGAAAAAGAGCTGGGTGTTTGTATGGTGGATATGGGCGGTGGTACCACCGATATTGCCATCTTCACCGGTGGCTCTATCCGGCATACCGCGGTGATTCCGATAGCCGGCGATCAAGTAACCAACGATATCGCCATGGCCTTACGCACACCGACACCTCACGCAGAAGAGATTAAAATTAAATATGCTTGCGCCTTGGCGCAACTGACCAATGCCGATGATACGATTAAGGTACCCAGTGTCGGCGATCGTCCAGCACGGAATCTGTCTCGACAGGCGCTGGCCGAAGTGGTTGAACCCCGTTACGACGAGCTATTTACACTCATCCAAGCTGAGTTACGCCGTAGCGGTTTTGAAGACTTAGTCGCGGCAGGTATCGTTTTGACTGGCGGTACTGCGAAGATGGAAGGCGCTGTCGAGCTGGCAGAAGAAATTTTTCATATGCCAGTACGGTTAGCCTTTCCGAAAGGAGTACGTGGGATGGGGGATATTCTGAATAGCCCCATCTATGCCACCGGTATTGGCTTGCTGCAGTATGCTAAGCAAGACAATCAGAGCATGGTTGAAGCGGTACCGGTTGATGAAGATGTTGAACGAATTAATGTTTTACAGCGGATGAAAACGTGGTTTCAGGGAAACTTCTGAGCGTTGCTTCGCTGCGGGATTAGCACGATAAAATAACGGCTATCGAGGTATTCACAAGGTGTGAACGATAGTCAATAAACCAATGAAATAATAAGCAACACAACAGGTGCGGGTTGGGCACTGAACCTGGAGGAATGGGACATGTTTGAACTGGTTAATAATATAGCACAGAACGCTGTCATTAAGGTGATTGGCGTGGGCGGTGGCGGCGGTAACGCGGTCCAGCACATGGTCACCTCAGAGGTCGACGGGGTTGAGTTTATCTGTGCTAATACGGATGCGCAGGCGTTGAATAATATGGGCTCGCGCAATGTCCTACAGATAGGTGGCGAGATCACCAAAGGGCTTGGCGCTGGCGCGAACCCAGATATTGGACGCGATGCGGCGTTGGAAGATCGCGAACAAATCGTCGAAATGCTGAGCGGCGCCGATATGGTGTTTATTACCGCTGGCATGGGCGGTGGTACCGGCACCGGTGCCGCACCGATTGTCGCTGAGGTGGCAAAAGAGCTGGGTATTCTAACGGTTGCAGTGGTGACAAAGCCTTTCCCATTTGAAGGCCGCAAGCGGATGCTGATTGCCGATCAGGGAATCAAAGAGCTATCCGAACATGTTGATTCATTGATTATCGTGCCGAACGAGAAGCTGCTACAGGTGCTGGGTAAAAACTGCACCCTGATGAAAGCCTTTGATGAAGCCAATGATGTACTGAAAGGTGCGGTACAGGGTATTTCTGATCTGATTATTCGTCCGGGTATGATCAACGTCGATTTTGCCGATGTGCGCACGGTGATGTCAGAGATGGGTACCTCAATGATGGGTACTGGTTCTGCGCGTGGTGAAAATCGCGCGGTTGAAGCGGCTGAAGCGGCGGTTCGTAGCCCGCTGCTGGAAGATGTCGATCTGATGGGCGCGCGCGGTATTCTGGTGAATATCACCGCCGGTCTTGATTTAGGCTTGGGTGAATTCAGCGATGTGGGTCAGGTGATTGAAGAGTTTGCTTCTGACAGCGCGACGGTCGTTGTCGGTACGGTTATCGATCCTGAAATGACCGATGAAATTAAAGTAACGGTTGTGGCCACCGGCCTTGGCGGTGTTGAGAAGCAAGATATCCGCATGGTGAGCAATGGCGCCACTGCCGCGACCGGATCACGTCGTGCCGCTAGCGCGGTGAGTGATTACAGTCAGCTAGAGCTGCCAACGGTAATGCGCAATCGCAATGACTCTGTGCGTGCACAGGATAACCCTGTCGTGGAACCAGAGCCCGTTAGTGATAGCCGTAAAACCGGCACGGATGATATGGAATTCCTCGATATTCCAGCATTCCTTCGCCGTCAGGCTGACTAAGAGAGAGCCCATAGGGATATGTCCCGTCCCTGATCTCTTAACAATCAATAAGCCTCACCCATGGCATAATGCCTAGGTGGGGTTTTATTGATTATTGATGAGTGCTGTCAATTCGGCTTGAGCTAATGCTGGCCATGAATCTAGAATAAAGTCGGTAAAAAGCCTGTCATACGTTTGATTTACCTCCTGATTTCTATTAAAGTACGCGGCCTCTGATTAACAACTCAGAGCGTCATCAGAGTTTACGCTGGTGGTAACGAGCACGTAGACGTGCAGGTTATAAGTCTGAAAAGACAACGTAAGCAATATACGTGGTGAGGTGTCCGAGTGGTTGACTCGGAGGCGAAGCCGGAGAGAACATCGGAGTTTACGACGATGGTAACGAGCACGTAGACGTGCAGGTTATAAGTCTGAAAAGACAACGTAAGCAATATACGTGGTGAGGTGTCCGAGTGGCCGAAGGAGCACGCCTGGAAAGTGTGTATACCGCAAGGTATCGAGGGTTCGAATCCCTCCCTCACCGCCATCTAATTCAAAATGAAAGAGCCTAGTCTAACGACTGGGCTTTTTTGTGTTCGAAATGTGGGGGGAGGGTGAGATCCCTCGTGGTTCGAGCCGAGCGCAGCGAGACCACATCGGAGCTTGCGACGATAGCCCGAAGGGCGAGGAGTGTAACGACGAGTAATCCCTCCCTCACCGCCATCTAATTCAAAATGAAAGAGCCTAGTCTAACGACTGGGCTTTTTTGTGTCCGAAATGTGGGGGGAGGGTGAGATCCCTCGTGGTTCGAGCCGAGCGAAGCGAGACCACATCGGAGCTTGCGACGATAGCCCGAAGGGCGAGGAGTGTAACGACGAGTAATCCTCCCTCACCGCCATCTAATTCAAAATGAAAGAGCCTAGTCTAATGACTGGGCTTTTTTGTGTCCGAAATGTGAGAGGAGGGTGAGATCCCTCGTGGTTCGAGCCGAGCGAAGCGAGACCACATCGGAGCTTGCGACGATAGCCCGAAGGGCGAGGAGTGTAACGACGAGTAATCCTCCCTCACCGCCATCTAATTCAAAATGAAAGAGCCTAGTCTAACGACTGGGCTTTTTTGTGTCCGAAATGTGGGGGGAGGGTGAGATCCCTCGTGGGTTCGAGCCATACCACAGGGGCAAAGCCCTTTTTATCGCTTTATCTCCGCGCTCTCCACTGTGCTTTCAGAATCCTCTGTGGTAAACCGGTTTGGCACGCTTATACTTACTGGCTATACGAGACAATATTAAGCGCTTGTCTCAAGGTGCCTGATTGATAATGTAATCTGAAAATAAAGCCTGCACGTTAACGGAGGCATTTAATCTTGCCGCCATTAAATACAAACCAGCCATTTTTCGGTGTAAAAACAGCACATCAGGCGGTGGCGTATGCCAGTCATCGGGGTCTCTGCTGACACTGAGACCCAACGTTTGAATCCGCTTGGCTAAATCCGATTCACCGAACGCATATTTACCTTCGTAACGTAGCGGTTCGGCGGCCATGATAAATATATCTAAAACCACTTGCCGGTTTTCTATCTTCTTACCACTCTGGAAAAAACCGAGTGTTTGTAAGGCCGCGTCTAAGGCTGGTTTATCTTCGCGGATGGCAGCACTCATGGCGGATTGATACAGCGTAACGAAACCGGGATCGAAGGTTCTAACCGCTCCAAAATCCAATAACACCAGCTTATGGCTGTCGGCCTGATAGAGGTAGTTAGCGAGATTGGGGTCGGTTTGAATGCAGTTGAAATCAAACAGTTCAGCGAAGAAAAGGCTGAATATCAGTGACATAATATCGGTTCGCTTATCAGCATGCATTGAGCGCAAGCTGTCCAGTGATTCACCTGCCACATAGTCCATGGCTAAGATTTCCGTGGTGGAAAGATCAGCATGGTAGGTTGGTATAATCAGGTCTGCATTGCTACCAAAGGTTTGCAGGTGCTGCCGATAGATATCAAGGTAAGCCCCCTCCATCTGATAATCAGCTTCCTGCTTCAATTGCTGTCGGGCTTCATCCATAAGTGGCTGGAGATCCAGTGATTTTGGAATAATCCCTGTCAGGCGTAACAAGCTGTAAACGTTGTCAATATCGCTATCAATACTTTGCCGCACACCGGGATATTGCACCTTAATTGCCAGATGCCGTCCCTGTTTGCAGGTGGCTTCATGGACCTGTCCAATAGAAGCTGCAGCCAGTGGTTTAAAAGAGAACCGCTGAAACTGCTCGTCCCAGTTTTCTCCCCAATGACGTTCTAGCACCATGACCAACTGTGACATCGGCATCGTTACCGCGTCTGAGCGGAGTCGTTCCAGTATCGAGGCGAGCTCATCCGGCAATAAGTTGCCCGAATCCATCGATAACAGTTGTCCCATCTTCATGGCGGCGCCGCGCATGTTGGATAACTTATCAGCCACCTGATTCAGGTTGCTGGGGGTTAACAAGAGGTCCGACATCAATGGTTTTTTTCCCTGTGCCAGACTTTTGCCACCGGCCAACGCGACATTACCGGCAATACGTCCCGCGAGGGATCCCATACGTGCCAGTCGGGATATTCTTGATTGAGGGACGGGGGCACTTTTTTGATCCGGTGGGTTATTCATTCGTCACTGCACCTGGTAGATGCTGCTCTATCATATTAATGATCATGGGATCATTCGGCTTGATATGGCTTTTAAAACTGGCCACTACCTCCCCTTGGGGGCTGATCAGATATTTATGGAAATTCCATTCGGGATATTCGCCAGACACCTTTGCCAGTTGCTGGTAAAAAGGGGATATACCGGTTTCGCCTTTTCTCACGTGTACCTTTTCGAACATCGGGAAATTGACACCATAGGTTAGTTGGCAGAAGTTCTTGATTTGTTTTTCAGTGCCAGGCTCTTGCCCGGCGAAGTCATTCGAAGGAAAGCCCAACACCACCAAGCCTTGTTCTTTATAACGGGAATACAGTGATTCAAGGCCATCATACTGGGGCGTAAAAGCACATTTACTGGCTGTGTTAACGATCAGGATCAGTTTTGAACCATAGGTGTCACACAGATTGACCTGCTGCTGGCTCCCCAACACTGAAAAATTGTAATCCAGTAAGTGTTTTGCCGAAGCCGCGCAGGCCTGGTCTTTTGTTTCTGTTGGGCTATCAGCGCTGCTGTAAGGAGACACGGTTAGCATATTCAGCAGTAACAGCGCTGTGATAGACAGAGAGTATTTCATAGATACCTTATGAGTCATGTTTAGACATCCTTTTACTACGAGAGCCATCTAAAATTAGATCGATATAACCGTCTTGGAATTAGACAACGATCACTATGCAAAAAAACCGGGGTCAGTCTGCATCAGGTTGTATCCCCAGTTGTCTGATCTTCCCCAGCCAGCGTGGACACCTCCCTAAGCGACATTCTTTGATTCATATTCTTCCGGGCTTATAGCCAAGGTGTAATGGTTAACAGCAACTGGACATCACTTTAGAGGTTTCTGGTATTGCAGTTATATTGCTTGAAGTCGTCGTTTATTGCACTTGTGAAGTGAGTCGACATGTATAGCTGCTGTTAGTGGTCTGGTGCAACTTAGCCAAGTTGAATCCGTATTGTCATGCGTTACCAGTGAGCAATAGTGCTTTAAATGATAGATCTCGGATATTACTGATGAATTGTGCTGGCTCTACCGTTAAAGTGATCAATCAATGTCGTATCTCTCAGGTGTCATCCAAGGGGAAACTTTTTTTAGACTCGGAAAGATTTTATCAAAAAAAATAGTTTTCACTGATTCTGCTACCTGTTCAGGCATTGAGCCGAGCTCACCTTTACGGCTTATCAGATTGATATCTCTGTAGTGGCGGCTGTTGTCCAGCTCAACGATACGCACGTTTTTGAGCTTATCAATTACTTGTGACAAGCAGATACCGCTAAGAATAGCCCAGCCGTGTCCATCTTTAACAAAACTCATGAGGGTGTGGGTGTCATCAGTTTCATAACGTATATTGGTTTTTATTTGCATCCGACGGAGTACGACCTCACTGTAGGCGCCGATATTTGATGTTCGGCTGTATTTGATGATAGGCACTTCTGCGGCTAGCTGTTTTAGAGAAAAAGAGTCAGCAGAATAATATCTCTCTGGAATAGCGAGTAGCATCGGGTCGCGTATTAAGCTAAAGCGCAGCAGGTTTTCTTCTTCCATTAATGTTAAATCCGAAATCAGAATGTCGATATCACGGTTAAGAAATTGCTGATGCAAGCCAGTTGTAAGGCCGCTTTTCATAATAAGTTGCTGAGTCTGACTACTTAACCCGGCAAGTAGTTTGCTGCCAAATATTTCTGAGCATGAGGTCACCAAGCCTAATCGGCACTTAACCTGACCGGTTTGTGCTGCTTCACGTACCGTTGCGCTTAATCGCCGGAGGTCACCAAGAATAGTATCCGCATGTTTTTTAAGAACATCACCTGCAACAGTGAGTCGTACCGGTTTGGTGCGTCGAACGACAAGTTCAGTGCCTATCTGTTGCTCAAGTTGGCGCAGGCATTGTGATACTGCGGGTTGAGTGACATTGAGCCGTAAGGCCGCATCCGTAAGTGATTGGGATTCAGCAATCACTACAAAATTATGCAATAAGTTGGAGTCGAGTAATTGTGAGGGTTTCATTGTCTTATTATAAATATTACTTATGATAGGCATTATTATTGCTTAATATTGCAGTAAAAAGTAGAGAGATTTATGGATTGTGTTAATAATTATCAGAATTGTAGAGTGCTCAGTGATTCTGAGACTGAATGGCTTTAATTAAAAAAAGCTTTAAATGAGGTAAAAAATGATCCTTCCGCAGTATGACAACCAGTGTGGTTGGTATGAGCTACTGAATAATGTCAGTTGCTTTTCGCCACTTGAGGATAACGCTCAGTTCAACACAGTGGTAATTGGCGGGGGATTTGTTGGGAATGCTGCAGCAAGAAGGCTGGCGGAAAATATGCCGGATGAATCTTTCTTGCTAATCGATGCGCTGAAAATTGGTCAGGGGGCTTCGGGGAGAAATTCTGGTTTTGTGATCGACCAGCCCCATAAGCGGGATTTAGAACTCGGTAGTAAAGAGCAGAAAGAGAAAATAATCCGTTTAAACAGAGCCGCGATTGATTATTTTGAAACCCAGATTGATAAGTATTCAATTGATTGTCAGTGGTCAAAAGGGGGTAAGTATCAAGCGGCAGTTGGCGCGCGGGGTGAGAAGCACCTGAATCACTATGAGCAACTGCTTCAACAGGGCAATGAAACCTACCACCGGCTTAGTTCTGCTGAGATGCAAAATGTATTTGGTACGGATTATTACAATGCCGCTATATTCACTCCCGGAGGGATGTTAATGCAACCTGCTGCCCTGATGCGAGGGTTAGCTGATACTATGCCTGACAATGTGACAGTAGTAGAACAGACGCCGATTATTGAGATTAAACGTATTAACGATGGCTTTGAGCTTACCGCTCATAATGGCGTTAAGGTTAGTTGTAAGCAGATTATTCTTGCTACGAATATATTTACTCCCGAACTGGGTTACATGCGTAACCGGATTCTTCCCGTCATGACCTTTGCCAGTATGACGCGACCTCTCACTGATGCAGAAATGGTTGTCTATGGTGGTCAAACAGATTGGGGAATTACACCCGCTGATCATGCCGGTACTACGGTGCGGATGACTCAGGATAGACGCCTTATTATTCGTAATTCTTATCGTTATGCTCACGACTACAATACGCCCAGCCAGCTACTGCCTAAGATGCACAAGCGTCACTGGGAAGGGTTTGTCGTTCGCTACCCCCACCTAACTGAGGTGAAGTTTGAGTATACCTGGGGCGGCGCTAGCGGTTTGTCTAGCAATTTTGAAACCTTTTTCGGTGAGGTTGAGGACGGTGTTTATGCATCATGTTGCGATCAGAGTGTTGGTGCAGCAAGAGGGACAATCTCAGGAATGATGCTGGCAGATATGGTTGCCGGAAAAAAGAGTGCGTTACTGCAAGACATGATTGAAGTATCTGGCAATCCATCTTGGTTGCCGCCAAAGGTTTTCCTACGAATAGGCGTGCCTCTGCGTATGCAGATGGCCCGGTTTGCAAGTCGATCAGAACTGTAATGGTTCTGCCAAAATATTAATAAAATAATTAGGTGTCCAATGAAACTAAAAAAATTACTCACACTCCTTGCTCCTGTTGTTACAGCTGCAGCGATAAGCATGCCCGTGCAGGCCGATGCGGTTGAATTGAAGCTCGCTACTGATTCGGGGGCAAAGGGGTCTCCTGCAGCTGAAGCGATTGAGTATTGGGCTGCTCAGATTGAGGAGCGAACCCAAGGCACCGATGACGAAATTAAAGTGGATATCTTTTATCAGGATGAGTTAGGTGACCAAAAAGAGGTCTTCGATTTGCTAGTGGTGGGTGAGGTTGATTTGATGCTTAACTGGCCATTGACCTCTTATGACAAAAAAATGGGACTGCGTAATACGCCTTATCTCTTCTTAGACTGGGAGCAAGCATTTGATGCATATAAACAGGGGGGCTGGCTGAACAAAATCAACGGTGATATCCATGCTGACCTAGGATTAAAATACTTCGGTGCCTGGCCAGAAGGCTTTGCCGGTGTGGCATCTAGAGGTCGTTATGCGACGACGATCGAAGGTGCAAAGAGCATGAAAGTGCGGGTCCCTTCTAACTTTCCCAATCCTCAAACTTTACAGGCATTAGGGTATCAAGCGACAGCGATTACTTGGGGTGAAGTTTACACTTCTATCCAGACCGGTGTTGTTGATGGCGATGCGGGTAACACTATCTATTGGGATTATGAATACTTCCGTGATGTGCTGGATTATTACGTTCGTACCAAGCACACCTTTGTAACCGGGGCCCTATCTATGAATATGGAAGTTTGGGATGAACTGTCGGAGAATCAAAAATTAGTTATCTCTGACGCCGCCGTCAACGTGATGTCAAAGCAGTTCAAGGAAGCAAAAGGCCGCGATCAACACTATGTTGATCAAGCGGTGGCTTCGGGTATGAAATATATTGAGTTGAATGACCAAGAGCTGCGTGAATTGGCGCATGCCGCACGTGAAAAAGTATGGCCTCTGATGGTTGACGAGCTGGGTGAAGATATTGTTCAACAGCTGAAGGAACAGGCACCTACGCTTTAAAATTAACTGTATCTGGCTCCATTTTTTGGGGTCAGATCTCTTCGGAGAAGCCCTATGAGAGCCTTTTGGACTCAGTTAGATAAGTGGTTCGCCGTTATTCTTGAGAATATGGTTCTGCTGACGAGTGCCGCTGTTGCTGGACTCGTGTTCTTTCAGGTAATTACCCGCTATGTGCTTGAAATATCTGTTATCGGTCTTGATGAGTTGGCCCTTATCAGTGCTATGTGGCTCTACATGACAGGAGCATTAATTGCTAGTCGACGAGCTGAGCATTTGGTGGTGGATTTTTTGCCGCAGCAGATCAAATCATCATTCTGGCAGAAGTGTCATCAGAAAGTGATCGCTCTGATTATGGTTAGTACATGTGCTTTCTTTGTATATCTCTCCTGGCGAATGCTGTCTTTTGCGATACGTAGACCTCAGTACACAGAAGGGTTGGATATTCCACAACTGGTTGCTCAGGGAGCAATTATTCTGGCCAGTGTTGGGTGTTTTCTCTATGCCTTAAGAGATTTGTTTACCGGTCGAGCTTGCCACAATGTTAAAGAAGCAGAGGAAGAGTAATGGCTATCTGGGCTGTATTTCTATTAATTTTTTTGATGGCCGTAGGGGTGCCTGTAGCATGGTCTTTTGCTGCAGTGCTGGGTTATCTGGTTTTTATTTTTGATGTGAAAATGACCACCTTGTTATTGCAGGGCTTCAGGTCGCTTGATCATATTATTTTGTTAGCTTTACCGTTATTTGTACTGACGGGTTACTTGATGAAAAGTGGAGGTATAGCTCGGCGATTGGTTGATTTTATTGAACTAATTGTTATGGGGCGTCGTGGTGGTATGGGGGCTTCGATGGTATTTGCATCGGGTATTTTTGGCGCCATTTCCGGTACTGCAACCGCTGCTGTGGCATCCATCGGTACGATTATGATTGGGCCTTTATCAGAGCGAGGGTACCCACGAGGCTATTCCAGCGCATTGCTGGGGATGTCTTCTTTATTAGGCATTTTGATACCACCATCAATTACTCTAATTCTATTTGGTGTGGTAACGCGTCAGTCTATAACTGCCTTGTTTGCTGCAACTATCGGCCCGGGTTTATTGCTGATTATCGGCCTCGTTTTATTTAACCGTTTCTGCGCTAACCGGTTGTTTAAAGAGGAGGTATCTGGTTTTAATCTGGGTGACCGTACGCGGGGTTCAATATTTAAGAATGCGATTCCAGCGTTATCTATGCCGTTTATTATTCTAGGGGGAATCTACGGTGGTATTTTTACGCCGACAGAGGCTGCAGCAGTGGCAGTGGTCACCGCGATATTTATTGGTTTTTTTATCTATAAAGATTTGACCTTTAAACAGCTAAGGGAAAGCGTTATCGCTGCGGGTGAAACAACGGGTACGATTATTCTTATCCTACTGTTCTCATTTATGATCGGCAGAATTTTGACGGCAGAACGTGTCCCTCAAGAGCTGACTGAAGCGATCACAACATTGGTACAAAACCCGATACTTATCCTGCTGATGGTAAATGCCTTTCTGATCTTTACCGGAGCGATTATGGATGATCTGTCAGTCACCGTTGTCATCGCTCCACTGTTCATGCCACTGATAAATACCATCGGGGTAGACCCCGTACATTATGCTTCAATTGTCGCTTGTTCAGTGGTGATTGGTGCAAACAGTCCTCCGGTCGCGCCTATTCTCTATATGGCTTGCCGCATCGGTCAGGTCTCGATTCATAAATCAGTTATGCCTGCGCTCTACCTAATAGGCGCAGTGGGTATCCCCGTTATGATCGTTACCACCTTCGTGCCAGAACTGTCTTTGTTTATTCCTAGGGCGCTTGGCGTGCTTTGAGTTTGTTGCTGGCTTTGTAGGTTTTACTGTTAGACACGGATGTCCGTTTTTTTGAGGTAGTTATGTTAGTTAAACATATAAAAAGTAATGCAATTGAGTTTGCTCATCGTGGTGGTCCGCCGGGCTATGCGGAAGTAGGGCGTGCAGTATCAACAGATATCAGCTCTACCATGGGAGCCGGTTTAGCACGGTTTGATCAGTGCTCTATCGCTTGGACAGTTCTGTATGATGAAGTGGTCTATGTGGTTGATGGGTGCTTCAAATTAGTGACTGGGGAAGGTATTTTTGAGGCTCAGGCAGGAGACGTACTCTGGATTCCTAAAGGGACAGAACTGAAATACGAAGGCGAGAATGCGACAATCTTCTATGCCGTATATCCAGGGAATTGGAAAGAGCTACTGCAAAACTGATCAATGATACATATTCTCAGAGAGCAGACTTTATTTGGCATTGGTCTGTTTGTTGAGAGCTTGATTTGGTGTTGAATGCCCAGTATTACATATCTTGAGAGCTTACTATAATAGGCTAATGATCGATTTATGTTTCTGCAGGTCATCGATTTAAACGTATCTAAAGATACATTTAAAAATGTATGGTTATGACTATTGCTAGGTTGTATTTTGCTAGTAGTATAGCGTCGTTGTCATTACCCGCTTTTCAGCCGAGACCGGTCATTCCAAGGCCGGTTGAACCTTCTCCTTATCACCTTGTTTATCTTTGCTGGGACTACGAGTATTTCCAACAATGTAGCGTTCATGCGATTTTAATAAAAAGCGTGTACTTACTCACATGATGCATGTGATAGAGTAATTAATTCTGAATTTATATTTTAAATATTTTATTTTGTATAATTTTTTATGATATAAAGGCTGTTGTTGTGATTAGTCTTAGCATTTATTGGGATAGTTAACATGTCTATTCGTCATCTGAAAACCTTAGTTGCAATTGCAGATAAAGGATCATTTATCGAGGCGGCTGAAGCGGTGTTCATCACCCAAGCAGCGGTTAGCATGCAAATGAAAACCTTAGAAGAAGAGTTGAATATGACTCTTTTCGACCGGACCAGAAGACCGCCGACCTTGAACAAGGCTGGTATGGCTGTGGTGCCTAAAGCGAGAGAAGCAGTTAGGCATTACGAACAGTTTATGGAAACATCCGCCATCATGGATAAGTTGACAGGACAGCTCTCGCTGGGCTCGGTGCCAACGATATTGACAGGTGCACTGCCGCCTGCCTTGGCTAGATTGCGTCAATCTTTGCCACAATTGCATATTTCGGTGTCCAGTGGGCTGTCTAGTTCTTTAATCACTCAAGTTGAACGCGGGGCTATAGATGCGGCGATCATCAGTGAGCCGCCTATGGATCGGCCTGGTTTAATCTGGAGGCCTTTTGGTATAGAGCCTCTGATTGTGATTGCCCACATAGATTCGCCAGATGAACCACCTGAAGTGTTGTTGCAAAACAATCCGTTTATACGTTTCAGTAAGGCGGCTTGGGTGGGTCAGCTCATTGATCAATTTTTGAAGGATGAAGCGATCACCGTCAAGGATACGATGGAGCTGAATACCCTCGAAGCTATTTCTACCATGGTTTATCATGGCCTTGGTGTTTCCGTGGTGCCGCAATGTCATATTCAATATCCAGGTACTTTGCTTCTCAAACGTATCCCATTCACTAAGAATGCACCTCAGCGAATACTAGGGCTCATCGAGAAAGAAGACAGCAGTAAAGCGCACCTCACTAAAGAGCTAATCTCAGAGCTGGCGGAAGCGATGGGCAAAAATCGCTTGAAGGTCTAACCATAATCATAGATTCTTTCTCCTATTCATTGGAGTTATGCACATTGGTATATCCTATGTTGCTTATAATTGAGCTGCTTAACATTCGAGGTTTATATGTCTAGTGATATGCCTTCTTCTCCTGAAATCGCTAACCTGGCATCTATTTCGGCGTTTGGCGCACTTTCTGAAACAACCATAAAATTTCTAATGAATCAGGGCAAAACGGCTCAGCTTCGAGCAGGTGATTACCTTTTTCATCAGGGTGACTCAGCGAATGAGTTTTATGTTGTCTTAAGTGGTTCAGTGCATTTAGTACAGCATCATTCAGGTGAAACTCGACTGATAAGGGAGTATTTAGCAGGGGAGCAGGTAGGTGTTTCAGCCATGATTACACTGAATACTCGACAAGGGGATGGCGTCGCCTATTCTGATAGTGAAGTATTAGAAGTGAGTTCTGCCGTCTTTCACGATCTTTATAATGAAAACCATCAAGACTTTGTTATTTTCTTAATGAACATGTTTCGAGATATGGCGAGAGGGCTAAAGAGGGAACGTGAATCAATGCTGGAAGGGAAGTAAATGCCAAAATAAATGGCCTAGAATCGCTTAAGCATATCTCAGTATGAGCTAAGGAAGGTACGAATAAGTTAATTACGCCTCTGGCTTTCGCGTATCTGGCCATTCCAATGTCTGCAGAGAACATAACGGACTTATTAGCACCTTCCCTAAGCACAGCATAAGTCTGCAGCCTCAGTATAAAACCATCATTCCCCTATGAATTATTCACGTTACGACCACTTATCACTTATCACTTATGCAGGGCAACCGTTATTAACAAGCCCTCAATATCTGCTTTTAGTATCTTATAAACGTGGCAAATGGCTCAATATTATTTTCCACTTAAAAAAAGTTGTTGTAATAATTAAAAAAATATCATTTTACATTATTATTTCTGATGCATAGGCTACTTTCTGAGGTTTGACGCCAGTAGAAAGATTGTATGCATCCATTCTGCTGACGAAGACCTGATTAAAAATTTTCCTATTCTGTGAAAGGAAATAGGGGAAACCGTTGCTTGCTTATGGAGAATAAAAATGACAATAAGTAGCCCTATTGCAAAGATTAAAAAAACAGTTTTTAAAGTCGTATCGTTAGTCAGTGTGAGTGCTCTGCTGGCTGGCCCCGTTTTTGCTGATTATCCACAACGACCCATTTCTTTGATTATTCCATTTGGTACAGGCGGGCCTACCGATATATCAGCCCGTGCTTTAGCCCGGTCACTAACTGATGAGGTGGCCAAACCGATTGTCATCGTGAATCAGACTGGCGGGGGAGGTGCTGTTGGGTCTGCTACTGTGGCTAATACCAGAGGCGATGGTTATAAAATGTTGGCTGCACGTACAGGTTCGCAAAGTGTGAGCTTAGCCATGAAGTCAAATATGCCTTATTCATTGGCCGACTTTAAATTTGTTGGTATTTACGAACTCAATCCCATTGTTTGTGTGACCCGCAGTGAAAGCGGTATTGAGTCGATGTCTCAGTTGATCGATTTAGTAAAGTCTAAGCCAAAAACAGTGACTTATAGTTCTTCCGGCGTTGGGGCGTTACAACACCTTGCAGGCGTTATGGTATTGAATGCTTTCGGTGTGGAAAACCCACTTGAAGAGGCTATTCACTTGCCCATGAATGGCGGTGGTGGCGCTGCAACAGCGGTATTAAATGGTACGGCCACCTTTGTCTGTGCTAACTCATCCAGTGTTGCGGGATTTATTAACAATGGTCAGATGAAGCCTCTGATGGTTGCCACAAAGGATAGAGTTGAGGGTATTGATGCGCCAACGGCTGCGGAACTGGGGCATCCAGAGCTAGAAAAACTAGTGGGTTGGACCGGTATTGCAGGGCCAAAGTCTTTGAAAAATGAAAGTGTCGAAGCGTGGACTCAGTGGCTTAAAACGACAACCAGTGAGCCAGGATTCGTTGATACCATGACTCGCCTAGGGTCTCAGGTGGTCTATATGGGGCCTGCTGATGCTGAGGAATTTATTCACGCTCAATATACTGCCTTTCGCGGAATAGTAGAGAAGTTAGGGATGCAAATAAACTAATAGAGTTTAATTCTATATGGATACCGGTAATAAAGTATTCATTTTTAATACATAGAGGTTTTTATGTTGATAAATATAAAAGAGTTATATCTTGGTTTTGCTATTTTTATATCCGCTATTTTGTTGATGATTTTTATTATTCCATTTGCTGTTGTTACGCCTAATCATGTCGCCCATGCTGTGCTCTCACCGAGCTTCTGGCCTAACGCTATTGCGTGGATGTTATTGTTATTAGGGGGTGGAATATTGATTAAAACAGCTCTCTATAAAGAGAATAAAGAAAAGGTCTCGAGTGTTTTTAACGAAGAAGTTTTTAAGTGGCTGCGTTTAGCGTTATTCGCTTCTTTTTTAGCTGTTTTTTATTGGTTGCTGCCTGATTTAGGGATGATTTGGGGTTCAAGTGTCGCTTATCTAATATTTTCATTATTGATCTGTCGCACGCAGCATCGTGTTGCTGCGGTGAGTGTTGGATTGTTGCTACCCCTCGGGCTGTATGTTTTTTTCTATCATATAGCTGGCGTGGATATCCCCCAGAGTGATTTTGTGAGGTTGCCATGAGTTTCTTAGACACACTGTTAGAGGCGCTATCGTTAGTGACTCAATCGGGTAGCATATTGGCACTCGCTATTGGTGTTGTGATTGGTGTTATATGCGGAGCAATACCCGGTATGTCAGCGACGATGGCGGTTGCACTGACCTTGCCATTTACCTTTGCGCTAGAGCCTGTAGTGGGTATTTTGCTATTGCTCGGTGTTTATAAGGGCGGCATATTTGGCGGCTCGATTCCTGCAATCCTGATTAAGACGCCAGGCACGCCAGCATCCAGTGCCACGATACTTGATGGGCATCCGATGGCAGAAAATGGACAGGCTGGCAAAGCGTTAGGAATGGCGCTCTATGCGTCGTGTACGGCAGATATTATATCCAATCTAGCTTTGATTTTATTTGCGGGTTGGCTCGCTTCTTTTGCGATGGGGTTTGGTCCGCCAGAGTTTTTTACCTTAATGGTTTTTTCTCTGATGATTATTGCGGGCATCTCGGGTGATCAGTTAATGAAAGGTTTAGTCGCGGCGGTGTTGGGTTTGTTGCTGGCAACTGTTGGGCTTGACTTAGTATACGGGACTGATCGTTTCATTATGGGTAACGTCAACCTGATGGGTGGGCTCAACTTTATTGTTGTGCTGATCGGTCTTTTTGCTCTACCAGAAATTATTGCGTTTGCGATTCATCCTTCAGATAAGCATGGAAATGTTCGGCAATTGGGGGGGGAGCATGTGACTTTCGGCGAGTATAAACGTTGTTTCCGTACCATTTGTCGAGGCGGTGTTATTGGCGCCATTTTAGGCTCTATTCCAGGGATAGGCGCGGCCCCTTCTGCATTTTTATCGTATAGTGAAGCGCGGCGTAAATCGCCCAATAAGGCTAATTTTGGTAAAGGTGAAATAGAAGGGGTAGCCGCCTCTGAAGCAGGAAATAACGGTGTTTGTGGCTCTACGTTAATACCGTTATTAGCACTCGGAATACCCGGTGATGTCGTTACCGCAATTATTATCGGTGCATTCATGGTGCATGGCATTCAACCGGGACCCCTGCTATTCCAAGACCATGGTAGTTTAGTCTATGCACTGTTTATGGGGTTGATTCTAAGCTCTGTCTTCTTACTATTTTTTGGTAGCTTTTCTATCAGGATCTTCAAATATATAGCGGATGTGCCTAAGTCCATTCTTCTACCTGCGGTTCTGATTCTATGTGTCTTTGGTAGCTATGCAATTAACAACTCATTGTTTGATGTCATGGTTATGTTTGCCTTGGGTTGGTTGGGCTATTTCTTGATGCGGCTTGAGATTCCCGCGGCACCTTTCTTGATCGCTTTCATTTTAGGTCCCTTGCTGGAAGATAACTTCCGACAATCGATGTTGATGTCTAATGGTAATTTTGAAATTCTTTTTAGAGGGTGGATTACCTGGGGGTTCTGGATACTGACTGCGGTGACGCTGTTCTGTTTGATTAAGAGTCACTTTGCGACTAAGAAAACAGATTCGCAATCGCCCCCCAAGCCTGAAGCAGGCAATAACCTCAAGGGCGAAGCGTTAAGCTAACGCGTAAATCTTATATGGCGATCGCCACGCTCTGTGGTGATCGTTCTTATCTTAACTGTATGTTTTATCTTAGATTTTACCGAAAATCTTGCTCTGGATAACCTTCATATTATTCATGTCCTTATGTATGGCTCAAAAATATTTTTTTGTAAAAGGAAACGGTGTAAATGGATGATGTTATAAGTTTACTTATGCTCGCATTGAAGACAGATGGTCTTGGTTTTATTGGTATTATCTTGTTTTTGGCCCTTCTATTAAGATCGGCGATTGGATTTGGTGATGGTTTACTTGCGGTACCATTATTGACGCTCTTTATTGAGCTACGCGAGGCCGTACCGCTGATATTGCTTTTATCTACAACGGTTTCATTTTTTACGTTATGGAAAAATAGACGATCATTGCAATTAGGCTCATTAAAAAGGACGTCGATCGCTGCACTCGTTGGCATCCCGTTAGGTGTGCTGTTACTGAGTTTTGGTAACGAGGGTATCGCTAAGGGAGTGCTGGGTATTTTATTGGTCATGATGGCAGCATGGCAATTATTGCCATCTTCTAACTATCGTTTGGAAGGAGAGGGTTGGAGTTATCTATTTGGTTGTCTGGCGGGCATGTTAGGGTCTGCATATGCATTGAGAGGTATCGTTTTTAGTATCTACGGTAATCTGAGAGGGTGGGGGCCGGGAGAGTTTAAAAGTACGATTAGTGGCTTTTATATTCTCAGCGGGGTAATTATTCCGCTTACTTATTTTGGCGCAGGATTGATTACGTCACGCTTGCTTGGATTGTATTTGTTACTATTGCCTGTGGCTGTTATTGCGTCAGTGATAGGGCAGCAATTAACGAATAGGTTTGATGCGTCCACCTTTCAGCGGATTATTTGGTTCTTTCTATTGTTGTTTGGTTTTGTGTTGGCGACGCGGTTGGTATGGGGTTCATAGTGATTGTTTATGATAACCCGCTATAAGCTTGTTTATTAAGAGGCATTCTCGTTGTTAACCTTATTTTAAATATAGATGTTAAACCGTTGTTATAATAATCTCAGCGGAGTTTTCCTATATAAGTATGAGCGAAGTAGCTTAGTCATATTCAAATGGCGTGCGTTGCGTTAAGAATAGACGTTGGTGTCGCTTCAGGCTTCCTCTTGAGGTCTGTTCTCAGATTTAAAGCCTTAATATTGTGTAAGTTAATAAAAACTCCATTCGTTATTTATTACGTCAAATTGAATTCATGCTGTGATTGGCGGCCTGTTTCTCTTCTCTTAATTGCTGAAAAAACACGCTTACTTGGCTATCGCGTATCTGGCCATTCTAATGTCTGCAGAGAACATAACGGACTTATTCGCACCTTCCTTAGATTTTTTTATGCTGTATTCACGGTGAGTTCTTCACGCTGCGACCAGTGGTTCCAGGAATAGGTTACTAATACTGTTTGTGTTTTGTGTTTTGTGTTTTGTGTTTTGTGTTTTGTGGCTCTGGTGTGTGCCAGGAGTCACGAAAAGTAGCCTATATAGAGCATTAACTTAATTAAATCTTAATTAATCATTAAATTTATATCGTTATACATAAGTATATCTATAGATATAAGATATGTTTAACGAAATAACTGTGATTAAAACCGCAGCAGTTCCTATTCGGTGAGGCGTAAAAGTTTATGGAAGATAATCAAAAAAAAATAAGAGTTTCTGTTTGGCGAGGTGGAGAAGACGGTACTTTTGAGAGTTTTCAGGTTCCTTATGTTGAGGATCAAACTATTCTCGATTTGCTAACACACGTGCAGCGTACCGTTGATAATTCTTTATCTTATCGCTTTGCTTGTCGTGTTGGAATGTGTGGCTCTTGTGCGATGCAGGTCAATGGTAAACCACGTTGGACTTGCCGTACTCTCGTTAGAAGTGTGATACAAGATGGGGAATTAAAACTTGAGCCATTATCAAATTTACCGGTAGTAAAAGATCTGGTTGTCGATATGAAACCCTTCTTTGATAAATGGCAAGAAGCCAAAGGTCGATTTGAGCCATCGGATTCTCCAGTCACCGAGTTTGTCCCTATTAAACCCGATGATAAGCAGCGTCAAAAAGCGGATGAAGCCATTGAGTGTATTAATTGCGGTTGCTGTTATGCGGCTTGTGATGTTGTTGAATTAAATCCTAATTATCTTGGGCCAGCAGCGCTTAATCGTGCCTGGTCATTAATTAATGATGCGAAAGATTTTGCTAACCCTGAACGCCTAAAGGCTGTCAGTGGTGATGGTGGTTGTCAGAATTGCCATACCAATTCTCAGTGTGTTGCGCGTTGCCCTTTACAGCTTAATCCCACTCGATCTATTGCGGGTCTTAAGAAGGCCGTTTCCCTAGCAACGCTGAAGGGGGAAATATGAACAAGAGAATTGAATTCAAACTGTGGCTGGCACATCGCTTAAGTGCCATGGCGCTGGGGTTGTTCGTCGTGGTGCATCTTGCCGGCATGATTATAGCGATACAGGGGGGCTTGTCCTCAGCAGAAATCCTGCAAAGAACCAGCGGTAACTACGCGATGGGCTTGTTTTATTCTCTTTTTACGATTGCTGCTGCTACTCATTCAACTATCGGCTTACGGACTGTTGCGCGTGAAGTATTGGGCTGGGGTGGTATGAGTGCCAATTTTGTTTTGATCGCGTTTTTCCTTTTCTTATGTGCGATGGGCATTTCAGCGGTGGGAGGCTTAGTTCTATGAAGACTAATCGGGACAAGAAAGAGTATTGGGCATCCTTTGTTCAGCGTTGGTCCGGTGTTGCACTAGCTTTGTTTTTACCTTTCCATTTTGTGGTGTTGAGCCTGATTTTACAGGGAGAACATGTACTGGATGGCTTTCTTTACTGGGCTGATGCGCCGCTGGTTAAGTTTGCGGAAGCGGGTTTGGTTGGGCTGTTAGCAGTGCATCTATTAGGCGGTTTCAGATTGTTGGTGATTGAGTTTTTTGCTTGGAAAGAGTGGCAGGGCTACCTGATATCGATTGCGGGTGTTGGCGCAACAGCAACGGGTTGTTTGTTTCTACTGAGAGCATTTTAAGTATCTGTTTGTGTTTTGGTAGATACGTAGGTACGCAGGAGATTATATGAATATTGAACAGAAAGAGACTGATGTACTAATTCTGGGATCGGGTGGTGCGGGTTTGTTTGCAGCTCTACATGCTTATAAAGGTAACCCCGATCTGAAAATTACCGTGGCGGTCAAAGGTTTGCTGGGAAAGTGTGGTTGTACGCGGATGGTGCAAGGTGGTTATAACGTCGCCCTTAACCAGGGTGACTCTGTCGAGCGCCACTTTATGGACACCATCAATGGTGGCTATTGGATTCCAAACCAAGAATTAGCTTGGCGTCTGGTTGAGACAGCACCGAAGCGTGTGTTGGAGCTTGAAAATGAGGTGGGTTGTTTCTTTGATCGAGTTGACGATGGCTCTTT
This sequence comes from Amphritea sp. 1_MG-2023, assembly GCF_030547545.1. Classification (GTDB taxonomy): domain Bacteria; phylum Pseudomonadota; class Gammaproteobacteria; order Pseudomonadales; family Balneatricaceae; genus Amphritea. The sequence goes on from NZ_JAUOQE010000025.1 coordinate 36,549, forward strand.
GCATGGTAAAGCGTTTGCTGGTCAGACATTTGACCGGACAATTCATAAAGGTGATTTGACCGGGATTGAAATTATCAACCGTTTGGCTGAACAGGTGTGGGCTAAGCCGATTGATCGTTTAGAAGATCACCGCGCTATCGAGATTATTGCCTCTGAAGATGGTAAGCGTATTTCTGGCATTCTGATGCTCAATATCCGCACCGGTAAACCATTATTTGTTAAAGCTAAAGCCGTCATGTTGGGTACGGGTGGTGGGCCAACCATGTATCGTTACCACACGCCCTCTGGTGAAAAATCCTGCGATGGGCTAGCGATGGCGCTGCGTGCGGGACTTAACCTGCGTGATATGGAGATGGTGCAGTTTCACCCGACAGGTTTGCTGGCCGGTGAAGGCACTCGGCTTACCGGCACGGTATTAGAGGAAGGCTTACGGGGGGCTGGTGGGCACTTGCTTAACGGCAAAGGCGAGCGCTTTATGCATGATTATGATGAACGCGGCGAACGCGCAACTCGTGATGTTGTATCACGCTCTATTTACCGTGAGATGTGTAAAGGGCATACCACTGAGAGCGGTGGCGTACATATCAGTATGGGGCATCTGGGGCCGGATAATGTGCGTCAGAAGTTTAAGGGCATGGTCAGCCGCTGTAAGGATGTCGGCGCTGACCTAGCTGGAGGGCTGGTTGAAGTTGTACCCACCGCGCATTACATGATGGGCGGCGTTGAAGTCAGCGTCGATTGTGAGACCGCCCTGCCAGGTTTGTTCTGTGCAGGTGAAGATGCGGGTGGTGTGCATGGCGGTAACCGTTTAGGCGGTAATGGCGTAGCAAACTCGACTGTCTATGGCGGTATCGCCGGTGATGTGATGGCTGAATGGGTCGGCCGTGAAGGTAGCTTTGCGAATCCGGATAGGTCAGCTATCGATGCTGCGCTCAACTTTATCGAAACCCCCTTCCGTGCTGAAGCGGCTGATCTGACCGATCTGCGTTATCGGCTGTTGGACAAAATGTGGGATGACGCGGGCATTATCCGTGCCGAAGAAGGCTTAGCGCGTGCTTACACCGATGTCGTCGCACTGCGCGAAGAGCTGCTCCAAACCGGTATTGGTAACACAAGCAAAGAGTATAACCAGACCTGGCATGACTGGCTCAACCTTCATTCTCAAATTAGCGTCAGTCTGGCAATTATTAAGTCAGCCCAAACGCGCAAAAACTCACGTGGCGCACATTTCCGCGATGATTACCCCGATAAGGGAGATCTCGACACATCGACTTATGTCCGAGTCTGGCAGGAGGGTGATGATGTTGCTGTCGCCGAAATCCCTGTTGAATTTACCCGAGTGAAGCCAGGGCAGACCCTCATACCCGAAGAAATAGAACAAAAAACTGGAGTCTCATTATGAGTAGAAAACCTATTCCCCAGCAGTTAGTGCTGGAAACCGCCACCGAGCTTATGTCACGGGCGGCTATCGATATACCGTCTGATTACAAGCAGGCGTTGCGAGCAGCTGCCAGCAAAGAGACGGAAGACCTATCGTGTTTTGTAATCAAAACAATGCTGGATAACTATGACGTGGCTGAAGAAGATCGACGTCCGATGTGTGCTGATACGGGCTTGCCTCGGTTCTATGTTAAAGCGGGTAATGAGGCGGTTGTTGAAGGTGGTTTTGTTGCATTAGAGCATGCTATTCGTGAGTCCGTTGCGATTGGCACTCAGCAGATACCGCTACGTCCAAACCGCGTTCACCCGTTGTCGCGTAAGGATAACAACAACAACTTAGGGATTCATGCCCCGGAAATTGAATACACCTTTGAGCCGGACGGTGATTGGATTGATTTAGTGACAGTGCACAAAGGCGGTTTGTTTGGTACCGATTATCGGATGCTGTTTCCAGGCGATGGTATCGACGGTATTAAGCGTTTCTTCCTCGATACAATGGCGTCATTTGGCCGTCGAGGATTGGCGTGTCAGCCAGCGATTATTGGGGTTGGTTTAGGCGGCAATAAAGATACCTGTATGCGTATCGGTAAAGAAGCGGCTTGTTTACGTACAGTTGGCGATGTTAACCCCGACCCAGAAGTGGCAAAACTCGAGCAAGAGCTTAAAGACCTCGGTAACAATATCGGCATGGGGCCTATGGGATTTGAAGGTAAAACACTGGTTGTCGATTGCCATATTGAAGTGGCTTATACCCATACCGGCGGTATGCCCATGAGCATCCATTCATTCTGTCACTCTTCGCGACGGGCAGCCGCTCGGATTCACAGCGATGGCCGAGTTGAGTTTAGGGACGATCCACAGTGGTTTACTGATTTCTACCGTAGGGAGGGTATCGAATGAGCAAGATGAATGTTGTTAAGTTGCAAGTGCCAGTGTCCCAAGAAGATGTCGACAAACTGGAACAGGGCGATGTTGTTTACCTCACCGGCACCATTTATACCGCTCGTGAAGGGGTATACAAAAAGGTGTTAGAGAGTGGCGAAGAGTTACCGGTTGATATTCGTTCGATTTCTAACGTCAACTTCCATTGTTCTCCTGCGGCGAGTCCTAATGCGCAAGGTGGGTATGATGTGGGGGCTGTAACGGCGACGGCGAGTTTCCGTTTTGGTAAGTGGATGAAAAATTGGTTTGAAGTGTCAGGTGCCAAAATCATCATTGGTAAAGGTGGCATGCCGGAGCAGGCTTATCGTGATGTCTTTGTTCCCAATGGTGCCCGTTATCTTTCAACGGTGGGTTACGGTGCTGGGGCATTGCTCGGGCGCGGCATTAAACGAGTCAAAGATGTTCACTGGCTGGCAGAAAATGGCATTGCCCAAGCGATGTGGATCTTTGAGGTGGATGAGATAGGCCCCTTCATTGTGGATAACGACCGGGAAGGCAACAGCCTGTTTGTCAAACATGAAAATGCAGTCAACGCCAAACTTGAAAAGCTTTATGAGGGACTGAAACCACCGGCCCTTAAACGCTACGGCGAAACGACCAGTCGTGCCGATGAAGTGATCGGTGAGCCGGATACCCAGCCTATTAGAATTGTGAATGCGATGCCAACCGAACGGAGTAAAGATTAATGAATCAGCTAGGACACTTTATTAACGGCGCTGCCGTTACTGGATCAAATCAGCGTAACAGTGCCGTTTTTAACCCAGCAACGGGCGAGCAAACGGCGCAACTCAGCCTAGCCAGCGTCACTGAAGTTGAACAAGCGATTCAGGTCGCTAGCGATGCTCTGCCTGCATGGGCTGCAACCCCTGCTGTGCGTCGTGCACGGGTGATGATGAAATTTTTACAGCTGTTGAACGACCACGTTGATGAGCTGGCACTGCTTATTTCGCAGGAGCACGGCAAGGTGTTAGATGATGCGAAAGGGGAGGTTACCCGGGGTATTGAGGTCGTAGAATTTGCCTGCGGCATCCCTCATTTATTGAAAGGTGAATATAGTGAGAATGTCGGTACCCGTGTTGATAGCTGGTCGGTTCGCCAACCGGTTGGCGTTTGCGCCGGTATCTCACCTTTTAATTTTCCGGTGATGGTGCCTTTGTGGATGTTCCCTATCGCGATTGCTTGCGGCAACACTTTTATCATGAAACCGTCAGAGAAGGATCCAACGAGTACACTGCGTCTGGCTGAGCTGTTTGCCGAAGCAGGGTTGCCAAAGGGCGTATTCAATGTGGTCAATGGCGACAAAGAAGCCGTTGATACGCTGCTAAAACATCCATCCGTTAGTGCGATCAGCTTTGTTGGTTCAACGCCTATTGCTAAATATGTACAGAAAACAGGTATTGAATTTGGCAAGCGAGTACAGGCGTTAGGCGGGGCTAAAAACCACGCTATCGTCATGCCTGATGCGGATATTGATAGCACGGTCAATGCATTGATGGGCGCTGCCTATGGTTCTGCTGGAGAGCGTTGTATGGCTATTTCGGTGGCGGTTACCGTGGGTGATATAGCTGACCCGTTAATAGCTGCGCTGAAAGAAAAGCTAAAAGACTTACGTGTTCTACCTGGTACTGATCTTGAAGCGGAGATGGGACCTTTAGTGACCCAGCAGCATCTGGATACCGTGCTGAGGTTTGTTGATAGCGGTGTACAAGAGGGCGCTGACCTCGTGGTTGATGGGCGTCAATTACAACACCCAGATCATGGCGATGGCTACTTTATGGGTGGCTGCCTGTTTGACAATGTTACCCCGAACATGCGCATCTATCAGCAGGAAATTTTTGGCCCAGTGCTGGCGGTGGTTCGCGTCGATGACTATGAACAAGCACTGGAACTGATTAATTCCCATGAATATGGTAATGGCACGGCGATCTTTACCCAAGAAGGCCATGCTGCGCGTGAGTTTGCCTCACGGGTGCAAGCCGGTATGGTCGGTATTAATGTGCCTATACCTGTACCGATGGCGTTTCATAGTTTTGGTGGTTGGAAAAGTTCTCTGTTTGGCGATCATCATATGCATGGTATGGAAGGTATTCGCTTTTTCACCAAGCTTAAAACAGTAACCTCACGCTGGCAGGTAAGTAAAAGTCAGTCGCAGTTTTCAATGCCGACGATGAAGTAAGCACCCAAGTTTTAAGGGGAGGGTGAAGAGATTCTGTCTGCAAGGCGATAGCACTTGCAGACACAGACTGTGCTTTGATCAATGGGTGATGGGTCGCTTCGTTGTGTGGCTCTCCCCTTCTTTTTATGTGTAATGTTTTTTAAATCGATACGACCGGATTAATCATTCAGGTTGCGGATATCTGCTTGTGCTGAAAAAGAGCGGGTTATTTGAAAACGTATTTTGGAGATAACAATGTTTATAGATGAACGTATTTATACGCTTAAAAATGGCAAGTTAGGTGAATTTCTCAAGCTCTATGAAACGCTGGGAAAGGATGTCCAGGTCAAAATTTTGGGCAATATGGTGGGTTATTTTCATACCGATATAGGTCCTTTGAATCAGGTTGTTCATATGTGGGGCTACGAGTCACTGGATGACCGTTATCGTCGACGCCAAGAACTGCAGGCCAGTGAAGAGTGGTTGAAATATGCTCTGCAAATGCGACCACTGGTACAAAGTATTGAAAACAAGATTCTTATTCCTGAGTCATGGAGCCCGATCGGAGGTACTGATAGCTAACGCAGCAGGTTTTATTCACAAAATCTGCGTGATGATTAACCAGACCTTCCTGATGACAACCTTAGAAATGGATAAAATAATAATGGATTCAGCAAATCAATTTTTAGTTACATCACGGGTTTCAGGGCTACGTTCGCAGATATTTGACATACTGCCTGGATTTTTAATGTGTTTTGTCGTCGGTATGGCGGCCGCGTTTGTTTCTGATCATTATGGCGGCCCGACTATTCTATATGCTGTATTACTGGGGATGGCGTTTAATCATTTATCTGCTGAAGGGCGCTATGTGGCAGGCATTACTTTTTCGGCTAAAGCGGTGCTTCGTTTTGGTATTGCCTTGTTAGGGGCAAGAATTACGATCGAGCAGATACTAGGCTTAGGGCTGACGCCGATTGCGATTGTGCTCGTTGGCGTACCGGCCACGATATTTTTCAGTATTATCTGTGGTAAATGGCTAAAGCTAGGCGCTACACAGGGGATTTTATCCGGCGCGTCTGTAGGGATCTGTGGTGCATCAGCCGCTTTAGCGGTGTCTGCTGTGCTGCCTCAGAATAAAGCGTCTGAAAAGTGCCTGATCTTCACGGTTATTACGGTGACGGCCCTGAGTACCGTGGCCATGATTGCCTATCCGTTAGTGGTTAGCTTATTAGGATTTAACGAAGCTGAAAGTGGTATTTTTCTGGGTGCGACGATTCATGATGTCGCTCAGGTTGTCGGCGCTGGGTATATGGTCTCAGATAATGTTGGCGACGTCGCCACCTTTTCAAAACTACTACGGGTAGCGATGCTTGTGCCCGTGGTTGTGATTATTTCAATCGTTATTGCACGCCAAAAATCCAACGGTCAAGTGAAAGGGGCAGGGTTGCCGCTGCCAGGGTTCCTTATTGCTTTTATTATCGTTGTACTTTTCAATAGTTCAGGTTATCTGCCCGCGATGATTACCGACTCGATGATCGATATTTCACGCTGGTGCCTGATTGTCGCCATGGTTGGCTTAGGCATGAAAGCATCGTTTAAAGAGTTGGCTGAAATGGGCTGGAAGCCAATGTTATTGATGACCCTCAACACGCTGTTTCTCGCTGTATTGGTTGGTACATGGCTATTATTAGGTGGCTTATAATTGAACATCTTTTCGGTGGCTCTGGTTGGTGGCTGGTAAATACTGCTTAAAAATGTAGGGGCAATAATCTATTACTTTGCAAGCTCGGACTGAAGTCGTTCAGAGCTATAAAGATGAATGACTAGCAAGTTATATCGCAGCTTCGATAATAATGATCGATATTTTATGAGTTGTTGTATTTTTGTAATAAAAAGGGTTTATATTGATAAACCCTTTTTTATTTATTTTAGTTTGTGCTTTATTCGATGAATAAATAGCCAAACAGCGAAGAGTACAACAGGTAATGAGAACGCCTTTATTTTGTCGATATCCCTTTTCCATTGGAAACTGTCAGCCGCATTTAATATATAGCCCAGTAAGGCTAATGTATAATAAGTAATCACAATGACCGATAGCCCTTCCACTGTTTGCTGTAGTCGAAACTGCAATTGAGCTCTACGATCCATTGATTGCAGTAAGGCTTGGTTTTGTGTCTCAATCGCCATGTTAATGCGAGTCCTTAGAAAATCACTGGCCCGATCGACTCTGCCGGCTAAATCATCTAGCCGACGTTTTGCTGCTTCGACGGTTCTTACGGCAGGAGATAATCTGCGGTCAATGAAAGCAGCCATTGTTTGTAATTCATTCATTTCCTCTTCTTCCAGCTCCTCTAAGCGGCTTTGAACCATTTGATAATAAGCTTTGCCAGCATCAAAGCGATAGCGAGAAATGGCGATAAGCTCAGCTATAGCCGCTGCCATATCTGACAGTTCTGATAGCTGCTTTTGCTCTTCTTGCGGGATGCGTACACCGCTGATTTGACGTATCAACAGCGCAAGTTGTGATTCCATGCGGCTGACTTCGACGCTCACCTCTTGCGCTAATGGAAATGCTAACAGCATCATGTTTCGATAGGCTTCCAGTTCTAGTAATGCGCGCAACACTCGGCCGCTTTGGCACTCATTAAGGTTGTTGTTTACCAGTAAAATACGGTTGAAGTTATCTGTATGTATTCGTAATGCACTCCAAATAGTCGCAGCGCCATGGCGTAACGCGGAGGCGATCAAGCGTTGCCCTTCAAAGTATTGCCGCATGCTTTCCCGCTCAAATACCACTTTATTAGCATCAAGTGCTTCAATATGGATCGCAGCGATTACCTTGCCGGGAATGTTCTGCACCCAATCAGCGGGTAGTAAAGCGATAGGAGGGTGTTCAAATGGCTGCGAGTCCTGACCGAAAACGATAAAGGCGTAGCTACTGAATTCAGTATGGCGTTCCCAGCGTACTTCAAATTCCCCGAAGTTTTGGTAGAAGCAAACATCAGCTTGTTGCGGTGGATTGATATTGTAGCGCAGGCATAAATTATTGAGATGAGTCAGTTCATGCTGATAATTATCGCGACCCTCATGTAAGACCGATATTTGCGATACTCTTAACGGCGTGGCTAATATTGGGAATGGGCGGGTATGAAGATCAGAATAATTATCACTGAAGCGACTATGTGTATTTACTTGACTATAGTGTTTGTATTTATTTTTAGGCAAGGTTTTATCCTTTCTATTAATTTTTATTTATATGAGTGAGCTTGAATTTTAAAAGATAAGGCGTGATTGACGTATTAATCTATCAGTATAGAAAGGAGTTTTATAGGCTGATAGTAAAGATGGCTAGATAAAGGGTTTCGTGATTATTAAATATGCCCCACGAATAAATGGGACATATTAAGTTGGTATTAATTAAATAAAAAGGTGAATCAATAAAATAGTTAGCGACGACTAATCTAAATTACCATTCACCAAAAGGGTGCGTATTATCCGTGTGTTGTCAGCTGCTCTTATGCGATTTGTTTGGCGGGTGACAACATATCATATAGAGCGGTCCAGTCTTGATTACCACGACCTTCATTCTGAGCCTCTTTATAGACATAACTCGCTGCTCGGCCCATCTCCATATTGATATCTAATGCTTCAGCCAGATCTAGAGAGATAAGTAGGTCTTTATTAGCAAGATCGATAGGAAAGGCTGGCGAAAGATCATTCTGGAAAACCTTCTTAGGATAAGTGGTCAACATATGCCCCGTTGCTGCTGGCGTGCCGCTCATTACCTCAATAGCAAGATTGCGATCTAGACCTAGTTTGTCAGAAAGTGCCAGGCACTCTGCGGTTAATGCGCTAAGGGCAACAGACATGAAATTGTTAACAACCTTAATGCGGATGCCTTTGCCAGGGCCTCCACAGTCAATGATAATTTCGCCCATACATTCAAATACAGATCTGGCCCGTTCTAATGAATCGGTATCTGTGCCAGCTAAAATAATGAGAGTGCCTTTGATCGCATCAAGGGAGGTTCTACCGACAGGCGCATCGATCATGGTGATGCCATGCTTAGTCAATTCAGCGCGGATATCATCTGATTCTAATGGGTGAATCGTTGACATATCTATGAACAAAGCGTCGGGCGACATTGTTTCCGTAATGCCTCCTGCATCGAATAGTGCGCTTTTCACGATCGCACCAACCGGCAACATGGTGATAACAATGTCGGCGTCTTTGGCTGCTTCGGCAGGGGAGGATGCTATCTTTCCGCCATTGGCTGAATGTAATGCTAAGCGGGCTTCATCGCGGTCATAACCGACAACATTGTGGCCTCCTTTGAGGATATTATTGGCCATTGCTATACCCATGGCACCAAGGCCGATAAAAGCAATATTTTTCATATATGTTCTCCAATATTATTTTTGTATATGATGAATAATAAATAACTTCATTCTATAAAAGTGAGTGTTTTTAAGCTATCTAGCACCAGAGCTGTAGCCAATGGTCGCTATTTCAGGCACCGCAATTAAGAGAGCACAAAATAACAATAGAATCATTAAAAATGGGAGTACTGATTTACTGACGGATTCAATACTCTGACCTGAAATCGCCGAAGCAACATAGAGATTGACGCCAAGTGGGGGAGTTAGAAAGCCGACTTCAGATAAAACGACAAAGAGGATGCCAAAGTGAACTGGATCTACTCCCAAAGCTAATAGTGCCGGTAAAAAGACAGGGACTAAGAGCACGATGGTACTAATCGTTTCCATAAATGTGCCGATGATAATCAATAAAATAGAGATCAGAATAAGAATTAACAGGGGGCTGCTTGATAGTGATGTAATGTATTCAGACACCTGCATCGGTACATCATAAAGGGTAATTAACTTACCGAAGGCCATCGCAGGCCCCATGATAATTAGAATCGCCCCGGTGAGTGTGGCCGTTTTAACCATCGAGTTTCCAAGGTCTGCGAGCTTACTGTGACCTGTGATGAAGCCATAAGCGGCAGCATAGACAACCGCGAGCATTGACGCCTCCGTTGGCGTTGCGAAGCCGCCGTAAATACTACCTAAGACAACAACGGGCATCGAAAGAGCGGCCTTACCATCCCAGCAGGCTTTCAGTAATGGTTTGAATTGAAACGCTCCTCCCGCCGAGGTGTAGCCACGGCGGTAACCGGTGTAAACGCAGTAACCCGCCAATGCGGCGGCTAATAATACCCCGGGCAGCATGCCCGCCATAAATAACCCGGTTACTGACACATTGGCCATCACTCCGTAAATTATCATAGGGTTCGATGGTGGAATAAGAATGCCAAGAGCGCCTCCGGTTGCGGCAACCGCAGCGGCAAACCCAACAGAGTAACCTGCTCGAATCATCGCTGGGATCATGATGCCACCAATGGCTGCGGTCGTAGCAGGCCCTGAACCGGTTAATGCGGCAAAAAACATACATGAGATGATGGTCACAACAGCGAGTCCACCGGGTACATTCCCAACTGCCAGCGTCACTATTTTAACAATCTTATGGGTCAGTCCTGATTTTTCCATCAGCAGGCCCGTTAAGATAAAGCCGGGTATCGCGATAAGTGGGAACATACCCACCCCTGTGTAGAGGGTTTGGGCAATATAGACTAAGGGGATTGATGTCAACGTAAGCCCTAAGGCTGTGGCAATACCGAGTGCAAAACCAACTGGGATGCCAAGTGCAAGTGCTGTTGTGAGAGCCCCAAAAAGGACTAATATAATATATGAATCATCCATCATGGAGACCTATTTCTTATATTTATTGATGAAATTCAAGCTAAACAGTTAATGTTATGCGTGATATTCGTTTATATTTTTTTCATCATCAGTAGAACAATAACTTTGAATGAGTCGGAATGTCATCATGAAGAAAGTCACAGGTATAATTGAGTAGATAACCTCCATCGGAATCTCAAGCGACAGACTGTATTCGGGCATCTCGATTGAAGATTCAACTAATGCAATACCTTGCCATAGAACAAAAATATTAAAGATGACCCAGCAGATATCACCGGGTAAATATTTCCAGCGCTGAAACTTTTCAGGTAGTAAGCTAAGGTGTGCATCAATTCTAAAGTGTGCTTTTTCTTTTGTCGCTAGCACAGCACCCCAGTAAAGCATCCAGATGAAGCAAAATACAGCTAGTTCTTCTGCCTTATGGGTAAGATTTGTGAAAAAATGGTTTTCAACGAAATATCTAACAAATGAAGAGTAGGTTAGACAAATGACCATTGTTGAACATAATAAAACAAGTATTATTTTCTCAAGCCAACGGTTGATGAAAAATATAAATTTCATTTTTAACCTCAAACAAGTCTATATAATTATTTGATATGATTACGACTATATTTTATGAGCTTATTTCATAGTGCTTTATGTCGAAATATATTTTTATTGAAATATATAGAAGGATGTTTAGTGTTTAATTAGGATTATAAATAGCCGCTCAATCATAGAATGAATGAGCGGACTAATGTTATTTGGCTTGAGTTACCTTCTCGAACCATTCATCACCGATGATGTCTCGGTACTTATCCCAAACCGGTTGAACTTTATCGACAAATGCTTGGCGGTCATCAACAATATTAACATTGACACCGAGTTCTTCCATTTTAGATAAACCATCGGTATGAGAAACCGTCGATAGCCAGCGTTGATAAATGCCTGCTTCTTGGCCAGCACGAACGATTGCGGCTTGATTTTCTGGAGAGAATTTATTCAAGACTCTATCATTCATCAATATCACTGCTGTACCGTAGTAGATATTGATGTAAGAGTAATAATCTAAGAAGTCATTAAACTTCATATCGATCATGCCCTGAGGTGGGCCTTCAAGACCATCAGCAACACCTTGTTGTAATGCACTATAAAGCTCGCCCCAGTCAATGGCTGTTGCATTTGCACCAAGCGCATTATAAGTATCTATCATGACTTTATTTTTAGGTACTCGAATTTTAATTCCTTTTAAATCGTCAGGTCGATTGATGGCTCTAGTTTTATTCATGATGGCTCTGTCACCCCATTCAAAAACAGAAACAACATTCATGCCGCTCGCATTTTTATAGTTAGTGAAAATTTCTTTTCCTACAGGACCATCGATAACTGCATTCGCATGTTCTCTATCACGAAAGATAAAAGGCATGATGAAGATATCCATTGGTTTATACCATTTGGATGCATTATTGATGGCAACAAGGCCAAGGTCTAGAGTACCTAATTGAATATCTTTTGCTAGGTCTGCCTCTTTACCAAGCTGCCCACCTGGATAAACCTTTACCTTAACTTCGCCACGGGTATAAATTTCCACTAAATTAGAAAAACGCTGGGCCCCCTGATCATAAGATGAGCCCGCAGGTAAACCATGGGCTAGCTTTAGTGTTTTGATTGTTTTTTTGATGTAAGGAATGTTAGTCGTAGCCATCGCCATGGCTTGTCCACTAGAGACAACGGCTATTAGCGTCGACAATGTTGCAATTATTAGTTTTATTCTTTTCATTACAATAACACCTTTGTTTTTTGAAAATTAATTATTATTTTTGGGTATTTTTTGATTGTTTAAGTGTTCTTTCAATGAGTTACTCTAATTTTACAGTTGAATTTTTTAGGTATCACATACAAATTATTTAAGTCGGCTGTAAGCAGAAATTATATCGATAACCGCTATGTGATGGCTTATCTCCAATAGAATGATTACCTCGAGTTACAAACTATCTTGGCTAATAAATTTAATTTGAGTGTACGCGGCGAAGCCTTCGGGGCCGCCTTCATAGCCAATGCCGCTATCTTTCATGCCGCCAAATGGGGCTTCGGCGAGGGCAGGTGAGAAGTTATTAATGCCGATCCAGCCAACGTCTAAACCATCCTCGGTGGCGGTGGCCCGTGCTAGCGAACGTGTAAAAGCATAGCCAGCAAGACCAAGTGGTAATTGGTTAGCACGTTCGATTACTTCATCAAAGTCATCGAAGCAGACGACGGGTACAACGGGGCCAAACGGCTCGTCTGTCATCAACAGTGCATCATCGGTTATATCAGTAATGACCGTCGGCTGCCAAAAATAGCCCTTATCTCCCCAGCGCTTACCTCCGTAGCGAATATTTGCACCACGTGCCTGAGCATCAGCCACGATGTCATTCATAGCATCGACTCGACGTTGATTGACCATGGGTCCCATTGTTACATCGGGCTCTAGACCATTCCCGACAGTGAGACGGCTTACATGTCCTAAGAAACAAGCGAGAAATTGACTGTAGATTTTTTTTTGCACAAAAATACGGCTGACACCAAGACAAACCTGACCGGCATTACGGAACTTAAACGCGGCGGTCATGGCGGCCGCTTTTTCAATATCAGCATCGTCAAAAATAATGACAGGTGCATGACCGCCAAGCTCCATAGTGACTGGCTTTAAATGCTGGCCCGCTAAGCTACTTAATTTTCTACCGACCGGCACCGAGCCGGTTAGTGATATCTTTTTGATGACAGGAGACTCTATCAGCGCGGTTGAAATCTCATTAGAGGGGCCAAAGAGAAGGTTGAGCACGCCGGGAGGTACACCCGCATCATGACACGCTTGTACTAAGCCTACACAGATGGCGGGTGCTTCTTCGGAAGGTTTTATGATCATCGAGCAGCCGGCACCGAGTGCGGCGGCTATTTTTCGAGCGGTCATCGCCGCGGGGAAATTCCACGGTGAGAATCCTGCAACAGGACCAATGGGTTCACGAATGATCATTTCCCGGCTACCCGGTTTGCGTTGCGGTAACAGGCGACCATAGGTACGGGAGGCTTCTTCAGCACACCACTCGAACACATCGACTGTTCTATCAATCTCTAGGCGGGCTTCTTCTAAAGGCTTTCCTTGCTCTAGTGTCATCATAAGGGCTAAAGATTCGCGTCGCTCCGTAATCAGCGCGGCAATCTTTTTCAAGATAGTTTTTCGTGCTTGAGGGGATACCTTGCGCCAATGGTCAAAGCCGATTTTGGCGGCCTGGATAGCACGCTGAATATCTTCTCCTGTTGCTTGAGCAACGCTTCCTACGACCTCTTCAGTCGCCGGATTGACGACGTCTTTGGTGCCGCGATCAGCTGCTGAGCACCATTCCGCATTGATATAGAGAAGACTTTCATATGTTGGCATTAGACTATTCCTATTTTTATTATTTAATGTTGCTTAAGGATCAGAGTGTTTAAATTCTCAGCTCAAATACCGTATTGATGAGTACATAACTAACGCCATTTTTGAACGAGAATAATAAAAATTTTCCTCAGGAATACAAACGGGGCTGAGTGTTATAACGCTAAGCCCTGAATACACAATGTAATTTACATTAGATTCGCTAAATTAGGTCTGTATTTATTTAACAATATAATAAGAAAATCTTATGAAATGTGCGGGGTAAAGTGTCATTAAGCACTGAAATTGAGCAGGCTTTCAGCCATTGGTCTTATCTTGGCTGTGCTCAATAGGTAGCAGTACCCCTCTAAAAAGGTTAGTGCTACAAAAAATGAAAGTAGCGTGGGGCTACGGCTTCTAATGGTCGGGTTAAGTTAAAGTTTTATTAGATATTCCATTTTAGGAGCGAAGTCGAGTGCTGCTGATTAAAACCTTGGCTAAGGCTTAAATAATAACAATGTTGGCTGGTGTACAGTATTGCCTTTCGCCGGCTTTAATAAGAGTCTCATCTGGATTCGAGTAAGGTTTTTAAGCGACGATTACGAACAATACTGACTAGGTAGGAGTTATTGTCAAATCTGGTGTATGGAATCAGGCGGCACTCCTATCTGACTGATCCCTTACTTGTTCTCCATCCTTGAGCTCAACGTTATTGACTACCAGAGTCAGTAAGTTAAATCCTTTGATCCTCTTCCATCGTGACTGAGCTGATTCCCGCAGCTTGTATACCATTGCCAACGTCGTGTCGCGAGAGCCGCAGTTACGCGGGTAGTGTTTAGAAATCTGTGTCATTTCCGTAATGTGTATAAAACAGGAATGACACATGACCAAAGACTTCAATCTAGAACAAGCCATTAAATCTCTTCAGTCAGGGCAAAATCTGACAGGCAAAGATGGGTTCTTAACCCCTCCATCAAACAGATTACCGAAGCGGCTCTCAGGACCGAGCTGAATGATATCTGCTACCCTTATTGATAACAGCTGTAATGGCTTCTCTAGAAATATCTTCTGCATCGAAGATGGGCCGCTTATTGATGCTCCACGGGATCGGGATGGCAGCTTTGAGCTGTAGGTTAAGAGAAACTATGAGTAGTTGAATTGAGGTTACAAGCAGATAGCGTTTCACTTTTTGCTCAAAATGATGAATATTAATTTCTAACAGTTCAACTGAGCAGTGCTCTTATAGTACACTTTCAGGCAAAATCAGAGGCTGTGGACGCTTCAGAACCAATACCGCTGTTTCTGTGGATACCAATTAAAGGAATAGCGAGTGTCAGAATATCAAGATCAGGAACTTCAATCTTGGCTAGATTCCAATGATCTAATTTCTCTTGACACCTGGTGTGAGCTGGCCGGTATTCAAGAAGATGACCTCATTAAAGCTGGTTTTTTAGCTTATACGAAGAAAGGTCGGTACTCGCGTCTGACTGTCGAGAAAGAAGGGTTCATCGAAACATGGACTCATCCATACTCTTTCAAACGATACATGGCTGTAAAAAAGTCACAAGCAAAAGACTTCAAGATTCATGTGCAACAAGGCCTCTCTACCTCTAATCCTGCTTTTTATCAGCCTTTATTGAGTTTGACTACGGATCAGCTTGAGTCTCTATATAAAGATAGTTCGGCAGATAAATTGAGTTTAGAAAAAGTGCTTGATGAGTTATCGCATCGGACTTCAAAGAAGGCAAAAGCGTTGGCTACTGAAATACAGGATAGTCTCAATTCAAAAGGTCAAAGTTTCGAGAGTAAAGAACCTATGAGAGATGCAGTAACAGCAAGGGAGACTGAAGCTGATGATATTCAGGAAGGCAAGAGTGCCGATAAGGTTGAGAAGGCAAATGACTTTTCTTATGAATCACTTGAAAGTTTACGTAAGAGGTTGCTTGATCTAACTGGTAAGAATCGGCTTTTGAACTTTAGATACAGTAAAGCTGGTGAGATTCGAGTCATCGATGAATTACCTGATCAGCTTCATGAATTTTTGATTTCTGATCGACGGTTGAATTTTGAACCTGTGCCTGAGCCCTTGAAAGAGGAGTTGATATTTGCTGGTTATATTGAGGTTGATGAAGAAACGGGTGAAGAAAAGCTAATTAAGCCAAATCCTACCGCTATGGAGTGGGCTAAATATCTCGGTTTCAATACAAATTACGAACTTCCTGACTTAGAAGAGAGTAAAGAATCCAAGCATAACGATACTGCTATCCAAACTCTGCTATATCCCTTTGAGTTAGAAGCTCGTTTAAGAACACTTCGCTCTAAGTCGGTTACTGCGATTGAAGAAACTGGATCTAATTATCTATATCTCTCTTTTGGCTTCTTAGAGTGGTTTGAGAGTGCAGACTCGGATCAATCTAGATCAGCTCCACTTTATCTCATTCCTGTATCGATAGAGAAAGGGCGACTAGATCAAGCAACTATGCGATACGTATATACAATCACATATACAGGAGAGGATATTGTTCCCAATTTGTCCTTGCAGGAAAAGTTAAGGATTGATTTTGGTTTGGGGTTACCTGACTTTGAAGAAATTAATTCTCCTGAAGGCTACTTCACCGAACTAAATGAAATAATTAGAAAAAATCAGCCTCGTTGGCGGGTGAAGAGACAATGCTCTTTGGCCTTGTTGGAGTTTGGTAACCTTCTGATGTATCTCGATTTAGACCCGAATAAGTGGCCTGAAGGCCCTCAGAATATTACCAATCACAATATCGTATCTCGTTTCTTTGCGACTAGTTCTAATGTCGATGAAAATGATGGTGCAGCTGCTGCTGGTTCTTTTTCTGATGAGTATCTAATTGATAGGCTCGAGAATGTACATGAGCACTATCCACTCATAGATGATGCTGATAGTTCGCAACATAGTGCCGTCGTTGATGCGATCAAAGGTAAAAACCTTGTTATCGAAGGGCCTCCAGGAACCGGTAAATCTCAGACGATTACCAACATCATTGCAGCTGCGATTTCTCAAGGTAAAACGGTGTTATTTGTTGCTGAGAAATTAGCAGCATTAGAGGTGGTGAAAAGGCGTTTGGATCAAGCGCAACTAGGTGACTTTTGCTTAGAGCTTCATAGTCATAAAACGCAAAAGAGAAAACTGTTAGATAATATTAGCCGCCGTTTGGCAAAGCAATCTAAGTTCAAAGCGCCATCTGAAATAGATACAGAGATAGCACGTTACGAAGACCTTAAAGATAAATTGAATAGCTATGTTCAGTTGATCAATAGTAACTGGAAGGATACAGGCAGAACTATTCATCAAATCCTTAATGGAGCTGCGCTTTATAGAGAACGGCTGGATGCAGCACCGACGAAGGTCCACCCAACAGGGGTTGATGGTTTAAGCTGTACCCGAGTATTTCATAGGGAAGTACTTGATAATATTCGTTTGTATAAAGATGTTTTTAATCAGGTTAGTGAACAGCTTGGTACTCATGGAAGGATAGATTCTCACCCTTGGCATGGTGTACAGAATACAGAACTGCAGGTCTTTGATTCTCCAGAAGTTACTTCAACTCTGGATGAGTGGACAAAAATTTTAAAGGCATTAGACAAATATTTTGAAACTGTAGTTGCTGAGCTTGGAATCGACCTTTCGTTTTTAACATTCGAAGACGCTAAGTCATTTATAGACACTGAATCTAATATACCTAGCTTCTATAGCAGTGCTCATCTTGGGTGCCTAGAGTTGTTAAATGATAAGGTTATTATAGAAGTTCAAGAGCTACTAGATCTGACTGAAAAGATTCAAAAGCATTATGTGTCACTCAGTAACTATGTATCGGATCAATGGCTTGATGATCTTTCTTTGATCAGTGAGCTTAGAAATGCTCAGAAATCGCTTGAATTAGTTGGTGTTTCCAAAAAAGCGAATCTAGAAGATATAGCGAAAAGTACGCACCGTATTGATAGGTTGATAAATAGCCTCGATGAACTCAAGAATACGATAGATGAACTTAGCTCTAGACTTGGAAAAGAATTTTCGTCTTATGTGACTATCACCCAAGATGGACTTAATGAATTTGCTGCGTTTATCGTTCATGTAGTCAAGTTACCTCCTGCTTTATTGAAGTATCGTAATGAGTGTTTTGATGATGATGAGTTAGACATCGAACTTCCTATTCTGAAAGAAGAAGTTGATCGATTGACACAACAAAAAGGTGAGCTTGCTAAGACTTATAGCCTTACATCTTTGCCACCTGTTCAAGAATTGAAAGATCTACATAGTACTATCGAAAAGGGTAAATTCTTTAAATGGTTGAAATCTGATTGGCGTACAGCGCGGAAGAACTTACTGTCAGGTGCTGTTGATTCGAATATAAGTTTTCCTTCTCTAGTTACGAGATTGCCAGAGCTTATTTCTTATGCTGAGTCTGTCGAGCTTCTGAATTCAAATAAAGATTACAAGCGCTTACTAGGGGATCATTTCCAAGGACTGGAAACAAAGGTTGATAATCTATGTACATTGAGAGAGTGGTATTCAAATATTCGTAGTTATTATGGGGTTGGGTTCGGATCAAAAGCGAGTCTCGGGTCTGTCCTGATCAATATTTCTGCGGATATTGCTAAAGGAATTCATTCTATGGCAGAGAATGGAATTCAGGATAAAATAGATGCAACCTTTAAAGATATTGATAAGACTGCTGAGACAATTCCTGATGCTGCTCTCTTTAGAGACAAACTTCACTTGCTTGGAGAGCTTGAGTCTGAGCCTTCATTGAAAAAGCTTTCAGTCAAACTCAAAATTTTGCTTGCCCCATGTCAAAATGCACTTACCAAGAAAGATATGGCTTTTGATAATTTTGTGAAAGTTGTGGAAGCTTTGCAAAATTTATTCGAGATGAAGGCTAAATGGGATTCTTTTGATATTGACGAAAGAGTGCTGGATGGTCGATTAAAGCTACAAATAGGTAGGGTTGCCTTGTGGGAGGCTCCATATAAGGCTGCTAAGAATACTGTTGCGTTAGCTAAGTATTTTCGAGAAAACGGATGCTCAGAGCATTATCAGGCGGCCTTATATCATAAACCAGAGATATCAACGGTTGATGAACTTAGAAGCATTTCTCAGAGATTTCAAAAGTATTTAGCAGATGTAAATATTGCTTACGAATCATTCTTAAAACTGACAGATTTAGATCTCTCCTCCTGGGAGAAGAACACTGATGGAACTGTGAAAAGCCTTGCTGAACGTAACTCTATGGCTGTTACGAAGGCTCCGTGGTTGGCAACCTGGGTCGATTTCATTCGTTGCAAAGTGCAATTAAATCAATCTGGTTATTCCTCTTTAATTGAGAATATTGAGACTGCTTTAATTCCTATAGAAGAAATCGAAGGTTATTTCTATTTAGGTACATATGACCTATTAGCAAGAGAAATTTTGAAAGAGCATTCAGACCTGTCTCATTTCTCAGGCCAAAAACAAAGTGCTATCCAACGGCAGTTCTGTGAATATGATGAACGGTTGAAAGGGTTACAAAGAGAGAGAATAGCTTTCTTGTCTTCTAGGAAGAAAGTGCCTGCTGGTAAGTCGGGAGGTAAAGTATCAAATTACACAGAGCTTTCATTACTGAAGCACGAATGTGGTAAAAAGACTCGACATATACCTATAAGGAAACTGATTAAACAGGCCGGCCAAGCACTGATTGCTAATAAGCCTTGTTTTATGATGGGACCAAAGTCAGTAGCACAATATTTACCTCCAGGTGAAATTACCTTTGATCTTGTAGTAATAGATGAGGCCTCTCAGGTTAAACCTCAGGATGCCTTGGGGGCTATAGCAAGAGGTAAGCAATTAGTTGTTGTTGGTGACCCAAAACAGTTACCGCCTACAAGCTTTTTTGATAAGCATGGTGACGAAGAAGATGATGATGAAGTGACTGGGATTCAGCAGTCTGAAAGTGTCCTAGGGGCTGCAGCGCCACTATTTCCTATGAGAAGGCTGAGATGGCACTATCGTTCACAGCATGAGCAACTTATAGCGTTTTCGAATTATTCTTTTTATGACAGTAATCTGGTGGTCTTCCCATCGCCGAACCAAGATTCACCTGAGTTTGGTGTTAAGTTTCACAAAGTTAGTAAAGGTCGATTTATAAACAGAAGAAACATTGAAGAGGCTAGAGCTATTGCAAATAGTGTTGCTGAGCATTTGATTAAAACACCTAATGAGTCATTAGGTGTGGTTGCGATGAATTCTACGCAAAGCGAACAAATTGACCGTGCTGTTGAAGAGCTAGTTAGGGGGAACAAGACTCTTCAATCGGCATTGGAAGAGAATCAAAGTAAGAATGAGCCGCTATTCATCAAAAATCTCGAGAATGTTCAGGGTGATGAGCGGGATGTGATCTTTATTTCGTGTACTTATGGGCCTCATGACGCACAAGGTGGTGAGGTTATGCAGCGATTTGGCCCTATTAATAGTGATGTAGGTTGGAGAAGACTAAATGTCTTGTTTACGCGTTCTAAGAAGAGAATGCATATTTTCTCATCAATGGAAGCTGATGATATCAAGGTAAGTAACACCTCCAGTCGAGGTATTATCGCGTTTAAAAACTTCCTTGGCTTTGCTAAATCAGGACAAATTCATCAACCAGTGCATACAGGTAAAGCGGCCGATAGTGATTTTGAAATCTCTGTTGCTGAAGCCCTCTCTCGTTATGGGTATCAATGTGAGCCCCAGGTTGGTGTTGCAGGTTTCTTTATCGACTTGGCTGTTATAGATCCAGGCAAGTCAGGGCGATATCTAATGGGCGTTGAATGTGATGGCGCTACATATCACTCAGCTAAATCAGCAAGGGATAGAGATCGGTTGAGGCAGTCAGTATTAGAGCGTCTTGGTTGGAAAATAAGGCGGATATGGTCAACAGATTGGTTTAAAAATCCTGAAGGTCAAATTCAACCCTTAGTCGCTGAACTCGATAAGTTGAAGACTCTAGCTAGTTGTGAGTCTGTGGATGAAAGCTTGAATATAAATGAAATTATACTCGAGCAAGATCATGAAGAAGAGGCTGTAGATACGATTGAAATAGCTAAAAGATCTCTTGTCGAACAACTCCGAGAGTATGATGAGAAGGTCATTAGAATAGGTCTACCCGATACACAAGCAAACAAAAGGCTGCTTAGGCCAGCAATGGTTGAGGCGCTTCTTCATGAAAGGCCTTGTGACATTTTAGAGTTTCAAGAAGTAATAGCGCCTTATTTAAGGGCAGACACAGATAGTAAAGAAGGCCAATATTTACCCGAAGTCTTAAGAATAATATCAGAGCACAAGAAGTTATGATCACACATTCTTTAGCGAAGAGGATCAAATTTTTACTCAAATTAAGCATTTCAACCTTGCAGTGAACCTCAGATGAGTATGTACTGAAATGACTGGCTTATGGTTTCAGGGATAGATGAAATGTTAAGAAAGCTCCTTTCTTTGTTATTAATCCTCGTAACACTTGCTGGGTGTGCAGCATACGAATACGGGTATAGCTCACCTGACTATGAAGGAAAGCTGGTAAGCTTGGAGAGTGATTGGGGACAAAAACGACTAAATCAGATCGTAAACTTTGATAACTCTGCGATGAGTTTAATTGCATTAGGGTATAGCCCCACATATTTATATGAAGTCACGGATGATGACTATTATTTTATCGGTGCCCTAGGTTCTTATCACCTGAAAAGAGAGTTTATGGAAACAGACTCTACAGTTACTAAGATAACTGTTATACCAAGCTTTATTCAATATCAAATGGATAAATTTGGTATACAGTTATCTCTACCCAAGAAACAAATGGCCCCTGAATCAGGAGCATCAGAAATCGCTGAGGACCACGTTTCTGCGGAGGTTTCAGATAGTTTAAAGGTTTCTGTTGTAGCAAAAAAGAGTCACAGACAGCGCATCGGGCAAGTGCAAGTAAACCTCAAAATACAAGCACAAAACTTCGTGCAGGAGACAGTGAAACTAACCTAGAAAATCAGGTAGTTTCTGTCAAAGTTAAACCGGCCTCCCCAAATAAGGACGCTGAAAGAGTTACAGTAGCAGCTGATAGTGAGAATGTTGTTGGTGTTCAAAAATCGTCTAGCAGAAATGATGACTCGCCAATTATGTCTGCTGAGCGAGAACGCATGCAGCCGGTAGCAACAAGACTGAAGGCAGAAGAAAAGCCCGAAGTTAGCCAGGCTAAGCCCGAACCACTGATAAAGAAAGAAGGTTTACCAAGAGTTTTATCTGCTGTTGAGTTGTTTGAGCAAAACAGCCCTACTGTCCATATGGTATATGCTGTGACCTTTGACCAAGCTGGTGAAGCTAAAAAAGCATCATCAGGATCCGGGGTGATGATTACGCCAAATTATATGGTAACTAATTACCATGTAATTGACGGCCATAATTTTATTGCCACCAGAGATCAACGAGATCCTGAGGATATCATTGAATGGGACGTTATTCGGCAGAGCAAAGAGAAAGACTTGGCTATTCTTCGCAGCCCTAAGGAATATCCCTATATAAAAAAATTCATACGAGTTAATAAGGTCAAAGTTGGTCAAAAGGTCTATGCAATAGGTTCCCCTGAAGGGCTTGAGAATACTTTATCCGAAGGAATTGTCTCGGGTAAAAGGAAAGTCGATACGAGTTGGTTTATCCAAACAACTGTAGATATGACACACGGTTCTTCAGGTGGCGCTCTGTTTAGTGACACAGGAGCTTTGATCGGTATAACTACTAAAGGTAAGGAAGGTGGAGGGAATCTGAATTTTGCCATTCCAATGGATAGCGTTGAGAGCTTGATTCGGAATAAATAAGTTTGGTTAGAACTGTTGGATACTTACATCGTGGTGCTCTTTTGACGAAATAAGATCTATTCAAAACGTTTAGAATGTTCATGAATGAAACAAAGTATTGCGGTTTTGACAAGATTCATCTATGTCGGTTTTGTACCAGAGCCTGAATCATGTGGTTAAACTTTTTGAGAGGTTCTCGAAACCTATCAAGCGGCAGTATTCGTTGCTTTGCAAAGCTGATGATCGCTTACGATGCAACAAGCTAGTTATAGTTTTACAATCATGAACGACCATATAAAACCAACGGTGGTAAACCACCGTTGATGGTCGCTTAACTTCTACTTTGAGCACCGACTAAAAAGAGGGAGATTACCCGTCAGGCGCGCGCCACTTTCGAAAGCATCAATTAGAATAGCTGATACCTAAACTCACCTTTTCCGCCGCAGTCTGTCAATCGCAATGGCATACAAACCGCTGGCAACGACCAGAGAAGCACCAGCTATGGTCCAAAAATCCGGAAATTCTTCAAAAATCACAATACCAACGATCGTTGCAAATACCAGTAAGCTATAATTGAACGGTTGCAGCACTGACGCAGGGGCGTAGTGCAACGCTTTGATTAACAGCACGTGACCGGCGATACCAGTGACAGATAACACCCCCATTAACACCCATTCATCCATTGTTGGTTCCCGCCATGCTGGAATACCAAATAGGGTTGCAGCTATACAACCAATAACCGCCAGATACACCATATTAGTATTGAAACCATCCTGATGACTTACAAAACGAGTCACAATGTTATACAACGCGAAGGTCAGCGCAGCAGTCAAGACAATCAATGCCTCAGGTTTAAAGACCCCCATCCCAGGCCGAAGGATAATCAGCGTTCCAATAAAACCGGCTAATACAGCCAAACCACGACGTAACCCCACATGTTCTCCAAGCAAAGGGCCTGCAAGCGCAATGGCAATAAGAGGAAATGCAGCGAATAGTGAGTGAGCCTCAGCTAGTCCCAAATAACGTAACGCCAGTGTAAAAATAGCAATTTCCGCCACCGCCATAATTGAGCGTAATGGCTGTAACCAGCCATGCTGGGTGCGCAAGGCGGAGGTAATGCCACCATTAAAATGAACGTAAAGAATAGCGAAAGCAGCAAAGACCCAATAACGGACCATAACAAATTGTACAACAGCCATATCCTGTACCAGCACCTTAGTGATGGCATCCTGAGCAGCTAGCACCATCATTGATAACAGACACAACACAACGCCTTTACGTGTGCTTTCACTACGAACCAAGCCAAGTTGCATCATATTCTCAATCTACCTCAGATAATAAAAATCAGGTAGAAGATGCTAACAAGTAATTTTTCTGCTACAAAGTTATTAATACTCCACTTTTTATATAGATTTTCTAAATGATTAAGATCGGTCGTCGCCAGTTACCCCTTAATGCTCTGCGAGCTTTTGAAGCAGCCGCCCATCATTGCCACCTTGGTAAAGCTTCAGAACAATTGGGAGTAACCCAGGGAGCTGTCAGTCAGCAGGTTCGCAGTTTAGAGGCATTACTGGGACAACAGCTGTTTGAACGCAAACATAAACGCTTATACCTCAATTCGGTAGGTAAGCGATTATTAAATGCTGTAACGGAAGGTCTAGATACCATCACTAAGGGAATTGTTCAGCTGGACAGTGACAGTCAGAGTATGGCTGGAGAGCTGATCCTGTGCTCAACACCCTCTATCACCAACAACATGCTGATCACTGTAATGGGCCGTTTTAACCGCATCTACCCAGAGGTGACGCTGAAGCTACTTCAGATACCGCCCAATACCCCAGTGCTGCCCGATGAGTATGATATTTGCGTCTGTTTTGGTTTACCAGACGATACAACTAATATGGAAACTCGGAAACTGATAACCACCCGATTCTATCCAATTGTCTCACCAACGCTGATGCTTAACCGAGCTCAGATTGAAAATGAAGCTGAGCTTTTGAATTTTCCGCTGTTACATGACCGATCCCGAGGTTGGCTGAACTGGTTCAATCAATTTGCTAATGGCCAGACCAAAGGCCATGAAGGCAATATTTTTTACAGCGACAATTACCAAGCGCTGATGGCAGCGAGATTGGGACAGGGGGTAGCTTTAGCGGAATATTATGAAGTGGCTGCTGACCTTACGTCTGGACAGTTAGTTCTCTTGAATAGCAAGGGAATTGAGTTGGGTATTGATACCTACCTAGTACTGCCTAGAAAAGATCGCCAGACCCTCCGCAGCCTGATATTTACCGAATTTATCGAACAATATCTAACAGAGCTTGCCGGTTTTTTCGACCCTGAACATAGAATTGTGTAATTGCCTACCTTAAAGCCAGTAATGGCTAAGGATAGGCAGCATGGATAAAAAACAACTTGAAGCCTTCGCACGCGAAGCAGCTAAAAGCATTAAAACCGAAAGTGATCTTAATGACTTCCGGCAGATGCTAACCAAAATCACCGCTGAAACGGCCCTTAATGCCGAATTGGATGAACATCTGGATTACGACAGGTATGTTAAAAGTTCCTCTGATAACAGCCGAAATGGCTATTCCAGCAAAACCTTACGTACCGAAGATGGGTCGATTGAGATTGATGCTCCACGGGATCGAGATGGCAGCTTTGAACCGAAGTTAGTTAAAAAGCAGCAGACTCGCTTCACGTCAATGGACGATAAGATTCTGAGCCTGTACGCCAAAGGCATGACGACCCGTGAAATCGTCGCTACCTTCAAAGAAATGTACGATGCTGATGTCTCTGCCAGTCTCATATCAAAGGTCACAAACGCAGTTTGTGAACAGGTGATTGAATGGCAGTCACGGCCATTGGATCAGGTATACCCCATTATTTATCTTGACTGTATCGTTGTTAAAATTCGCCAGGACAAACAGGTCATCAACAAGGTTATTTACCTAGCTGTGGGGGTTAATCTGGAGGGCCATAAGGAATTGCTGGGCCTGTGGATTTCTGAAAATGAGGGTGCCAAGTTCTGGCTGAATGTACTCACGGAGCTTCAGAACCGAGGCGTCAAAGATATACTAATCGCCTGTGTCGGCGGCCTGAAGAGGTTTCCCGATGCAATCAATACGGTCTTTCCTAAAACACAGGTTCAGCTCTGTATCGTTCATATGGTTCGCAACTCGGTTAAGTACGTCCCATGGAAAGATTATAAAGCCGTTACCGCCGATCTCAAACAAATCTATCAATCTGTCACGGAAGAGGAGGCCCTGCTGGCACTGGAGCAATTCGCTGATCGCTGGGACGACAAATACCCCCAGATTAGCCGCTCTTGGCGTGCACACTGGGAAAATCTGAACACCTTGTGCGATTTCCCTCAGGACATACGCAAAGCGATCTATACGACCAACGCGATCGAGTCTCTCAACAGCGTTATCCGTAAGGCGATCAAGAAGAGGAAGCTGTTTCCGACGGATGACTCCGCACGAAAGGTGATTTATCTGGCGATTCTGGATGCTTCCAAAAAATGGACGATGCCCATCAGAAACTGGAAGCCCGCACTGAATCGATTTATGATTGAATTTGAAGACCATTTAACTGATTACATTTAAACTTGGCAGTTACACAGAATTATTTACAGGGTCGTACCTAGGGTTGGGGGCGTCAATCCCATTTCCCTAGTAAAAACACAATTAAATTTGAAAATAGCGTTCATTTGAAACATAAATCCGCCCATCGAGCCAAGCCTTCAGTCACAGAGCTTAGATAGTTGCCACTCGCAATCGGTGTATTGGGAAGCACTGATTTAACAGCCTCTCGCACAATAGGCGAACGCGATGAACCGCCTGTTATATACACCACATCCGGCGTGACTTCTCCTTGTAGCAATATCTCTTTAATTAAATTTTTAATCTGACGCATTGGCTCAGCAATGGATTTTTCCATCTGCTCAGAGACTATTGGAATATCAATCTTCTCAGAGAGTAAATTGATGCTCGCCATATACTCAGATTGGTCTGACAGTGCTATTTTTGCCTTTTCAGCCTCCCCGACAACCATGTGACCTAATGCTTTTTGCTGCAACTGAATAAGCCTTTGTACCTTTTCTGGATACATCGCTTCTGCACGGAGCCGCTTCAATATTTCTAAATTCTCATACGAATAAAATGTGCGTTGTGCGTTGACATCATTCGTTGCAACAGCCTCCCAAAAAAACATCGTAGGCATCGCTTTACCGGACTTATAATTTGTATCCTTACCAAACTCAGGCATAAATCGCTGAAACGCGATAGATATATCTAAATTGTTACCGCCCACCGATTTTCCTGCATGTGCTAAAAGCGTCTCGGGACGGTCTTTTTTTGTTAGCCACTTCGGGCCCATACGTATCATGGAACAGTCGGAGGTACCCCCGCCAATATCAACGACGAGTACATTTTTCTCTGACGTTAGGGTGGACTCAAAATCCAAGCCCGCGGCTACCGGTTCAAATTGAAACTCAATATGCTTAAATCCAGCCCTAGCAGCAGCGCTATACAATATGCCTTCAGCCTGAATATTCGACTTTTCACCACCTAGCGTATTAAACATCACCGGTCTACCTATTACCGTTTCGGTGATTTCTCTATCTAAGTACGCTTCTGCTCTGCTTTTGATGTTAGCCATCATGGCACAAACGATATCTTCAAATAATACTAGTTGGGGTTCTCGCAGTTGTAGCGTGCCTAAAAAGGACTTCGGTGACTTTACGTAGTAGACGTAATCTGGGTCTTCTAGGTATAGATTTAAAGCCTGTTTGCCAAACAGTACATCATCTAATCTAACCTCCAAACCCTCGGCGCGGTTGTCTGAGATTGCACGGCTGAGAACGGCTTCACCGGCACTACTCGACGGTGCAATATTTAAGCAACGAAAGAGATACTCTGATACCGTTGCACGCGTTGGCGCGCACAATGCTGATAGAATAAACGTTTCGTTCTCTGATAGAGGAATCGTTTGAACATGACCATTCACAACGTGCGCAACTGAACAGTTAGATGTTCCAAAATCAAAGCCAATAGCCATTATTCACCCTTAATACTGTATCTTTACTTACAGATTCATTTTAATTTATTTGGATACGTTCATTCACTCACACAATAGCGGTGAGTGAGATAGTCTAAAAATCTATATTTTCCCTATAACTTCAAGTGTTTAATGTTGAAACAAGATGCGCTCGAGGCGATCAGCGAGTAACGATGAACATAGATGATAAAGCCAAGGAGGCTCAAAACTTGACTCATCACCAGCATCTAACATAAGGCTTGTGAGGCGAGGGTGTAGGCATATTTCAACAGGGCGATCTCTTCGCTTTATAAGGGGGAGTGTCGCACGTTGGCGTTGCCTTCTTGCTTTGGTTATCGCTTCAGTATTTGTGCAGAAGATAGCGTCAACGGGACGAAGAATTTATCTTAATCAGTGCAGAAATGCTCTATTACGCACGGATTAAGATACCGGTTAGATCGGTGCCTGGTGCGATGGTATTAAAGACCGTACCAAACTTTTTGACATTGTCATGGAGGAGATCTAAACGGTGATCAGACTCTGTGGTTGTGACTTTTATTGTATAGTAAATAGACTCCATTTTGGGTGGGGCATCCTGCCTGACGCCGGTGATGGTGACTTCAATCTGTTGCAGATCAAACTTCAAAATCGGAGTGACGCGTTCAATGCCTTTTATAATGCAGGCGGCGAGTGCGCTCATTAATAACTCTGCGGGGTTAAATGCATCAACTCGGCCTTGCAAGTCGGTATCCGCTATCAGTAAGGCATCCTTGCATGCAACAGTGCTACCATGTGCATCAGTGCGATTTGCGACTACTTTAAATGTCATTTTTTTGGACATGATTATTTTCCTTAAATACACCATGAGTTGATATGTTGAGAGTCTAAGGAAGGTGCGAATAAGTCAATTACGCCTCTGGCTGACAGAGAAGCTGGAGATCAAGGCAACAGTTATAGGCATACTGGTTGTACGTCGAAAAATGTTAACGCTGAGATCCTGCTTCTCTGTAAGCCCCGAAGGGCGGATATTAG
>NZ_JAUOQE010000026.1 GCF_030547545.1 Amphritea sp. 1_MG-2023
CGCTGCACTGGCTTTCGCGTATCTGGCCATTCTAATGTCCGCAGAGAATATAACGGACTTATTCGCACCTTCCCTAGCCACCCTTAGATAGCCCGATATAGAACACCACCATGAATAAGCAACGCCAACAAACACCTCGCCGTCTCATTCACTTACTGATGCTATTAATGGTCGCGCTGATCGCCAGCTCGTTTCCCGTGGGTGCTCTCATTACCACGGCCCTGCCTCCCGCAGTGATGATGTTTATGCGTTTTTTATTGGCTGCGATCATGTTTGCGCCCTACGTTTTCATTAAAAACGGCTGGCACCTCCCTAACGCTAAACAACTAATGGGCTATGCCATTTTAAGCATCCCCCTGGTGGTGTTTTTCTGGTGTATGTTTGCAGCGCTTCGCTATACCAGCGCACTCAATACCGGTGCTATCTATACTATGATGCCCGCGATGACGGCCTGCTATGTGTTTATGATCAATCGAGAAAAAACCAGCAAACGTCGAGCCTTCGGTTTACTGCTGGGCACACTCGGCGCTCTGTGGATTATCGTGCGGGGAGACATCAACAGTCTGTTACAACTGCAACTGAATCGTGGCGACTTACTATTTATACTCGGTTGCCTCTTTATGGCGGCCTATAACCCGCTTATCAGAAAATTCTATGCTGACGAGCCGATGGAAGTGATGACATTCTGGGTCATCACGATTGGCAGTTTCTGGTTGCTATTACTATCACTGCCAAGCTTGAATGGCATCGCGTGGCACGCGGTCGATCTGAAAGTTTATCTGGGTATCTTATATCTCGCCATCTTTACCACGCTGATCAGTTTTTTCTTATTACAACTCGGCACACTGATCTTGGGTGCAACTCAAGTGGCCGCCTATAGCTTTCTAACGCCGATGTTTGTGCTGATTTTGAATATACTCATCGGCGCTATGTCGCTGCAATGGTCATTACTACCCGGCATAATATTGGTCATTATTGCCATGCTGCTAGTACAAAAAGAACCGGTCTCACCGCGTAACGCCTAATGTGGATAGCCAATCAATTGTCCTAAATAGTCAATTTCAGCGCATATCCTGATACTTTTTTTCTGCTAAGATAACCCTCTTTGGTAACAGTTTCTGCAGAGGTTAAGTCAGATGAAATTTGAAGGTACAGAGCGCTATGTTGCGACGGATGATCTGCGGATGGCCGTCAATGCTGCCGCCACATTGCAACGCCCCCTACTGATCAAAGGTGAACCTGGCACCGGAAAAACCATGCTGGCAGAAGAGGTGGCTCAAGCCTTTGGTAAAAAGCTACTTCGCTGGCATATCAAATCCACCACTAAGGCGCAGCAGGGATTATATGAATATGATGCGGTTTCCCGCTTAAGGGATTCTCAGCTTGGTGATGATCGAGTGCATGATATTAACAACTACATCCGTCAAGGGATGCTGTGGAAAGCCTTTGATAACGATGAACAGGTCGTGTTATTGATCGATGAGATCGATAAAGCCGATATTGAGTTTCCCAACGATCTACTGGTTGAACTCGACAAGATGGAGTTCAGCGTTTACGAAACCGGTGAAACCGTCATCGCCAAGCAACGTCCCATTATTATCATCACCAGTAATAACGAAAAAGAACTACCCGATGCTTTTTTGCGCCGCTGCTTCTTCCATTACATCAACTTTCCCGATACCGAGACCATGAAGCAGATCGTTGATGTCCACTTCCCAGATATCCAAAAGTCGCTAGTGAATGAAGCATTAGAGATTTTCTTTCAGGTACGGGAGGTCAACGGCTTGAAGAAAAAGCCTTCGACGTCGGAACTCATCGACTGGCTGAAACTGCTACTAGCCGATAATATATCCCCCGAACTGCTGCAAAATCGTGATTCCAGCCAAGCGATTCCGCCCCTCTATGGCGCCTTGCTGAAAAATGAGCAGGATGTTCACATGCTGCAACGTCTGGCGTTTATGGCCCGCCGAGAAAACCGATAAGTAGGCGGGAGTGACCGATGTTAGTCGATTTTTTCTATACCCTACGTAAAGCTCAGATACCGGTTTCCATCAATGAGCTGCTGACGTTATTAGAAGCCTTAGAGAATCATCTCACGTTCGCCAACTGGGATGATTTTTACCTGCTGGCGCGCACCTGCATGATCAAAGATGAGAAATATTTCGACCGCTTCGATCTCGCCTTCAGTCATTACTTTAAAGGCTTAGCCGAACTCCCCGACCCATTTAACAACCTGATACCGGAGCAATGGCTCGAAACGGATTTCATTCGCAATCTCAGCGATGCAGATAAAGCCGAAATAGAGAAACTCGGCGGACTCGATAAGCTGATGGAAACCCTCGCGCAACGCTTTGAAGAACAAAAAGAGCGTCATGCCGGCGGCAATAAATGGATCGGTACCGGCGGCACTTCACCCTTTGGTCATAGCGGTTATAACCCCGAAGGGGTCAGAATCGGCGGCGAGAGCAAACATAAGCAAGCGGTCAAAGTCTGGGAAAAACGTCAATTTCGTGATCTCGATGACAGTGTCGAGCTAGGCACACGTAACCTTAAAGTCGCCCTCCGTAAACTGCGTAAATTTGCCCGCACCGGTGCTGCCGATCAACTCGATCTCGATGACACGATCCGCTCTACCGCCAATAATGCCGGTTATCTCGATCTAAAAATGGTACCAGAGCGGCATAACGCCGCTAAAGTACTGATATTTTTTGATGTCGGAGGCTCGATGGACCCGTACATTCGTCAATGTGAACAGCTGTTTTCCGCGGCCCGCAGCGAGTTTAAACACCTAGAGTATTTCTATTTTCATAACTGTGTTTATGAACGGGTATGGAAAGATAATAAACGTCGCTGGAACGAACATATCGACACCTTCGATCTGCTGCATACCTATGGCCGAGATTATCGCGTCATCTTTGTCGGTGATGCGGCGATGGCCCCCTATGAGGTCACCGAACGCTTTGGCAGTATCGAGCACCGCAACCCCGAACCGGGTGAGGTTTGGCTCAAGCGTATTCTCGATAGCTGGAATAAAGCGATCTGGCTCAACCCCAGCCATCAGCGTTATTGGGAATACACCGCCAGTACCCAGATGATTAAAACAATCGTCGATAATAAGATGTATCCCCTGACCCTCGAAGGGCTGGAAGACGGCATCCGCTATCTATCTAAATAACAACCGCGACATCATGCATGTGGATACTCTAAAGCCGCCGGTCTGTCGTTAAACCGGCTTTCTTTGCAGCCACCGTGCGGGTATGCTGACTATCTTATCCACAGGCTCGATGAACCACGCGTTAGCTTAAAATAGATGCGACATTGATTGATCAACAGGGGGTTATTACTTTGAAACACATCATAGCAACATTAACGTTAACACTGATGACTAGCCTATGTATGATGCTGCCGCTCACCGCTCATGCTCAAGCACTCGATACCTGCTTCATCGATTCCTTAACCGGTAAAGAACGGAAAACACTGATGAAGTGGATGTTTTTATCCATGTCGACCCATCCAGAACTCAAAGCCTATAGCAAGGTGACTCCAGAGAACCTACAGATAGCTAAACAGGAGTTTGGGGCTCTCATTACCCGATTGATGGTTGAAGACTGCTATCACGAAACTCAAGCGGCGCTGCGCACCGAGCCTCAAGCAATACAGCAAGCCATCGCGCAAATCGTCAAACTCCCCATTAAAGATGTCGTCGCCAATACCAACGTCCGATCGGCCATCTCAGATTCAGCCAAGCATGTGGATCAGGCAAAAATCAAACAGGCTTTTACGCCGTAAAACGCACCATCGTTTAAGGTAAACACAGGTGCGGTTCATGCTTCACCGCACCCCTGTATCTCTCAGCAATAGATGATTCGCTATCTCCATTGCAAAGAAGTCAGTCCGTTTGGCTGCACCCTTAGCACTTAGATGCTGTGCCGTAGATTAAACCTGACTTCTTTTTTCTCCAAGACTGTCGGGTATCCAAGCAGTGGTTTTTGGGTTAAAAACCCATATTGGTATCGACGCCAGAACAGGGTTAACCCACAGCTTAAGCACGACAGCCGCCAAAGTACACAACATCACAGAAACGGAAAATCTGCTGCTTGGCGAGGAAGCCTTTATCACGGCGGATTCAGGTTATCGAGACGCACAAAAACGAGAGGAACTAAAAGACATCGAGGCGGACGGGCTAATTGCACTCTTTATAAAAAGAAAGCGCCACGCAAGGTGCGTCTTCTCAAGAAACACCCGAGAATAAACAAGCAACCCATTCGAACCGAATGCCTCAAAGCCAGTGACCGAGCAAAAGTAGAGCACCCGTTTCGGAGCATAAAGCGTCAGTTTGGTTTTAGGAAAGTAATCTATCGAGATCTGGCGAAAAACGACAACAAACTGGCGATGCTGTTTGCCTTAGCCAACGTATCTAGAATTGATCGAATGGTGCGAGCGGCAAGAGATTAATCCGTTTAAAATCCACTAAACAAGGTTAAATAAGCTTGTTTAGTGGTTAAAATCATCAAAACAAGTGCCAGCTTGTTATACGTGAACACCTTGCGCCTCCATGAACCAAAAATCTCCGTACTGCACCCAACTCAGGGTGTATGATTTTCCAAGGCTAATATTCACTGGTTTACCGCCGATGGGCGTAGTGAGATTTATTGGGCCAAAGCTTACACCATTTGAAATATCGTAATCCCAGCACTTAGCATTTTTATTCTTTGGATTCACCAATCTTGGCAAATCATTCATTACCAGAGAGACGCCTTCCTGGGCGATTCCAGATAAGACGTATTGCTCTAGAAGATAGAAATCTTCGTACACATCTTTCATAAAAATATCTGTAGCGCCTCGGGCACCACCAGAAGCAGCCAAGGTGCGGTAGCATTTCATTTCTATTGCTATAGAATGTTTTTCCTCTCCAAGTTCACCCTTGAAGAGTAAATCAATTTCCCGGCTACGCCCGTTTACCTGAACGCCAGTTTCTAACTCAATTTCAAAATTCTCATTTTCATGAAATGTGATCAGCGGTAACAGTTGTTGTAGGACGTAAGCGTACTGAAGCTGCATTGAAGCTTCTTTATTTATTGGTACAAGCCCATTTCCAACTTTCCGAGAGAACATAATCCAACTCAGATTTACCGCTGCTCTCATTCTTTCGGAAAAGCTTTCAGATTCGATGCTTGGCACGATCTATCCTTTACGTATAACGCCTCAAACACCGGCGCAGCTTTGCTGCGTCCGAGTGCTTTGATTTGTTAGCTCTGTAGAATCACATAATCCCAAAGCGCTTTAGATCTGCGCTTTCTTTGGCCTTGATCTTTAGTTCTCGCTGACATGCTTTTCTTATAAATATCTATGTGTTCATTTTCAATATTACTGGATCGTAACTCTGTAAAAAAATCATTCAAGTGTTGCTTAACATCTTCAACAGGTATACGTTCTTGAACACATTTATTTGCAAAGCACCAAATGCCATACAAGTGAGAAACACCGCCTACTCGATAAGAGTCAAAGTCGATATCAAGTTTTGCAATATAATTTGTCACATCAAGGAATTTAGATTCTAGTCCATTCCAATCTAGAGTTTCCTTAGCATACTTTTCATACAACGCGTCAAGTTCTTGCTGATTTGCGTGTAACGGTGTGTCCTCGATTAACTGAAATAATAGTTCTGATACAAACTCATAGTGCTCCATTCTTGCCGCATCAGTTTTTGAGAGCCTATCCTTCCAAAAGGGGCCATCTGCAATTTTTTCTACAAGCAATAACAAATCTGTTCCGTGGTATACAGATTTTCTTAATTCTTGGCCATTAAGCGGCTCCCCATTACGATTTAGTCTATCAAAGATGTTATCGATAACATTCCTATCTGATGTGTCAATATATTCAATGGGTATTACATATCTCCAAAGCTTCCTCTTGTACTCTGTAAGCCCTTTTTCATCTAACTCACTAAAATACACGCCTGCAATTTTTTCATCATAAAAAGGGCTATTTTCAAACTCATCAGATGCAGGAATTTCATTTTTTAAAAAACGTATTAGAGAGGTTAACCTTTGCTTCCCATCAATGATGTCATACTTTGTTTTACCCGTATCATCATCGATCTTTTGATGAAGAAATATCGGAGGCATTGGAAAGTTTTTCAGGACACTATCTATGAAGAAAGATTGCTTCTCATCACTCCACACGCTTCTTCGCTGATAAGCAGGATCAAAATCGTATTTATTAAGGAGGAAGTTTTCCCAAAAACTTGCAACTGTGATGGTGTTTGTTTCTCGGCTCAGGATGCTTGACATGTAACTTTCTCCTTCAATGTGGCAGAGCCAGAATACGTTACAAAATTGCTAAATATACTGGTTAATACGGCATTTATTGTACGCTTTGGATTTGGGTTTATCATAGTAACGTTTAGGAGTGGATCACAGCTTACAATAAGCTCATCCAGCTCGGCTCGGTCTACATGCCAATACGAAAGGCCGCAAATTATCATTTCGTCGTTTGCTTCTAATCGCGTAGCCTTGTGTTTTGCAGTTCCTCTGATTTGCGAAGCCCAAGTATGATTAAATCTAGAGGATTCTCCAGCAGGTGGAATTAGAGCGCTCACTAGATAATTATCATCTAGGTTTTCGTAGCTAACCGAAAACTCGTCTGTTGACCCATCTAAAAGCTCATTGTCGAGCTTAATGGAATATGAATCTTTATCCATTTTTTGTTTGTGTGTGAAGCTTATAGAACCATGAGGCTTCAATATATTGATTTTCACTTGGGGATCATTTTCGCCAATCATTCCAACGTTAAAAGGAATATCGAACTTCTGTAAAATGCGCTCAAGCCATATGTCATAGTTATAGGTAACTATAACTATTTCACTGTAATAGTCGCTCTCATTTGCATGCTTTATAAACTGTAGCCATGACCAATTCTCAGCTGATTCTGGGATATCCTCAATTATTCGATCATAAAATATGAACAAATGCTTCAAATATTGAAGCAACTCTTTGTAAGCATAAATGTATATATCATTAGGTCTATATTCATGGCCAACTGGATTGCGTTTCTCTTTTGATGCGTAAACATTCACACAGGTGATTATATCTTCAATTAACTGCATTGCGCTGTCAGCATCCATGTTCGGCCTAGCACCTAGATTCCAAAGATGGGGGCAGTGTTTGAACGATAAAAAGCCAGGCATGCGCGTTGTTGGCCATGGGACTTCAGCTCCACGCCTAAATAGGTTTACAACATCAATCTCGTCCTTTCTGTCTATATGATGGAGAAAGTCAACAGTAAATCCATTTCCTAGAGCTATGAATAGTTTTTTTCCCAAAAGTGATTCTCCAAGTTTCAGTACGGGGAGCTAACAGCTTGTTCGTGTGCGTGCCTGATATGCTGGCGAGAACTCACCGGGTTTCTGCTTGTAACCAACTGATTTCATTCTGAAACCTTCCCTAGTTTGACGATTCCCTTCCAGAAAAGCGTGCATGCACACTATTTCGCTGACGAGTGGCCTATAAACGTGTAAATCAATAACCTATTGATTTTATTGATGTTCAAAATATCACCAACCGAATAAACAGGCAAGCACGAAAACTAAGGGTGCTCCCTTTCCTTGAAAAGTTCAAATCATACTGTGTGTAATGGTCAACTAAAAAGCCGATATTCTTGGATCAAATTTTTAATTTTATGTCATCCCCTGCTGAGATGAGAGCGGAGCGGGTAAAACTGTTTTTTATTCTGGATGGTTAATCAGCAGAATCTCTCAATTAAGGCAGTAACGGGCTTCTCCAATTTCTACACACAGGTGAACCGCGCATTAAATCAAACGACCAAGCATGATTTTCTGCAAAGCCGAAATAGAGTGCAGATAAACACAGCACCAAGATGCGCTATAGCGATACAAACCAAAAAGACCGATGTCTTCACATCAGCCTTTTGTTTATTCTATCGATCAGACGTCTATCTCTGTCTGCCCGTTGATACCGCCAAAGATTCAGTCGTAGGTATAAAACCCGCGACCGCTTTTACGGCCCATATAACCAGCATCGACCATCTGCACCAGCAGTGGACAAGGTCGGTATTTGGAATCTTTAAAGTTATCATAGAGCACATTCATGATGCTCAAACAGGTATCTAGACCGATCAGATCCGCCAGTGCCAGCGGCCCCATCGGATGGCTCATGCCTAGTTTCATCACGGTATCGATCTCTTCTGCCGAGGCGATATTTTCATAACGGCAAAATACCGCTTCGTTGATCATCGGCATCAGAATACGGTTGGACACAAAGCCCGGCGCATCATTCACATCCACCGGCACTTTGCTCATGTCTAGTGACAACTGTTGTACCGCGTCAAACACCGCATCATCGGTTTGCAGTGCGCGGATGATTTCCACTAACTGCATCATCGGCACGGGGTTCATAAAGTGCATACCGATCACTTTACTCGGGCGGGAGGTGACTGCTGCTAGGCGAGTAATAGAGATAGACGAAGTGTTAGTCGCCAGAATCGTTTCTGGCTGACAGACTTCATCGAGCTTGCGGAAGATGGTTTTTTTAATCGCTTCATCTTCACTGGCGGCTTCGACCACAATATCGGTGGCAGCCATATCTGCCATATCCGTTGTTAGCTTGATGCGTGCCAGCGTCTGATCCGCTTCCGCCTGCGTCAGCTTCTCTTTCTTCACCATTCGCGCCAAACTGGAACTGATCGCCTTAATGCCTCGTTCCAAAGCGGGATCATTGAGATCATATAAAATCACCTCAAAACCTGCGCAGGCCGCTACTTGAGCGATACCGCCCCCCATCTGTCCGGCACCCACCACACCAAAGCTATTAATCTTCATATCGACTATTTCCTCTTAAAATCAGCTCACAGTGTTCCATCATCGCGGCATAATTTCAATCACAAAATAAGGGAATACCCGTATACTGCTATTATTAACAAAAAAACCGACAAAAGCCGGTTTTTCCTTTTCAGCAGAGCCGCGGTCACAACGAGGCCCTAAGAACCGCTTAAAACGGCCTATTTCGTATGATCTATCAGATCATCCACCACCGCTTGTTCTTCATGCAAATCATCCGCTTCAGGCTTATGACCCGGCAATAACAGGTTAAGCAATATCGCCACAACACCACACAGGCTGACGCCCTGCATGCTGAATTCGCCTTGACCGACCACCATACCGCCAATACCAAACACGAGGGTGGTTGCGACGATCACCAGATTGCGCTGCTCGGCTAGATCGACACGGGCTTTAATCAGGGTATTCAAACCGACCGCCGCAATAGAACCGAACAACAGGATCAGAATACCGCCCATCACTGGGGATGGAATGGTTTGTAGCAAAATACCGAACTTCGCCACAAACGCCAGTAAAATAGCGAACACCGCCGCCCACACCATAATCATGGGATTGAATGAACGGGTGAGCATCACCGCACCGGTGACTTCCGAATAGGTGGTATTCGGTGGCCCACCAAACAGTGCCGCTGCCGAGGTGGCTAAGCCATCACCAAACAATGTGCGGTGTAAGCCCGGCTTTTTGATATAGTCTTTACCGGTGACATGGCCAATGGCTAATAGATCGCCCACATGTTCAACCGCCGGTGCAATCGCCACCGGAATCATAAACAGAATTGCTTGCCAGTTAAATTCGGGGAGTACGAACGCTGGCACCGCGATAAAGGCGGCATCGGCCACGATTTGATAATTCACCATGCCAAAGAAATTAGCCATCAGATAGCCAACCACCACTCCCGCCATGATCGGTAGCAAGCGGAAGATCCCTTTGCCAAAAGTCGCCACCAACAGGGTGGTCGCCAATGCTGACATCGATACGATCATCGAATCGACATAGGGAAACAGCTCGATACTGCCATCCCCGGCTTTACCCATGGCCATATTCACCGCCACCGGAGCCAGCCCCAAACCAATCACCATGATCACGGGGCCAACCACAACGGGGGGCAAGACGCGGTGCAAAAAGCCAACGCCGCGGAACTTCACCGCCACGGCCAACATCATATACACCACGCCCGCACAGAACAGCGCCCCTAAGGTCGCGGGCATGCCCCAGGTGGTGGTGCTGTAAATAATCGGCGCAATAAAGGCAAATGACGATGCCAGAAACACCGGCACCTGTCCCTTAGTGACAAACTGAAACAACAACGTACCAAAGCCTGCGGTAAACAGCGCCACACTCGGGTCCATCC
Source organism: Amphritea sp. 1_MG-2023 (assembly GCF_030547545.1). Classification (GTDB taxonomy): domain Bacteria; phylum Pseudomonadota; class Gammaproteobacteria; order Pseudomonadales; family Balneatricaceae; genus Amphritea. The sequence continues at coordinate 10,209 of NZ_JAUOQE010000026.1, forward strand.
CGGTGAGCAATGGCATCAGCACCAAGGCACCAAAGGCCACAAACAACATCTGCGACCCCGCCAGAATCGTCCGCCAAAGCGGTTCGTTACCGTCTAACGTCTCGCTTATCTTTTGGCTCATCAGAGCATCCTCTATTTAGTACCAAAGATCTTATCACCGGCATCGCCCAAGCCCGGAATAATATAACCATTTTCATTGAGGTGACTATCCACCGATGCAGTATATAACTCAACATCGGGGTGAGCATCATTGACTGCTTTTATCCCCTCAGGCGCCGCGACTAACACTAAGGCTTTAATATCGTTACAACCCGATTGCTTAAGCATTTCGATAGTCGCATTCATCGAACCACCGGTTGCCAGCATCGGATCAATCACCAGCGCGAGACGTTCTTCCATATCACTGGTCAAGCGTTCAAAATACGTCACCGGTTGCAGCGTCTCTTCATCACGATATAGGCCGACGACACTGATCTTTGCGCTAGGAATCAGATCCAGCACACCATCGAGCATACCGATACCCGCCCGCAGAATAGGCACCACCGTTACTTTTTTACCTTTGATCTGCTCACCCGTCATCTCACCACACCAGCCTTCGAACTGATAGACCTCGGTTTTCAGATCTTTGGTCGCTTCATAGGTCAACAACGCGCCCACTTCTGCGGCCAACTGACGGAATGCTCGGGTGCTGATATCAGCCGCCCGCATCAGGCTAATCTTATGTTTTACTAAAGGGTGCTTAATTTCATGTATACGCATACTGAAGTCTCTTTTTAAAGCGACGAAAAACGCAAGCGTCAGCCGATGGCCGCACCATCTCACTGAGCCTGAAAACTTAATGCATAATACCTTGAGCTAAACAGAATGTCTTAGACAGACGCCATAAAATAAGCGGGGCAAGTCATGGCCGAGTGATTTAAGCAGTAAAGCGGTGTTAGCGCTGCCAAAAAGCGCATCGACGATGCGCCATTTCAGTGACGATAAAGCCAAAAATCTTAGCCGTTCAGTTCGTCATACAGCGCCAAATATTCCAGCGTAAGCTTATGCTTGGGGGCAAAGTGAATCAACGGCATGCTCTCGTTATGAGATTCTTTCATTTTAACCGATGAGGATATCTTTGAATTCAACACCGGCAGGTTATCTTCCAGCAGTGTTTCAACAATCGATTTTGAGGCATTCGCGCGAGGTTGATACTGATTAACCACAATCCCTTCAATCGCTAATTTAGCGTTATGATCCTGCTGTGTTTCCTGAACATTGTACATCAGGCTATAGAGTGCCTGACGTGAGAACTCATCGCAGTCAAACGGGATCAAACAGCTATCGGCAGCACAGAGCGCCGAGAGGGTGTAGAAATTGAAGGCTGGCGGCGTATCGATATAGATTGCATCGTACTGATCCAGCGCGTGTAACGCATCGCGTAGTTTATAGATTTTATGTTTCGCTTCCAGCTTTGCATGCAGATCGCCCAGCTCTGGATTGGAGGGCAACAGATGCAGGTTGTCATAGGCGGTTGAGTGAATAAAATCGGTAATCGCCTTAGGCCGCACCTGAAAACTCAGCATTTGCGCGAAGAAATCATTGATATCACCTTCCGTATCATTGACCTGTTCACCCAGCAGATAATGGCTGGTATTACACTGCGAGTCTAAATCAATCACTAGCGTCCGCTTACCTCGGCTGGCACTGATGGCCGCCAAGTTAGTACTAATACTCGATTTACCTACACCGCCTTTCTGATTAAAGACAACTCGGATCATAGCTATTCCCTTTCTCTAAGCGCCTTAAGCGCTAAATACCACACTCTGTCCGCCTTAGCGCTGTATTAACCCTGCTCTAACAGTGTCCGTAAATCAATAATCGCGGCGTTAGCCCGTGATATATAGGAAGCCATCACCAACGAATGGTTCGCCAGTAGACCAAACTCACTCCCATTGAGAATCATTGGACTCCAGACGGTTCCCTGCGTGGCTTCTAGTTCGCGAATAATCTGACGCAAACTGATCAAGGCATTTTTCTTTTCCAAGGCTTCAGAAAAATCAACCTCAACCGCTTGCAGCAGATGAATCAACGCCCAAGCCGTTCCCCGCGCTTCATAAAAAACATCATCAATTTCTAGGAAACCGGTTTTAACTTCGAGGTCCGCGGCATTATCGGTAGACTGACGCGCCGTCGCTTCACCGGCTAAATCGGTATTGATTCGCTTCTGTCCCACACTGGCACTGAGGCGTTGCGATAAGCTACCCAGTCGAGTTGATACATCGGCTAGCCAGCCGCGTAAATTATCCGCGCGAGCATAAAACTGAGCGTCCTGCTGTTGTGGATCAGCGAGGCGAGCCTCATAGACACGCAGATATTTCAGCGCTTTTTTATATTCACCTTCACTGGAGGGCAACATCCAGCTATCACTATCGAAGTGCAACAGTGGCTCTGCGGCTTTTAGATCAACATCTTCGGTAGACTGCGACTGCGAGCGACTAAAATCTTTACGCATAGCACGGGACATATCCCGCGCTTGCACCAGCACGCCAAACTCCCAATTAGGAATATTATCTAACCAGATGCCTGGAGGCGTGCGATCATTAGACAGATAGCCTCCCGGCTTTTGCAGTAAGGTATCGGTGATAGTAATCAGCGTTGCAACCGTCGCAGAACCTATCACTTTCTGCTCTTTACCTTCTGCCGTTTGCAGCACAAGCGGCTCAATAGCAAACGCGTCGGGTTCTTGACTCCACCAAATTCCGACACCCACACTGACCAATAAGTAGAGACCAACAATCGCTAATATTGGCCGTAACAACTTCACACGGCCTAGCGTGCCTGTCAGTTTATCCCAAAATGTGAACCACAACCGCTGTAACATATCCATGCTATTTCCTTTAACGTAAACGCGCTTATTGCACCGCAATATGGCCGATTAGATCGGTAGGGTCAATGCCCGCCCACTGTAAATAATCAATCATTATACTAGCATTGATGCCGCCGTCTTTATGCAACCGGCGAAACCCGTCATCGCATCTTGCTATTAATCTTGTTAACCGTATCAGTTACGACACCGAAAAGTCGAAACGAAATCAAATCATGAGGTGAAACCCAGTACAACGTCGCCAAAACTGATGATAAAACACAATAAATAGCAAAGCTGTTTACACTGTTTAGCTTTTCCGGCAAACTACTCTCTTTTATACCCATTGGACGTAATACTACGTCATTATAGGCTTTTTTAATGGCTAAAATACTGCTTCTTAACGGCCCTAACCTGAATTTGCTCGGCACCCGCGAGCCCGATGTTTATGGTGCAGCAACGTTGCAGGATATTAACCATCGCCTGACCACCCTTGCTCAGCAAGCCGGCCACCAGCTTTCGTGCCTGCAAAGTAATGCCGAGCATATATTGATTGAACGGATCCATCAGGCCCGTGTCGAACAGGTGGATTTTATATTGATTAACCCAGCCGCTTTCACTCACACCAGTGTCGCATTACGTGATGCACTGTTAGGCGTGGCCATCCCTTTTATAGAGATCCACATCTCCAATGTGCATGCCCGTGAAGCATTTCGCCATCATTCCTATCTTTCGGATGTGGCCGTGGGCGTGATCTGTGGTTTGGGTGTCCAGGGTTATGAATTTGCATTACAGTCCGCCATTAGCCGGATTGAACAACTTTAACATCTGAATTTATAGAGAATTTCATTCGTATGGATATTCGCAAAGTAAAAAAATTAATTGAGCTGTTGGAAGAATCCAACATCAACGAGATTGAGATTAAAGAAGGCGAAGAGTCTGTACGCATCAGTCGCGGCTCAACCGTTTTAGCGGCACCTGCTCCCGTTGCTGCCGCTCCGGCACCTGTCGCGGCGCCGGTTGCTGCTCCTGTCGCTGCCGCGCCTGTTGCTGCCGCTCCGGCCCATAACGGTCAAGCGGTTCTCTCACCGATGGTGGGTACTTTCTACCGTTCACCATCACCTAGCTCAGCAGCATTTGTTGAAGTAGGTCAAACGGTTAAAGAGGGCGACCCTATCTGCATCGTCGAAGCGATGAAGATGATGAACCAAATCGAAGCCGACCGTTCCGGTGTAGTCGAAGCCATTTTGGTCGAAGATGGTCAGCCGGTTGAATTTGATCAGCCCCTGGTTATCATCGTATAAGCTATTCACCAGACAGGTTTACAACATGTTAGAAAAAGTTGTTATTGCTAACCGTGGAGAGATCGCCCTGCGTATCCTACGGGCCTGCAAGGAACTCGGCATCAAAACGGTTGCAATCCACTCCACGGCGGATCGTGATCTAATGCACGTCCGCCTTGCAGACGAAGCGGTGTGTATTGGCCCACCCCCATCGACTCAGAGCTACCTCAATATTCCCGCTATTATCGCGGCAGCCGAAGTAACCGATGCCATGGGTATTCATCCCGGCTATGGTTTCTTGGCAGAAAATGCCGATTTTGCGGAACGTGTTGAACAAAGCGGTTTTGCCTTTATCGGCCCTAAAGCGGAAACCATCCGCATTATGGGCGATAAAGTTGCGGCGATTGAGGCGATGCAAAAAGCTGGCGTACCGACCGTACCGGGTTCCGATGGTGAGTTGCCAGAAGACGGCGACAAAGTGATCGAAATCGCACGCAAGATCGGCTATCCGGTTATTATCAAGGCCGCCGCCGGTGGTGGTGGCCGCGGTATGCGCGTGGTTCACAGTGAAGCCAGCCTATTAAACGCCGTTTACGTGACCAAATCAGAAGCAAAATCAGCTTTTGGTGATGAAACCGTGTATATGGAGAAGTTCCTCGAAAATCCTCGTCATGTCGAGGTTCAGGTGCTCTCTGACGGACAGGGTAATGCGATTCACCTGTATGATCGTGATTGCTCGATGCAGCGTCGCCATCAGAAGGTCGTTGAAGAAGCGCCGGCTCCTGATATTGATCCTACCGCTCGTGCAGAAGTACTCAAAAGCTGCGTCGATGCCTGCCTAGAGATTAACTATCGCGGTGCTGGCACCTTCGAGTTCTTGTACGAAAATGGTCGTTTCTACTTTATCGAAATGAACACCCGCGTTCAGGTTGAACATCCCGTATCTGAAATGGTAACCGGTATCGATATCGTTAAAGAACAACTGCGTATTGCCTCTGGCATGCCGTTGTCGTTCAAGCAGGAAGATGTCAAATTGCTGGGTCACTCCATCGAGTGTCGTATCAATGCTGAAGATCCAAAAACCTTCATGCCTTGCCCTGGCACCGTGAATCATTTCCATGCTCCCGGCGGCATAGGCGTTCGAGTTGATTCTCATCTATACAATGGTTACAGCGTGCCACCTCACTATGATTCGCTGATTGCTAAGCTCATCACCTACGGTGAAGATCGAGCAACAGCCTTGCGCAGAATGGAAATCGCGCTGGATGAAATGGTTGTCGATGGGATTCGTTGTAATATCCCACTTCACCAAATCATTGTGCGTGATAGTAACTTCGCCGAGGGCGGAGTGAATATCCATTATTTGGAAAAGAAACTGGGTCTGGACTGATTTAAACGTCCCGCAAACGAAAAAGCCTCCCAACGGAGGCTTTTTTTCGTTTGATCCTCTTGCTATAAAGAACAGATATCGCTGGTTATAAGGAAAACATCATGCCCTGGTTACAGATAAAACTGGATGTAATGCCAGATAACGCCGAACAGTATGAAGATCTGCTGCTCGCCGCTGGCTGTGCCGCCGTCACCCTGCAGGACAAAGAAGATACCCCTATCTTTGAGCCAGAACTGGGAACCACTCCGTTATGGAGAAACACCGTATTAACTGGCTTGTTTTCCGCCGATCATGACTTAGACGCAACACAAGCTTTCTTACACACGTCACACAAGCAACTTTTCCCCAACACCCCCTTCCCACCGATGAAAACCGAGATTGTCGAGGATAAGGACTGGGAAAGAGAGTGGATGGAAAATTATCATCCCATGAAATTTGGTCAGCGCCTCTGGGTCTGCCCAAGCTGGAAGCCCGTCCCCGAGCCCGACGCGATTAATCTAATGCTTGATCCCGGATTAGCCTTTGGTACCGGTACTCACCCAACCACCGCACTGTGTTTAGAGTTTCTCGATTCGTTATCGCTAGAGAATCAGCAGGTTATCGATTACGGCTGTGGCTCAGGCATTTTAGGTATTGCCGCTTTACTACTGGGTGCAGATCATGTGACTGCCGTGGATATCGATCCGCAAGCACTGGACGCCAGCGTGGATAACCTGCAACGCAATCACTTACCTAAAGAGCGTCTACAGGTATATTTCCCTGAGAAAACACCGCAAGTACAAGCCGACCTCGTGGTTGCCAATATCCTTGCTGGACCATTGGTACAGCTGGCACCTACCCTAAGCAGCCTGTGTAAACCTGGCGGACAATTGATTTTATCCGGCTTACTGGCGGATCAAGAGGAGGAATTACGAGCAGCCTACGGACAGGATTTTGCACTGGACCCCGCCGCAGAACAGGAAGGCTGGATTCGGATGACCGGCCTTAAACGATAAGCTGATGCTATCATGAGCCACAACACGATTACCGAGTGTCCCACCTGTGCCACACGGTTTAAGGTGACCCCAGGGCAGTTAAAAATTGCCCATGGTAAGGTGCGTTGTGGCGAATGCCTAGAAGTATTCAATGCCGAAGTCTATCGCTGCGATCACCTCAGTGACCCTCTAGAAGAGCTGATACAAGCCAGCCTATTAGATCCTGCCGATGATGATGTGAGTCAGGCCATGGATACCGCCGAGCTGCCTATCCATCGGCCTGATAATGCAGCGATGAACGACGATCATATTGCGGCTGAGGCGCTGCATCACCACGCACTGATCGGTCCGCAGCTTGAACCGTTCGCAACCTCGACCTTCACCTCATCAGCCTCTAGCTCGCCAGCCACTCAATCGGCCCCTGATGCAGATGATGCCCTTGAGACACCGCTGAATTCCAGCGTCACTATTCGCCTTCCCATGAACGTAGATGAGCCCCTCACGGTAAAAAAAGCCACCGCAGACACTGTCGCGACAAAGACTCTCGCACAGCCTGTGCCTGCAACACCAGTAACGCCAGCAGCAACAGCTGCAGCCTTTAATGGCTTTCGCGCCGAACCTATCTTTATTAATCATCAGCTAAATAAGTCGTCTGCCTGGCGAGGCTGGACAGTACTCTCGCTGATAGCCGCGCTATTATTAGCGGGCCAATATTTATGGTTTAATCGTCAGCAACTCAGCGCCCACCCGGCACTATCTTCAATTTACCAAACGGCCTGTCAACAGCTTCCCTGTCAGCTTGATACAGCGATTATGCTTGACCAAATTCACACGCTTAAATTTGTAGTTCGCCCCCACCCTGAGTATCAAGGCGCGCTTATCGTTAACCTATTACTGGAAAACCAAGCGCATACATCACAACCTTTTCCCGCGATTCGTCTATCATTCTCCGATCGTCTCGGACACCTCATCAGTCAACGCGCTTTCCAACCCAACGACTACCTTAATACCTCTCAAGCGACGCACATGATGCCCGTCAATATGACTCCAAGGCATCCGGTACAGATTGAATTCGAAATCCTCGATCCTGGTCGTAGAGCGCTTAGCTATGAAGTTACGTTACAAGAACCGCTTCCGCATAACGCGACACGACCCTAGCCAAAGCCGTGTTTTACGCCTATAGATAAGCGCTTCAGGCTATTTTAATAATCCTTTCTGATCATTTTGTAACACATTTTGCAACAACAATATGATCAAAAAACCATCAAAAACCCCTTGGCCCTCTTCATCTGAAAGAGTATCATTGTCCGCCTTCCAAACAGCGGTACCGAGGTTGTCATTTTGATAGCCACGGGCAGCTATTTCTCTAAATTCGGGGTCGGTCATGTTTCAAATCGGACAGCACACCATTGACAGTCAAGTCATCTTGGCACCAATGGCGGGTGTAACTGACCTGCCATTCCGCCGATTGTGTAAACGATTGGGCGCCGGCATGGTGGTCTCCGAAATGGTAACCTCAGATACGCGTCTGTGGCATAGTCGCAAATCCAGCTATCGACTGCAGAAAGATCCGGATAACAGCCTGAACGTCGTTCAGATTGCCGGTGGCGATCCGGAGATGATGGCTGAGGCAGCTAGCGTCAATGCTGCCAATGGCGCCCATATCATTGATATCAATATGGGTTGCCCGGCGAAAAAAGTCTGCAATAAGGCAGCGGGATCCGCCTTATTGAAAGATGAAGCACTGGTCAAGGATATTCTTCAAGCAACCGTCGCGGCGGTTGATGTGCCGGTCACTCTCAAGATTCGTACCGGCTGGGATTGTCACAGCCGTAACGGAGAATCGATCGCACGGATTGCTGAAGACGCGGGAATTCAGGCGCTCGCCGTCCATGGTCGGACACGCGCTTGTGGCTATAAAGGTGAGGCGGAATACGACACCATCGCCCGTATTCGTCAAGCCATCGATATCCCGTTGTTTGCCAATGGCGATATTCATAGCCCAGAAAAAGCCCGTCAAGTACTCGAATACACCGGCGCGGATGCCGTGATGTTAGGCCGGCCTGCTCAGGGGAATCCATGGATTTTCCGTGAGATAAGTCATTACCTTAAGACGGGCAAAGTGCTACCCTCCCCGACCGCTATTGAAGTCAGAGACACGCTCTTGGAACATCTGTCTGCCTTGTATCATTTTTATGGTGATTTTGCCGGGGTACGCATTGCCCGCAAACATGTTGGCTGGTACCTCAAAAACAATCAGGGCACAGAGCTATTACAAAACTCAGCGCTATTCAGAAAAGAGTTTAATCAGATAGAAGAAACCGAACTTCAGCAAGATGCGATCCGGTCATTTTTTATCGTACCGGGTAAAGCTAACGCTGCTGCCTAAGTAACGGTTCAATTTTTTAGGTTGATGCAAGTGGATAACAAAACATTGAATACTCAAGTAACACATATAGAAAACATCGATGTGCAGGAACGCACTTTGCGAGATAGCGTACAAGTATCTATGCATAACTACTTTCGCCAATTGGATGGGCAGCCTGTTACCGACGTATATCAAATGGTACTGGCTGAGATCGAAGCCCCTTTGTTTGAAGCCGTGATGACCTACACGCGGGATAATCAAACCAAAGCCTCTGAGCTGTTGGGTTTGAACCGAGGTACCCTGCGGAAAAAACTAAAGCAGTACGGCCTGCTGTAAACACCTATTTCTTAACCTTAACTCAGAAGACAAAACCATGGCAGAGCAGAAAATCACTCCGGTACGTCGCGCACTGATCAGCGTGTCTGATAAATCAGGTATCGTTGAATTCGCCCAGGCACTTAGCCAGCGCGGTGTTGAGATCCTTTCCACTGGCGGCACATACAAGCTACTGAAAGAAAACGATATTCCGGCTATAGAAGTATCTGACTATACCGGTTTCCCGGAAATGATGGATGGACGCGTTAAGACCCTCCACCCCAAAGTACACGGTGGTATCTTGGGTCGTCGAGGCATCGATGATGCCATTATGAATGAGCACGGCATTACCCCGATTGATATGGTAGTCGTCAACCTCTATCCATTCGAACAAACCATCGCGCGTCCCGACTGCGATCTGCCACTGGCTATCGAAAACATCGATATCGGTGGACCGACCATGGTTCGCTCTGCGGCTAAAAACCATAAAGATGTGGCTATCGTTGTTTCTGCAACTAATTATGACCGCATCATTGCTGAACTGGATGGCAACCAGGGTCTGACTCACCCAACTCGTTTCGATCTAGCGGTTCAGGCATTTGAACATACTGCGGCTTACGATGGCATGATTGCTAACTACCTCGGCGCGATTACCGATGGTAGCGTGGATGAACCCGCTGACTTCCCGCGCACCTTTAACACTCAGTTTGTTAAAGCGCAGGAGATGCGTTACGGCGAAAACCCACATCAGAAAGCGGCATTTTATGTCGAATCTAATCCGAGTGAAGCGAGCGTATCCACCGCCCGTCAATTACAGGGTAAAGCGCTATCATTCAACAATGTTGCCGATACTGATGCCGCGCTAGAATGCGTTAAACCCTTCAAAGAGCCTGCCTGCGTTATCGTTAAACACGCTAACCCTTGTGGCGTAGCCATTGGCGACAATCTTCTTGAAGCGTATAACAAAGCCTTCCAAACTGATCCAACCTCAGCCTTCGGTGGCATCATTGCCTTCAACCGTGAACTGGATGCAGAAACGGCTAAAGCGATCGTTGATCGTCAGTTTGTTGAAGTCATTATTGCACCTTCGGTTACTCAGGCTGCCTCCGATATCGTTGCCGCTAAGCCTAATGTTCGCTTACTCGCTTGTGGCGAATGGTCAACTGAACGCAGCAAACGCTTTGATTACAAACGCGTCAATGGTGGTTTATTGGTTCAGGATCAAGACCTCGGTATGGTCGATGTCAGTGAACTGAAAGTCGTCACCACACTGCAACCAACCGAACAAGAAATTCGTGATCTATTGTTCTGCTGGGAAGTGGCTAAGTATGTTAAATCGAATGCCATTGTCTATGCCAAAGAAGGTCAAACCATCGGTATCGGCGCGGGTCAGATGAGCCGTGTCTACAGTGCTAAAATCGCCGGCATCAAAGCGGCGGATGAAGGACTGGAAGTTAAAGGCTCTGTAATGGCCTCCGATGCATTCTTCCCGTTCCGCGACGGTATCGATTCTGCTGCTGCAGCCGGTATTAAAGCCGTGATTCAGCCAGGCGGTTCTATGCGCGATCAGGAAGTCATTGATGCGGCTAACGAGCACGGTATGGCCATGGTCTTTACCGGTATGCGGCATTTCCGCCACTAAGCACAACGACAACAGCAAGAGCCAGTTTATCTGGCTCTTTTGTTATCGGACGATATTAGAATAAGGGTAGAGATATGAACATATTAGTGATTGGCTCTGGCGGTCGTGAACACGCTTTAGCATGGCACGCAGCCAAAGATAGCAAGGTAAGCAAAGTATTCGTTGCACCAGGAAACGCTGGGACGACAATTGAGCCAAAACTGGAAAACGTCGCCATCGATGTGATGGATCAAGATGCCTTGGTTGCTTTCGCTAAAGCGAATCAAGTGGCGTTAACCATCGTCGGCCCAGAAGCCCCGCTGGTTGAAGGCATTGTCGATCGTTTCAGCAGCGAAGGTCTCCGTTGTTTTGGCCCATCCCAAGGTGCGGCACAACTGGAAGGCTCGAAAGCCTTCACCAAAGACTTCCTCGAACGCCAACAGATCCCGACTGCCGATTATCAGAACTTCACCGAGATTGAGCCTGCCTTAGCTTATCTGCGTGAAAAAGGCGCACCGATTGTCGTCAAAGCCGATGGTCTGGCCGCCGGTAAAGGCGTGATTGTAGCCATGACACTGCAAGAAGCAGAAGACGCGGTGCAGGATATGCTGGCGGGTAACGCTTTCGGTGAAGCGGGTCATCGTGTGGTGATCGAAGAGTTTCTTGACGGCGAAGAAGCCAGCTTTATCGTCATGGTTGATGGCACTCATGTACTGCCAATGGCCACCAGCCAAGATCATAAACGCGCGGGTAACGGTGATACCGGTCTAAACACTGGCGGTATGGGTGCCTATTCTCCTGCCCCCGTGGTAACCCCCGAGATCGATCAACGCATTATGGATGAGGTCATTCTGCCGACAGTTAAAGGGATGGCTGACGAGGGTAACACCTATGTAGGCTTCCTCTACGCTGGACTGATGATCATGGCGGACGGTACGCCGAAAGTCATTGAATACAACTGCCGCTTCGGTGATCCTGAAACTCAACCGATTATGCTGCGCCTGAAATCCAGTATCGTCGAACTATGTGATGCGGCACTCGATGGTAAACTGGATCAAACTAGCGCCGATTGGGATACGCGCTGCGCTGTCGGTGTTGTGTTAGCCGCTGGCGGCTATCCCGGTGATTATACTAAAGGCGATGTGATTAGCCTGCCGCAAAGCACCGCAGATGACACGAAGGTATTCCACGCGGGCACGGCTGTTAAAGACGGTCAAGTGGTTACCAGTGGTGGCCGAGTACTCTGTGCAACGGCACTTGGCAATAGCGTCACCGAAGCACAGCAACGTGCTTATCAGTTGGTCAAACAGATCGATTGGAAGGGTGTGTATTACCGCGATGATATTGCTTACCGAGCCATTGCTCGAGAACAACACTAAGCGATTCTCAAATCATGCTAAAACAGTCACGTTCAGTGGCTGTTTTTTTATATCACCAATTTTACCAATGAGGGCTTTCTCATAACTTTTTTCCAGTTATAATCAGACGCTATATAAAATGATAGTACCTGATTATGCCACAATGGATCTGCCCAATGACAAAGAACGGTATTAAAACAATACGTTCCGCTACCACCCAAAAGCTTACCCTCGCCTTGGCCATCGGCCTATTAACAGGCTCTGTTTCTGTTAGCGCTGCAGATCAAAAGGACAGCTTCTGTCAGAGTGCCGGTGCTAAAAACGGTTACGACTGTCAGAAATCACAGACCTTCCAAGCAAGTCAGCTGGATATAGAAGCCAAACTAAAAGAGCTTAATCGTTGGATGGCCGATGAGGAAAAAGTTCAGAATGCTTCTCCCATCAAAAAGAATTTACCCGAATCGGATAAGCTCCGCCAAAAAATAGAGTTCAATGCCGAACTGTTGGCCAGCGAGCTAAAACACGCTAAAACACTACAAGATAAAGGTGATCTAAAAGGCGCCTTTGATCAGGTCAATGACTATCTAGTCTCTAATCCAAAAGACCCCAACGGTTGGTTACTCTACGGCATTTCACTGATCAATCAGAACAAGCTAAAAGAAGCAGCCGATATCTTCAGTAAGCTTAGCCATCTGTATCCCGATGCCCCCGAACCCTACAATAATCTCGCGGTCGTTTACGCACGACAAGGCGATAATGATCAAGCCGTTGAAGTGCTATTAGAGGCCTTTGAAACTCACCCGAGTTACGCCCAGGTTCAGACCAACCTCAAAGCGGTTTATTCAGCCCTCGCCACACAAGCCTACAATCGAGCGCTCGATTTAGATAATAAACAACCGGCACGAGCGGATCTCGGCATCTTGGATCAGGTATATCAGCCGCTCTCTGCTCAAACGCTAGTGGCGGCAGCGCCTCAATCAACGCCTCAAGCAGCCCCACAAACCGTCGCGGTGGCAACAACATCAGTGACCAGCCAACCGAGCGTGACGGTCACAACCCCGAGCGAGTTGATCATCGAAGAGCGAGATAAGTCGCAAGGCACCGTGCCTGCAACGATCACCACCGAACCGGCAATTGTATCAGCTAAACAACCTATCACACCTAACCGTGAGGTTAAGCCTGAGTCACACAGCAACGTTGTGGCTGGTTTAAGCGAACCGGTTCGTGCTGAAATTCAACAGATCATTAGCAACTGGGCAAGCAGTTGGTCTGCTCAGGATGTGTCAGCCTATCTGAACTTCTATACCGATAGCTATACACCCGATGCAACGAATATTACTCATAGACAATGGGTATGGGGCCGTCAACAACGCCTCAGCAAGCCATCCTTCATTAAAGTCGTGATTACTGATGTCTCGCTGGCAGAGGCGGGTGAGGATAAAATTCGTGCCGTATTCCGGCAGCGGTATCAATCCAACACTTATCAAGATGACGTGTATAAAACCTTGACCCTGACACAGCAAAACGGGGCATGGAAAATTCAGACAGAAACAACGCTATAACAGCGTCATAAACGCAAAAAAACCGCCGATGGCGGTTTTTTTTATTGAGTGATTATCACGCGATTTAGGCCTAGGGCTTGCCCTTCTGCGGATCACCTTCATAAGCGATCCGCCACTGCCCCTCTTCATTCACCCAATACTGCCGCTTTAAGCTGCTGCCACTGTAGTTATCGCTTTTATAATTTTGCGTAAACGTTGCCACAAACAGCTCTGCATTATCAGGGTGTTGATAAATACTCAGGTTTTCAATATCGACCTCAATAAACGTTTTGCTCTCATTCACTCGTCGCTTGTGCTCGGAAAAACGGTTATAGCCCATTTTACCGTTATTGAAGCTTGTTGAATAATAGCCCAGATAAGTATCGGAATTTCGACTTTCCCAAGCGGCACGCCAGTTATCCACAACGGCAGCAAACGCTTGCTTTTTTTGCTGCCAGCGCTGCGCATCCAGCCACTCAAAATGAGTACCAATCAAGACCGGTGTTGCAGCAAAATCGACAATGTTATCCAGCTCAGTAAAGTGATTGTTACTCAACGAGAGACAACCCTCACTGGCCTGTGGTGGGCGACTAAAGGTATCTTTCGGTGAACCATGCACCCAAATGCCACTACCAGTATTACCAAGACGTTGATCCCAAGCATTCGGATAATTAATCGGTAACGCCCCCGAACCATAGCGCGGTGGTAACTGCTCATCGGTTAATCGTCCGGTAGTAAAATAAACGCCTAAAGGAGTCTTAAGATCACCACGCTTACGCTTATCAACACCACCCCGACCATACGAAACGTAGTAGTCTTTAATCAACTTGGGTAAGCCGTTATGATTTTCAAACAGGTATAAACGCGACAAATTGGTATCGATAACGATGACATGTTTTTGCTTGGGCGACATCTGCAAAAGACTGCCTGGGATCGTGTCCGGCTGAGGCTTATAACGATCGACACTCATGCGCGCACGTGCTTCTGAAATCAGCCCCTGCAAGGTTTTTTTATCGCTACGGCCATTATTACCGACGGTACTGAGGGCGCCTCCCTGAGCCGCCATCAGATCCGCATAAATCAGTTGCGCCAGCCTAAAATCCGGCTGTTCTTTTATCAAAGCACGTAACTTATCCATCGCGCCAGTCATCTGATTCTGCTGCAAATCGCCTAAACTAGCCAACAACAGGCTCTCTTGATCGAGACTGAAATTCTCAGTATCGGCCTGCACACTCAACGGCAACAAACCACAAAGAGACACCAGTACGGCTTTTCTAAGCGGCTTAAGCAAATATATAACAGGCAGGCTTTTCATAACGCTGATAGGTAATCCTTAACACTGAAAATGTATGAAATTAATCGAATTATACCGATACAACAAGGTTTTGCAGCTGATATCGCTCAAAAATAAACCATTATATTACATCGCACGTGCTTTCAAATAACCTTTTATACCGGCTAACGAACCGTCATAACCCTTTATTTGTTTTACTCGACGCTAGACATACCGCTTGCTTTGCGTCTATTACTAGCAAGGTTTTAGTTTTATTCAAGTACTATTTTTTCGATTTTTTTTTAACCGATGAATAATGCCTACCAAGGAGAGCCATACTCTCTCTAAACCTACATCATTACTGATGTTAATGCACTGCAACAAATTTTCAAACCCTGTTCGTCGATGGTGATAAACGTTTTCCTCTCCTATTGGGCAAGCTGAACTTTACTTCAGACTGTGCTATCCAAAAAGCATGAACAGAAAAAATGAACCCAACATGTCACCCCATTGATCGACAGTTGACGCTCATAAATGGTTGAGCTGGTAGCTAAAAGCACCTCTCACACCGATACATTAGCTCGTTCCAACGTTTGAAACGCGTACGGAGGATCCCGTCATGTTTAAACAGATGGAAAGCACCGGTTTACAGGATCTCCATTTCTGGCAAGATTCCACCACCGGATTGCAGGCGATTATCGCCATCCATGATACGTTTCGTGGCCCCGCCATCGGCGGTTGTCGTTTTATCTCCTATCCCGATACATCGGCAGCCATTACCGATGCTATCCGGCTCGCCAAAGGCATGAGTTATAAAGCGGCCCTCGCAGGCCTACCCTACGGCGGCGGTAAATCGGTGATTATAAAACCCGTTAAACTGAGCAGTCGCACTCAACTTATGCACAGCTTTGGTCGTTTTATCGATAGTTTAGGGGGGCGATACATCACCGCGATGGATAGCGGCACTCAGGTCAGTGATATGGATGATATCGCCAACAGCACAGCCTATGTCACTTGCACTCAGGCGATGGGAGATCCATCACCCGCCACCGCACAAGGTGTGTTTGAAGGTATTCTCGCCAGCGCTCAGTTCCGTTTTGGCTCGGCCTCACTGGCCAATATTCATATCGCTTTACAGGGCCTAGGCCACGTCGGTTATGCCCTGGCCAAACAACTTCACGCCGCAGGTGCGCGGCTCACAATCACCGATATTGATGCGGATAAAGTCGCTCAGGCCGTCCTCGAATTCAATGCCAGTGCCGTTGCTGCGCATGATATCTACGATGTCGAGGCCGATATTTTCTGTCCCTGTGGGCTTGGCGCGATACTCTCATCAGACACCATTGGACGATTAAAGTGTGCGATTGTGGCGGGTTCGGCCAACAATCAACTCGCCGATCCTCAACAAGGCGATCTGCTTTATCGCCGTAACATTCTCTACGCGCCAGATTATCTGATTAATGCCGGTGGGCTGATTTTCGTGGCGTTAAAACATAACGGTCAATCGAACTCGGCTATCCGACAAAAGGTCGCTCAAATTCACACCTCATTGAGCGAACTTTATCAGCATGCCGATGCCGAGCAACAATCCACCAGCACGATTGCCGATATCAGAGCCGAAGCGCTTATCCAGCAAGCCCGTCTAGCGGCGTCACAGGCAACATAGGAGATCAACGATGGAAACCATCTATCAGGCTCATATCAATTTAAGCCGCTTTCTGTCCGCCGACGGTCAAGCTTTACAAGCGCTGCCCAGCTGGACAGAGACACCAGAAACTTTGGTTCGTTATTATCGTAATATGGTATTAGCACGGCAGCTCGATAACAAAATCATTGCCCTTCAACGTACCGGTCAAATGGGCACTTACGCCTCGTTACTGGGGGCGGAAGCCATTGAAATCGTACTCGGCGACTTGATGCAGACAAGCGATGTGTTAGTCCCCTACTACCGTAACCATGCCCTACAGATGCTCAGAGGCTTATCACTCGCCGATATGCTCAGCTACTGGGGTGGTGATGAGCGGGGGAACGCCGCGCCAGCTATGGGCGAAGACTTTCCTAATGCGGTACCGATCGCCACTCAGGCTCTACATGCCACAGGCGTGGCAACGGCGATCAAAATCCGAGGCGAAAAACGTGCCGTGGTCACCGTATGCGGCGATGGCGCGACCTCTAAAGGTGACTTTCTGGAAGCACTGAATATCGCCGGTGTCTGGCAGTTACCCGTCATATTTATGGTCAATAATAATCAATGGGCGATCTCCGTCCCTCGGGCACTTCAATGTGCCGCGCCTACCCTAGCACAAAAGGCAATCGGCGCGGGTATCCGTGGTGAGCAGGTCGACGGCAATGATGTGATTGCCTTACATCAATCGATCAGCCGTGCACTGCAGCATGCTCGAGAGGGCAAAGGGCCAACCTTGATCGAAGCCATCAGCTATCGATTGTCTGATCATACCACCGCCGATGATGCCACCCGTTATCGTCGCCATGATGAATTAAAATCCGCATGGGAACGGGAGCCCATCAAACGACTGCAAACCTTTTTACATCAGCAAGGATGGTGGGATGAAGAACAGGAATCCGCGTGGCAAACTGAAACACGTCAGATGATCCAACAAGGGATAGATCAGTATCTGCAACAGTCAGATCAGCCGGTTGAACAGCTGATCGATTTTCTCTATGCAGAACTGCCCGACGCCTTAAAGCCGCAACGCGAACGCCTGATACGCAACGCACAACCGGGAGGAAATCATCATGAGTAATACTGTGACGATGGTCGAAGCGATCAACCTCGCCTTAAAATCTGAGATGCGTCAAGACGATTCGGTTATTATATTGGGCGAAGATGTCGGCGTTAACGGCGGCGTATTCCGTGCGACCGTCGACCTAAAAGATGAGTTTGGCCTTAAACGGGTACTCGACACACCACTGGCAGAAACCATGATCGCGGGGCTCTCTGTCGGGATGGCTGCGCAAGGGTTGAAACCCGTTGCCGAAATTCAGTTCATGGGATTTATCTTTCCCACCATGGAACACCTTATCTGTCACGCCGCGCGTTTACGTCATCGCACCCGAGGTCGATTACACTGTCCAATGGTATTGCGAGTCCCCTTTGGCGGCGGCATCCATGCCCCTGAACATCACTCTGAGAGTACCGAAGCATTGTTTGCCCATATTCCTGGACTCCGAGTGGTTATCCCCTCCTCGCCGGCCCGCGCCTACGGTCTGTTATTAGCCGCTATTCGTAATCCAGATCCTGTCGTGTTTATGGAACCTAAACGCATCTACCGGCTGAATGCTCAAACGGTTGAAGATACCGGTAAGGCCTTGCCTCTCGATAGCTGTTACACCCTCCGAGAAGGAAGCGATATTACGCTGATTAGCTGGGGAGCGATGATCAAAGAAACCCTCGAAGCAGCCGATCAATTAGCCGAACAGGGAGTACAGTGCGAAGTTATCGATGTGGTGACGCTTAACCCGATTGATCATGAAACAATGCTCGCCTCTGTGGCGAAAACCGGTCGCTGCGTCATTATTCATGAAGCCCCGAAAAGTTGCGCCGTGGGTGCAGAAATATCGGCCACATTAGCCGAACGTGGTTTACTCAACCTTCGCGCCCCGATCCAGCGTGTCACCGGCTATGACACCGTGATGCCTTACTATCGCATGGAAAACCACTATCTACCCAATACTGCTGATATTCTCGAAGCGGTTAACAGCACACTGGAGTTCTCATGAAATACTTCAAGCTACCCGATCTTGGGGAAGGACTTCCCGAGGCTGAAATCGTTGAATGGAAAATCAAAGAAGGTGATCAGGTTGCAACGGATCAGATTTTAGCTACCGTTGAAACCGCAAAAGCGATTATCGAGCTGCCCTCACCACAAGATGGCGTCATTGCACACTTATTTGGTCAAGCTGGCGATACCATTCACACCGGTGAGCCGCTGTTAGAGTTTGGCGGGGAAGATGATGACAGCGGCACCGTTGTCGGTGAGCTAAAACAAGCATCAGATTGCACCACTTCGGATCACTTTTTCATCGGTGCAGCACCTAGCACGCAAGCCTATCAGCAAAACATGACCTCAGCGGTGCGTTCGTTAGCTCAACGTCTGAATGTTGAAACCAGTGATATCCAAGGCAGCGGTCAAGCTGGTCAGTTAACCGTTGATGATATTGAGCGATTGGCTAAAGCCGATCGCACTCATGGTAAAGCTGAACCATTACGGGGCGTTCGCAAACAGATGGCCCGAAATATGGCACTCGCTCACGCAAGCGTCGTGCCTGTTACTCTAAATGAAGACGTAGATATCCATCTCTGGGGCCCCGACGAAGATATTACCATGCGCCTCATCAGCGCCATCGCCGCGGGCTGCAAAGCCGAACCCGCGCTGAATACCTGGTTCGATGGCCAGCAATTGGCACGAAGAATGCTGGATCAAATTAACCTCGGTGTGGCTGTCGACACTGAGCAGGGACTGTTTGTGCCGGTGCTTAGAGATATTGGCAATCGGAGTTTGCAGGATATACGTAAAGGGCTCAACCTGCTCAGGGAGGATGTTATCAACCGCACGATACCGCCGAGTGAACTTCAGGGCGCAAGCATTACCCTGAGTAATTTCGGTACGATTGCAGGACGCTATGCCAACCCTATTGTGATGCCACCTAGCGTGGCGATTTTAGGTGCTGGAGTGATCCGAGATCAGGTCGTTCCCGTAGCAAATAAGGTGGTGATACATCGGATTATGCCGTTATCTCTCACCTTTGATCATCGGGCCGCCACCGGCGGGGAAGCGGCTCGGTTCATGCGCGCGATAATAAACGATTTAGCTAAAGAATCAATTAGTTAATTAAAATTAATTCACCAAAAAGAGGATAAAAAAAATTCCAGATTATCTACCGACTAGTTATCCATGAACTAGACTTAAATAAGGAATTAGAGTGAGTAGATGATCTAAGCCCTGAATCAATTTTGGGCGGTGTCCGGGGTTAGCCTAAGCGGGTCAGACTATAGTAGGAAGGTGGCATATGAGTATTTTTGAAAGATATAAAGCACGTTATGACTCCAAGCAGGAAGAGGAATATTCCCTGCAGGAGTACCTCGAAATTTGTAAAAATGATCCCATGGCCTATGCGAGCGCCTCTGAGCGTTTATTGGCTGCCATTGGTGAACCCGAATTAATCGATACCTCTCGCGATCCTCAACTCAGCAGAATTTTTTCCAATAAAATGATCCGTCGTTATCCGGCTTTTTATGAGTTCTACGGCATGGAAAATGCGATCGAGCAAATCGTTGATTACTTCAAACATGCTGCTCAGGGATTGGAAGAACGTAAACAGATTCTCTATCTACTGGGGCCGGTAGGTGGCGGTAAATCCTCTCTCGCCGAACGTTTAAAAGCATTAATGGAGCATATCCCTTTCTATGCCATCAAGGGCTCCCCTATTCATGAATCGCCCTTAGGCTTGTTTAATCCGCAGGAGGATGCCGCCATTCTCGAAGAGGAATACAACATTCCACTGCGATATATTAAAGGCTTAATGTCACCTTGGGCAGTCAAACGTCTACATGAGTTTGGCGGGGATATCTCTCAATTCAGAGTGGTCAAACTCTACCCATCGATTCTCAATCAAATTGCCGTGGCCAAAACAGAGCCCGGCGATGAAAACAATCAGGATATCTCCAGCCTTGTGGGTAAAGTCGACATTCGTATGCTCGAAGAATTTCCCCAACACGATCCTGATGCTTACAGTTTTTCTGGTGCCTTATGTCATGCCAATCAGGGCATGATGGAATTTGTTGAGATGTTCAAGGCTCCCATCAAGGTGCTGCATCCACTGCTCACCGCAACGCAAGAGGGTAACTACAATAGCACCGAAGGTATGGCTGCTATCCCCTTTGATGGCATCATCATGGCTCACTCTAACGAATCCGAGTGGCAAACCTTCAGAAACAACAAGACCAATGAAGCCTTTATCGATCGCGTCTATATCGTTAAGGTGCCTTACTGTATGCGCGTCTCGGAGGAAGTGAAAATCTACCAAAAGCTGCTGGAAAACAGCTCATTGGCTCAATCTCCTTGCGCACCTGATACCTTGAATATGCTGGCACAGTTTACCGTGCTATCGCGACTCAAAGAGCCCGAAAACTCTAACGTTTTCTCAAAGATGCGTATCTACGATGGCGAAAACCTAAAGGATACCGATCCTAAAGCTAAATCAATGCAGGAATATAGAGATAATGCCGGTGTTGATGAAGGAATGGAGGGTATCTCCACCCGCTTTGCGTTTAAGATTCTATCCAAAGTATTCAACTTCGATTCATCCGAAATCGCAGCTAACCCTGTACATCTCATGTATGTATTGGAACAACAGATCGAACAACAGCAGTTTCCTCAGGAGACTCATGACCGGCTGATTGGCTATCTGAAAGAGTATATTTCACCTAAATATATCGAATATCTCGGTAAAGAGATTCAAACCGCTTATTTAGAATCTTATTCTGAATATGGGCAAAATATTTTTGATCGTTATGTCACCTACGCTGACTTCTGGATTCAAGATCAAGAATACCGCGACCCCGATACCGGCGATATCCTCAATCGTCAGTCCATCAGTGAAGAGCTTGAGAAAATTGAAAAACCCGCCGGGATCAGTAACCCGAAAGATTTCAGGCACGAAATTGTTAACTTTGTTTTACGTGCTCGCGCCGAAAATGATGGTAAAAACCCCGCATGGAATAGCTATGAGAAAATGCGTACCGTGATTGAGAAGAAAATGTTCTCAAATACAGAGGATCTTCTACCCGTTATCTCCTTTAATCCAAAAGCCTCCACTGAGGATCAAAACAAACACAGTGAGTTTGTTAAACGCATGACCGAACGCGGTTATACCGAGAAACAGGTCCGACTGTTATCAGAATGGTACATCAGGGTGCGTAAATCCCAATAAGGGGTTTACCTATGTCGGATCTGATCAGGAGAGCGCTGTATGAGCTATATCATCGACCGCCGCCTAAACGCAAAGAAAAAAAGCACCGTCAACCGACAGCGCTTTCTTCGCCGCTATAAGAAACATATCAAGCGGGCAGTTGAGGACGCGGTAAACACCCGTAGCATCCGTGATATTGATCGGGGGGGAGAGGTTAGTATTCCTAACAAGGATATTTCCGAACCGGCCTTTCATCATGGCGATGGCGGCATTCGTCAGCGGGTTTTCCCCGGTAACCAAGAGTTTGTCGCCGGAGATGAGATTAAACGCCCCGAAGGTGGGGGCGGTGGAGGCTCTGGGCAGGGGCAGGCGAGCAATCAAGGCGAAGGGGAAGATGAGTTCACCTTCCAAATCAATCAAGAAGAGTTTCTCGACTTTATGTTTGAGGATCTCGAACTGCCGAATATGATCAAGAAACAACTGCGTGATGCCACCAGCTTTGAGGTGCGTCGCGCAGGCTTCACCAGTGTTGGTTCACCCGACAAGCTCAACGTGGTTCGCTCTTTGCGAGCCGCTAATGCTCGTCGTATCGCGTTATCGGGTAAAGAGCGCCGAAGAATTCGCGAGCTCAAAACTGAAATCAAAACC
Organism: Amphritea sp. 1_MG-2023; assembly: GCF_030547545.1. Lineage (GTDB taxonomy): Bacteria > Pseudomonadota > Gammaproteobacteria > Pseudomonadales > Balneatricaceae > Amphritea. The sequence continues at coordinate 32,758 of NZ_JAUOQE010000026.1, forward strand.
TTAGAAGGCCTGTTACCCAATCAAGAAGCGGTGTTACAAATCGCCGCCCTCAATGAAGAGATAAAAACGCTTAACCTGCGCATCAAACGAATGCCTTTCATCGATGAGTTTGATTTAAAATATAACAACCTTATCCGTACCCCCGTTCCGAGCTCAAAAGCCGTCATGTTCTGCGTTATGGATGTCTCCGGTTCGATGACGCAAACCATTAAAGATACCGCTAAACGGTTCTTTATCTTGCTGTATCTATTTCTCACCCGTAGCTATAAAAAAATAGAAGTGGTGTTCGTCCGTCATCATACTCACGCGAAAGAGGTCGACGAGGATGAGTTTTTCTATTCCCGTGAAACCGGTGGCACCATCGTTTCCAGCGCCCTGAACTTAAGCGCCGATATCATTCAAGAACGTTACCCACCGGGTGATTGGAATATCTATGTTGCTCAAGCATCGGATGGCGATAACTGGGATGGGGATTCCCATCTCTGTCGTGAAGTACTTGAGCAACGTATTCTGCCGCTCGTGCAATATTTCGCCTATGTCGAAATCACCACCGGTTCGCATCAAAACCTGTGGTTAGAGTATGAGCAGATACGGGAAAAATTTGGCGAAACCTTTGCGATGCAAACGATCGTAGAGGCGTCAGATATCTATCCGGTATTCCGCAAACTGTTTGAGAAAAAGGAGTGACCCTATGAAACAGCGAGAGCCTATCTCCACCGGGTCAGAATGGACCTTCGAACTGATTCAAAAATACGATCAAGAGATAGCCCGAGTGGCCGAACATTACGGCCTAGATACCTACCCTAATCAGATCGAGGTCATCACCTCGGAACAGATGATGGATGCTTACTCGTCGGTCGGTATGCCACTCAACTACAATCACTGGTCTTTCGGCAAACAGTTTGTCTCTACCGAACAACAGTATAAGCGAGGTCAGATGGGGCTGGCCTATGAGATCGTTATCAATTCAAATCCTTGCATCTCCTATTTGATGGAAGAGAATACCATGACGATGCAAGCACTGGTGATTGCACACGCCTGCTACGGTCATAACTCATTTTTCAAGGGTAACTACCTGTTCAAAACCTGGACCGATGCCTCGGCAATTATCGATTACCTGCTGTTTGCTAAAAACTACATCGCGAAATGTGAAGAACGGCATGGGGTTGATGCGGTCGAACAGATGTTAGATTCTTGTCATGCGCTGATGAATTACGGCGTCAATCGTTACCTGCGTCCGCAGCCAATCACCCCGGAAGAAGAGAAGAATCGATTACTTGAGCGAGAAGAGTACGTTCAGCGTCATCTCAATCAACTTTGGAATACTATCCCGAGAAAGGATGAAGTCGTTCAAGATAAGACGCCGCATTTCCCCAAAGATCCAGAAGAAAACCTGCTCTATTTCATCGAAAAAAATGCCCCCTTACTCGAACCTTGGCAACGGGAAATTGTACGTATCGTGCGTAAAATCTCCCAATACTACTATCCACAACGACAAACACAGGTCATGAATGAAGGCTGGGCCTGTTTCTGGCACTACACCATCCTTAATCATCTTCATGACGAGGGTTTAGTAACCGATGGGTTTATTATGGAGTTCCTCCACTCCCATACCAGTGTTATCTATCAACCACCGTTTGATTCGCCCTATTTTAACGGTATTAATCCCTATGCCTTGGGGTTCGGCATGATGCAGGATATCCGTCGTATCTGTGAAAACCCTACCGATGAAGATCGGCAATGGTTTCCAGATATTGCGGGTAGTGACTGGAATGAGACGTTACAACATGCAATGCGCAACTATAAAGATGAGAGTTTTATCCTCCAATACCTGTCACCCCATATGATGCGGGAACTCAAACTCTTTACCATTACCGATAATACCGCGCTCAGTACCATGCAGGTTAGCGCAATCCATGATGAACAAGGCTATCAACAAGTTCGTGAAGACCTTGCTGCTAGCTATAATATTGGTAATCGCGAGCCCAATATTCAAATCTACAATGTCGATATCAGGGGTGATCGTTCCCTCACGCTACGTCACTATATTCATAACGAACAACCGTTAGCGGCAGACACCGACGAGGTACTTAAACACCTTCATCGTCTCTGGGGATTCGATATTCACCTAGAGTCCGTCACCCCCGAGGGTGAAGTGCAACATAAACTCCATTGTCCTGTAAAAATGAACGTCGATGCGGTAGCCTAACTCGACAGATCACTCTATAAAAAAACCGCCATGGGCGGTTTTTTATCTATCGAGAACCGCTCACACCGGTGTTTTCAGGGTGTCCTGATAAGGCGGCCATCCCATTGGTTTACCGCCAAGTAGATGTAAATGAATATGATAAACGGTCTGACCACCATGGCTATTACAGTTAAATACCGTACGGTAGCCATCAGTATCAAAGCCTTGCTGCTTCGCTATCTTACTGGCCACGCTGACCATATGCCCAACGACTTCACAGTCTTCAGGGGCAATATCATTTAACGTCGTGATATGTTTGCGGGGAATAATCAGCGCATGAGTCGGAGCCTGAGGATTAATATCATTAAACGCGATTACTTTATCATCCTCGTAGATAATATCCGCCGGAATTTCACTATTCAAAATTTTACAAAACAGACAATCCATTATTCCCACCCTTCTTTCATCAATCTGGTCGGTTGATTACATCATCCAAGCCAGAGATAGTTCAAGCAAAATTATGACACTTAAGGAGTCACTTATATAAACGATTGATGTTGATAACGTGCATCCCTCAGCTGCGAAATAACGCGTGAGTCTCTAGTTTTGCATCTGCGTTATAAAAAAACATTTGGATTAATTATAAAATTATTACATTATCAATTTTTATTGTTGCACTGCGCCATAAGATGTTCATACTCATATCATAAGGTAAATAAGACATAGTGCTTGATATACGGTTTTTATCATAACACGTCAATGTTATAAACCAGATAGCATCTACCCCGACAATCAGGACCGATTACTTGGAGTACCATCATGATTCTTTCTGACAAGCCTCCCATTCATAACCAACTCGAGTTTTTTATTGAAGAAGCGGTGAAAGCACGCCCTGTCATCACGGCTGTGGTGCATCCCGTTGAACATAACGGACTGATAGGTGCCATTGAAGCGGCTGAACGAGGACTGATCGTACCGATTCTCGTCGGCCCTGCCGCAAAGATTAAAGCCGCCGCCGAAAAATATGAGTTGAATATCGACAATTATGAACTGATCGATGTTGAACATAGTCACGCGGCCGCCGAAACAGCGGTCAGTCTCATACGTGAGGCCCGCGCAGAAACCCTCATGAAAGGCGATTTAGGCACCTCTGAACTCCTCAGTGCCGTGGTCCATAAAACCTTGGGCATTCGTACCGAGCGCCGTCTAAGTCATGTATTTGTACTCGATGTACCTAACTACCATAAACCCTTGATGATCACCGATGCCGCGATTAACGTCGCTCCAGATCTACTGACGAAACAAGATATCGTGCAAAACGCTATCGATTTCTGCCATGCGCTGGGCATCAAAGAACCTAAAGTCGCTATTCTCGCCGCCGTCGAGAAAGTAAAGCCTTCAATGCAGAGCACCATTGACGCGGCATCCTTATGTAAAATGGCCGATAGAGGGCAGATTAGCGGCGCTATTCTCGATGGGCCGCTGGCCTTCGATAATGCTATCTCACTACAAGCCGCTATCGATAAGCATATCTCTTCGCCTGTCTCCGGCGATGCTGACATTCTCTTAGCGCCCGACCTTGAAGCCGCTAATATGATCGCTAAGCAGCTCATCTACCTTGCCGACGCTAAATCAGCGGGGATTGCATTGGGTGCCCGAGCCCCCATCATCCTCAACAGTCGCGCCGAAGGCACGCTCACTCGTCTAGCGTCCTGCGCATTAGCATCACATATGGTTTTGCATCCACAGGAGAAAAAATAACATGAGTCTGATCTTAACCGTCAATGGCGGCTCTTCCAGTCTTAAGTGTGCTCTATTTTTTCGTCATGACGATATTGCGGATAATATTTATACGTTTAAATTAAGCAATATTCTCAACCATCCCGCGATGAAGGTACTTTCCCCACAAGGTGAAATAGTCGAACAGCATCAACTCGATATGACAGACATAGCAATTGATCACCGTCATCAATCCTGTCTCGATGAAGTCATACAATGGGTTGATAAGAATCTACCTGACAACGATATTAAAGCCTTTGGTCACCGAGTAGTGCACGGCGGCGAATTGTTTAGCGAACCCGTTGTCGCCAACGACACCATTTTAAATAATCTTGAATCCCTCATTCCACTCGCGCCATTACATCAACCCTTCAGTCTTAAGTTGATTCGAGCCTGCCAACACCTAAAACCAGCGCTACCTCAGATTCTCTGTTTTGATACCATGTTTCACGCCCATCAGCCCGATGTAGAACAGCATTACGCCATCCCGCGAAAATTCACCGAAGCGGGTATACATCGATATGGCTTCCATGGTCTGTCCTATGAATTTATTCAACACAGTTTGAAAAAAATAGGCCATGGCGCAGAAAGCGATAAAACCATTGTCTGTCATCTCGGTGCTGGGTCCAGCATGTGTGCGATAAAAGAGGGAAAATCAATCGCCTCTTCCATGGGTTTTTCCGCCGTTGAAGGTCTACCTATGGGCACCCGTACCGGTAATATTGATCCCGGCGTGTTGCTCTATCTGCAGCGTAACTATGATATGGATACAGACCAATTAGAACGCTTTATTTATAAAGATTGTGGCTGGTTAGGCGTCTCGGGAATCAGCTCGGATATGCAAGAACTAAAGCAATCGGATCAGCCCGAAGCCGAAGAAGCCATCGCCATGTTCGTCTATCGTGCTGTGCTAGAAATAGGTCGTCTAAGCGCTGCGCTGCAGGGGTTAGATCAATTGGTGTTTACCGCGGGCGTTGGCGAGAACGACAGCAGTTTGCGTAAACGAATTTGCGATCAGCTCGACTGGCTCGGCATAAAACTAAATAAAAGCGCCAACCAGGAGAGTGAAGCGATTATCAGCAAAGCCACCAGCCCCGTCACGGTGCGGGTGATACCCACCAATGAAGAAGCCATGATTGCGCGGCATACAGAGAGTATTTTAGCCGCCGCTGAAGGTTAATACCGGCAACAATGGCTCGTGGCTACACGTCTAGACAAAGAAAAGCTTAGGCTTTTCTTTGTCTAACGGCTTCAAATAAGCAGACACCGGTGGCAACCGAGACATTCAGTGATGAAACCTCACCGGCCATATCGATTTTTACCAAAAAATCACAATGCTCTCGCGTCAGACGGCGCATCCCCTGCCCCTCGGCTCCCATGACTAAGGCCATCGGACCTTTCAGATCCGCATCGTAAACCAAAGTATCGGCTTCACCGGCCGTACCCGTAATCCAGATACCCTTTTGCTGTAACTCTTTTAAGGTACGCGCGAGATTAGTGACTAACACATACGGCATGACTTCCGCCGCACCGCAAGCCACCTTACTGGCCGTAGCATTCAGTGGCGCCGATTTATCTTTCGGGGCAATCACTGCATGAACACCGGCCGCATCCGCCGTACGTAAACAAGCCCCTAAGTTATGCGGGTCGGTTACCCCATCGAGCACCAATAAAAACGCCGGTTGTTCAAGTTTCTCAAGCAGCGCATCAAGAAATTGCTCATTTTTCGCCTGAATCGGCTCACAGGCAACCACAACGCCCTGATGTACGCCATTCTCAGCCATATCATCGAGTTCCTTACGGCTCACTCTAGCGACGCTCAGTTGCTTCTCAGCGGCCAGCTCTAACAGTGCTTGCATCCGCCCATCAAGCCGTCCTTTCAGCACCCACACTCCTTTAACCCGCTTACTATCACGCTGTAGAGCGGTGGTGGCCGCATGGATACCAAAGATATATTCAGGACGCATTGTTTGTCTCATTTAATGTATTCGTTGTATCGGCCCGATTAAACCAGCCGGAACTGTTGTCTTTTACCAGTGCCACCAGCAGATTAATCATCCCCGGATCGGCATTCAACGCCGCAATATACTGATATTGTTCGCCTCCTGCCTCCATAAAGACATCGCGATTTTCAACCGCAATCTCTTCGAGCGTCTCGAGGCAATCGGCAGAAAATGCCGGACAGATAATATTGACCTTTTTTACCCCACTGCCAGGCAACGCAGCAAGGGTTTTATCGGTGTAAGGCTGTAACCACGCCTTCGGCCCAAAACGAGACTGAAAAGTCGTTTGCCATTGATCTGTTGTGAGCCCCAACGCTTTCGCCAAGAGTTCGGAGGTGCGATGACAATGTTCAGGATAGGGATCACCTTTCGCCGCATACTCCTGAGGAATACCATGGTAAGACAATATTAACTTATCACTGCGCGGGTTGGCTGCTTGAAACGCCTGTACCGACTCGGCTAACGCCCGAATATAAAGCGGATGATCATGATAATCATGAATAACGCGAATATCGCCGAAATCACGGGTTTTCATCTGAAAGCGAGCGATCAAATCATAGATGGGTGCGGTGGTGGTTGCTGAATATTGTGGATAAAGCGGGAGCACCAAAATTTTGCGATACCCCGCCGCATTCAACTCCTCAAGTCGAGCAGTTAAACCTGGATTACCATAGGTCATAGCCGAAAAAACCTGAATCTGCTGATCCGGCATCTGTTGCTGCAGCGCGAGTTGCAGCGCCGCCACTTGTTGATTCAGAATCAATCGCAACGGCGAATCTTGATGCCAAATCGAGGCGTATAGTTTAGCTACTTTACGCGGACGAAAAGTCAAAATAATACCGTTGAGCACCGTTAGCCAAATCAACCGCATGATACCATCACCTTCAACGACTCGGCGATCCGATAAAAACTCTTTAAGATACCGGCGAACGGCCGCCGGCGTAGGTTGATCTGGCGAACCGAGGTTTACCAGCAGCACCGCTGTTTTGGGCTGAGTCATCAATATATGTCCGATTGTAAGCAAAGCGCTATTATCGCGGAATCACAGACAATAAAAAACCGCTCTAACAAGCGGTTTTTTATAAAGTCGGTAAAGAATTAGCTTTTTAGTGAAGTAAACACCGCATCACGAATATCTTCAACACTACCCACGCCCGCAATATAGTTATATGCCGGTGCATCTGCCGCTGCGGTCTCAGACCAACCCTTATAATAACTAATCAGAGGAGCGGTCTGCTCATGATAGACATCGAGGCGCTGACGCACGGTTTCTTCTTTATCATCTTCACGTTGCACCAGCTCTTCACCGGTCACATCGTCTTTACCTTCACTTGCCGGTGGGTTAAAGATCACATGGTAGGTACGACCCGATCCCGGATGAACGCGACGTCCCGCCATCCGCTTAATGATTTCTTCATCAGCAACATCGATCTCAACCACCGCATCGATGGCCACACCCGCATCCTTCATCGCATCCGCTTGAGGGATGGTGCGTGGAAAGCCATCAAACAAAAAACCATTGGCGCAATCAGACTCGGTGATACGTTCTTTCACCAAACCGATGATGATGTCATCGGATACTAAGCCACCCGCATCCATTACTTTTTTAGCTTCAATGCCTAGCGGCGTTCCGGCCTTAACCGCTGCACGCAACATATCGCCCGTAGAAATCTGAGGAATACTGTATTTTTCGCAGATATACTGGGCCTGAGTGCCTTTACCAGCACCTGGCGCACCTAAAAGAATGATTCGCATGTAAGGATTGCTCCGTTTCTAATTTTATAATTTAAAAGCTTGTAACTTAAAAGCTTGTAACTTCAGACCTTAGTGTCAGGCGCCCATTAGATCGCTACCTGCTGACATTTCCTTAAAGGTAATATGTCACACTATAACCCTATGCCTGCGACACACAATTGGACATTCGACCTACAATCTACAGATTAAATCGGCCAATGGCGGGAGGCTATTTTAGTCAAACATGTAATATTGACGTCACTAGGACAAAAAACAACGCTCGAGGGTAGTCAAAACACTCTAAGGTAGCAACCCCCCAAAAGGATAAGATCGGCAATTGTTGGCCTTAATCATCAATCAATAATCAAGCATAACAAGCGATGAAGACACTTATTATGCTTGATCGAGCCTCTATCTCATCATCGTAGGCGTAAAGCTTAGCGCGTTACGGAGGCTATAACCCTAACAACCCGCTTAACCGGTGTTTCTCATCCCTGCAGATATACCCGCCATGGTAATCATTAATGCCTGTTCTAGGCGCTCATCCGGTTGATTACGATCTCGATAGAGCAGTTCAGCCTGCAAAAAGTGCAATGGATCAATATAGGGGTTACGTACCTCAATCGATTGACGAATCACTGGGCTGTGCTCTAATAGCCTATCCTGCTGTTTAATCTGTTTCACCAGTTCGATGGTGTGCGCTAATCGACAACGTAGATCCGCACCTAATACTGATAATTCTTCAGACACCAAGCGCTTTTCATAATATGCAGCAATATTGCCATCCGCTTTGGCCATCACCATCTCTAACATATCCATATAGGAGCGGAAAAAAGGCCAATCTCGGCGCATCGTCTGCACCAGTTCAAATTGCCCCTTGTCCAAGGTTTGCTGTAAGGCAACATCACTGCCAAGCCATGCTGGTAACATTAGCCGAATTTGCGTCCAAGCAAAGATCCACGGTATAGCCCGCAGACTTTCAACGCCACCATCGGCTTTACGTTTCGCGGGTCGACTGCCTAACGGTAACTTAGCCAGCTCTTGTTCGGGAGTTGCCGAGCGGAAATAAGACACAAACTGTGGATCGTAGCGCACTACTTGCCGATACGCCGTCAAACCCGCCAGCGCCATCTCATTCATTAACTGACGCCATTCAGGTTTAGGCCCAGGGGCTGGTGCCAGCGTCGCCTCAAGCGTAGCCGAGGTATACAGTTCTAAGTTACGTACCGCAATTTCAGGCACACCAAACTTAAAGCGAATCATCTCGCCCTGCTCTGTCACCCGCAGACTACCCGCAACCGATCCCGGAGGCTGCGCCAAAATAGCCGTATGACTCGGACCACCGCCACGGCCAACCGTCCCGCCACGACCGTGAAATAAGGTCAAATGAACATCGTATTCCCGACAAACCTGAGTGAGCGCTTCCTGCGCTCGATACTGCCCCCAAGCCGCCGCTAACTGTCCAGCATCTTTGGATGAATCGGAATAACCAATCATTACTTCTTGATGGCCTTCGGTATAGTTTTTATACCAAGGTATCGCTAATAGTTGTCGGATACAGTTTTCGGCATTATCCAGATCATCTAGCGTTTCAAACAGGGGCACCACACGAATATTATGCTGTATACCGCTCTCTTTGAGCAGCAGAATAACGGCAAGAACATCGGACGGCTGACTCGCCATCGAAATAACATAGGACCCCAGCGAGTTAGGCTCTTCGCAAGCCACGACTCGACAGGTATCCAGCACCTCTTGAACATCGGCACTGGGGTGCCAATCACGGGGAAACAGCGGACGTTTTTCCTGTAACTCACGTAACAGAAACATCTGTTTGTTAGTTTCGCTCCACTCACTGTAACAACCTATACCGTAGAAGCCGGTCAATTCATCCATCACTTCAGCATGACGATCGGCATTCTGACGAACATCTAGGTTAACCAAGGTCATACCAAAACAACCCACTCGACGCAGCGTATCGCTTAACAGGCCGTCCGCAATCACTTCCATCTGACACTGACGCAATGAGGTATCGATCAGTTGCAACGGCTCCAGCAACTGAGCGGGTAAAATATAGATATCTTCTTTATCCACAGGACGACCATCAAGTCGTTCAGTCGCCCAGTGTTTAGTCTTCGTTAACGTCTGACTGACGATGCGTAACAGTTCACGATAGGGCTCTGCATGATCACCGACCCGCTCTCGCATCTCATCGCTGCATTGATTCATGGATAGCTCGGAGCGCAAGCGTTCGATATCTCTAATATATAGATCGGCGGCCATCCAGCGTGACAGTAGCAACACCTTTTCGGTGGTCGCGGAGGTCACATTAGGGTTGCCATCACGATCCCCCCCCATCCAAGAGGCAAAGCGAACGGGCGAACGAGTCAGGGGCAGGTGAATGCCCGTTGCATCAAACAGTTGCTGATCAATATGCCGTAAAAACACCGGCACCGCTTCCCACAGCGAGTTTTCAATTACTGCAAATCCCCACTTAGCTTCATCCACCGGCGTAGGCCGTTGTTTGCGAATCGCATCGGTATGCCAAGCTTGACTGATTAGATCATGTAAGCGGTGACGGAGATCTTCACCCCGATCGATACGCTGTAAGCATTCAGTAATAGAATCGAATTTTTGAATCAGGGTGCGACGATTAACTTCCGTTGGATGAGCCGTCAGAACGAGCTCAACATCCATATTTCCAACAGCCTCAGCAATCTGCTGCTTACTGACGCCTTGCTGTTGTAAGCGGCCTAATAATCCACAAAAAGAATCTTGCGTACACACATCCATCACGCCGGAACGTCGACGTACTCGATGATGCTCTTCCGCTATATTGGATAAATTAAGAAACTGAGTAAAGGCTCGAGCGACGGGCAGTAAATCGTCATCATTGAGTTCGCTGAGCGTCTTAAGTAATTGATCATCGACTGGCTTGCCAGATGAACGCCCCGCTTTGGAAAGGGCTCGAATGGTTTCGATTTTATCGAGAAATGCCTGTCCTTTATGGGAAACGATCGTTTGTCCAAGGCACTCCCCGAGCATCCGAACATCGTCCCGCAGGTCTTCATGAAGCGTTGTCATTCCGCACCCCCTGTCTATCGATACAGTACTTAAATTAAACATTAAGCTAAGGTTCTGATATAAAACACTGTAAATACAATAACATTGATACTATACATTGATACTACAGGAAGGGGGCAAAGCACAAATACTATCTTAGTCGCAGTATTAAAGTAGTACCTTAGTGATCGGTTAACTGACGTAACTGCTTCAATGCGATCGCCGCTCGATGTTCATTTTCATAACCCACTTCGATCTCAGCAACCGTCATCCCCGATAAACCTAAGGCGATACGAAAATGACTCTCTGACTCTGCGCCCGAATTCGAGCGCACTTCAAACTGTTGCAATTGATCAAAATCGAAGCGTACATAGCCACTCGGCTGAAGCACGGCAATTTGACGCTGCGAGCTACTAACAAGCAGAGGCGGACTACCTTTAAGATCATCAGATACCTGAAAACCTGCCGTTTGCAGAGCCTTACGCTGATCATCAATGCGTTGGTAATTCCAATAGGCTAAGCCAATCATAATCAGCAGTGCCAACAAAACCCATTGTAACGAACCCATCTCAATTCTCCCTTCAGGCTGATTCATCGAACCCACTGACGAGTGCCATCACAATGCATTAATAACGTGCGTGGCTTATAGCCCTTTACGTTTAGCTTCATTCCACCAGCTATCGAGCTCATCCAGAGTAAAATCGGCCCAACGTCGTGAAGACGCCTTAACTTGATCTTCAATATAACTAAAGCGCTGAGTGAATTTCTGGTTGGTATAGCGCAATGCACTTTCGGGGTTAATCCCCATATGACGCGCTAAGTTCACCTGCGCAAACATCAGGTCACCTAGTTCATGCTCCATTTCTAGCTCATCGCCGGCGGCAATGGCTTCACGCAGTTCAGCAATTTCCTCTTCGATTTTATCCAGCACAGGCAAAACATCACCCCAATCGAAACCCACTCTGGCGGCCCGTTTTTGCAGCTTCTCGGCACGATTAAGCGCAGGCAGCGCCATGGGAATATCATCTAAAACCCGAGATTCTTGCAGTGGCTTTTCGCTTCGCTCATCCGCTTTGATCGCTTCCCAAGTATCTTTGATACGCTGTTCATCTAGCGCCTCTGTCGTACATCGACTTGTCAATGTGCCGTCAGGGAACACATGTGGATGGCGACGAATCAGTTTGGCCACCAAGGTATCGATAACCTCAGCCAAGCCATAACCGTGCTGTTCTTCGGCTAATCGGGCATAGAAAATCACTTGAAATAATAGATCTCCGAGCTCACCCTGCAAATGATCCCAATCTTGTCGCTCAATGGCATCGGCTACCTCATAGGCTTCTTCAAGCGTATGCGGCACAATGCTGGCAAAATCTTGCTTCAAATCCCAAGGGCAACCATCCTCGGGATCTCGCAGTCTCGCCATCAGCGCAATCAGATCGTTAAGATTATAATCCGCCATCAAGCACCGCTTCGCTGTCGATGTACGTCGGTCACATTTGGAATTTGATTAATCTTATCCATAATTTTCCCTAGTAACTCAAGGCGACTGATCTCAATGGTTAGGGTTAGCTGCGCAATATTACTCTTCTTATCCGACTGAGTATGAGCAGCAACGAGATTGACATTTTCATTCGCCATCACCATCATCAGATCGCGTAACAAGCCAGAACGATCAAAGGCTTCAACGTAAATATCCACCGGATACGTTGACTCAGCCTCTTCGCCCCAACTTACCTCAACCACTCGCTCGCCTTCATGCTGACGTAGCTGAAATACGTTAATGCAATCTTCCCGATGTATCGATACGCCTCGATTCTTGGTGATATAACCAATAATAAGGTCACCCGGCACCGGTTTACAACATGGCGCAATCGAGGTGAGTAGATTACCGACCCCACGGATATTAATGCCATCAGAAACATGATTGTCTCGCGCAGTACGATTGCCAGTGCCCAACAGGGCTAGATCGAGCTGCGCATCGTGATGATCGGTATCAACTTGCTGTTGCGCCGCATTAATTACCTGCGATAGACGAATATCACCGGCACCCAACGCCGCATACATATCTTCCGCCGTACGGTGATTGACCACTTTCGCCATCTGTTTAAAGTTAAGATCGGCACTCTCTAGTGCCAGACGACGGAATTCACGCTCAATAATTTTCTTACCCGCCGCCGCATTTTTATCTTTATCCTGTAACTTAAACCAATGCTGAACCTTGGCACGTGAACGAGCGCTAGTGATATATCCAAGGTTAGGGTTAAGCCAGTCACGGCGCGGATGTTCCTCATTGGCGGTTAGAATTTCGACTTGATCACCGGTTTGCAATTGACGCGTTAAGGGCACAATCCGACCGTTAACCTTTGCTCCTCGACAACGATGCCCTACCTCTGTATGTACCCGATAAGCAAAATCAACCGGCGTCGATTTAACCGGCATATCGACCACATGACCATCCGGCGTAAAGACATACACCCGATCATGCGCGACATCACCACTAATGACCTCAGAAAACGCTTCGGAATCACTGAGATCTTCGGTCCATTCAAGCACCTGCCGCAACCATGCGATCTTATCTTCGTAGCTCGAACTGGAAGACTGAGTATCGGTGCCTTTATACAGCCAGTGAGCACAGACTCCCAACTCGGCTTCTTCATGCATCGCAAAGGTACGGATCTGAATTTCTAATACTTTACCCGATGGACCGAATACCGCCGTGTGTAACGAACGATAGCCATTGGGTTTCGGTGACGCGATATAATCATCAAATTCGTGAGGGATATTACGCCATAAGCCATGCACAATTCCCAACACGGTATAGCAATCACGAATCTCAGGCACCAAGATCCTAACGGCACGAATATCGTACACCTGATTGAAAGCGATATTCTTACGCTGCATTTTGCGCCAAATGCTGTAGATGTGTTTGGCTCGCCCCATCACATCGCCTTCAATATCGACCTTTTGCAGCTCAGTATTGAGAATATTGACCGCGTCTTCGATAAACTGCTGCCGGTCGATACGTTTCTCATCCAGCAGAGTCGCTATCTGTTTATAATCGTTGGGTTTTAAATAACGGAATGAGAGATCTTCCAACTCCCATTTAATGTGGCCAATACCGAGTCGGTGTGCGAGGGGCGCATACACATCAAAAACTTCTCGAGCAACGAGGTAACGCTTCTTACGGGAATCACCTTTAACGCGACGAATGGCACAGGTACGCTCGGCAATTTTAATCAGCACAACGCGGACATCGTCGATCATGGACACCAACATTTTGCGAACATTGTCCAACGGGTTACCGCTCTGTCCCAAAACATTTTCACGGCGTGGATTCTGACGACTACCGATAGCAGCCATCTGCAACACACCATCAATCAAGGTAGCGATGGTGGGCCCGAAACGTCGGCGGATATCCTCGAGTGTGGTGCGTTTTTCACGCACACTACGATACAGAATAGCCGCCACGAGCGCGTCCTGATCCTGATTTAGCTCAACCAGAATCTGCGCCATCTCTAAGCCGGTCAGATAACTATCACAATCGTTCCATGAATCCTCAGAGGGTTCCCCATCGTCCTTTAACTGTTGAGCATACAAACACGCCTGACGAACTGTATCAATATCCTTAACTTCAACCTGTTCTTGCAAGCGTTCCAGCCACATTTCCAGATCGACACTACCATCAGCCTGGATCGGATGATCTTCGCGTACTTTTACCACAGCGCTACGCCGCTCCTTCGTTACTTGATACTCGAAAAACGTTTGCGCTCTAAACTCCCTGCTAAATACCGCACTGAACAATAGCAAGGAACAGATCTATTTTTAAACCTGTGTTTGAAAACATAGCGCATACCGCGGCCCATTCTAATATTTCAGACCTTTAATAGCGAGTAAGTTCAACCTAATTAGGCCACATCAACGATCTATTGCGGTGCGTAATCCCCTTGTTTAAAGGCAAAAAAAGGAGCCATCAGCTCCTTTAAAAATTGTTTTAATGGCTAAAAACCCCGGTAGAGAGATAACGATCCCCCCGATCGCAGATGATACAGACAATAATTGAATTCTCGACCTCTTGAGCCAAGCGCAGGGCGCCAGCGACGGCCCCACCAGAAGAAACTCCGCAGAAAATACCCTCTTGTCTCGCCATCGCAAGCATCGTTTGCTCAGCTTCTTCCTGTGTGATGTCCATGACCCGATCAACCCGAGACGCTTCGAAAATCTTTGGTAAATAGGCTTGTGGCCAACGACGAATACCGGGAATAGCAGCCCCTTCGGCGGGCTGCAGTCCGACAATTTGCACCGCTGAATTTTGCTCTTTCAGGTAGCGAGAAGTGCCCATAATCGTACCCGTTGTCCCCATGGAACTCACAAAATGAGTAATTCGACCATCGGTCTGCTGCCAAAGCTCTGGGCCTGTGCCTCGATAATGCGCTTCAGGGTTATCCTGATTAGCAAACTGATCAAGTACAATCCCTTTGCCTTCGGCTTGCATCTGTAATGCTAGATCCCGCGCACCTTCCATCCCCTGCTCTTTTGTCACGGTGATGAGTTTAGCGCCGTAAGCCGTCATCGATGTTTTGCGTTCCTCACTACTGTTATCCGGCATGATCAATATCATCTTGTAGCCTTTGATCGCAGCTGCCATCGCTAACGCAATACCCGTATTGCCTGACGTCGCTTCAATGAGGGTATCACCCGCTGTAATCTGCCCGCGTTGTTCTGCCAACTGAATCATACTGATCGCTGGCCGATCTTTAACCGAACCCGCCGGATTATTCCCCTCCAGCTTGCACAACACGGTATTGCCGCGGCCAACGTCTAATCGCTGCAGGCGCACCAAAGGGGTATTACCCACATAATCTTCAATGGTTGGAAAATCAATACTCATCAACACGCCCGCCTAGCTTCGATTTAACATAAAGTTATAACCAAAGGAAATTAAAAGTTTGTCTTATATATCTAAAAAGGATAAAGCAGAATAATACCGAGGGCCACTAAAAAGCTCAATCAAAAACACACAGAAACGCATCTGAACCGATCAACATCCGCGTATTCAAGATTCGGCCACCGCAAAGGCAATCACATGATCGGTTTCATCACTATAAGAGATATGTATATGTTGAATACCGAGCTGTTGTGCTTTTTCCCGCGCCCCACCACTCATCTCAATGAGTGGTCGACCTAACGAATCATAGTGAATACTAAAATGCTGCCAACTGATACCTCGACCGATGCCAGTACCGAGCGCTTTAACCGCCGCTTCTTTCGCGGCAAAACGCTTGGCTAAGAAATTAACCGGTTGCTTCGACGCTTTAAATTGCTGCAACTCTTCCGCCGTGAGAATGCGCTCAGCAAGACGCGGCGTTCGCTTCAACGCCCTATCAATGCGCCGGATATCCAGCAGATCCGTCCCAACCCCGAGTATCATTGCCGCACAGCATCACGTAGAGACTGTACTCGTACTTGAGTTTCCATCATCAGCTGTCGCATTTCAACAATGGCTTGTTTCAAGCCAACAAAGACAGCCCTAGCCATAATACCATGACCAATATTCAACTCATTAATCTGAGGAATTTCAGCGATCTGTTCAACATTATGATAATTCAATCCATGCCCTGCATTAACAATCAGACCTTTACTAAACGCATAGGCGGCGGCATCTCGAATACGCTCTAACTCGGCTTGTTGGGCGCTTGCGTTATCGGCATCAGCATAGGCACCGGTATGTAATTCAATCACCGGAGCGCCACAGGCCAGCGTCGCATCAATTTGACTCGGTTCAGGATCGATGAACAGCGACACTTCAACGCCCGCAGCGGCTAGACGATCACAGGCGGCTTTAATTTTCGACTGCTGACCGACGATATCTAAGCCACCTTCCGTGGTTAACTCTTCCCGCTTCTCGGGCACTAAGCAAGCATGCCCTGGGCCTACTTTTTCAGCAATCGAGATCATTTCATCGGTCACCGCCATTTCAAAGTTCATCCGTGTTTGCAGCGTTTGCGCTAACAGATAGATATCACGATCTTGAATATGTCGACGATCTTCACGTAGATGTACCGTGATACCATCGGCGCCAGCCTCTTCAGCCACGGCAGCCGCCTGTACCGGATCAGGATAACGGGTGCCCCGCGCCTGACGCAGTGTGGCGATATGATCAATATTGACACCCAATAATAAACGGCTTGGCTCAATCACGATAAACCTCTTCTATGATAGATATAAACACAGCGAAACATCGCTAAAACGTATAACCACAAAGCTTACTAGAATCCAGCCGACAGCAATAGCCTGAAGCGGTTGTCGCGCACTAGACTGGCGTATGCTTAGGCCGAAATCCTTGAAGTAATTCACGACTCCGCAGCGGCCGACCGCCTAACTGCGTTTCTAAGGCTAAGCGCATCAGCCGTTTAGCTGCCCGGCGGATCTCAGGACGGTGATATTCCTCAGCGACAACCCCCATTAACTGATCACCGCTAAAACATAGCGGCTTTAAAGCATCCGATAGTTGGCTAACGGGACTAAAGCCCTGTGTTGGATGGTAACGGTAGATCATCTCTGACTGACAGTGTTGCACATCAAATTGATAACCTAATTGCTGCAATAGCGATAGATATAAACACAGCGAAACATCGCTAAAACGTATAACCACAAAGCTTACTAGAATCCAGCCGACAGCAATAGCCTGAAGCGGTTGTCGCGCACTAGACTGGCGTATGCTTAGGCCGAAATCCTTGAAGTAATTCACGACTCCGCAGCGGCCGACCGCCTAACTGCGTTTCTAAGGCTAAGCGCATCAGCCGTTTAGCTGCCCGGCGGATCTCAGGACGGTGATATTCCTCAGCGACAACCCCCATTAACTGATCACCGCTAAAACATAGCGGCTTTAAAGCATCCGATAGTTGGCTAACGGGACTAAAGCCCTGTGTTGGATGGTAACGGTAGATCATCTCTGACTGACAGTGTTGCACATCAAATTGATAACCTAATTGCTGCAATAGCTGTTGCTCAAACGTGCGTAGAGCTAACTCAATATCAGTCGCCGCCAATAACTCATTCAAAACATATTGATAGAAAACATACAGACGGGGATGCGGATCGTAAGGTTGTAGTAAGCGCTCAAGCAATTCATTGACATAGAGACCGCAAATGAGCGCATCCCCTTTTAGGAATATCGGCGCAGCAACCGCTTCAGCTTGAGTCAATGTTTTCAGCTCGTGACGCCCACGCAAACTGATCTGCAGCGGGGTAAACGGCTGCATCATCGCTCGCATACGCGAACGAGGGCTGCGCGCGCCTTTGACGATTGCGCTGACTTTTCCTTGTTCTAGCGTGAAAAGATCAAGCAGTAGACTGGTTTCCCGATAAGGACGGGCATGCAGGACATAAGCCGCCTGAGCTTCAAGCTGATAACTCATCGACGGCCTTCAGTCACTCTATATCGTTGTACCCAAGGCTACGCAAAGCCCTTTCATCATCCGACCAGTTACTACGCACTTTAACCCAAAGGTTTAGCATCACTTTTGAATCAAACATTTTTTCCATATCGAGCCGTGCATCGCGACCGATACCTTTAATCTTGTCGCCTTTATCGCCAATAACGATACGTTTCTGACCTTCACGTTCGACCAAAATCAAGGCACTAATAATTAGAATACCGCGTTCATTACGCTTAAACTCTTCAATCTCGACGGTGGTACCGTAAGGAACTTCATCACCCAGATTACGCATCAGTTTTTCACGTACCAACTCTGCCGCGAGAAAACGCGAACTACGATCGGTAATCTGATCATCCGGATAGAAATGAATACTTTTAGGTAGCTGTTCATTAATCACCGCTTCAAGGCGATCAACACTGGTACCATTTTTAGCCGAAATCGGAATAATCTCCAGAAAGTCCATCTTTTGCGATAAGGTTTCTAGGTGCGGCAGAAGTGATTCTTTATCATCTAACTGATCAATTTTGTTGATGACCAAAATCACTGGGCATTTAATTCCGCCGAGCTTTTCAAACACGATCTCATCTTCTTCGGTCCACGCAGTACGATCAATAATAAACACCACGACATCAACATCACGCAGCGCTGAGCTGGCGGCTTTGTTCATATAACGGTTAATCGCTTTATCCTGATCTTTATGTAGCCCAGGGGTGTCCACATAGACCGCTTGCACATCCCCTAGCGTTTTTATGCCAACGATTTGATGACGCGTGGTTTGCGGTTTTCGCGATGTGATGCTGAGCTTCTGACCTAGGATATTATTCATCAAAGTCGATTTACCCACATTCGGGCGACCGATAATAGCCACAAAGCCACAATGTTGATTCTCACTGGGCTGATCTAGCAGATAACTCAAATCACGACTCATTTAACCACCTTCAGTTTATCAAGCGCCTTTTTGGCAGCATTCTGTTCGGCCTGACGGCGGCTACTTCCCCGACCTCCCGTGGGCTGATCCAACAAGGAAACAGCACAGCGAATTTCAAACGTCTGTTGATGCGCTTCGCCACTCACAGACAGTAATTCATAATCGGGTAATGGCGCTCGACGAGACTGTAAAAACTCTTGCAGCCGAGTTTTAGAGTCTTTTTTGGTATCCAGCAATGAGGTCTGTTCAAGACGGGATTGATACCAGCCCAAAATATAAGGCCTGCAACTATCCATATCACTATCAAGATAAATCGCGCCGATGATGGCTTCAACAGCATCAGCCAGAATAGAATCGCGACGATAACCGCCGCTTTTCAGCTCTCCCGACCCAAGCCGTAGATAATCGCCAAGCTTCATTTCTCTAGCCAGCTCAGCCAGCGTTTCCCCTTTGACTAACTGCGCTCTGAGCCGACTAAGCTGTCCCTCTTTGGCATCAGGAAAACGGCGAAACAACGCCTCTGCGATGACAAAATTCAGAATCGAATCGCCAAGAAACTCCAAACGTTCATTATTACGTTTTCCATGGCTACGGTGAGTAAGAGCGAGTTCAATCATGCTCTCGTCTTTAAACTGATAACCCAGCTTTCTTGCGAGGTCGGTGGCGGGCTTAATAATCAACGGATAATCACTTCATACTGTTCGTGGAATTTAACCACTGCATCAACATTGTAAAACATGGGTACAGTTACATCGTATTTCAGGGTGATATTTTTCACCCCTTCCTTTTCATCGATAATCACTGCGTCCTTAACCGGCAACGATACCTGATTAATTCGCAGGCGCTTGGATACTTTCATGCGCGTTTCTGTTGGTGAATCCCTTTTAGTTTCAGGCTCTTCAACCAGTTCTTCCATCATCGAGGTGACTAAACTGTGATCCCAATAGACCGGAAAAAGCTTCATGCCAACCGCAAAAAAGACCCCTGCAACAATCAAGATGATCATCAGAGAGAAAAAAGACACACCTCGCTGCTTATTTCGTATCGACATAACTTACCCCAATATTCCTTTTAATGGATAGTGCGTACATCACTAAAACTAGGCAAAGTAAAGAAATCTGGCCAATGCATCCACACGGCAAACGCTTTACCCACTAGTAATTCATCCGGTACAAACCCCCAGAAGCGGCTATCGTTACTATTATCACGATTATCACCCATAACAAAATACTGCCCTTCAGGCACCACCCACTCACCAGGTCTGCGAGGTGGTGACACATCACGATAAAGCTGATGACTGACATCACCTAATGTCTCATCCATGAGCAGTAAACGTGGGTTTTGTGGCGGCAATTGTTCTAGCAACGTTTGTGCTTGTGGTTGCCCATTGATATAGAGGGTCTTATTTTGATAACGAACCCGATCGCCAGGCAAACCAACCACTCGCTTAATATAATTTATACTCGGGTTTTGCGGATATTTAAAGACCACGACATCGCCCCGTAGAGGAGTATTCAATGGCATAACTTTAGTACCAATCACGGGTAAACGAAAACCGTAGTGCCATTTATTCACTAAAATAAAATCGCCAATTTTAAGTGTTGGCTTCATCGATCCGGAAGGAATCTGAAATGGCTCGACCACAAATGACCGTAAAATCAGTACCACGAATAAGACCGGGAACAACGAGCGACATAAGTCGACAATCGCATTTTCTTTATTCAACTGTTCCAAGGTCGCTTCAGGTAAATCGCCACTCGCCTTCTGTGCTGCCGCTATGCGCGCCTTTCGAGCGCTCGCAAAGGCAATACGGTCATACACCCAACCTAACGCCGCTAAAAAGGTAAGTACTACCAATATCAGTGCAAAATCAAAATCCATGCGAATATGTCCTAACCATCAACCTTCAAAACTGCGAGGAAGGCATCTTGAGGAATCTCAACCCTTCCCACCTGTTTCATCCGTTTCTTACCTTCTTTCTGTTTCTGCAATAACTTCTTCTTACGACTAACATCACCGCCATAACACTTAGCAATAACGTTCTTACGGAGCGCCTTAACATTGGTGCGAGAGATAATCTTGCCGCCGATGGCCGCCTGAATAGCGACATCAAACATCTGCCGTGGAATCAACTCTTTCATTTTTTCACACAACAGACGACCACGATATGGCGCATTATCTTTATGCAAAATAACCGCTAGGGCATCGACCTTCTCACCGTTAATTAGAATATCTAAGCGCACTAACTGAGCGGGTTGAAAACGAACAAAGTTATATTCTAGCGATGCATATCCACGGCTAACCGATTTAAGGCGATCAAAGAAGTCCAACACGACTTCAGCCATCGGTAGTTCATAAGAGACCTGAACCTGATTACCGACAAAGTTCATGTTTTTTTGCACACCGCGTTTATCCACACACAGCCCGATCACTTGTCCGAGGAACTCTTGCGGTACCAGAATATTGGCTTCTACGATCGGTTCACGCATCTCTTTAATCGAACCCGGATCTGGCAACTTAGACGGGCTATCGATCTGAATGACCTCACCGCTATTCAGTTCCAATTCGTAGACCACGGTTGGCGCAGTGGTCACTAGATCGAGATTATATTCCCGTTCTAGACGCTCCTGAATGATCTCCATGTGCAGCATACCGAGGAAGCCACAACGAAAGCCAAACCCTAGCGCATCTGAAGACTCAGGTTCAAAAAATAACGAGGCATCATTCAGCGTCAACTTATCCAACGCTTCACGAAAATCTTCGTAGTCATCAGAACTGGTAGGGAAAAGGCCAGCATAAACCTGAGGCTGAACGCGTTTGAAGCCCGGTAGGGTTTCAACATCGGGGGTTTTTGCATGAGTAATCGTATCGCCGACAGGAGCACCGTGAATAT
Source organism: Amphritea sp. 1_MG-2023 (assembly GCF_030547545.1). Taxonomy (GTDB): domain Bacteria; phylum Pseudomonadota; class Gammaproteobacteria; order Pseudomonadales; family Balneatricaceae; genus Amphritea. The sequence goes on from NZ_JAUOQE010000026.1 coordinate 54,782, forward strand.
CTTTAATACCGGCAACGACATAACCTACTTCGCCAGCCTTCAAGACACCCGTTTCGGTTCGTTTTGGGGTGAAAATACCCACACCATCAACCGGTTGAACCTGACGATTCGATTTAATCAGGATTTTATCTTTCTTCCGTAGGGTACCTTGTTTGACTCGTACCAGCGATACAACGCCGAGATAGTTATCAAACCATGAGTCAATAATTAACGCCTGTAACGGCGCATCAGGATCACCCTCAGGGGCAGGTATATGTGTCACCAGCGCTTCTAGCACATCGTCTATACCTAAACCACTTTTGGCACTACAAGCCACCGCATTTTCAGCATCAATACCGATCACTTCTTCAATTTCGGTACGTACTCGTTCCGGCTCGGCTTGCGGTAGATCCATTTTGTTCAATATGGGCAGCACTTCCAGCCCTTGCTCCAACGCCGTGTAGCAGTTCGCAACAGACTGAGCTTCAACCCCTTGAGCGGCATCGACAACCAACAATGCCCCTTCACACGCCGCTAATGAACGAGAAACCTCATAGCTGAAATCAACATGTCCCGGCGTATCGATAAAGTTTAGCTGATACACTTGGCCATCTTTAGCCGTGTAATTCAACGTAACACTCTGAGCTTTAATGGTAATTCCACGCTCACGCTCTAGATCCATAGAGTCAAGCACTTGCTTTTCCATCTCTCGTTCTGACAACCCGCCACAGGTCTGGATAAAACGATCTGCCAAGGTGGATTTACCATGGTCAATATGGGCAATAATCGAAAAATTACGGATGTGTTCGAGCTTACTCACTACGGAATCACCAGCTAATAAATTTAACTATGCTACCCCGTTATGAGGGCGCAATTCTGAAGCCGGCAAGTGTACCGTATTTCATACGTTACGACCATCAAAGAGCAACGCTTCGACAAATAAACAAAAGGGGGCTGATAGCCCCCTGAGTCACAAAAGACTATTTTAGTTTAAGCGGGATAAACATCGGACTGCCCCGACGCACAATTCTCATCGGTACCGCTCTATTTTTCGGCAACTTCTCAACCACGGCCGCAAACTGTTCGACAGAGCGAATATCTTCGCCATTAAGCATGGTAATCACATCACCCACCATCAAGCCAACATCGGCACCCGCGCCCTCTTCAACTTGACGTACCACAACGCCACTGGTCACACTTAGACGCTCTCGCAGTTGATCATCCAACTCACTCAACTGTATGTTAAGCCGATTAGATGATGCTTTATCACTCTGCGAGGAGGTTTTCATCACCTCACCTGAGGAAGGCAATAAACCGATAGTAACGGTCAACGACTGTTTCTTACCACCACGGACAATACCTACCGTAGCATCCGTTTGCGGCGGAATCCGACCCACTTGATGCGGCAGATCACCCGAGCGATCGATGGCATGGCCATTAAAGCTATAAATAATATCGCCTTCTCGGATACCTGCCGCGGCAGCAGGGCTATCAGGTAGCACCGTCGCCACTAATGCGCCTTCGGGCTTATCCAAACCAAAAGATTCGGCAAGATCGCGACTGACTTCCTGAATAATGACACCTAACCAGCCTCGACTCACCTTGCCTTTATCTTTAAGCTGATCGACAACTTCCATCGCAACATTCATCGGAATCGAAAAAGATAATCCCATAAAGCCACCAGAACGGGTATAGATCTGTGAGTTGATACCGATCACCTCGCCCTTCAGATTAAACAGCGGGCCGCCAGAGTTACCGGGATTGATCGCAACGTCTGTTTGAATAAAGGGTACATAGGTTTCATTTGCTAGACTACGATCAGTCGCACTGATAATACCCGCGGTGACTGAGTGATCAAAGCCGAATGGAGACCCGATAGCGAGTACCCACTCACCTACTTCTGCCTTAGCCGAGTCACCGACTTTTACCACCGGTAAATCCGTCGCATCAATTTTTAGCAAAGCCACATCAGAACGCTTATCAGAACCAATGACCTTAGCGTCTAACTCACGACGATCACTCAAGCGAACGATGACTTTATCAGCATCAGCCACGACATGATGATTGGTTAAAATATAGCCATCTTCGGAAATAATGAAACCCGATCCCAATGATTGCGGTGCTTTATATTTTGGCGAATTACCATAACCTTCAGGGAGACGAAAAAAGTGACGGAAAATATCTGGAATCTGCTGACCTTCTGGCAACTGAAGATCAGGCAGCCCCTGAACCTTAGAGGATACCTGTTGCACCGTACTAATATTGACGACGGCGGGAGATGTTTGCTTTACCAGATCTTTAAATTCTGGCAATGCGGCATGCACACTACTCACATACAACCAGAAAAGAACCAGGCTAAAAGTCGCTCTGACTAGTTTCATATCGTTTATCCTGTATCTCATTTATGACTAAAGTAAATCAGACTCTTCGAAGCAGTACCGGTCGGTAACTGCAATGCTGGCTTATCAAACCAGAAATATAGCGGGTTAGCAGAAAACCACCTGCCAATCCTATAACAGCACTTAAAATCACTTTCGGTTCAGAGAACCCCGATAATTGAGTGCCTACCGCGAGCATAAACATGATCATCAGCGGCAATAGGTAAACCAGTAAGGATGCCGTTAAGAAAGAACGCTCACCGACACCTAGGGTTACCAGATCATCCAGCTTAACATCAATATGTTGAGGATTATCCACTTGAATCTCTAGCCTTTTACCGTCACCGACTTTAGCCAATAGGCTTTGACCACAGCCTTTCTGTGCACTGCAACTAGAGCAAGCACTTTGCTTGATCATCTCAATCCAGACAGTACCTGATCCGATACGTACTACACGTCCGTTTTCTTCAAGCATATTGAATTACTGTATTTTCTCAAACGAATTTGCCACACGGTCAGCAACCATCAGCGGAACATCTCCCACGACGGTGACAAAGAATTGATCTACTTTTTTACCGACCGCTACCATTTCACCCAGTTGCGTCGCGCCTTCAGGAACAGCAGCACTGCCCGTCCGTTCAATACTCAGCGTAAAGGAGTTAACCCCATTGCTAAATACCGTTAGCTCCGCACCGGGGGCCATGGCATTTTTAATCGCGCTATAACCATCAGGAAGCCACCCAGGTGTAGAACTCGCCAACTCGCCTTGTTTCAAGACATTATGCTGCTGAATATAGCTATTCAAACTCGCATTAAAGCGAATAATATTATCACTATTATTATCCGTTTGATGAGCAATACGGGGAGTGCCAAACTGTGCTCTCATCAAGTTACGTGAGACTGAAAAGCTGGGTTGTACTTGCGTTATCGTAGGTTCGGGGGCCTGTGCTAACCCTTGATCCACAGACTGCGGTGATATACCAGTAAAGTTCTGGCCACCCAAAATAACAACGGCCGTCACAGAAGCAGCAACCGCCATACTCATTAACGGCTTAAAGAAGCGTTTCCGCGATAGGCTTTTTTCCTCAGAAGGCGCCTCAGTGTGCTGTTCTAACACGGGCTCTGCATAGATAGCCTGTTTGACCATCAGACTAATATCACCCGTATCAAGCTGCTCATTTTTAAGTAGCGAACTCGCAACATGATAACGCTGCCACTGTTCGGACAACTCGCTACGTTCAGCACTCTGCTTCAACAAGCTACGTAACTCAAAGTCACCTACTTCATTGTCCATCAATGCGGAAAGAGCTTCTTTCGGTTGTTCGCTCATTAACAAACTCCTAACGAATTAAGTATCTGCATAACAGATACGGGGGCACTAAAGCCACCCATGATTAAAATCAAACAGTTAGCCTGTTTAATTTTCGCTCTGAAAACCGTGCTAACAACATCCAGCCAACGTAAAGCTACCCCAACAAAGGCTTCAGCTCTTTATCGATTGCCTCACGGGCTCTAAATATCCGTGAACGAACGGTACCCACCGGACAATCCATAATCTGAGCAATATCCTCATAGCTCAGTCCGTCAAACTCTCGCAAAGACAAGGCCGCTCGTAAATCCTGAGGCAGCTTATCCATGGCATTCTTTACTACTCGGGCCAGTTCATCCCGATATAAACTATTTTCTGGGGTTTCAATATCTTTTAAGCCGCTATCACCCTCAAGATGCTGAGCATCATCGGCATCAATATCCATATCCGGCGGTCTACGGCCTTTTGCCACTAAGTGATTTTTGGCTGTATTGATCGCAATCCTATATAACCAAGTATAAAAAGCACTATCCCCTCGAAAATTGGGTAACGCCCGGTAAGCTTTAATAAAAGCCTCTTGGGACACATCCATCGCTTCATGATGGTCATAAACATATCGTCCAATCAGTCCGATAATTTTATGCTGGTATTTTTTAACCAACAGATCAAAGGCTGTTTTATCGCCTTCCTGAACACGCTTGACCAGCTTTTGATCTATCGATGCTTGGCTCTCGCTGGACATTCGATTCCTTACTTATATAACAGTTTCAAACTCATCTAGCTGCTGACAGCTACAAGGAAGTATGAATGCCATCTCCTGTATCATGCAACCCTTAACCTAGGGTGTTTCAAGATATAAAGTAAGAGCGCACTCAGACGACTAAGTTCCCTTATGTTAAAAAAAATTAATAAATTGACGCTCACCTCTGGCTCGCAAGGGCAGTTCAGGCAATAATCACCTCTCAGAATAATAGCGCTAGAGAGTTCGCAAATGAGTAATGAGTTTCAATATGATGTCTTAATCATTGGCAGTGGGGCCGCAGGACTCGGCTTAGCATTGAAACTGCCTGACTCATATAAAATTGCCGTACTCAGCAAAGCGAAACTGACCAGCGGTTCTACCTATCAAGCGCAAGGCGGTGTCGCCGCGGTGCTCGATGACGGTGACAGTACTGAAGCCCACATTCAAGATACCATTACCGCCGGTGCCAACCTAAGTCGACAGGACGCAGTCGCTTTCACCGTAGAACATGGTAAAGAGAGTATCGACTGGCTGGTTGAGCAAGGCGTACCCTTCACTCGAGAAGGTGATGAATATCATCTCACCAAAGAGGGTGGCCATAGCCATCGCCGGATTATTCACTCCGCCGATGCCACCGGTCAGGCAATTCAGCAGACCCTCATAGAACAAGCCCGGGCACGCAACAACATTGACCTACTGGAAAACTGTATCGCCGTCGATTTAATTACACGTCACAAACTCAACTTGCCAGAAAACCGTTGTATCGGCGCCTATGTACTGAATCACGATAGTGGTCATGTGGATGTATTCAAAGCCGGCTCAACCGTTTTAGCAACCGGAGGCGTCAGTAAAGCCTACCTATACACCAGTAATCCTGACGGTGCCTCTGGTGATGGTATCGCCATGGCTTGGCGCGCTGGATGCCGAGTCGGCAATTTAGAGTTCAACCAATTTCACCCCACTTGCCTATATCACCCGCAAGCTAAATCATTTTTGATTTCAGAGGCGGTACGCGGCGAAGGCGGGAAGTTACGCTTACCCAACGGTAAGCGATTCATGGATAAATTTGATCCACGTGGCGAACTCGCGCCTCGAGACATTGTGGCCAGAGCTATCGATCACGAAATGAAACGCCTCGGCTGTGATTGTCTCTTTTTAGATATCTCCCATAAACCCGACTCATTCATTAAACAGCACTTTCCAACCATCTATGAGCGCTGCCTTAAGTACGGTATTGATATCACCAAAGAGGCGATCCCTGTTGTGCCCGCCGCTCACTATACCTGCGGCGGCATTATGGTCAATCAACATGGTATGAGCGACGTAGAAGGACTCTACGCGATTGGTGAGACCTCATTTACAGGCTTACATGGTGCCAACAGACTAGCCAGTAACTCGTTACTCGAATGTCTTGTCTATGCTTCATCTGCCGCCAGCCATATCATCAGCCACAATCACCCATTAGGCGAACTGCCTGCAATTCCAGCCTGGGATGAAAGTCAGGTAACCGATTCTGATGAGGATGTCATTATCGCTCATAACTGGGATGAATTAAGACGCTTTATGTGGGATTACGTCGGTATTGTAAGAACCAACAAGCGCTTGCAACGCGCTAAACACCGAGTAGATTTACTACAACAGGAGATCGGCGAATATTATAGCAACTATAAAGTCAGTCGAGATCTACTGGAATTACGTAACTTAGCCGTGGTAGCAGATCTCATCATCCGTTCGGCCATGCGGCGTCAAGAAAGCCGTGGCCTTCACTATACCCTAGATTATCCAGAAAGCGGCTTAGAGGCCAGAGATACCATTCTCACCCCTATAAACTATGATTGGCGTTAACTGGTGGCGCAGCAAAGCGTAATAAAACTCGTAGCTTCCTGTACTGATCGACACTCACACTGTCTGACCAAATAACAGCGGCGACCGAACGATTCTGATCTCGAAGCTTGACCTTAAAGCCAAGCAACACCGGAAAAGAGAGTCGCTGCTCTAACGCCACCACTTCATACCAATGATCCCCAGCAAGGCACACAGCAATCGCTTTTTTATCCGCTAACCAACGCACGCCAGTCACCGAAGCAGGATGTGTCAGGGAGATAAAACGCGACCAAGCGTAGATAGTGTAACGACCGCATAGCAATGTCAGTATCACTTTAAGAGCAACCTCAAGGCCTGAAATCCAAATGGAACACAGCGATAAAGCCGTTAATACAAGCAACACCCTCTGATGGATCGCAGAGGGCTTTATCTCAACTTGTAGGGGGCTGAACACGGTCGAGAATGATTCGTACGATACGCTGCATATCAGGATCGTCTGCTTCGCCTCGTTCCATCAACCAAACAAACAGATCGGTATCTTCACAAGCAAGCAATTTAACAAAACGATCTTGATCCTCCTCATCAAGATCAGCAAAAACCTCTTCAACAAAAGGCACAAATAATACGTCTAATTCCAGCATGCCTCTGCGGCTCTGCCAACGTAAACGGCGAATATCTTCTTCGGTATACATTATCTACCTGCTTATTAATTCAGAATCAGTTGTTACGATTATCGCGCCAACCTGATAAACGAGACGGCAATATATAAAATAATAGCCCCATCTAGCAAGCCCAACAATAGGCCAATCAATCGACACCCCATTTAGAACCGACAAAACAACAGCATGAGATTCGAGGGTAGAATGATCGGCGCTCCCCATACAACCATCTCAGCATAAAAATAAAATAGGTTTCGCGCTACGCTTTTTCGGACTGCGGTCCACAGCCTTTATCGCCACGGGGGCGTGACTCCTACCCTGACTGATACACTTTTTTGAACGGCGGACAGCGGCTTTTAAGGCCGTAAAACGAAAAAGCCCCGATCAAGCGAATGATCGGGGCTGTCTCTTATT
>NZ_JAUOQE010000027.1 GCF_030547545.1 Amphritea sp. 1_MG-2023
TTAACATTTTTCGACGTACAACCAGTATGCCTGTAACGGTTGCCTTGATCTCCAGCTTCTCTGTACGCCAGAGGCGTCATTGACTTATTCGCACCTTCCCTAATCTCTCACTCAATATTTGCATCGTTTGATAGTTTATGAAAAGCTTTCCATAAACACAGTACAAGGACGTACAATATGAACTTTCCTTTCATTGGCCAGCGCTGCCAAGCTATTAGTTTTCATTACCATCGTACACGCATCGAACGGTCTTCGGGCATCAGCTTAAATCGCAATAGCTATCGGTCTTTTCCGCGCTTGGTGCTGCTCATTAGTCTATTGTTGGCTGCTCTTGGGTTGGCGGATAAAAGCGTTGCTGAAAAAAGCGTGGCCAACAAACCTAAACTACAGTTGGCGACGGTTTATCATGCGGGCCTCGATATCCATCATTATTGGGTGAGTGAGAAGCTCGATGGTGTACGGGGGTATTGGGATGGTCGGCAACTTTTGACGCGGCAAGGTTATCCTATTGATGCACCGGATTGGTTTACCGAGGCGCTGCCCGAGCAACCACTGGATGGTGAGTTGTGGATGGCACGAGGGCAGTTTGATGCGTTGTCTGGATTGGTTAGACGTAGCCACATCGAGGGGCAGCCGGATGCGCTAGATGACTGGCGTCGGGTGAAGTTTATGCTGTTTGATCTGCCACAGTTTCCCGGCACTTTTAGTCAGCGTTTAGCGCAATTACATGATCTCGTCGGTAAGGTGGATCGACAATGGATTCAGGTGATCGAGCAACGGCGAGTCGTCAGTGATAGCGCGTTAATGACGTGGTTAGACACGCTGGTGGCTGAGGGTGGTGAAGGGCTAATGCTGCATCACGAGGATGCTCTTTATCATCAGGGGCGCAGTCATCAGCTGTTGAAACTGAAATTATGGCAGGATGCCGAAGCTAAGGTGATTGGGCATCAACCGGGGAAGGGTAAGTATGTCGGTATGCTCGGTGCCTTATTGGTTGAAACACCAACGGGGGTTCGCTTTAAACTCGGCAGTGGCTTTAGCGATTTACAACGGCAGCATCCGCCTAAAATTGGTAGTATAGTGACCTACAAATATACCGGTGTCAGTGCTAAGGGTGTGCCACGTTTTGCCAGTTTTATGCGGCTTCGTCAGCCTTAAGTAATGGCCTAGAAGACAGAGATGCGAATGAGCGATGAATAGTATTGAATCATTACATCAGATTCTGAGTTTTGGGACGTACAGAGAGCAGGCTTTTGTTTGTTTAGCTACTGAGGGAAGGGCGTTAGACTGTCAGTCGATCACGGCAACCAAACAGCACCTGATGACGGTGTTGGAGAAGTATTTGTGTGGAGATATCAGTGCCGATGATCTTGAAGAGTGGGCGTTATTTATCGAGTGCCGTGATGATATTCAGTGTGAACCGATAGAAGACTATGTATATGCCTTGGCAAACCCTTCGTTGATGGGAGAGATTGGTCAGTCCACCATTGTTAGCATGTTACAACTGTTGAAATTGGTTTAAGCAAAAAGCATCTGCTTGACGCTATGGGCGTGTTAGATCGCCTTAAGCTGAGCGGTTTCGGCTGAGTTGTCAGTGTTTGGTTTGGTTTGGATTGTTTCGTTTAAATACCGCACTCTTTCACCGCCTGTGTGAACAATACCCTGAAATGTTTATGATTTTCCTGATCAATATCACCCGCGAGATGAGTCGTGAGATTAGCCATCTTGATCAACTAGTTGCCGATAAAAGCGGATAACCGCCTTTTTCCAAGTGGCGCTCCAAACGCACTGTTTATGTAGCGAGCGACGCCCTCGTCGCGATTGAACCGCAAAACAAATCTATCGCCGTGAGGCACCCAAAGGGCATGCCAGCACGGCTCCTACAGATTATTCCTTAGCACCGCACCGATGGTGTGGATAGAATACCCACTCGGCCTTGTAGCGAGCGACGCCCCGTCGCGATTGAACCGCAAAACAAATACATCGCCGTGAGGTACCCAAAGGGCATGCCAGCACGGCGCCTACAGATTATTCTTTAGCACCGCACCGGTGGTGTGGATAGGATACCCACTCGGCCTTGTAGCGAGCGACGCCCCGTCGCGATTGAACCGCAAAACAAATACATCGCCGTGAGGTACCCAAAGGGGCATACCAGCACGGCGCCTAGAAATGCATTGTTTATGTAGCGAGCGACGCCCCGTCGCGATTGAACCGCAAAACAAATCTATCGCCGTGAGGTACCCAAAGGGCATACCAGCACGGCGCCTACAGATTATTCCTTAGCACCGCACCGGTGGTGTGGATAGAATACCCACTCGGCCTTGTAGCGAGCGACGCCCCGTCGCGATTGAACCGCAAAACAAATACATCGCCGTGAGGGCACGGCTCCTACAGATTATTCCTTAGCTGTGGTTATGGATACCCGCCTTCATCGCCCTGAGGCACCCAAAGGGCATGCCAGCACGGCGCCTACAGATTATTCCTTAGCATTTGCGCTGGGTGTGGTGGGCATGAACCGTTAAAACAGTTAGAGGCTTTTTTCGATCGTCTGCAGAAAGTGCTCAATAACGTCGCTGAGTAGCCTGATTCTGCTGACTTAACTTGGAGGCCGAAGCCTCCATTATATGACGCTATATGTGCTAGGTTAGGCCAACAGAAATCCCAGTGCGATCAACGCTATAAAGGCAATGGCCGCACTAATGAGGGCGTAGGGAATCTGCGTCAGCGCGTGTTGCATCGGGGTACAACCCGAGCCCTGTGATGAGAGTACCGTGGAGTCACTGAAAAAGCAGGCATGACTACCAAAAGCGGATGCAGAGAGTAGCGCGCCGACGGTTAACGGCATCGACATATCCATGCTGATCGCCATGGGGATCACGATAGGCAGGGAGACCACAAACACACCCCAGCTAGACCCCGTAGCAAAGACGACCATGGCCATCGAAGCAAAGACTAATGCTGGTAGCATCTCTTTTGACAAATAGGGGGTTAACGAGTCGATGATATAAGGGGTCATGCCCAGTTGATCATTGATCTCTTTAACCATGAAGCCGGCACACACGACGGCAATCGGGTGGAGCATCACCTTAAAGCCATCGAGCATCGCATCAACTAGTTGCGCAAAGGATAACAGGCGTTGCCAGAAATACAGCACCATCGTGAACATTGAGGCGACCAGTGCACCGAGTAACAAATCAATTTCATAATAAACGCTGGCAGCGACTAAGACGGCCATCGGTAATAGGAAGTTGAGTAAGCCGATCCAGGGTGGGGTTTTCTTCAGTGCTGAGGTATCGAAGCCATCTTGTTGTATGCCATCGGGAATGGGCTGACCCGACTGAGCGCGCCGTTCGGCTTTTTTCATCTCGCCAAAATCCCCGAGAATACCCATCGCCACCAGAAAAACGATTAACAACGCGATCCAGCCATAGGCCATATAGGGAATCGATTCGATGTACAAGGACATCCCTTTGCCGTCCGCCACGGCACCGTTTTCTTCCAGCAGAGCGGCAAAGTAAACCGCCCAGGTTGAAACCGGGACCAGAATGCAGACCGGTGCTGCCGTTGAGTCGACTAGAAAAGCGAGTTTTTCACGGGAGATTTTATAGCGATCGGTTAGGTTTTTCATGGAGGCGGACACCGCCAGCGAATTGAGATAATCATCGATGAATACCATGATGCCTAGGGTGCAAGTCGTCAGCATGGTCGCGCGTTTGGTGGTGATGCGTTTTGCCAGTATCTCGCCGAAGCTGAGTACGCTACCGCCTCGTTCGAGCATATTAATTAGGCCACCCATCATGCCACACACCAGCACAATCCAAGCGATGGTTTCATCCATGACAACGGCCATTGAAAGGTCGCCGAGGCCGCTGATGATGTTGCTTGGGTCTAGTAGTAGGAGGCCAGCGATGATACCGGCAAAAATTGATTCCAGCGGCTTTTTGGTGATGATGGCGACGATGAGAATCAGGATGGCAGGCAGTAGGCTGTAGAAACCATAGGCCTCCCCGTCAACATGTTGATTCGACAGGTAGACAAAAAAAGCCATAATGGCGGCAAAAAAGAGTAGCCATTTTTGTGGACTGCTCTTGATGTTGGAGGCATTGGTCGTGTTGATACTGTTCATATCAAGGCTTTCGCGCGGGGCGATCTCAGTACTCATAGGGTACCTTTTCTTATCGTTATCAGTTGGTGTGCTAAAGCCTGACCCTTGATTATCCTGTGAGCCAGTAAGGGTCAGAAAAAGTGATATCTGAGGCTGCACGGCTAAAGCTTGATGCCGTGATGTCAGCCTAGGGCATGAGGCTCGGCAGAGGGGAGCCTCGTGCCGAGCGCGTGTATCAGATACCTAGTTTGTCACGCAGGTTGTAATACCAAGCACCCATGGCAGTATAGGGAATGCGTAGTGCTCGGCCACCGGGGAAGGGATATTGCGGTAAACTGGCGAAAATGTCGAAACGTTCTGCTTGACCCTTAATGGCATCACACAATACTTTGCCTGCCAAGTGAGAGCTGGTGATGCCATGGCCACTGTAGCCTTGAGCGTAGTAGATGTTTTTACCAATACGGCCAAACTGAGGTAAGCGCATCAGTGTAAGCAGAAAATTACCGGTCCATGCATAATCAACCTTGACGCCTTTCAACTGAGGGAAGGTTTTCAGCATATTCGGCACAATCAAGGATTCGATTTTGTCGGGCTCGCGCGCGCCGTAGGTGACGCCACCGCCATAAATGAGTCGACCATCGCCGGAAAGGCGGTAATAATCCAGCAGATAGTTGCAGTCTTCCACGCAGTTATCTTGTGGCAGCAGCTCTTTTTGCTGCGCTTCACTCAGGGGTGCAGTGGTGATGACTTGAGTGCCGCAAGGCATCGCTTTTTGTTCTAACTTAGGTATTAAATCACCCAGATAAGCGTTACCGGCAACAATGACAAAATTGGCGGTGACTGAGCCTTTTGCTGTTTCTAAAATGGCTTTGTCGCCCTCTTGTACTCGGGTTACTGCAGAGTCTTCGTAAATAACACCGCCGAGACTCTCGAAAGCCGCCGCTTCGCCTAACACCAAGTTGAGCGGGTGGAAGTGGCCGCCGCTGTTATCCAAGAGACCACCGGTATATCGGCTTGAACCGATATGGTCACGGATACTCTCGGCAGACAGCATTTCTAACTGTTTGTGTCCATGGGCTTCCCAAAGGGCTTTCTTTTCTTCCATCTCACGCAACTGTTTGCTGTTACACGCGGCAAAGATGCCGCCATCCTTCAAGTCACAGTCGATGTGATATTGATCGACAAGCCGACGGATGATTTGTCCGCCTTCGAAGGCCATCTTACCCATTTCGCGGCCTGTTTCATGGCCGTAATGCTTTTCAATAAAGTCGATATCACGGCTATAGCTATGAACGATCTGTCCGCCGTTTCGGCCTGAAGCACCAAAACCGATGCGGCTGGCTTCTAAAACGACCACCTTGAAGCCCTGTTCGGCGAGATGTAATGCCGATGACATGCCGGTGAAGCCGGCACCGATGACGCAGATATCAGCGCTTATGTGTTTATCTAAAGGTGCCCGCAATGCTTTATGGTTAGCAGACGCGGCATAGTATGACGTGGTATGAGATGGAGCAGTCATAGAGAAACCCTGTATTACGGACCCAATAGGGTATTGATGATAGTAGCCGAGAGGTGAGTGTGTCGCCCTCGGCTTTCATTGTGGGCCTAAGATAAGCTTTTGTTGGGCCGCAGGGCTATACCTATCAGGGGATAGATGCTTAGGGAAGGTGCGAATAAGTCAATTACGCAGAGAACATAACGGACTTATTCGCACCTTCCTTAGTTAGATGAATTCGTTGCACTGTTTGGTGGCGGGTTTTATGGGCTTTGAGCCGCATCTTCTTAATAGGATTAGTAGGGGGCCACTTTCTCGGCTCCGGCGTGGATGCTCTTAATGGAATTAATAAACATATCTCTGGCGCGGTTGGAATGTGAAGACTTTTTGGTAATGACGGCCACCCCTAAGCGGAAATGCTTGATCTTCTGAGCCACCGGTTTAAGTTGCCCTTGGTCGACATAAGGTTGAGCGATCTGTTGTGGTAAGAAGCTGATATAACAACCCGATAGCAGCATGGCTATGCGAGACTCATAGTGATAAGAGGCAACGGCTAGGTTCATTTGTGATAGTTGATGGTAGATCTCTTCATGCGGCTTAAGCCCGGCATGGACGAGTTTATAACGGTTGATCAGCGCTTCGGTGATATCTGCTTCAGGTAGGTTAAATAGGGGGTGTTCTTTACCGCAGTAAACATAGTTTTCATCGGTGAATAAGTGGATATAGTTAAGCCCTTCAAACTTACGATGATAGGGGATCATGGCTATATCGAGCTGATTATTGAGCACCATTTTTTCCATAGCCTTCATATGCTCAACTTCGATTTGAAGCTCGACATCGGGGGCTTGATGATAAAAGTGACGGATGATTTCCGGCAGCTTAAAACGAGGATCGGTACTGAAGGTGTCGCTTAAGGCGATTCTGAGTTTCCCCGCAGGATGTTCACCCAGGTTATTGATGGTGCTGCGAAATTGCTCAAGGTCATGCAACAGGTTAGCGGTCTGATCGAACACGACTTTACCTTCCAATGTTAGACTGAACCCTGCTCGGCCACGTTTGCATAGGATGATGTTTAAGCGTTTTTCCAGTGCGGCAATATGATTGCTGATGGTGGGGCGACTGATATTCAGTTCGGCTTCGGCGGCCGAAAATCCGCCACATTCGACTACCGATTTGAAAATCTTAAGTTGTTTAATTTCTATATCGCCTAGTTGGCCAAGTGCATACTTCGTCATTGCTGATACCTTGTTGGTTCCACTCAGGATTGAGTGGTCGCACATTATTCGTTGGGTATTTTACGCCTAATGCCCCATTTTACGTAAAGTAAATCAAACGTAAGAGTGGATTATTTATGATTTATCGAACGCTTATGATGTGAAACCATAGCGCTACAGAGAGTTTAATTCGCTGCATTATTATTTCAGAACACTATTACAAAACACTGGATGAAGCATGTTAAAAAACCTTAAGAAAAAACTATCCACTTCTGCTCTGGCGGTGACATTAGGCCTGAGTACTTTGGCTGCTGATGTGTCTGCTGCTGAGTATAACTGGCGTTTCAGTAACCTTTATGGTCGTGGTACGGCTTTTGGTGATGTTTACGAAAGCTTAGCGAAAAATATCGAAACTGAATCTGAAGGACGTATTAAGGTTCAGGTGCTTTATTCCGGTGAAGGTGTTGGCACCAGTGGTTTGCTGAGTGCGGTTAAATCCGGCTTGATTACCATGGGCGCTCCGTTTCAATCTATGCATGCGGGTGAACTTCCCGCGGGTGTGGTAGAGATCGGTCTGCCTGGTGGCACCGATGATCCGGCTGAATTGCAATCACTGTTCCACGACAAGGGCTGGGATAAAGTGCTGACCAAAGCTTACGGTTCGCAAGGGCTCGTGTGGCTGGAACCTTATATTCAGCCACCGGTTTATGTCATCACTAAAAAGCCTATCAACTCAGTTGCTGATTTCCAAGGTCTGAAAATTCGTGCGCCGGGTGCTTACGGTAAATTCCTGCGTAACTTAGGGGCTTCACCTGTGTCGCTGGCTTGGAGTGAAATTTATACATCACTGGCGACCGGTGTTATCGATGGCTCTATCGGTAGCAACATGATCGATCACCGCGATGGTAACCACGTTGAAGTGGCTAAATACATGTACAAACTGCCGTTGGCGGGTGCTCAGGTATTGCCGATCGTTGTGAACCGTTCGGCGTGGAAAAAACTGCCGGAAGATCTGCAAGCGGTGGTTCGTAAAGCAACCGAGCAACATGCGGCTGATCAATTGCGTTTGTCGAAACAGTGGGAAACGGAAGCGGTTACCGAAATGGAAGCTAAAGGCCTGAAATGGAGCCCCGAGCCTAGCGAAGCCGATCAGCAAGCATGGACTGAAGCGGGTGCCGGCTTATGGGATGAATATGCCGCCCAGGATAAGTACAGCAAGCAGTTGATCGAGATCCTGCGAGCCAATAGTAAGTAAGTCGTTTCAATAATACTAAAAGGGGTGCGGCGGTGCCCCTTTTTGTTGTAGGTACCTCTATGCTTAAAATAGTACTGACAAATATTTGTCTTTGTATTGATTGGCTGGTGCGACAGGCTGGCCGAGCCGCGGCTTTTATCATGCCGGTATTGGCGCTGGTCGTTGCCTTTGAAGTGTTCTCACGCTATGTCTTGGGGCAACCAACCATCTGGGCGTTTGATCTCTCGTTGTTTATGTTTGGTTATTTGGCTGCATTGGGTGGTGCTTATGCGCAACAGCAGCGAGCACATATCAATGTGGATATTCTCTATCTAAAAGTTTCTCGTCATACCCGCAGCGTCTTTAATCTCATCTCGTTCTCATTAGCGATCTTCTTTCTGATCATTATTGTGAAAGTCAGTTTTGGGAAATATGAAGAGGCGATTGAGTTTGATTATCGTCGTCAAAGTGAGTGGGCTCCGCCAATGTTTCACTTCTGGATCATGATGATGATAGCCAGCGGTTTGTTTATTGCCCAGCTGGCAAGAGATATGTTGGCAGAGCTGTATTTTCTTACGACCGGTCAAATGCTTATTGAGGCGCAGAATGATGGGAATTGAGCTGTTAACCGTAGTTCTTCTGGTATGTATTTTAGTGTTTTTTGCGCTCGGTGCTCAGGTTGGCTTAGCACTGGGTGGTATCGCTATGGCGGTGGGTTATATGACCTGGGGCGATGGCATTTTTAATGTTATTCCCACCACCTTGGAATCCACCTATTTCAGTTTTATCCTCCTCGCGATTCCGCTGTATATCTATATGGGGCAACTGTTAACTAAATCGGGCATCGGTGATGCGATGTTCAATTTTAGTCAGATGTTGATCGGCCGAGTGCGGGGTTCGCTGGCGATCAGTGTGATTGGCGTTTGCTCGATGATCGGTGCGATGGTGGGAATCATCGGTGCCGGTATTATGACCTCGGGCAGTATTGCGCTGCGGCCGATGCTCGAACGTGGTTATGATCAACGTCTGGCACTGGGTGTCATCATGGCGGGTGGTGGTTTGGGTATTCTGATTCCACCGAGTATTCCGATGATTATGTTTGCCGCGTCGACGCAAAACTCCGTGGGTCGGATGTTTTTGGGGGCGATGATGCCCGCTTTACTGACCGTGGTCATGATGGTGCTGTATGTGGCTATCAGTTGTTGGTTGTTCCCAGCGCGTGCGCCTCGGGATATGGATAACGACGATATCGTTCAGCTGAAAGGCAAAGAAAAGTTTCGTGTGGCCCGCGATGGTCTGTTTTCGATGCTACTGATTGTGGTGGTTTTGGGCAGCATTATTACCGGTATCGCAACGCCGACGGAATCCGGTGCTATCGGTGTGGTCGGCGCGTTGCTACTGGCGATGTTGTTTAAACGTTTCAAAGTACAAATGTTTTTACAGTCAGGCTTTCAAACCGCGACATTAGTGAGTGTCGCTATGTGGATTATCTTTGGTGCATCGGTCTTCAGTAATTTCCATCTATTGATGGGCGTGCAGGGGATGGTGGCTGACTTTACCGGACAGCTCGATCTACCACCGATTATGATTATCATTATGTTTCAGCTAATTATGTTATTGCTGGGCTTTATTATTGATGAGTTCATTATCGTGTTGATGTGCGCGCCGCTGTTTACGCCGATTGCGGTGTCGCTCGGTTACGATCCCATTTGGTTTGGCGTGCTGATGATTTTGAATATCCTGATTGCGGTACAGACACCGCCTTACGGTTTTGCCCTCTTCTATTTGAAGGGGATTGCACCGGCGGGTATCGGTATGTCGGAAATTTATAAATCGGTGACGCCGTTTATTTTACTCAACCTGACGGTGTTGATTCTCTGCATGTTGTTTCCAGAGATCGTGCTCTGGTTGCCGAATTTAGTGATGGGTTAAGGAGTTAGTCATGTATCGTAATATTCTTATCCCACTGGATTTGTCACATACAGAGCACGTGAGCGAGTTGGCGCAGGTCGCCACCCGCTTAGCGGCGGGTCATCCGGCTCAGCTTAATTTGTTATATGTTGATCAGAGTTTTGTGCATCGGGCGGGTGATCCTCAGTTTGATCGTGATCTGCATGAGCAACATCGTCGCGAAGCACTGCTGCAGATGGAAAATCTGCTATCTGATTTAGCGGATAATATTCAGCTGAAGAACCTTTATCGTCATGGTACGGCGCATGATGAGATTCTTGAAACCGCGACGCAAATGCAGAGTGATGTGATTGTGATGATGGCCAGTAAGCCGGGCATCAGTCGCTATTTTATTGGCTCAAATGCCGAACGGGTGGTACGTCATGCACCCTGTTCGGTGTTTATTGTTCGCGCTGATGATTCAGCTAACTGACTCAGTAAGACAGTCTGTAAATAGCTGAATAATGAGCTGATTGCTGTGACGCTTACGCCAAAGCGCTCTGAAGGTATTGGTGTAACCGTACTGTTCGGTTAGTAAGGGACGCAGGGCCTTTTCAAGACGCCAGTTCTGCACCAGATGATGAGGCAGAAATCCGAGGTAATGGCCACTCAAAATGAGAGTGGCTCGCGCCTCTTGATGGTGAGCGCAGGCTTGCTTATGCCATAGCTTCATATCGGGATGAACCTCTCGACCGGGCATTAAGCGAGGCGATTCAACAAAACGGTATTGACGTAATTCTGCGGCACTGATCTCGTCGGTACGGCTGAATAACGGATGGTCCTGCGCACAATACAAGCGCATATCCTCTTCAAACAGTTTCATGTTGGTGAGTTCGGGGTAGGGCTGATTGGTGACGGTGATACCGATATCGACTTGCTGATTGAGTAGCGCTGAAATCACATCATCAGAACTCATCGTGCTAATACGGATTCTGACATCTGGGGCTTTCACTGAGAACCGATCGAGCACTTTTAGGATCGATGAGTTATGCGCGCCGAGCATATGTTCGGCAAAGCCTAAATGAAGGTCGCCTAGAATGCGATTATGGCTTTGATTAATGGTGTTTTTGAACTGATCAAGAGCGCCGAGTAGTTCCAGTGTTGCGCTATAGACGGTTTGCCCCTGTTCGGTTAATGAGAAACCTGCTCGGCCGCGTTCACAGAGGCGCATATCGAGTCGTTTTTCTAGATCGGATATGTAATTGGAGATGGTTGAGTTAGCGAGATTGAGTTGAATCTCTGCCGGTGTGAAGCCACCACATTCAACCACCACTTTAAATACTTTCAGTAAGCGAAGATCCATATCAGCCAACTGACCGGAGAGGGCTACTTTTCTACGTCCCATCAGGGGCTCCTTGGTGATCGTTGAGTGATGATACTTTTGTTTTTGCAAATATAAATAATTGTAAATAATTATATAAGCAAAAGCTTCAACGATCTATAAATACAGTTATAACGCAGTTGGACGAGTCACTGCACGTTGGAGAGATGGAATGACAATACAGATTAAAGATTCATCGTTATTGAAAACGCAGGCCTTTATTGATGGCCAATGGGTCGATGGCGATAACGGTGAAACATTTGCGGTGACCGATCCGGCGACGGGTGAACATTTAGCGGATATCGCCAGTGTGGGGGCCGCTGAAACCCGTCGCGCTATCGCTGCGGCTGAACGGGCCATGGCGGAATGGAAAACACTACCGGCGAAGAGTCGTAGTGATGTGCTGGAAAAATGGCATCAGTTGATTATCGAAAACAGCGAAGATTTAGCGATCATCATGACCGCTGAGCAGGGCAAGACGCTGAGCGAATCCCGTGGCGAAGTCGCGTATGGTGCCTCGTTCGTTAAGTGGTTTGCCGAAGAGGGCAAGCGGGTTTACGGCGATATTATACCAACCCCGTCAGACCGTCGTGGTGTGGTGGTTAAACAGCCGGTGGGCGTGGTTGCCGCCATTACGCCGTGGAACTTCCCCAATGCGATGATTACGCGTAAAGCGGGCCCGGCTCTCGCCGTGGGTTGTGCCATCGTGTTAAAGCCTGCGGCTGAAACACCTTTATCGGCGCTAGCGCTGGTGGAACTGGCGAATCGTGCAGGGCTACCTACGGGCTTGTTTAGTGTGTTACCGGGAAGTGATGCACCGGCCATTGGTGGTGAGATGACCGCTAACCCAACGGTTAAGAAGGTGACATTTACCGGCTCGACACCGGTTGGCAAGCTGTTGATGAAGCAATGTGCGGATAGCGTTAAACGAACATCCATGGAGCTTGGCGGTAACGCTCCGGTCATTATTTTTGATGACGCCGATCTAGATATCGCCGTGGCTGGTGCGTTAACGGCTAAATACCGTAATTCTGGTCAAACCTGTATCTGTGCCAATCGTTTGTTAGTGCAGGAAGGCATCTATGATGCGTTCGTGGAAAAATTTAGCGCCGCGGTTAGTGAGTTTCGTATTGGTAATGGTTTTGCGGCAGAGACGACGCATGGCCCCGTCATTACCGAGAAGGCGGCTAAAGAGATTCATTCGAAGGTTGAAAATGCGGTTGCAGAAGGGGCGACCGTGGTGATCGGTGGACAACCCGGTGAGCAGGGCGCGTGCTTCTATCAGCCGACCGTGTTGACCGATGTCACCGATACTATGCGGGTTTTCCGTGAAGAGATCTTTGGGCCAGTGGCACCGGTATTTAAATTTAGTACGGAAGCCGATGCGGTGCGGATGGCTAATGATACTGAGTTTGGTTTGGCTGCCTATATCTATACCGAAAGTATGGGACGCAGCTGGCGCGTATCGGAAGCGATCGATTATGGCATGGTCGGCGTGAATGAAACGGCGATTAGTTCTGAAGTAATTCCGTTCGGTGGGGTTAAAGAATCGGGTCAGGGCCGTGAAGGGTCTAAATATGGTCTGGATGATTATCTAGAAACAAAATACATCTGTTTTGGCGCATTACAGCGTTGAGCTGTAAATAATGGAGAGGCGTTATGAGTAATATTATCTATCCAACAACTAACTTTAAGGCAACTGAAACCCTGACGATGGAACGGGGTGATGGTGTGTATGTTTATGATAATCAAGGTAAACAGTATATCGAAGGCCTAGCGGGGCTGTGGTGTACTTCGCTTGGTTATAACAACCGTGAGCTGATCGATACAGCGGCAGAACAGATGGGTAAGCTGTCATACTCACATATGTTTGGCGGTAAGACACATCAGGTGGCGATGGATTTAGCGGATAAACTGACCGCCATGTTGCCGGTTGAAAATGCGAAAGTGTTCTTCGGTAACTCCGGTAGTGATGCCAACGATAGCCAAGTGAAGATGCTGCGTTATTACTTTAATGCGATCGGTAAGCCCGAAAAATTCAAGATTATCGCGCGTGAACGTTCTTATCACGGTGTCACAGTTGCCTCGGCTTGTTTGACCGGCCTGCATGCCAACCATACGCATTTCGATCTGCCGTTTGAAGCGTTAGGTATTTTACGCACCGATGCACCTCATTACTATCGCGGTGCGTTACCGGGCGAGTCGGAAGAACAGTTCGTTGATCGTATTGTTAATAACCTCGAACAGCTGATCCTTAAAGAGGGTGCGGATACCATTGCGGCCTTTATCGCCGAACCGATTACCGGTGCCAGTGGGGTGATTGTGCCGCCACAAGGTTATTACCAAAAAGTTCAGGCGGTACTGAATAAGTACGATATTCTGTTCTGGGCCGATGAAGTGATCACTGGCTTTGGCCGTACCGGTAATGACTTTGGTTGCACAACCATGGGCATTGAAAAGCCTGCGATGATGACTCTGGCGAAGCAACTTTCTTCTGCTTATATGCCAATCAGTGCATCGGCTATCCGCGGCGATATGTATGAAGCGATGATTGAACCGACGACTCAGGTGGGTGTGTTTGGTCATGGCTTTACTTATTCCGGTCATCCGGTCGCTGCGGCTGTGGCGCTGAAAACCCTGGAAATTTACCAGCGGGATAACATCTTCGGTCATGCGGCGACGATCGGTGAATACATGCAGCAACGTCTGAATGAGTTCCGTGATCATCCGTTGGTGGGTGAAGTGCGTGGCGCTGGCATGATTGGTGCCATTGAGTTGGTGGCGAATAAGGCGACAGGGGCGGCCTTTGAAGGCGGTGAAGTCGGCGCTTTTGCAATTCAGTCATGTCAGAATCACGGTATGATTATTCGTGCCGTGGCCGGTAATTCGTTGGCGTTCTGTCCACCGTTGATTATGACCGTGGCACAAATCGATGAGATGATCGATAAGCTCTCGCTTGCGTTGAGTGAAACACTGGACTTCGTCACGCGTAAGGGTTTAATCGCCGCTTAATTGATATCCATCGGGCTGATTGGGAACGGGTCAGTCCGATTTTTTACCGCTGAACCTCGGTGTTGAGGTTTGTTGTGAAGCCTTGGCTTAGCGGTACCGTTCTATGTGGCAGGTTCCTCTAGGCCAGCCTCTTTTGAGCACAGATCCTTCGGGATCATCTTGTTGGGAGGTCATATTCGTATGACCTCCCTTTTTTATAGGGTTTTCCTCGTACTTATCCATATTTCTGCGGCAGTGGAATCAAGCGTTTATCGACGTTGGCTTTAGCTCGCCTGATTAAGGGTATACTCTGACCCTTATCTTTGGCCCCTTACTTTGATCGGTTTAATAGGAACGGATTTATGTCAGCACCACTTCCCGATACGTTGTCGCAACAGTTACGCCAATCCTTTGGTTTTGAGGGCTTTAGGCCAGGACAAGAGCAAACGATTCGGCAGTTATTGCAGGGGACGTCATCACTGGCTATTTTTCCCACCGGCTCGGGTAAATCACTGTGTTATCAATTAACGGCGCTCTGTTTGCCGCATTTAACGCTGGTGGTGTCACCGCTCTTGGCGTTGATGAAAGATCAGTTAGCGTTTCTGGCAGAAAAAGGGATTCCCGCCGCCAGTATCGATTCAACCCTGAGCGCGGCACAAAGTCGTCAGGTGATGAATGATATACGTCATGGCAGTATCAAGGTGTTAATGGTGTCGGTTGAGCGATTTAAAAATGAACGCTTTCGTCAGTTTATTCAATCGATACCCGTATCGATGCTGGTGATCGATGAGGCACACTGTATTTCTGAATGGGGACATAACTTTCGTCCCGATTACCTCAAGCTGCCAGCCTATCGTGAAGCTCTAAATATTCCATTGGTATTGCTATTAACCGCCACCGCGACGCAACAGGTGAAGCGGGATATGGCCAGCAAGTTTGCGATAGCGGAAGAGCATATTGTGCAGACCGGCTTTTATCGCGCTAATTTGGATCTCAGCGTTTTGGCGGTGCCAAGCAGGGAAAAAAATGCTCGCCTGCTGGAGGTGATCAAGTCGCAGCAGGGGGCGGGTATTGTCTATGTGACACTGCAGCAGCGTGCCGAACAGGTGGCTGCGTTTTTGCTGCAACAAGGTATTAACGCCTCGGCTTATCATGCCGGCTTCGATGATCTGAAACGACAACAGATTCAAGCGGATTTTATGGCTGGGCATATCGAAGTAGTGGTGGCGACAATCGCCTTCGGTATGGGTATTGATAAAAGTAATATACGCTTCGTTATTCATTATGATCTGCCCAAGTCGATCGAAAACTATAGTCAAGAAATTGGCCGTGCGGGTCGCGATGGGCTGCCATCTAACTGTATTACATTGGCTAATTTAGATGGCCTGAATACTGTCGAAAATTTTGTCTATGGTGATACTCCCGAGTTGAGTGGCATTGAATTTTTATTGAATAATATTCGTCGCGAGTGTCAAAACGGGCAGTGGGAGCTACAGCTTAACGCGTTATCAACGGCGAGTAATATTCGTCAACTGCCGCTGAAAACATTGCTGGTACAGCTAGAGCTACGCGGTGTAATACAGCCTCTCTATGCTTACTTTGCCGATTTTAAATATAAGCTGTTACAGCCCAAGGAGCAGATTCTTGAGCGCTTTGAGGGGGAACGACAAGACTTTTTGGCCGCCGTTTTTGCCAATACAGCGTTTAAGCGGGTGTGGGGCACCTTAGCGTTCGAGACGCTACTGCAACGCTACCGATGTGATCGGCAACGCATTGTGGCGGCGTTAGATTATCTGCAAGCGCAGGGCTTGATCGAGTTAGAAACCAAAAAGCTAACCGATGTGTATCAGGTCAATCAATCGCGCTTGGACGATGCGACACTAGCACAGCAATTATATGATTACTTTTTAGATAAAGAGCATAAAGAGATTGCTCGAATTGCCGCCTTGGTTAAATTTTTCGAGTTGAAAGATTGCCTGAGTCATCATTTAGCGCGCTATTTTGATGATCATCAAAGTGCCGAGCACTGTGGGCATTGTTCCGCTTGCCGAGGACAATCGGTAACGCTTGAGTACTCAGCATCTCCCTGTTGGCCTACCGATGAGCAGCTTATCCGCGATTTAGCGGCGTTACGTCAGCATTTGACTGTGCCGCTTAGCGTGGATACTCAATGTCGTTTTCTGGCGGGTATCAGTGTCCCCTTATTCACCCGACATAAAGTGCGTCAGTTGCAGGGTTTTGGTTGTTGCGAGGCGATGCGATATGCCGATATACGGGATAAAATAGCCGCGTTATTGGCTTAGACGGCGCTGCTGACAGCGCTTCAAGATAGCGGCTTTTTCAACGTTATTGGCACCGTGCCAAGCTAAAATCTCCTCGAGTGTTCTAAAGCAGCCGAGACAGGTATTTTGTTTATCTAGGCAGCAATTACGAATACAGGGCGTTTGACTGCTGACGCTTAATGCTCTGAACGGCGGATTGACCGGTGTTTTCATTTTTTTCACCTGAGAGCCGGTTGATGGTGTTTGAGTTAGCGTCAATGATATCAAGCTTGAATTAAGTAGAGACCCTATTGGCTGAGTAAGCAAGTTTCTTTTGAGAGCAATATGGGTACAAACAACGCTACCGCTTATGTGTGATGCCATTAGGCGTGAGCGAGTGTCGGTAAGCGACGGAGATCAGCTGTGCCGCTTAAGGTAGGGTGATGACGGCGCCTTGCTCTAAGCGCTGCACCCGCTGCTGCGGTAGTAACTGAAGACACTGCTGCATAATTCGCTCTTCGATGCCGGGCTTGAGGTGAGTGATCGCGATTAAGGGGTTGTAGTTAAGAGATTGTAACTGCTCTACGAGCATGGATGGGGTGAGATGGCCGCTTAATTGCGCGAGTGCGATCGATTCATCACTGAACGAGACATCAATAATCAGTAAGTTTGGTTGATGTGTGTTTAGCAGCGGGACTAGCCTCTCATTGAGGCCACTATCACCGGTAAATAACAGGCTATTAGCGTCTGCTTGAATTAGATAGCCTGCGGTCGGTGTTGGGTGTTCTGCAGGGATAACGGTAATCGTTTTATTTTGAATGTTAAAAGTATCACCCACCTGAATGGAATGCAGTCGGATAATCGGGTTTTCTTCGGGTAACACGGTGTAATCGGGCCAGATGGTCCAATTAAAAATATGCGTTTGTAGGGCGCTAATGACCTCGGGTAGAGCATAAACATGGATCGGATTACGATGCTGCTCAAAGATTGTTGCCAGCATCAGCGGTAAGCCGATAATATGATCGAGATGAGCATGAGTGATGATCACGTCACGAATATTCAATAACCGTTCCATGGTCAATAATTCTACGCCGCTACCGGCATCTAAAAGTAGCGTCTCTTCGATCAACATCGTGGTGGTTTTCAAACCTTGACCGATACCGCCACTGCACCCCAAAATTTCGATTTTCACTGATATCTCCGTTTAAGCTGCAGCATCGCTATGGTTTTTAGCGTTCATCACAGGTTTATACCACACAGGAGCGCTTCGCTTACAGCGTGAAGTGGTGATTGTATTGATTAACATTGCGGCTTTGCGCCAATCTAAGCATCTTCATTGAGTGACATTCGGCTTGCCAGTCAGCGGTTATCCATGGACACGATGAGTCGATGTTAACGCTTATCATGGAGGCTATAGCAGCCCCGGTAGGGTTGATAAATCAACATGATCAATTTGTCGAGGCGTCATATGACGCTTGGCATATTCGATATACGCTCCGCTTTCAACAAAGACGTTAAATAAACCGGCATCCAGGTGGTTATCAGTAACCATTCGGCCAATAATATTCATCGCTTGAGAAAGTAACATACCTTTTTTATAGGGTCGGTCTGGCGATGTGAGGGCTTCAAAAACATCCGCAATACACATGATTCTAGCGCGTAAGGATATGTGCTCCTCTGTCAGGCCTCTGGGGTAGCCGCTGCCATTGAGGTGTTCATGATGGTTGCAGGCGATCTCAGGTACCTGAGCTAAGTGTTTCGGATAGCTGAGGGATTCCAACATATCGATAGTGACCTTAATATGATCGCGCATCACTTGAATTTCACTCGTTAGCAGTGTGCCTTTTCGAATACATAGATTCTCGGTTTCGTCTGCCGTCAGTAGATAACGGGTGTTGCCATGATTGTCTATCCAAGAGATGGCTGCGATCTGTTGAATGCGCGCAACATCGCTGTCAGCCATAAACTCGGAACCGGTGTTACTTTGCCGTAGAAAGGCAATATCGTCATCCAGTTTTGCGCAGTCTCGCTGTAATTGCTGTTCGGCTAACTGAGCGTCTGTCGCTGATAGGCTCGCCACGCTTCTCAGATGATCGAGTTGCAGTTGCAGTTGGTATTCTCGAAAACGCGACTCGAGTAACTCGATACGATCGAACAGGGTCTGTAGCTTGGTTGCTTTATCGATGATGTATTCGGGCGAGGTTATCTTGCCGCAATCATGTAGCCAAGCGGCAATGCGAAGTTCATACATTTCTTGTTCATTAAACTGAACCTGTGCATACCGGTTGGACGTACTGTTGTTGACTGCATCGGCTAGCAACATCGCAATTTCAGGCACTTGCTCACAGTGTTTGCCCGTTACCGGTGACTTATAGTCGATAGCTCGGCCTATCAGTTGAATAAAGGATTCAAAGAGGTGTTTCTGAGCATCAATCAGGCGACGTTTGGTTAGCACGGTTGCTGCTAGTGCGGCGAGCGATTCGACTAAGTGTTGCTGATCATCGGGAAAGGTTATCACTTGATGGTTATGATCGAGAGCATTAATCAGTTGGAGAACGCCAATGATTTCACCTTCGTGATCCATCAATGGGACGCACAGAAATGATTTCGAGCGATAATTAAGCTGTTTATCAAATCGACGCGTGCCTGAAAAGTCATAGGTGTCAGACTGATAGGCATCCGCGATATTGATGGTCTCTTGTTGAATGAATGTTTGAGCGACGACCAGTTTAGAGGCTTGTTTTTGTGCATTATAAATTTCGACGGTAGGCATATCCCGAGGCTTGCTATGGATGCCGAGTGAACGATTATGCACAATGGTGAAGAGTAGTTGATTATCATTTTCGTCATCGACTGTATATAGGGTGCCGCCATCCGCATTGGTCAGAAACATACAGCCAAGGATGATGCGATCTAGCAGTTGAATATGATCTTTTTCCGTAGTCAATGCGCTGGTCAGATCTGCAAGCTGTCTGATAATGTCATGAGTATCGAGTTGGTGCATGAGTCGAACCGAGTCGTTAGTGGATAATCGACAATGTGACGTTGCGCGATTCAGCTGTCAATATTAACGCAGTAGAATGTCATCAATTTGCGTCAGAGAATGCTTTAAAGATAAAATTTTATGATCACATGAGATAAATGGTGGCGTTTTATGCGATCGTCGGTGCGATGGACGGTTAGAGAAGGTGCGAATAAATCAATGTCCGCAGAGAACATAACGGACTTATTCGCACCTTCCATAGTCGCTTGTTTAATCATTTAAGTTGCGGAGCCTTTTTATGCTGAATATGGATTTCACTCAATCCGTCACGATAGATACCCGTCAGCAAGGCTGGGTTGCTAGTCCTAAAGCGGGCGTTTGGCGCAAGCCTTTGGCTCGGGAGTTGGCTGAACAGGGGCATGCCACCAGTATTGTACGTTATGCGCCTGGTGCCGCATTCTCACCTCATGAGCATCCTAAAGGCGAGGAGATTTTGGTTTTACAGGGTGTTTTTTCTGATCAGCGAGGTGATTATCCGACAGGTACTTATTTTCGCAATCCTGAAGGCTTCAGTCATGCCCCTTTCAGTGTTGAGGGGTGCATGATATTGGTGAAGTTAGCGCAGTTTCAAGCCGATGATAAGGCGCATCGGCTGATTCAGACGCATACTGCGCCGTGGTCTTCGGTGAACGAGTCACTCGATCAACTCGAGCTTCATCGGCACCGAGATGAGCAGGTGTGTATGTGGCGTAGTCGAGAGCACGTTAATATTGATTTGAGTGATGCTCATCAGGGTTTGGAGATCTATATTATTCAGGGCGAACTCAAGGAGAATGAGCAGTGTTTCAGTGAAGGTGTTTGGTTACGTCGTCTGCGGGGGAACAGCCTGTATCAGCTCGGTCGAGATACGTTGATCTGGGCTAAGTTAAATCACTTTTGAGTCTCTATGCGAATTATTCTCAGTCGTAAAGGGTTTGATTCCTCTTCGGGTGGTTGCCCTAGCCCAATTTTACCCGATGGACGCTTATTATCGTTACCGATCCCTGATAAAGGCTCGAAAATTCGTTATCGAGATTTACAGTTAGACGGCGTTAACGCGGGTCGATTGGTGCATCAGCTCAGTCGGGCTAAAGTGAAAGGCGGACAGGGCGCGCACCTTGATCCTGATTTACAGGCAAAACATCTGCAACGTTTACCTGGTTGGCGGCCGGTATTGGGGCAAACGGGATCGGCGCAAGGGCATCTGCGTAAACAAGGCGTGATGGCTGGTGATCTGTTCCTGTTTTTTGGTCTCTTCCGTGAGGCTGAAATAGATCAGCGACGCTGGCGCTTTGTGCTGGGAAGTCAAGCGCGGCATATCATTTGGGGCTGGTTGCAGATCGATAGGGTATTGAAAGTAGATAACCTGAAGGGCAGTGATTATGCCTGGTTAAATTATCATCCTCATCGGCAGGGGGCGGCGGATAGTGCGAATACGCTGTATCTTGCGAGGGATTATTTGTCGCTTCCGGGGATGGAATCGGTGGCCGGAAGTGGATCTTTTGAGCGCTTTGATGCTCGCTTGCAGCTAACGCACGCCGCGTCAGAGCAAGCTAGTCTATGGCAATTACCGCGATGGTTCTATCCTCATCAGCGATCACCGCTCAGTTATCATACTAAGCCGGAACGTTGGCAACTGAATGCATCACATTGTTTATTGAAAGCCGTGGCTCGGGGACAAGAATTTGTGCTGTTAGCGGATGACTACCCTGAGAGTATCGCTTGGGTTGGTGAACTGTTGGCTCACAGGTGATTCATTGGGTGGCGGTGACCTGCGGTTTAAGACTTAGCGCTATCGTTTACGGGCTTGCCCTGGGGTGATCTGAAAGAAGCGTTTAAATGCGCGCGACAAGCTCGATGCATCAGCGAAACCCAGCTCATCGGCGAGCAGCGTTTGTGAAATATCTGTGTTTTGTAATAACCATCGGGCACGGTACAGGCGTCGTGAGAGGATATACTGTTGCGGTGTTTGGCCCAGCTCTCGCTGACACAGCGCGTATAAATGACTTTCACTTAGGTGAAGGGCGTGTGCCAACCTACGATTATTGGGTGGCGTGGCAAAATGCTGATCAATATAGTGATTTAGCTGCTGACGATTGAGTCGCTGGGGTTGATCATGCGTAGGCGTCGAGCGTGAATATTGCTGACATAACTGGGTTATAAACAGCGAGATCAACTGACAATTGATTTGATATTGGCGTTGCGCGTTAATCGCTTGCTTACCTTGTGTCAGTTGATGTGCGGCAAAGTCCAGCATAGGCAGCATCTCTGGCGAGAGACTGATAAATTCCGGACGATTTAAAATGGTCTCCTTAAATGACAGATTACAGCTCTGCTCTAAGGCTTGAAGGAAGGGATCGGCGGCCGCCAAATCAATCACCAGTAACTCGCTATCATCGTTTAAACCGCTGAATAGATGGGCTTCGCTATCCGGGGCAACCGCCAATATACCTGCGGCTATTTGACCGGTTTCATGGCTGAAGGCGCACTCCATTTTACCCTTAAAGCCAATCAGTATTTGCGCGAAGTCGTGGCGATGTTCACCTTGTTGGCGAGCAATAAGATTACGACGTGCGAGGCTGTGTTTCATCGATGAACTGTCCGAGTTAATTCGCGCTGTTCCAGAGTCTGAGTCAAAAAAAGACGAGTGTGGGTCAAGTTTTCAGAGTGATTAACGGTTAACATAACTTAAAACCCCGTGATAAGAGAAGCTGAAATGCAATTGAATGCAACTGAAATTCGTCAAGCACTGCCTTGGGATCGTTTGATTGCCGCCTTGAAGGATATTTTTACCAAAGAGGTCTGTGCACCCGTACGTCATCACCATGGTATTAATGTACCCAACGAGCCGCAGGCCACCTTGTTATTGATGCCCGCTTGGTTAGAAGGGGAATACCTTGGGGTGAAGTTAGTGAATGTGTTCCCGGGCAATAATAGTCGCGGTCTACCGGGGCTTAATAGTCACTATATGCTGTCTTCGGGTAAGACCGGTCAGCCGTTGGCGCAGTTAGATGCGAACGAACTCACGGCGCTACGCACGGCGGCAGCCTCGGCGATGGCATCCGCTTTTCTCTCTCGTGATGATGCCTCAACGTTGTTGATGGTGGGGGCGGGGCGAATGGCTCGTTACTTGATATCAGCACATATGAGTGTGCGCCCTATCACCACGGTGCGTGTTTGGAATCGCCATGAGTCTGCGGCTAAAGCACTCGTGGATGAACTGCTATCGCAAGGTATCGATGCGCAATTGTGTCCAGTGACTGAATTAGAAGTCGCCGCACGTCAGGCCGATATTATTAGCTGTGCCACCCTGTCCACGGAGCCATTAGTGCTCGGGGAGTGGTTAAAACCAGGGGCGCATCTTGATTTAGTCGGTAGTTTTACGCCGACCATGCGCGAAACCAATAATACCGCGTTGCAGCGGTGTCAGGTGTTTGTCGATGTGCGTGCCGGTGCGCTGAGTGAAACCGGCGATCTGATTATTCCTATCCGCGAGGGCGCGATTACAGAGTCGACTATTCAAGCCGACTTTAGCGAGTTATGTCGGGGCCATCATCGGGGCCGAGCCGATCTAAATGACTCACTCAACGTTATTACGCTGTTCAAATCTGTCGGTGATTCGAGGGAAGATCTCGCCGCGGCAGTACTCGCTTATCAACAATGTGGCGGAGTTCAATCAGAAGTGGATGGTTAAGCTGTCAATCGCTGAGTGATGAGATCGATGACTGTATTGATGTTGAGTGAGTGATCGTTATGGCATGAGGCCGTTGCGGGGATCATCTATTGGTTTCGAGGGGGAAGGATATGTCAGAGTCTGTGGCGATAATCGGCGCTGGCGTTGTCGGTTTAAGTTGTGCCCTTGAGGCGCAGCGGCAGGGTTTACAGGTGACACTGTTTGATCGTGATGCGCCGGGTTTAGGGGCTTCATTTGGTAATGCCGGTTATTTAGCCGTCGAGTTAATTGAGCCGCTGTCTAACCCGAGAACCCTTCGTGCGGCGCTATCTTTATGGCTCAATCCGAAGAGTCCGTTAGCACTACCTGTGCGTTATCTTCATCGTATAGCACCTTGGTTGATAAAATTTATGCTGGCGGCTATGCCGCAACCGTTACAGCGTAGTCGCCGGGCATTATTGCACTTGAACCGCGCATCTATTGAGGCGTGGCAACGGAGTCTTGAGGATATTGGTGCGCGCGAGCAGATGGTTAAGTCCGGCTATCTGCTGGTGTGGGAGTCTGTTCGAGGTATCGATGCCGCGCTGCAGCATCAAGCCTGGTTGCGTCAGCATGGCATTGACACCGAGCTGGTGCAGGGCGCACGTTTACTTGAACTTGAACCGGCGTTGGCGGGGCAGGTACAGCATGCCTTGTTTTTCCCCGAGGCTTATCGAGTACGAGATCCACAGACATTATGTCAGCACTTATTTACGGCCTTTATTGAGCGCGGTGGGCAGTTTATTCAGCAGCGAGTGACGCAGCTAACACCGAGCGTCAATGACATCAGCGTGACGACCGCAGATGATGCTTATTGTTATGATCATACGCTGATTTGTAGTGGTGCTTGGAGTCGAGCACTGCTCAATCAGGTGGGTATTGATGTACCGTTAGAAGCGGAGCGAGGTTATCACTTGACGCTGCCGAGGGCGGGTTCATTGTTGCGTCATCATGTCGGCTCTGCTGAGCGTCAGTTTGTTATGGGGCCTCTCGATTGTGGTTTGCGTATCGTCGGTATGAGTGAGTTGGGAGGGCTGACGTTACCACCGATTAAGCGCCGCTTTGAGCTATTGCGTCATCATAGTCGGCAGTTGTTACCGACATTGAATCAGGAAACCTTAGCGCAGAGTGAATGGATGGGATACCGCCCAACATTGCCCGATTCTCTGCCCGTGATTGATCAGCATCCAGACTATCCTCGGTTATGTTTTGCCTTTGGTCATCAACATCTCGGTGTCACTCAAGCGGCGATCACCGCAGAACTCATGATACAGTTAATGCAACAGCGACAGACAACGCTGGATATGAGCGCCTTTAGCGTGACACGTTTCTGAATGGCGTTAACGCAGATGATGCGGCTCGACTCATTAGCACTCGATGCTGACAGAGGCTAATCTATAGCGAAAAGGGTTACCTTCAAGGGGATATCAATGAAGCAGTTATTGTTGGTGGCGCACGCGCCATCGGAGAATACTCGACTGATGGCTGAGGCTGTCTTGCGTGGCGCCAATCATGCTGATATTGAAGCAGTGCAATGTCGCTGGTTAACCCCCTTGAATGCCACGCCAGAAGATCTTCTGGGATGTGACGCGATCATTCTGGGCACAACTGAAAATCTGGGTTACATGAGCGGAGCCCTGAAAGATTTTTTTGATCGTTGTTATTATCCCTGCTTAGCACAAACAGAGGCATTACCTTGTGCTTTATATGTGCGAGCAGGCCACGATGGAACCGGCACCTGTCGTGCAGTTGAAACCATTTGTACGGGCTTACGTTGGCGCTGGATTCAGCCACCTCTGGTGTGTCGAGGTGATTGGGATCATGTTTTTTTACAGCAGTGTGAGACGCTAGGCATGACAATGGCCGCAGGGCTTGATGTGGGTATTTATTGATCTGGATAGGGTTTTGGCTGGTTAATAAATAGTCGCTTTTATTGTGCATCGCACAATGTATGCATTATACTTAGGTCTGAATATTTTTCTGTTAAGAGGCCTAGCTATGAAACAATCGGTGTTTACCGGCGTCGCGTGTGATGATCGACGTATTGCCAATGAATTACAGGCGATGGGTTATTACGATGAATATGGTAGCGAAAAAAGCTCACTGATGAGCACTTTATTGACCGCGGTGAGTGGCTTTATTACCTGGATGCGCTGGAAAGGCGAAGTCGGTGTTTATGGTTGTCGCGTGGGGGCCGATTATGCCCGCTATATGGAAGCAAAAGTTAACCTGTAATAGGCACCCAGCTCTATTTGCAAACTGAAAACCGCTCTGTTGAGCGGTTTTTTGTTTTTGCGTATCCCGTCACTGCGCTGACTATTTTATTTTCAAACTTATGTTTGACTCCTAAGATTTTTGTCCTAAGCTTTTTCTACCGGTTTCGAAACGAGCGTTTAAAATCGAGCGTTTAAAAATCATTAATTAAGAGTTGTTGCTAAGAATTACTGACAAGGATTGCAGGCAAAGCGCGTTAGCAAGGGTCGTTCTGGAGCATAAGAATTTACGCAGTATTCCTTATGAATATGTCCAACATGGCTGAAATATCACTTTGTTACGAGTGGCTATATCATGCAGCGGGAGAGTTATCAGGTAAGGGTGTTGGGGGTCGGTAATGCGGATGTGTTATCGATTGGTCGTTTTCATCAGCGTTTCGGATTGAGTCGTCAGGATTGTATTCGTCGTATACTCACGGCGCCGTCTATCTTGCAATCTGAATTAGATATTCAGAGCGCTACCGAGATTGTCAGCGTGCTTCAGGATGCTCAGCTTCCTTGTGATCTGCTACCTCAAAGTGAACGCTGTTTATCGCCATCAGAGCGATTCGAGTTAGCCGTCTACTTCTCTGATTTTACGCATATCACCGCCTTTATTACCGATCTCGCTTTATTTACCGGTCAGAGTAGCGAGGCGTTACTCGCGTGTTTGAGCAAAACCCCCGCGATTATTTTAGGCAACGTATCTGAAGCGGTGGCGGGTGAATTAATCACTCGGTTTAGTCGGCCAGGTATTGAGCTGATCAAGTCCTGTAGTCACAAGGCTAAGTATACTGTGGTGGCTTATGCTCCGGGTGGTGAACAGCGTTTAATGAGCTATTATCGAAGTTTGGGTTTGCAGCAAACCGGTGGCCCATCGGCACAAGGGCAGTGTTGGCAACTGACGGATCTGACGCTGCAAAAAGCTCAGACTTTATGGCAACAGGCCAGTGAACTTCACCTGCCGTTAGTGATTCAGAATCAAGATTATTATCGATTCGATCTATTGCTACGTTCGGCGCCCGCTGATACTGAGCAACAACAGGCCGTCTCGGATATATTAGCGTCACAATTAAATATTCCTCTTCATCTGCATCCTCGCCTATTAACGAGTCTACCGATCATCTTAAAGCGTTCTATCCCATTAGCGGAGGCAGAATCGGTGATGCATGCGCTGGTGGCGCAGGGATGCGCTATCACGGCTGAGTGGACGGGGGGAATTCGCTTTAACCTTATTTTTGATGCGGTGACGGATCTAACAGCGTTACGGGCTCGGCTCGAAAAACTGTGTACGGCCATCATGGGGCGTGCTCTTCAGTTTACGGAGACCGCCGACGGCTGGTCTGTGAAAGCGGATGCTAACCTGCATCAGGGGCTATGGATTCAGTATGAAGCCGGTCAACTGGGTATTAACTGTCGCTTGATGAGACGTGATCATGAGTAAGCCATCGATGCCAAAAATAAAGTTGGAAGTCGTGCTGCAAGATGTTGGCACACACTTACGTCAGCAGCGATATGACATCGCGTTACTGACCCTGCAAAAACTATTACAAGCCGCGATGGCGCAACAGTTTCCGTTGGTGTTGCAGCGATACATATCAGAGCTGGTATTCGAGTGTTTGGAGCAAGCCGGAGAAGAGGAAGCCGCACTGGACTACTGCGAACGTGCGATCGGCGAATATGAAGCCCGAACCGATACCGCACAGGTTTCTGAGGCGGTGGAAAATGATTTGGCGGTATTAAGGTTTCGTCGAATCTGTTTATTAGTCAAATTGGATCAGCATCAGCAGGCAAGGGACGCAGTGATCGAGTATCAACAACGCAGCGCCTTACAAGATAAAATTCGTTATAACAAAGCATTTACACGCATTCTGAAGTATTCCAAAGCAACCAAAAATCAGTTGTTGAAAGAGCAGAAACGGATGGGTTCGTTTCAGTTATCACAACAGCTTATTGTGTCAGGTTAACTCAGAGAGGTCAGGGAGATGAATTTTGATAATCAGGTAGCCGGGATGACGCCGGGACAGGCGTTGATGGATGTACCGATCCCTAAGTTGATTGAAAATACCGCCAAGGCGATAGCGGCAGCGCAATATGAACTCGATTCCACGTCGGTTCGCGCCGCCACCATGTTGAGTGAAACACGGGTCAGCTTCAACGATGTTGATGGCACCTCTCGAGAGCGTAGTTTACTTGAGCTTGGTTTTATTCCGCAGTTCTATCACTTCAAAGAAACCGAGATGGAATTTAAGGTAACCATCTCGGTACGCGTGGAATCGGGTATCGATTTTGGGGTTGAAGCGGGGCTCGGTAGTACTGAGAGTGCGGGTCTGCCGGTGGCTTTTGCTGGCACGATTTCGTTTGATCTGCACCATAAATATGAGTTTGATATGGAGGCCGTCTCGAGGATTAAAACCACGATGAAATCGGTACCGCCACCTCAGGCATTTTTGGATGCTATACGCAATCATGCCGCCTCCGGTGGCGGTACTATTGCCGCCGCGGATGGTCCTGCGCCGACCCCGGACCCAGTTGATCCCGTTGATCCTGCACCGGTAGACCCCGATCCTAACGATCCCGTCGACCCTGTCGATCCAGATTAAAAGAGGATAGTGCGATGTCGCATAGCAAAGTGATGGCTTCATTAGAGAAATCACCTCTGCCGGGGCTATTAACGCAATTAGGTACCGCGATCGCCTCGGCTCAACGAGCCCTTGATGACAACTCGATTCAAATGGCGATGCAATTGGGCGATGCCGAAGAACACGGTGTCGATGTCGGTGATGGTGAAAAGGTCTCGCTTATCTCGCTGGGGTTTGCTCCGGTGTTTTATCACTTCAATGAAGCGACGATTGATATACGCGTATCCTTATCGACATCAACCACCACGGAAACGAAGTTTGGTACTTCAGCAACGGTCGGTGGTGCGGTTTACTTCGTGATGTTTGCCGCCACGGTGAGTGCCGAGTTTAGTAATAAGTATAGTTTTTCATCCGAGGCCAGCAGTTCCATTACGGCGCGGATCTCATCCATTCCACCGCCTAACGCATTTCAAAACTGGATTGCTAGCAGGCAACAGGCGAGTCTGCC
This sequence comes from Amphritea sp. 1_MG-2023, assembly GCF_030547545.1. Classification (GTDB taxonomy): domain Bacteria; phylum Pseudomonadota; class Gammaproteobacteria; order Pseudomonadales; family Balneatricaceae; genus Amphritea. Next base: position 28,648 of record NZ_JAUOQE010000027.1, read on the forward strand.
TACCGATACGGAATAACGCTTATTTAACCATAGCTACAAGATTAGCAAGGAGTTAACGATGTCGATTGGTCAGGAACTATTGAATGTCCCCATGGGGGAGATGATTAGGGAGATGGCATTTGCCATTGCCGATGCTCAGTATGAGTTAGATGAAGCCAGTATTCGTGTGGCGCAGATGATGGGGGGACGTGTGCCTATCCTCGATGAGGCCGGAACGGTGACGGGCACGGAAGATTCTCGGGTCTATTTTGGCACCGACGATGATGGTAAAGCGCAAAAAGTGAGTATGTTAGAACTGGGTTTCTCACCGACGTTCTATCAGTTCACTAATAATATTATCGAAGTCAAAATTGCGATCAAAATAACCCGCGAAAGATCGTATACGCGAAATACTAAAACGACCGGCACCAAACGTAGTAAACCCGCTTTTGGCGGTTTCTTTGGCGGCAGCTCAAAACTTCGCACCACGACGGTTGATGCGACGTACTCCAGCAAATACAGCTATAGCGCAGAGGGTGCGAGTCTGTTGCGCTGTAATCTCGTGCCTATTCCGCCGCCCGCTATTTTTGAAGAGCGTGTCAGAGATCTATTTGATACTGAGGATTATACAGAAGAGTAAGTGGGCTACCTGAAGGAGAATAACGATGGCCAGACCAAGTATTGGACGTGAACTGAGTGATGTCCCCTTTGGGGAGATGATTACCAGTATGGGGCTTGCGATTGCAGAAGCTCAATATGCGATGGATGAAACCAGCCTAAGACTCGCGCAAATGATGGGCGGCGAATATGAGGTGCCCGAAGTCGATCCGATAACCGGAGAGGTGACCACGGTCACCAAAACATCTCTGGTTAAATTTGATGGCGAAGAGATGTCACTCATCGAGTTGGGTTTTACGCCCACCTTTTATCAATTTACGGAATCACTCATCGAGATAAAAGTGTCGATTAGCTTCACTCAAAGCTCTGAATTTGAACGTAAGTCATCGACAAAAACCATTAGTGCGATGGCGGGTGGATTTTTGGGGATGGGCATGGCACGGGCAAGAACCACCTCTGTGAGTGCGCGTTATGCGAATAAATTTAACTACAGTGCTGAGGGCTCAAGCTTGATGCGCACGAAGATTTTACCGACGCCGGCGCCTGCTGTACTGGAAGAGCGCATCCGTGCGATCGTTGAAAGAAATAAGCCTGCTGATAGTTAATGAGGCAATGTGGCGGCGCATGAAGCGAGGGTGACAGATGGCAAGTGAATATCTTGACTGGACGGCGCTGGAATCGACAACGGTGCCGGATGCTGAGCCCGAAGCCGTTGCGCGGGCATCGATTTTTAATCCTAACGATGAGGCTCACTCATGTACGGCGGATAGTGACGCTCGAGCTTTAACCGAGCTATTGGAGAGGGATGATATTCCCGATGAGTTGAAGCAGTTGGTCAACCGTCAGACCGCATTGGCGCAGCAGTTAGATGAACTGACGGGTCATACGAAGGCAGCGGATTGGAATGAACAACGATTTGCACTACCGCAGCACACGGCGGCGTCGCGCTTGGCAGATAAACATAAAGCACAGCAGCAGGAAGCCTTTCGTCAGCGTGAGCGGCAACAACTTAACCGCAGTGCGTTATCGCGATTGCAGCTTGATCGCGGGTTGAAACAAGCGGCCTTAGCGAGGCAAGAAAAGTTAAAGCAGAAAAAGTGTCAGGCGTTGCAGTTGCAAAAACGTCTTAATCAACTTGAACAGGATAAGCGCAGAGTACAGTTGCTCAATGCTCAAGTTCGATTAAAGGAGCAGCAGCGAGTGTTAGATCAAACCGAGCAACGTCAACGGCTTATTATGGCGGCTGCGTTAAAGCGTCGGCAGGCATTGAGACAAGCCGATGAGCTTGAAAAGAAAAAGCGTCAGCGTTTGGAAGCACTAGCAATGGCTCAGCGACAAGAGCAACAGTCTTGGCAATCGCAGCGGGATCGACAGCAGCAAGTGCTTGCGGATGCGCAGGCCGCGTTAAAACGTCAAGATGATTTGATGCTTGAGCGTACCCTCAAACAAGCGCTTAAGCGTGAGCAACGTTTAGCTGATCGGGCACGGGAACGGCAAATGATGAGGTCTGCTATGCGCCGGCAGGAGGCGAAGCAGGAACGACAGCAATTTTTCAGTTGATCAGCATCAGGAGATAGTTGAATGGATGACGTTGCTAAAGGGCAGAACCTAGATGATTTCCTGATTAATCTGGCGGAGGGGCTCAGTAAAGCTCAAAGTCGGTTAAATCAGTATCCGGTGGTCAATGCGATGGGTCAGCAGAGTATGGTTTATCACATTCCACGCATGGAATTTGAGTTGAAGTTACAGATGACGGCCGCTGAGAGCAGTGTTCCCGCGAGTTCAGGGCGGGGCACATCGATTCAGAAAAAAGCTAAATTACAGTTTCTGCCGGTTAAAACGACGCAACAGAATAATAGTAGTTCGGCCACCAGTATTATTAAGGGGGTTATGGTCGCCGCGCCTATTGATTCAGTTGTGACGCCGGTTCAGTTGAGTCTCAGTGTGACCAAAATAGGTGCGCGTAAAGCCGAAGTGACGGTATCGGCATTGACGACCGAAGCCTCCATAAAAGGTGCGCTCGTTGAGTTAAATATTGACCGCGAACTATCCGAGAAAATGAGTAAAGCCGCCTTAAAACCGGCCACTCGGCTGAACCAAGCGACGCTTGTTTTAGCTGAAAATGGTAGCGCCGTGGCGGGTTTGACGATCTCAAATCAGGAGTCCGAAGGGCAGGTTATTGCATTGACGGCGGATCTATTGGGTCAGTCGCAGACGTTATTGTACCGCTTCGAACAAGGATGATAAGTGATGGCTACCAGTATTAAAGCGACGTTACGTGATAGTAATAATAAACCGTTGGCCAATAAAGCCGTACAGTTGCTTTTCTATACGGTTAATGGTGATGAGACCATGGTTGCCTCTGGCAGCAGTTCGACGACGGGCTTATTAAAGCTCGTCTGTAATACCCGATTTAGCAGTTTCTTACCGCGGCTGTTACTCAAAGTTAAATTGAATGATCAATGGGTAAATGCCAGTAATACACCTAAATCCTATACTCAACGGGTGATTGATTTTGGCATCATCAAACTGAGCCATGAGCCTGTTATTACGCTAGCCTCCACCACGCTCTATAGTATTCCCTCATTGACGAGCAAGGCCGCGACGCTGACAGCCGCGAATACTAAAAAGCTCAAGTTATTAGAAAGTCAAAATGACAAATTGAGTCAAGAAACGCAGGCGCTGAACAGTCGATTAAAAAGCCAAGAAAAAACGCGCAAAACATTAGAAACTGAGTTGCAGCAACGGCCAACACTTCAGATGCTGAACACCGAAAAGGCTCAAGTGACTCGCTTACAAGCAACACTGCAGCAGCGTGATGAGCAAATCAAGCTATTAAAACGAGGGAGCGGGCAGTTAACGGAGATTCAACAACAGTTGGATCTAAAAGAGCGGCAACGGCAGCAGCTCGAAGTCGAGTTAAATCGCAGACCGACTATCGAGGTTTTTGATCTTGAGAAACGCCGTGTTAGCGAGCTACAGAATCAATTGAAACTCAAAGATACGCGTATTGCGGAACTCGAAAGGTTAGCCCGTGATGACGGTCAATCGGTACCCATTAAAGCAACAACGGTAAAGAGCGAAGATCTGATTTTTTCAGCATCTGAAGCGATCTCCCGTGCGAGCAGTAAGTTGGCTAAGCAAGATGGCTATCGCATTAGTAAAGCAAGCGTTGATTTGAAAGTGGTTGCTGCTGGGAAACATACTGATTTGATGTTATTTGAAACAGCAGATGACTTAGCCCGCATACCCGCAAACTGTTTTGGTAATGTTCGCTTCGATATTGATTTAACCGAGGCTGAAGCGTCGGCAGAGACAACGGACAGGGATGTGAAAATGCCGAATGTGAGTGGCTATACCCGTCAGCTAGCCGAGCGAAAACTAGCGGGTTTGCAGGATCAGTTGTTCTGGTATGAGCAACAGTTGACTGAAAAAGATCCGTTCTCCGCAGGACAAATCATGCATCAGCACCCTAAAGCAAATACCTCATTACAAGCTGATACTCAGATCATTCTGATTGTCGGTATTTGAGTCTTAAGGAGACGGTTATGGCAGAAAATCCGTTTACAAAAATATTGGCAACGCCACTGGGCGATATGATTGCTGAGATGGGTATCGGAGTAGCACAGGCTCAGTATGCCATCGATGCAAAAACGATCGAAAACTTAAAGCAGATCTATAGCCTTGATGATGACTTGCTTAAAGAGATGCGACGCATAGGTTATCGACCCACTTGGTATGTCATTCCTGAAGCGGAAGCCGAAATCAGTATGGCGTTGACGGTGCAGCAATCTATCGGTAGCGATCGCAAGGTGACAACGGAACTGAAAGCGACCACTGTCGATGCGGCGTATCAGAATCAGTATGATTTTAAGATTGAGGGCGCTAGCAAGTTAAAGCTGACATTCAGACCCGTACCCGCGCCACTTGAGATCGATAATATGCAGGTAGTGCCGTTACTCTCCGGTATTCCCTTAGGAGAGGCAAAAGCGCTGCTTGAGAAGATAGGCATCGACTTTCAAGTGTCGCCGGCGCAGGCCAAAGATTCAGCGATTGTATCATCAACACAACCGGTGGCGGGTGCCTTTATTGATGCGGGCAGCGTGATCACAGTCGGCGTATAAACGTCCTAGGAGTCTGATATGAGTCATGGTGGACAACAAATTGAAGCATTGCTCAGACGGATGTCGCAGCAGCAGAATGCCCCGGCAGGCGAATCATTCGATCTGCAAAACCCTATTGCCGGAGGGCTAGGGCGAGTGGGCTCTGTCAGCTTGAGTAATAATAGTCGACAGAATCAACAGGGCTTTAGCAGCTTGATTGCAAGCTTGAGAATGTTGCGCGATATACCGGGACTTAATGCAGAGCAGCTACAACAGAACCTGCAACAACAGAGTGCTTGGCCCGATCCTGATACGGTGCCAATGCCGCCCATTGATGAGCGTTTCAATAGTCAGCCCGACCCCGTTGATGATGAACCGGATTAACAGCTAGTGACAGCCGGTATTCAGCGTGTGGCATTTTTTCGCTTTAAAGAGTAGCCGTTGATGACGTTTGTGCGCGGCTGAGGAGCAACCTTATGTGCAACGATGTCTGTGAAGTGAACAGCCCTGGAACCGATATCAGTCAGGAGTTTGCCTGTGTCAGTGATGCGGTTAATTATTCTGAGATTTATAATCAGCAGATAGAGGATGTGCGTAATGCTGACAGAAATGAACGCACTCGGATAGCCGGTGTATTTCTCTATCGGATCGCTAACTTTAATTACCCATTGGTTCGCATTGAACTGAGTACCTACAGTGAGGCGCATGGTCGACCGACTATTGGCGCCTTGGCGGAGACACTCAAACTGAGTCGTCGTTCTTTATTTGATCATCTATTGAATTGGCATAACGGGCCTAATGGTTTTGTCCGCGCGTATCTTTATCGGCGCTATATCGGCGGAGATGCAACTGAGGTCGAGGATCAAGTGGCGGCATTAAGAGCGGTGATGAATGGTGATGCTAGTGCAGGGACGCCCCGTTACCACCGTTGGCCATTACCCGTGGGAGGCAATTATCGTTTGATTATGCCACGCACTGAAGCGCTAGAACAGGAAGTGGCGCTGAATCGCACGGCACTGGTGTCGGCAGACATTCAGCAACTCAGTTCGTTATTGTCGGCTGAAATGGACAATGCTATGGCAAAAGCTGAACGGGTAGCGACAAATCAGCAGGCGCTTGGACGTATTCTTCAGCCCTATAAGCAGGAGTTGGGTGGACTGGAGCTACTCATGGAGTTTATTAATCTAGCCGAGGTTAATCCTGAGTCGGCCTATTCTGCGTCCGAACAGGGCAAAATAGATACCTTACAAACTAAACTCACGACGCTTAAAACATACGCAGAAGGCACGCTAGGCAGAGAACCGACTCAGAGAGCCCGTTTACTGCAACAGGCTATCCGCAGAGATACCGACAGTTTATATGCGATGTTAGAGGAGAGCAGTCGTCTCAATGATTTACTGGCTCAGGCATGTCATAGCGACACTATGATTAGCAGCCGTTTCATGCATGATATCTACCGTAAATTGGGTGCCTGTTATCGTGTTATTGCTACCAGTAATCATGCAGAAACGATGATTACTGATCGCTTACAACCCGCTCTGGAGATGATTGTTAGCGGTGAATGGCGTAGCTTTGCTAACCCTTCATGTCTAGCAACGGTGGCCGCTAAGATTAGTGTTGTACCTACCATTGCAGGTAATCTGCCCGGGCCTCCTTCGCTATTGATGGTGGTCATGGAAGCATCGATGCCAAAGATGATTCAGATGGCTTCGTTAGCGCCCAGTGCCGGCCGTATTTTACGTGATCTTGTGGTTGAGGTGACCGCTGAGTTAATTGGCATGGTGGGATCGAATAAAGGTGAATTGATTCGACGTCTCAGCTCATCTGATCCTGAAGAACTTTTGCAGGTGAAAGCGTGGAGCAGAGGTGTCGTCAACTCTGAAGTGATGAGCAGCCCTGGCTGGGGCATATTTATGTCGATGATCACCGGCATACTATTTCTTAACGCCTTCGTTAGCGCGGTTACCACGACGACTGATAGTATGATTACCCGAATCCGCTTATGGGGAGATACGATTGCTCAGTTTTCTGGTTTTGCTAACTCCCTAATTCAGGCGCTGCAGCGTTTTAAATATGTTCAACAGAGTGTCATCGGCAGTGGTTCTGCGGGTGCCGCCGCCACGGCACGTGTTTTAGGTGTTATCGGCTCATTGGCCGCCATTGCCTCCAGTAGTGCGATGATGGCAGAGGAACATAGAACTCGAGATTATGCAGGCATGACGGTAGCAGGCTTTGGCTTAGCGAGCGGTATTCTGAGCCTGGCTGGGTTTATGTTATGGATGTCAGCAGGCACTATTGAAGTTCCACCGTTGGCTGCGGTGTTGTTTGTGGCTGCTCTCATTGCAGGTCTGGTGGGCGCGATTATTGGCTTCTTTACTTCGGATAGCAATAGCGAGGCTTTAGTCGAAGGGTTGGTTGAGCATCTTGGCGGCGCAGCACTGTTTTCTCATCGGCTAGGCAGTGATGGTCGTTTAAATACCTATTTTGAGGATGTGAGACGCTATCATCATACGGTCACGATTAAAGACTTGCGCAGTAGTGCACGTACCGCTTTAAACTATCTCTTCGGTCTTGATCAATTAACGGATGCGGCCAAACGTGAACAAACCGAAGAGTTGATAGACGCATTAATCGCTTAGGTGTTTGCGCTTGAGTTGTTGAAACAACACGCCGCTAATAATCAGCACGAGTCCGACCACGGTTGAGATCATGATCGGCTCATCGGCGAGGGTTGATAGCAATATTAATGACAAAGGCGGCGACAGATAGACGAGGTTGCTTAATTGAGCGGTGTTATCGGTCATTCTCATGGCCTGCATCCACAGCAGGAAAGCAAAGCCCATTTCAAAGGTGCCGATATAGATCCCTCCTGCAAGGGCTTGCCAAGGTAGGGTGGTCACTTGCCCCTGTATAATCATTAAGATACTGAGTACCGGTAAACTGAGGCCAAAACACAGTAGCAGTGATACCACCGCATCTCGAGGCGCGCGGGTATTGAGAATCCAATAGCTGGCAAAGAATAGCGAGCTGCCGACTCCGAGCATCACGCCGAGAGGGTTTTTGAAATCCAGTGATAGCAGATTACCTTGCGTGGCGATAACGATTACGCCGCTGTAAGCCAATAAAATGCTGATGAATTTCTTAAAAGTGAAGGATTGTCCTAAAAAGGGCACGGCCATAATACTCAGCACCACGGCCCAGGTGTAGTTGAGAGCCTGTGCCTGTTGTGCGGGGAGTAGATCATAGGCGGCAAACAGAATGAGGTAGTAGAGCGTTGGGTTAAGCAGTGACAATAGCAAGAAGTAACCGGCAGATTGCCGCAGGTATTGGCCGGCTAATGCTAGTTTTTGTTGCCAGATTGTTGCGCACAGCAGGATAACGAAGGAGGTGGCGACGGCAATCCACAGCATTTGTAACGGGCTAATAAGAGCCAATGTTAGCTTAAAGGCTGTCGCCACGGTTGACCACATGAGCACAACGGATAACGCTAAAATGAGAGAGGCTTTATTCAAGGGATTCCCGCTTACATCGGTGACTGATAAAGAATCAGAGCAGTTTCGACTCGATATCTTTGATATCTTCCATGACGACGAAGGTGCTGGTTTGAGTGACGTAGGGTAGCGAGGATATTTTCTCCCCGAGTACCTCACGATAGGATTCCATGCCGGTAGTGCGCACTTTTAACAGATAGTCGAAATTAGCGGCGACCATGTGACACTGTTCGATCTCTGGAATTTCTCGGACGGCATCGTTAAACGCGCGTAATGCTTTCGTTTTGGTGTCGCTGAGTTTTACTTGGACAAAGGCAACATGTTTGGTGCCCAGTTTCTTTTGATCGACGAGGGCGATATAGCCGAGGATATAGCCTTGATCTTCCAGGCGCTTCATGCGAATTTGGCAGGGTGTTTTTGACAAACCTACCCTTGACGCTAGCTCTGTTACCGTGATTCGAGCGTTTTTCTGTAATTCACGCAGAATCGCTATATCTAGTTTATCCAGTTTATCCATAATATTTTATTGTTCTGGTTGTTCGTGTGTTTAAATCATCGAGATTAAAAGGATACGGCTATAAATAGCAAAAATACAGTGAAAAAGACTTCTATTCTTTTCCTATACTTTGACATTAACTAAGACTTATCGGTTTTTGCGCCTATTCTGTAATTATTGGCTGTTGTGCCGTGAGTATTAGCATCATTGCTCTGTCTTATGGTCGTCGTTTACACCCAGACAGAGAATAATAATAATCCGGTTTGTACCGGTCGTAGCGAAAGCTATCGGGAGTTTATACGAAATGCATGATTTAGTGAGTCTCACCAAGTCACAGATTATTGATCTACTCAGCGAAAAGCTCTGCGCTCAAGTCAGCCAGAGTCTGAAAGCTTCGATGCAACTGTTTACCCACAAGTTTTTTAGTGTCGCGGCCCCGGAAGAGTTACAGAGTCGCTCGCTTGAATATTTGTCTGCCACCGCTCTGTCATATTGGCAATTGATGCAGGATTATAAGGCGCCTGCCTCGGATGTGAGGGTGTTTAATCCCGACTATGAGCAGCATGGCTGGCATTCGAATCATACCGTTATTCAGATTCATAACGTTGATATTCCCTTTTTGGTCGATTCGGTTCGGATGGAGCTTAACCGTCGTGAATTGGGCATTCTGAGCATCAATAACTGTGTATTAGCCTGCGAGCGAAGCAAAACTCATAAGCTTAAAAGTGTTAAACCTGTGCGTGAGCGGAGTGAAAGTGCGCAGGTAGAATCGTTGATCTATTTGGAGATCGAGCGACATTCATCGCCGGAAACGCTGAATGAATTACGTGATGGACTGTTGAAAGTATTGGCGGATGTTAAGGCCGTTGTTGACGATTTTGAGCCGATTAAAGAGAAAGCGCAAGATTTGAAAGAGGAGTTGCGTCAGCGTGATGCGAACAGTCCTGAGATCAAAGAAACGCGTAAACTACTGGATTGGTTGCTCGATGGTAACTTTATCTTTCAGGGCTACGAAGAGGTTGTTATTCGTCAGTCCGAGGGACAGGTTTTTGTCGATACGGTGGCGGACTCGCAGCTAGGCACGCAGCGTCTTTCAAAGCAGTGCAAGGAACTCAGTCAACTGGAGCAGCAGTTCGTACTCGCCGATAAGCTAGTGATGTTTAGCAAGGATGTGGTGCGTTCGACGGTGCATCGTTCCGTTTACCGCGATCTGATTATTATTAAGCGATTTGATCAGCAGGGACGCGTCTGTGGTGAGTGTCGAATTTACGGCTTGTACACATCGACGGTGTTTCTGACGAATCCGTTAAGAATTCCCGTGGTGCGGCTAAAACTGATCAGTATTCTCTCGGAGTGTGGTTTCGAACCCGGTGGCCATAGTCACAAAGCCTTGGTGCAGATTCTCACCGATATGCCGCGTGAAGAGCTGATTCTGGCGCAAACCAGTGATCTTCAGCAAACCAGTATCGGCATTTTTAATATGCAGGAACGTCGCCGCGCCTGCTTATTTGTGCGACAAGATGCGAGTAAACGTTTTTACTCCTGTCTTTATTATATTCCGCGTGACCTATACACCACAAAACTGCGTAATTCAGTGCTTAATCTACTGTATAAGGGGTTGTACGGCCGGGATTATGAAGCCAATTCCCAGATTTCTGAATCTGTATTGTCGCGCACCCATTTTGTTATTTATGGTGATCCGGATCAGCAACAGGAAGTTGATCTGGATACTATTGAGGCGAAAATTTTGGAGATCTCCCGCTCTTGGGATGATGATTTGAATGTCAGCCTGATAGAAACCTATGGTGAGGAGAAAGGGAGTCGCTTTGTGAACCGCTTTAGCGGTGGCTTCAGTTCTGCGTATAAAGAGAACTTCTCAACCGGAAATGGAGTATATGATCTTCAGCATATCTCCTATTTACAGTCGGCAGAGACGATCGCGATGAGCTTTTACCGTTCGTTTGATGAATCTAACGGTATTTTGAAGTTTAAACTCTTCAGTGTTGAGCGCCCGCTGGTGCTATCAGATGTGATTCCATTGCTTGAAAATTTAGGTTTAAAAGTGCTGAGTGAGCATCCCTATGTCGTGACCGATCGGGATGCTAAGCAGTTTTGGATCAGTGATTTTCGCGTCAGTTATGATCAGCAGACTGTCGTCGAACTGGATAAAGTTAAAACGATTTTGCAGGAAGCCTTCGCTAAAGTTTGGGATGGTCAGGCAGATAGTGATGAGTTTAACCGGCTGGTTATTGCTGGCGGTCTCAATTGGCGTGAAGTCGCTATGTTGCGTGCCTTCGGTCGATATATTAAACAGCTCCGTTTTGGTTTTTCGCAGCCATTCCTCGCGGATGTATTGGTGCGCAATGTTGACATTAGTCGTCAATTGGTTGAGCTATTCCGCTGTCGTTTTCACCCAGCAAAGCAGGATGCCATTCAGGCTGAAAAGATCGAGCAGAATATCCTCAATGCATTGGAGGGCGTTAACAGCCTCGATGATGATAAAATTTTACGTCGCTTTATGGTGGTTATTAAAGCCACCTTACGGACTAACTTCTATCAGCAGCAAGATGGCCTAGATAAGCCCTACTTCTCGTTTAAAATCGATTCGCAATCGATTCCAGATATTCCACAGCCTAAACCTAAATTTGAAGTGTTTATCTATTCGCCGCGTATCGAAGGCGTACACCTTCGGGTCGGTAAAGTGGCTCGCGGCGGGCTGCGGTGGTCGGATCGAATGGAGGATTATCGTACCGAAGTGCTGGGCCTAGTGAAGGCGCAACAGGTGAAAAACTCGGTGATTGTGCCTATGGGTGCGAAGGGCTGCTTTATCTGTAAACGTATGCCCGATACCAATGATCGAGAAGTGATTCAGGCCGAAGGTATCGAGTGTTATAAAACCTATATTCGTGGTTTATTGGATATCACGGATAATTTAGTTGCCGGTGAAGTGGTTCATCCCGATGCGGTGGTGCGTCATGATGAAGACGATCCATATCTGGTTGTAGCGGCCGATAAAGGCACCGCCACCTTCTCCGATATTGCTAACTCTATTTCCGATGAATATGGCTTCTGGTTAGGCGATGCGTTTGCCTCTGGTGGTAGTCAAGGCTATGACCATAAAGGCATGGGTATTACGGCCAAAGGTGCGTGGGAATCGGTCAAACGGCATTTCCGTGAGCAGGGCGTTAATACTCAGCAAGAAGAATTTACCGTTATCGGTATCGGTGATATGGCTGGCGATGTGTTCGGTAACGGCATGCTGTTATCCGAAACGATTAGCTTAGTGGCCGCCTTCAACCATATGCATATCTTTATCGATCCGACGCCGGATGTGGCGAGTGCCTTTACTGAGCGGCAGCGGATGTTTGCTCTACCACGTTCAAGTTGGGCGGATTACAACAGTAAACTGATCAGTAAAGGCGGTGGGTTATTTTCCCGTGCAGCAAAATGGATCGAGATTTCGCCGCAAATGAAGCAGCGCTTCGCGATTAGCGAAACGCGGTTGTCGCCGAATGATCTGATTAATGCCTTATTGAAAGCACCGGTTGATATGCTTTGGAATGGCGGTATTGGTACTTACGTTAAAGCCACGCAAGAAACCCATGCCGATGTCGGTGATAAAGCCAATGATAGTCTGCGTGTCAATGGGTGTGAGCTGAGATGTAAGGTGCTCGGTGAGGGCGGTAATCTCGGTTTTACGCAGTTGGGACGGATTGAATTTGCGCTCAATGGTGGCTCATCGAATACCGATTTTATTGATAATGCCGGTGGTGTCGATTGTTCGGACCATGAAGTGAATATCAAAATCCTACTGAACGAGTTGGTTAGTCAGGGTGATATGACCATGAAACAGCGTAATCAGCTGTTGCGGGATATGACCGATGATGTGTCTGAGCTGGTGCTAAAAAACAACTATCGTCAGGCACAGGCGTTGAATATTGCCGAAATGGTCTCTCAGGAGTCGTTAGATGATTATATTCGTCTGATCAAGAGTTTGGAGCGAGAGGGCAAGTTGAATCCTGAGTTGGAATTTTTGCCCACTGAAAAGCAATTGAGACAGCGGCGGGAAAATGGTCAGGGATTAACGCGGCCTGAGCTATCTGTGTTGATTTGCTATGCGCGCATCGAACTCAAGCAGGCTTTAATTAACTCTTGGTTAACGGAAAACAAAGGCTTTTCCAAAGAGATGGAAACCGCTTTCCCAGCGCGCCTGTTGAAAGAGTTTCCCGAGGCTTTACATAATCATCGTCTGCATCGCGAGATTACGGCGACACAAATCGCTAATGATCTGATCAATCGAATGGGGATTACGTTTGTTAATAACCTCAGTTCGGCTATCGGTGCTAGTTACGCCGATATTGCGGCGGCCTACATGGTGGCCCGTGAGGTGTTTGGTGTCGAGGCGCAGTGGCAACAGATTGAATCACTGGATAATCAGGTACCCGCTGAATTGCAGGTCCAGATGATGAAAGATCTCATTCAACTGTTAGCCCGAGGTACTCAGTGGTTGTTACGGCATCATCGTGATGGTCTGGATATGGATAGCTGTCTTGAAGTTTATAAGCCTGCTATCGATCAGGTGGTTATTTCTGATGCGCAGATCCATAAAGTCATTCCGGCAGATCGCCTGCAAGAGAAGTATGATCGTTATACTGAGGCCGGTGTTCCCGGTCGATTGTCAGCTTTTTGTGCGGCGAGTGAAAATATCTACTGGTTGCTGGATGTGATCGATGTATCCCTGGAAACCAATGAGCCTGTTGAACACGTCGCGATGACCTATTTTGGTGTCGGTACGAGCCTTAATCTCATTTGGCTAGATAAGCAGATTCGACAGTTTAGTGCCGTCAATCATTGGCAAGCGTTGGCGAAAAACAGCTATCGAATTGAGCTGGATAATCAACATCGAGCGCTGACATTGAAAGTGCTACAAACCGGTGACGCCGATAGCAGTGTTGAACAACGTCTGACGCGTTGGGAGGAAGCTAAAGCCGGACAGCTACAGCGTTGGCATCATACCCTGAAGGATATTCAGAATACCAAGGTGATCGACTCTTCGATTTTCTCGGTGGCGCTGAGTGTGCTGCTGGAATTAAGTTAACGTAGATTCGAGCTATGACGGCCGTGCTTAGCTGAGATTAACAATAGTACTTAAAGGCGATACAGGGTTATTCTCTGTATCGCCTTTTTTAAGGACTGTCGAGTCACAATGACTTAATTATTAGCCATATTAAGACTTGTAGTTAGTTGAATTTCTAAAAAATAGCCATAAGTTAATTTAATATCTTGTAAAAAAGAGAAAAAGGCTAACGGTTGTGCTGTAAGCTTGCGCGTTCATCTGGCCGTTTATATAACCAGCTCTTACATCCGCTGTGCCGTGTGCAGGGTGCATGATGAAGTTGCATGGTTGTCAGTCGTCAGCGAAAAAAACAGCGGAAAACCGCGGTGAAATATAATAATGATGAGGTTTACTAAATGATTATTACGATTACGTTTATCATTTATCTAATACTGATGTTGGCCATTGGTATTGTGGCATACCGTCGAACTCAGGATCTATCTGATTATGTACTAGGTGGACGTAACCTAGGTCCGTTACCCAGTGCTTTGAGCGCTGGGGCATCTGATATGAGTGGCTGGTTGTTAATGGGATTGCCGGGTTATGCGATGGCCGCAGGGTATGGCTCTTTTTGGTTAGCGGGGGGGTTGCTAGCCGGTACTTGGTTAAATTGGCTGTTAGTGGCACAGCGTCTGCGGGTTTATTCTCAACAGGCCGGCGATGCGTTGACGATACCGGCTTATTTTGAAAAACGTTTCCATGACAGCAGCCATACGCTACGGGTGGTGTCGGCGTTTTTCGTATTAGTCTTCTTCCTCTTCTATACCAGTTCGGGTCTCGTTGCTGGTGGTAAGTTGTTTGAAACGGTGTTTGGTTTCGATTATACCATTGCGGTGATTGTTGGCGCGGTGGCGGTTATCTCTTACACCATGTTCGGTGGTTTCCTGGCAGTATCTTGGACCGATGTGGTGCAGGGGCTGTTGATGGTGGGTGCGCTCGTGATGGTACCTCTGGTGGCGATTAGCGAACTCGGCGGGGTGACAGAAACGCTGGCTGCGGTTAATGCGAAAAATCCTGAATTACTCAATATGTTTACCGATAAGGAGGGTAAAGCCATCACCTTAATCGGTACCTTATCGCTCGTTGGTTGGGGGCTGGGGTATTTCGGTCAGCCGCATATCTTGGCGCGTTTTAAAGGTATTAAGAGTAAAGACTCCGTGCCTGCTGCACGCCGTATCGCGGTTGTTTGGAGTGGTATTTCGATGTCGGGTGCCTGTCTTATTGGTCTGGCGGCCATCGGTTATTTACCCGAGGGGTTGGGCGATACCGAAACCGTCTTTATGGTGATGGTTGATACGCTGTTTCATCCTGCGGTAGCGGGTATCTTGTTGGCGGCTATTTTAGCGGCGGTGATGAGTACTGCGGATTCACAACTTCTGGTGTCCTCTTCCGCCTTGGCTGAAGATTTTTATAAGGCGCTGTTTAATAAAGAAGCGACTCAGGAACAGTTGGTGCAAGTGGGTCGAGTGGCAGTGGTTGTGATCGCTTTAATCGCCACATTCTTGGCGCTGGATAAAGATTCTAAAGTGTTGGGGCTTGTGTCATATGCTTGGGCAGGTTTTGGTGCTGCCTTTGGGCCTGCGTTGATTATGTCTCTTTACTGGAAGCGGATGAATAAAGCCGGTGCGCTCGCGGGTATTATTGTCGGTGGCATTACCGTGGTGGTTTGGAAGCAACTGTCAGGGGGATGGTTTGATGTTTACGAGATCATTCCGGGCGTTGTATTTGCTTTTATTGCTGTGATAGGTGTCTCTTTGATGACTGCGCCGCCTATTCGGGCAATTGAAGAACGTTTTGAAAAAGTGCTGGTTGAATTGAAAAGCTAACGCAAGCACATGCTGATAGTGCGTTAAGTCAGCCTAACGAACGGTAGATATCACGCTATACTTTTAATAAGTCACTAGTAAAGCCTCGCAATGCGAGGCTTTTTTTATGCCTTGATTAATGTATCGCAATAGTCTTATTGGTTTGCGTATTTGCTATTTATTTTAGATGTTGTTTATTTTTTGTTTTAAATAAAGTTTAAATGTCTATTTAAACTAATTAAATAGTGAAAATGACTTTCAATGAGTGGCTACAATGTATAAAACAAAAGCCGTTTATGTGAGTGTTTTAGACAAGACGGTATAACGATTGAAGGTGAGCTTATGACAAATACAACTGATCAGCTGCGGACAACAATTCGAGAGTATTATCTGGCTAATGAGAGTCAGGTTATTCGTGAGCTTATGAGTAATGCCCATATGACGGTTGCAGACCGTCATCAGATCTCTAAGAATGCTGCACAGCTGGTAACTCGTGTTCGTCAGGAGAGTTCACCTTCAATGATGGAAAAATTTCTCGGTGAATATGGCCTGACAACGAAAGAAGGTGTGGCCTTGATGTGTTTGGCCGAAGCCTTGTTGCGGGTGCCTGATGCGTTAACCATTGATGCGCTGATTGAAGACAAAGTTGCTTCAGGTAATTGGGGCGAGCATTTGGGTAAGTCTAAGTCTTCCTTAGTCAACTCATCGACTTGGGCCTTGTTACTGACCGGCAAGCTGATTGCGCCGAGTGAAGATAAAGGTGTGACGCAGACGGTACGCGGTATGGTTAAGCGTTTGGGTGAGCCATTAGTGCGGACAGCGGTGGGACAGGCGATGAAAGAGCTTGGCCGTCAGTTTGTCTTAGGTCGCACGATCGAAGAGGCAACTAAGCGAGCCCGTAAGTTAGAAAAGCAAGGCTATTCCTACTCATACGATATGCTCGGTGAAGCGGCGCGGACGGATGCCGATGCGTTGCGCTACCATGAGGCCTATAGTGTCGCGATTGGTAAACTCACGCCCGCCTGTATTCATACTGATATTCGTATGAATCCTGGTATTTCTGTCAAGCTATCAGCGTTGCATGCACGCTATGAGTTTGCACAGAAAGAGCGCGTGATGGTCGAGTTAGTCGAGCGAACCAAAACGCTGGCATTACAAGCCAAACAGGCCAATATGGGATTCAATATCGATGCTGAAGAGCAAGATCGTTTAGATCTGTCTCTGGATGTGATCGAAGCGGTATTAACCGATGAGGCGCTAGCGGACTGGGATGGTTTCGGTATTGTGGTTCAGGCGTTTGGTCCGCGGGCTGCGTTTGTCCTCGATTGGCTGTATGTCTTGGCGACCCGACTGGATCGTAAGATTATGGTGCGTTTAGTAAAAGGTGCCTACTGGGATGCGGAGATTAAACGCGCACAAGAGATGGGATTGGATGGTTTTCCCGTGTATACCCGTAAAGTGAACTCTGATGTGTCTTATCTTTGCTGCGCAGAAAAGCTGCTTGGCATGACGGATCGTATCTATCCACAGTTTGCCACTCATAACGCTCATTCAGTCTCCGGTATTCTGCATCTGGCACGTGATTTGGATAACACAAAGTTTGAATTCCAGCGTTTGCACGGCATGGGTGAATCGTTACACGATTCGGTGTTGAAGGAGCAGGGGACGCGTTGCCGGATTTATGCACCGGTGGGAGCGCATCGGGATCTGCTGGCTTATCTGGTACGTCGTCTCTTGGAAAACGGCGCTAACAGCTCGTTTGTTAATCAGATTGTCGATACACGGATTAAACCAGAAGAGATTGCGCGAGATCCGTTTGCGGTAATTGAAGCGATGGGCGATAACATCAGTAGTGCCGCCATTATTCGTCCAGCGGCACTGTTTGGCGAGCAGCGTAAAAATGCTCGCGGTTGGGATATTACCGATCCGGTTCAGATTGCTGAACTGAACGCCCAGCGGGCCGAGTTTGAGGCGACTCAATGGCAAGCTGGACCGATGATTGCTGGTACGGTTGAGAGTCATGCCGCGGTTGATATTCTTAACCCTGCGCTGCCAAACGATTGTGTCGGACAGGTAGTGACAAGCACTGCCAAGGATATTGAAACGGCCATCGTCGCGGCGCAACAAGGTTATCGTCAGTGGTCAGCGACGCCGGCGGCTGAGCGAGCGGCTTGTCTGCGTCGATTGGCAGATCTAATGGAGCAGAACGCGGCTGAGTTATTTGCGCTGGTCACCCGTGAAGCGGGTAAAACTATGTTGGACGCGGTTGGTGAATTACGTGAAGCCGTCGATTTTGCGCGCTACTACGCCAACGAAGGCGAGCGCAATGAGGCTGAGGGTGAGGCGCGTGGAGTGATCACCTGTATCTCGCCTTGGAATTTTCCGATGGCGATTTTCTCTGGTCAAGTACTCGCCTCATTGGCGGCAGGTAATGCCGTGTTAGCGAAGCCGGCTGATCAGACGCCGTTGATTGCTGCACGTACCGTTGAATTAATGCATCAGGCGGGTATTCCGGCGGATGTTATTCAATTATTGCCGGGCAGTGGGGTCGAGGTCGGCGCACCGTTGACATCTGACAGTCGCATTGCGGGAGTCTGTTTTACCGGCTCAACGGCGACGGCGCAGCGGATTAATCGTGTGATGGCAGAAAATATGGCCCCTGACGCACCGTTAGTGGCTGAGACTGGCGGCATGAATGCGATGATCGTTGATTCCACGGCGTTGCCTGAGCAAGTGGTACGCGATGTCTTGGCATCGTCTTTTCAGAGTGCCGGGCAGCGTTGTTCTGCCTTGCGGGTGCTGTATTTACAAAAAGATATTGCCGATAATCTGTTGGAAATGTTATTTGGCGCAATGGATGAATTGCGTTTGGGTAATCCATGGTTGTTGAGCACGGATGTTGGACCGGTCATCGATCAGGCCGCTAAGGCGAAGATTGAAGCGCATTGTGCAAAATATGCGGCGAAAGGTCAGGTGCTGAAATCGCTGCCTTTGCCGGATCAAGGCCTATTTGTCGCCCCCACCGTGATTAAAATTGGCAGTATTGCTGAGTTGGAAGAAGAAATTTTCGGTCCTGTTTTGCATGTGGTTACCTTTGAGGCGGAGGATATCAATAAGGTCGTCGATAACATTAATGCGACGGGGTATGGCCTGACGTTTGGTTTACATACGCGGGTTGATAATCGTGTTGCTCAGATTTGCAGCCGTATCCAAGCGGGCAATATTTATGTCAACCGGAATCAGATCGGTGCGATCGTCGGCTCGCAGCCATTCGGTGGTGAAGGCTTGTCTGGTACCGGGCCAAAAGCGGGTGGCCCAGAGTATGTGAAACGTTTTATGCGGCGTGAGTCTGTTGCCCCGGTGGCATCAGAACTGATGGCAGCGGTGGGGTCAAGCGCGCTACAACAGGCTATCGATAGTGTCGATAATCGTCAATGGGCGCTCGATAACAGTCGACTCGAAACGCTAAAATCGCTATTCGCTGATCATGCGATTGATTACGCAGCATTACAGCAGGATGCCGAGCCGATGCCTGGGCCTACCGGAGAGTTGAATGTACTTTCCACTCATGCGCGCGGCACTGTACTCTGTTTAGGGCCCGATTTGTTAACGGCGATGCAGCATGCTGTGCTGGCGTTATCACAGGGGAATGCGGTGGTGGTTGTCGCGCCGGGAGCGGAAGCGGAGTGTCAGGCGGCGATGACGGCCGGCTTACCGGTTATCGGGCTGAATGGGCTATTAGTGCCTGATGTGTTGGCGAGTGTGACAGGCTTTGCTGCGGTTGCCAGTGGTGCCGATGTTGCCACCCTGAAAGCCTATCGGCAGGCGTTAGCGACCCGAGAGGGCGCGATTATACCGATCATTACTGAGCGTCATGCGGTAGATCGTTTTACGCTTGAACGTCATTTATGCGTCGATACCACCGCTGCGGGTGGTAATGCGAGTTTGATCGCGGCATCTGAGTAATCGGTTTGTATAGCCGAGCGTAGCGATCAACATGAACCCCGCTGAGTTTAATGGCGATCACTAGTCTGTAGCAACAAGGGTTGATCACTTGACGTAGCCCTGTTTATAGACTTGCTTTCGATCGGCTGATACTGATTCATCAGCGAGCTTTTAACCCCTCATCTGAGGGGTTTTTTTATGCATTAAGGTCGCAAAAAGACTTAAAGGCGTGGCGAGATTAGGATAAAGTAGACAGAGATTTACTGTATTATGGCGATATTAATACAGAGCAAGGATGCTTGGTGATTTCAATCTGTGCGTCGATTGACCAAGTATGGCGATTGCGACTCTTCGATTAGCGCGGCTATCCGAGGGGAAAAGAGACAACCACAAGGAGTTGAGTTGTGAATGTGATAAGCGGTTCGACGAGTGACTTTCTGCACAATAATGTCAAAGTGTTACGCTCCCGTGTATCCAAAACGGCGTGGCAGGGTATTGTCATCGCGGTTGTTGCGCTGATTATTGCCACCCTCGCCGTATCTCAATTCGAGCACGGTAATATCTATCTTAGTAGCTTAATCGAGGTGCAAAAAACCAACTTTGCGCTTTGGATTTTAAATGTCGTGCCGTTTGTTTTTGCCTTCTGGGGACAGTATTCCAGTACGGTATTGGCCTATGAAGCCAGTGCGATGGTCATGGATCAGACTCAGGAGCTGCGGGACAAAGCCGATAGCTTCGAAAAACAGGCTCGTCACAGTATTACTCATGATCTGCTCACCGATATGCCGAATAAAGAGTTGTTTTATGACCGAGTACAGCAACAAATTGTGTCGCCGCGAGGTAGGAGTGCTTTTTCTATATTGTTGATTGAGGTGGCTAATTATAAGGAGATTAGTGATACGTTAGGGCGTAATAGTAGCGATAGCCTTATTAAGAAAATCGCTGTGCGCTTAGAAAGCGCGTTTCCGACACCATTGACCATTGCCCGCTTGGAAAGCAATATCTTCAGCATGTTAATTAATCAACCTTTGGCAGAGAAAGAGATACTGTCGCTGGCCGATAGTGTGCATCGGGTATTGCATGATGCTTTTCTTATCGAGAAGGTAAAATTATCTACTCAGGCTAATATCGGTATTGTTCATTATCCTAACCATGGTACGGATGTTGATACCCTCGTGCAGCGAGCGAGTATTGCATTGTATATGGCGCAGAACTCCAATAAAGGCAGTGCGGTGTATGATTCCTCATTTGATGCTCATAGTCCGAAACAGCTGACCTTGATGAGCGAGCTTCATCACGCGATCGAAAATCAGGAGTTGGAACTGTTTTATCAACCGAAAGTGAGAACTCAGGATGGGGTTTTAAGCGGCGCGGAAGCGTTAGTGCGCTGGAACCATCCTAAACATGGGGTGCTCGCTCCCGATCTATTTATCCCTTTAATGGAACGTTCAAGATTAATTCAAGGGTTAACCTGTTGGGTAATTCAGGAGGGCTTTACACAGTGCGCGCAATGGCATCAGCAAGGATTAGATATCGTATTATCGATCAATCTGTCGGCCAAGGATTTGAATAACCCAGAACTCCCCGATCTTATTTCAGGTATTAAGGGCGCAACCGGCGTTAATCCGCAGTGGATTACGCTAGAAATTACCGAGAGCTCGCTGATGACGGATCCTGAGGCGGCTTTGGCGGTTATTAATCGTATTCATGCGATGGGATTCCAATTTTCGATAGATGATTATGGTACTGGCTATTCATCATTATCTTATTTGAAACAGTTACCACTGAAAGAGCTGAAGATAGATCGCTCGTTTGTTACGGATATATTACAGAGTGAAAGTGATGCAGTGATCGTTAATGCGACGATTAATCTAGCCCATAATCTTGGTTTGGAAGTCACTGCTGAAGGTGTCGAAGATGCGGCGACCTTAGCTCTGCTAACGACGGAAGGGTGCGATCTTGTGCAAGGTTTTCATTTAGGCAGACCCATGCCTGAAAGTATGTTCACTCAATGGGCTTTTGGTAGATCTTAATCGCTAGGCCTGATGCTTATTGTCGGCATATTTTTTAGCCCACCACATTCAGTTCTCGCTGTTTAAATTTCACCCCGTTAGCCTCGGCTAACTGACGACATGAGTCGATATCGACGCCTTCAAGTCCATTGATGGCGCTGACGCTGACATCGTTGATATAGCGGGGGGCGAGTGCGACAAATGACAGCATGGCATCATATGAGCCCGGCAGTGCCGGTTGACAGTGTCGAATATAAACGGCTTCATTTTGCGCATTCAGTGAAATGGAGAGGGCATCAATACATTGACTCAGTTGTGGCAGAATATTGTGTTTATTCACGAGGTTTCCCAAGCCATCAGTATTGAGGCGCGTGGTTCCGCCGTTCTCTTTTACCCAGTGAGCGATCTCGAGTAAGGGATTGAGTCTGAGCGTGGGTTCACCATAACCACAGAAGACGATGCAGTCGTAATGACTGGGATCGCCGATCAATTGGATAATCTGCTCTGCAGAGGGGCGTACTTCCAAGCTGAGGTCATAGCCTTTCACGTCAGTACAGCCGTTATGCTTTGGACAGAACTGACAAGCGAGCGTGCAGCGGTCGGTTAAATTAATATAAAGGTTGTTATCAATTTGATAAATCAGGGTATCGTCATGCGCCGTTGTCGTCGCTAATGGGGCGTGCTTGCCAGGGTTTGGTTTCGTTTTTTCTTGGCGTGCGTTTGCGGCTACGACACTAGGTTTTAGGGCGTGCATGAGTCAATCCATGATGAGATTAGGCGCTCAGCATAACAGTGAATAAGTTGTGCAGGGATGATGCGGATCAATTTTAATAAAATAATTATCAAATTCACTCACGATTCACTTTTATAATGCATCGTTTAGATATATGATTTTCCATATATGTTAAGAACGTCATGTTGCTTATGACGATTATGTATTGTTTCAGGTCGACTCAGGCAGATGGATATTTGCTCAGAGCCTACAATGAGTTCTGCTAAGTAAAGGAAAGCGCTATGTTTCAAATATTTACACAATTAGCTGATTGGCTGATTTATGATCTAGCGGGGTTATCATCGAGCACTAAAGTGGGTCAAGCGTTGCACTTCTTTGTCGAAGATACCACCAAGATATTTGTTCTACTGGTGGTGATGATCTATTTTATTGCTTTAATTCGCGCATCTCTGAATGTCGAACGTGTTAGAGATTTTTTGGCGGGTAAGCATCGTGGTGCTGGCTATTTAATGGGGGCTGGATTTGGCGCAGTAACGCCATTTTGTTCCTGTTCCAGTATCCCTATTTTTCTCGGTTTTACCTCCGCCGGTATTCCGGTCGGTATCACCATGGCTTTTCTACTGACATCGCCGTTAATTAATGAAGTTGCCGTGCTGTTGCTGCTGAGTTTGTTAGGCTGGAAATTTACCGTGGTGTATATTTTAGTCGGCATGGCGGTGGGCATTGTTGGTGGCTTTTTTCTCGATGCGATTAAGGCTGAGCGTTGGCTACAATCGTTCGCAGCAAAGGCACTGGAACAAGGCCGTAATAATGCCCCCGCGGGTTCGGTGGCTGTCGAATCGATGTCGATGTCGGCTCGGCATCAGTTTGCCAAAGAGGAAACCCTCGAGATCTTTGGTCGGGTGTGGAAGTGGGTCATTATCGGTGTTGGCTTGGGGGCGGCGTTACATGGTTTTGTCCCTGATGGTTGGATTGAAGCAAATCTTGGTGATGGTCAGTGGTGGACAGTACCGTCTGCGGTGCTGGTGGGCATTCCACTTTATTCGAATGCCACCGGTGTGATTCCGGTGATGGAAAGCTTGATTAATAACGGTTTGCCTATCGGTACCACATTAGCTTTCTGTATGAGTACTGTGGCGGCGAGTTTCCCTGAATTTATATTGCTCAAGCAGGTGATGCAGTGGCGCTTATTGGCGATTCTGTTTGCCATGCTGTTATGTGCATTTACGTTGATAGGCTGGGTGTTTAATTTCTTGTTCCCAGTGATGTGATAGAAGGAGAGAGTGATGAAAACGATTAAAGTATTAGGTAGCGGTTGTGCTAAATGTACTAAAACGGCTGAGTTAATTACCGCGCAGGCGGCCGAACTCGGGGTAGAGGTTAGTGTGACAAAAGAGACGGATCCGCAAGTGATTATGGGTTACGGAGTCATGCGTACCCCCGCGGTGGTGATCGATGAGCAATTGGTTCATAGCGGCAGTATACCAACGGATAACGATGTCAGTGGCTGGTTGCAAGGCTGATGAACGATAATGCGGTTGTTAAGGGAACGTTATCAACCGCAATTAAGAGGTTTGGGAGGTGCGTGTGGCGATCAAAGTAGGTATTAACGGTTTTGGCCGGATGGGGCGTTTGGCGTTACGGGCTGCTTGGGATTGGCCCGAGTTGGAATTTGTACAGATTAATGATCCGGCTGGTGATGCAGCGACGTTGGCGCACCTGTTGACGTTTGATTCTGTTCATGGGACATGGGCGCACGAGGCCACTGCAGGCACGGGCGCTCAAGCGAATCAGATGCTAATCGATGGTCAGTCGATACCGTGCACACAAAATCGGGCGATTGCCGACACGGATTGGTCCGGTTGCGATGTGGTGATTGAAGCTTCTGGGGTGATGAAAAGCAGTGCTAAGTTGCAGCCCTATTTAGATCAAGGGGTTAAGCGCATTGTGGTCACCGCGCCGGTGAAAGAGGAAGGCGTGTTAAATATCGTGATGGGGGTTAACGATCACCTTTATGATCCGCAGGCACACCCGATTATTACCGCTGCATCCTGTACCACGAACTGTCTGGCACCGGCGGTTAAAGTGATTCATGAACAGTTGGGTATTAAGCACGGCTCAATGACCACCATCCATGATATTACCAATACTCAGACGATTCTCGATGCACCGCATAAAGATCTGCGTCGCGCGCGGGCCTGTGGCAGTAGTTTGATTCCTACCACCACCGGATCGGCCACCGCCATCACCCATATCTTTCCTGAGTTAAAAGGTAAGTTAAACGGCCATGCGGTGCGGGTACCATTGGCCAATGCCTCGATTACGGATTGTGTTTTCGAGTTGCAACGGGGCACCAGCGTTGATGAGGTTAACCGTCTATTGAAGCAGGCTGCAGAAGGCCCGTTAAAAGGGATTCTTGGCTATGAAGAGCGTCCTTTAGTGTCAGTTGATTATAAAACCGATCCTCGTTCGAGTATTGTCGATGCGCTGTCGACCATGGTGGTTAATGACACTCAGTTAAAGCTCTACTTATGGTATGACAATGAGTGGGGCTATGCTAATCGTACTGTTGAACTGGTACGTATGGTCGGACAGGAGTAGTTATATCGTGTTGGCTATTCTGCAGCGATTGTCACCGGAGGTGCGGCAATATCTTATCGTTACGGGTAACTATTGGTCATTTACGTTGACCGATGGTGCGTTACGGATGTTGGTGGTACTGCACTTTTATCAGCTCGGTTACAGCCCGCTGGATATTGCGCTGTTGTTTCTGTTTTATGAGTTCTTCGGCGTTGTTACGAATTTGTTTGGTGGTTGGATTGGCGCCCGTATCGGTCTCAATCGGACGATGAATATTGGCCTTGGTATGCAGGTGGTGGCACTGGCAATGCTGCTATTACCTGCTGCTATGCTAACGGTGCCCTGGGTGATGTTAGCTCAAGCGTTGTCGGGTATCGCCAAAGATCTCAATAAAATGAGCGCCAAAAGTTCGGTTAAACAGTTAGTGCCAGCGAATGCGGAAGGCGCTCTGTATCAGTGGATAGCCGTATTGACCGGCTCGAAAAACGCGTTAAAAGGTGTTGGCTTTTTTCTCGGAGGCCTGCTGTTAACGTGGCTAGGCTTTCAGGGCGCGGTGCTGATGATGGCGCTGTTGTTGAGTCTTGTCTGGCTGCTGAGCTTAGTGTTGCTTAAGCAAGACTTAGGAAAAGCGAATAGCAAGCCTAAGTTTAGCCATATTTTCTCTAAAAATGCGGCGATTAATTACCTCTCGGCTGCACGGATGTTTTTATTCGGTGCTCGAGATGTCTGGTTTGTGGTGGCTTTACCTGTGTATCTGGCCAGTCATCTAGGCTGGGATCACTGGACGGTGGGCGGCTTTTTGGCGCTTTGGGTGATCGGTTATGGCATTATTCAATCATTAGCGCCGTACTTGACGGGTAAGCGGGCAGGTGTGCTGCCGGGTGGACGTCAAGCATTTTTATGGGCCTTGGGGTTATCATTCGTGCCCCTAGTGATTGCAACTTCATTGAGCGTTAATCTGTTTCCTCAAGTGACGTTGTTGGTCGGTTTACTGTTGTTTGGGGCGGCGTTTGCCGTTAACTCTTCGTTACATAGTTATCTGATTGTCAGTTATGCGCGTGAAGATGGCGCATCGATGGATGTCGGCTTTTACTATATGGCGAATGCGCTGGGGCGTCTCATCGGCACCGTGTTATCCGGCTATCTGTTTCAGTTGGCCGGTTTAAGTGCCTGTTTGTGGTTCTCAGCCGCCTTTATCATGATTGCCGCCCTGATCTCTCTGCTTTTACCTCGCCCGTCTGTCGCGTAGACAGGCGTCAGTGCTGCTCTCTATTATTAGCTTATTCAGGGCTGATAATCTCTTTAGACATTGATACCGCTTGCCAGAACGACTTTCCATCATGCCGAAGCGCGGTGTCGTAGGTTAATACTCAACACTCACGTGCATTTGAAGGCTTACCCCTTTTGAAGTACCTCTTCATGACAATTGAGGAGACGGGCTCGCTCTCATAATATTCTTAGCAAGAATAATAGATGCATATCATGATGCGAACCGGACCTTATCAGGAGGGCTCAGATGCAGACCGAACAAGTCAATGGGGTAGCGAGTAAGCCGGTATATACACCGGTGGAATTGAATCCTAAATCACGCTTTCATCTCTTTATCGCCGAACAGGATGTCCCGGTAGAGCTTCAATCACTGTATGACCGTTGTCAGGAAGATAAAGCGGTAGCGGCATATGCTTCTGCCAGTGACGCTCAACTACTTGAATCATTAGTGACATTTCCGTTGACAGGTACACTTTACCTAGCGGGAACTGAGCCGTTTCTTTGGCGAGTGGCGAGTCATGCCCGTGAGGCAGGGTTGTGTTCAGATCAGGTACGTTTGTTAGCGCCGATAAGTCGCGAACGGCATCTGTTTTGTTGCCACTGCCATACGATAACCGAAGGGGTTACCTACTCGCCTTATGCCTGCAGTGGTTGCGGTGCAATGCTGGAAGTGACTGATCATTTCTCTCGTTTACACGGCGCTTATTTTAGTTTCCAAGCCAACGCGGAAGATAGTACTGATATGCCTGAGAAAAGGGAGGTGAACTGATGAGCAGTATCGATCAGATGTCTGTTAAGGTGACCGCGATTGAGCAAGTCGCGCCGATGATTAAAGCATTTACCTTGCAGCCCTTAGAAGGACAGTTGACGCCTTTCTCAGCCGGTGCGCATGTCGTGGTTGAGATGGGTGAAGGTGAACAACGTTACCGTAATGCTTACTCGTTGATGAGCAATCCAAACGATAACCGTCAATATCAGATTGCGGTACGTTTGCAAGAAGCGTCACGCGGTGGCTCTATCTATATGCATGAACAGGTTGCGGTAGGTGATGAATTGAAGATCTCGCCTCCCGCCAATTTGTTTGCGCCTGCATGGAAGGCAAATAAACATGTTTTATTTGCCGGAGGGGTTGGTATTACACCTTTCCTATCCTATGTGCCGGTGATGCAGCAGCGTGAGGCTGAATTTGAACTTCACTATATGTACCGTAGTCAGCAGACCGGTGCTTACAGTGCAGAACTGACTGAACAACTGGGTGATGCTTGTCGCTGTTATGACGCCGATCAGGGGAGTCGTTGTGATATCGCTGCAGTGATGGCTGATCAGCCGTTGGGAACGCATTTCTATATTTGTGGCCCAGAATCACTGATCGAGGCGGTGCGAGCAACCGCTGATGAACTGGGGATACCTGCCGGTGCGATTCACTGGGAAGAGTTTGCTGGCGCTAAACCGGGTCAGCCTTTTAAGGTTGAACTGAGCCGTAGCGGTGTTGAGTTGGCGGTCGCGGCAGATACGAGTTTATTGGAAGCGTTAGAAGCCGCAGATATCGATATCCAGCACCTTTGTCGAGCGGGTGTGTGTGGTCAATGTGTCTGTGACGTCACCGAGGGCGAGATTGAGCATCGGGATAGTTATCTTAGTGACGCCGAAAAACAGTCGGGTAAGCAGATGATGCCGTGCGTTTCAAGGGCAGCAGGCGAACGACTGGTTTTAGATATTTAGGAGTACAGAAGAATGCGTGTAGCACCGAAAGAGATTCAGAGTTTTCGTGACGATTTTACCTATACTAATAGCGCTGCAGCGATTGAGCGTTTTCCGTTTCCATTCCCAGAGGATGAGTATCGCTACTCGGTGAATATTGAAGCCCATCAGCCTAAAGGTGGGGAAGGTTCAGCGTTTGAACATTATATCGATGTCGATGAGCATTATCTGTCAGAGATGGCCGAACGAGAGCTGGTGTTGGATGATATGCCCAGTCGTTGTTTGGCGATGCCGCATATGGAGTTGGCCTGTTGGGATATGCTTGAACGCTTCATGGTGTCGTTAGCGGAAGATTATCCTGAGCATTTTGCACTGACTCGTGACGGCGATAACTGGCACTGGGAAAACAAGCTACTGCATATTGATGATCACTTTACCTTTGGTGATAGTACGACGCTACCGCGACCACCACTGGATTATATTGGCCGTCAGGTGCAGGGTGATTTTGCCTTGATGGATCAGCGTGAAGGCAACCTATTTATGGATGCCGGCATGGTGACGTGTCCAGCGGACTGGTCGCTGGCATTTGATGCGGGTATGAGTTTTGACGAATGGCATGGGCCGGTGCCAATGGTGCACAGTGAGGGCATTATTGAGCGGGCACGAAAATATCTGATGGCACTGCCCGTGGGTCAGCCGGTGCGCCGACTTAACTGGACACTAACCGTTAATGCGCGCATGGATACCTCATCTGAGAAGTATAATGAATGGGGGCATGAGCGTGCGTCTATCACGCCGGAGAATGTCGGCGAAAAGATCTATCTACGCGTCGAAGTACAGGTGTTGGATAGAATGCCACGCAGTAATGCGGTCACCATTAGTATTCGTACTTACCTGCTCAGCTTGGAAGATTTAGTCACCAATAAAGCCTGGGCTGTGCGTATGCATCGGACCATGAAAACACTCCCTCAAGCGTTGATTGACTACAAAGGCTTGACCCGTTTCCACGGCATGGTGGTAGATTACTTATCACAGTTTGATCCGGCAAATTGATAGTCAACGATCGTTGAAGCGATAGATGGCTTTAGGTATGTCGATGCCTGATGACGAAACCGTGCAAGAGTACGGTTATCGTCGAAAGTTAATAAAGAGGGAAAATCTATGGGCTGGATCTATATATTTATTGCTGGTGTGTTGGAGTGCCTGTGGGCGGTTGGCTTAAAGCACAGTGACGGATTTACTCGATTATGGCCTTCGGTGATCAGTATTGTTCTGATTGTCGTCAGTTTAGGCTTGCTCTCCTTAGCCATGCGGACCATTCCCGTCGGCACCGCGTATGCGGTTTGGACCGGTATTGGCGCATCGATACTCGCGACCTACGGTATTCTATTTATGGATGAGTCAGGTAGTTTTCTTCGAGTGATCTGTATCGGCATGATTGTCGCGGGTGTGGGTGGTTTAAAACTGTTTGCCTGAGTATTGCAGATGATACGTGTATTGATATTGCAGCATGCCGAGGGAGAGTGGATCGGTTCCATGCATGATTGGTTTACCGATCCATGCCGGCGTCATGACTTTGTACTGAATACCGTTCGTCTTAATCGAGGGGCGACGCTACCGGATGTTGATTCTTTTGATTGGCTACTCCCTATGGGTGGGCCAATGAGTGTCAACAATGAAACGGATTACCCTTGGTTGGTGGCAGAGAAAACGTTTATTCGACAAGCCATTGAGAATGATAAAACCATTCTCGGTATCTGCTTGGGAGGGCAGTTGATTGCGGCGGCTGCCGGGGCCGAGGTCTATCGTAATACAACCACAGAGATCGGCTGGTGGCCTGTGATCAAGACGGATCACGCGGTGACCTGGTTACCCGAGATCATGAGTCCATTGAGTTGGCATGGTGATTGTTTCAGGCTGCCCGCTGGGGCAATCCCCTTTGCTTATAGTGCCGTGACCCCTTGTCAGGGGTTTCGTTTGGGTCAGCGTATTTGGGCGTTGCAGTTTCATTTAGAAGCAGCCCCAGGCACCATTGACGCCTTCTTGGCATTCGAACCCGATGGCTTACCGCACGGCAAGGCAGTACAAACGTCAGATCAGTTACGCAATGATACTGAATTTTTGCCTCAGAGCCGTCAGGCCATGCATCAGCTGTTAGAGGCTTTGTATGAGCCAGCGCATGTTGATTAATATCCCGATGCTGTCTCGATGCATGAGCTAGGCCTTGAGGCATGTTCACATAAGCGTTAAATCGAGTAATGATCCATGACGATAACCTTAGCAACCGAAGCCGATATTCCAGCGTTGTGTTCGTTGTTAGAGGCGCTGTTCGCGCAGGAAGTTGAATTTAAGCCCGATATCGACGCGCAGCAACGAGGCTTGAAAATGCTCATCGCATCACCACAGGTCGGTGCTATCCTCGTAAATCGTCGGCAGGGAAAAGTTGTGGCGATGGTTAGTTTACTCTATAGCGTGTCGACAGCCTTAGGTGGGCGTGTCTGTACGCTTGAAGATATGGTGGTCGCCCCCGAATATCGCAGGCTTGATGATGGCTCACATATCGGCACCGCTCTGTTAACCCACGCGATTCATTATGCACGCGAACAGGGAGTCTTACGTGTCACTCTGTTAACCGATGATGACAATCATGCTGCACAACGATTCTATCAGCGTCAGGGTTTTGCTTTTTCGACTATGCAAGTGATGCGAAAAGGGCTTGTTTAGGCGACAAGGCTGCTTTTATCTCTTGCTTACTTTCCATTTTTTACTCCCCTCTCTGGATTGTATTAGTTTTTTGTCATGACGTGGCTTCTGTCATTGTCGTTTGCTTGAATTACTTGTGTTAGCGCTGCTAACGATATGCTTGATAGTGCATCCAAGACGGTTTTCGTGGAGCGTATGGCTTTATGCAGGTTACTTACCAGCATAAAGCCAGCTTTTCTCAGGTTATTTAATGGATATCGACAACCACATAGACCTGCTTGCCACTTCGTTCGGTGGGGAGAAAGTAGTTACCTGCGTGACGGAAATACTGCACGCCGTTAATTAAAATGGCATTGCTACCATTGGGAAGAGTTGTGAGAACAGACCCCGCTGCGTAGTGAGATACCTGCTCTGTCTCGGGCTCAACAACCGTTGGTTCAACGACATAGATCTTTCTTTCAGGCACCCAGCGGTAGTACGTACCATGATAACGGTAGTACTCACGACCTTGATGCCGGATAGGAACAGCGCCTGGTGGCAGACGTTCATAATATGCGCCTTCAGGCGGCTCTACAACGACATAGCCCTTATCGGCTTTGCGATAAAATAAAGAATCCATGACCCAGTAAGTCGCCCCAGCAATCACCATCAATACGGCAGCACCTGGTAGGTGGTCAACATGATGGCCGTGGGACTGAGGTGCGGATCTAGGGCCTGCGTACAGCGGTGATACAGTGCCAAGCGTAAGGCTGCTAATAAGTAGATAAATAGTTAATTTTTTCATTTGATGGCCTCGTGTGCATCAGGCATATGGTTAGATAAAGCAGAGACTTCAATGGGCAGCGTATCGCTGAGTAAATCATGTGAGCGCCAGCTAGGGTTAATCACGAAGGGTATTAATGGGGTGCAGACAACGGTGCTGGAATACATAGGAAAGCGCATGGCTGTTCTCCGGTATGGATATGAATCCATTTTGACAACAACGAATGTTAAGTTGAGTTAAGCGGGTGTAAAGCTGCGTAAATAAATCGATTGAACCGGTATAAGGAAGCGTTGCTGACACAGACTATTGAACAGCCTCTATGGATTGGTACTTTGAGCCATAAAAATCTAGGCTTCCTTAGCATCCTCTCGTCCTTGAAATTGCCAGTATTTTAGCCTTCGAGCTTAAAAAGCAAGAAATGACAGCTTAAAGGGCTTTGACTCTTTTAATGAAAACCACGCATCACGTCAGAAATCTGATGAGGCTGGGCGTTCGGTTCAGGCAGCCGTTGCGTGTGGCATTACCTGCAAAGGCCCATGAAGCAGCTCAAAAACACTAGGAATAAATCAGGCATTATCCAATGCTTATTTAAAATCCTAGGGGCTTTATGAATTGCGCGATGGATGGATCAAGCTTCATCATTCTCAGTGAAACGCCCTGTGCGAACCCGCATGCAGGGTGTTGTAGGGGCTGAGGGCTAGAGACCCTCGGCTACCCGATTATGCATTCCTCGCACTAAAGTAATAAAGATTTTACAGAATTAACAACCGAAATAATTTCGGTTATTTGGGGTGTAATCGATGTTATCTTTCCCCAGAGATCAAACATTTTCTCCTTATTTGGTTCAGGTTGAGTTGCCTCCTCTACTAAGTTGTTTGCCGCACTGATGGCTTCTCTATTTCCGGACTCCTCAACGTATCCCAGCAATAACGCCATCGATTTCATAAGCTCTGTATCGCCATGTACGTTTTTTATTTGCGAAGATCCGCTAATAGTCCCACCATCTATTGCCAACATCGCATTATCGCCATTAATTGTAATTTTGTGGGCCGCCTTTTTCTCTGCTTTCTTGAGTATTTCTTCACTCATGCTTTTACTCTCCTTGCGGTGTTTAATGGTCGTTACAATATCATTTTCAACTTTTTCGGTTTGAAGGTTTATCAGGTTTCTCACCAGAATTGCCAGCCAGATTATCATGCCGAAAGATAGTGCTTGTTGAAATGCTGCGGCAATGCTACCTGCACCTCCAATAGCTGAAAAAAGAACAAATACGCCAACTATAAACTGAATGAAAACAAGGCCTGCTATAATAAGAAAAAAAGTTGAAAACTTAGATAAAGTCTTTTTTAACTTGCCCAAATAATATTCAGAAAATTGCTCAAGACTTAAGTCCGCGTTCAGTCGCTCCCCTTCACCTGTGTCCAGCAGCTTCCCTGAAGCGTCCGGCAAGGTGAGAAGCATTAAGGCAACTAGAGAAGACGAAACAATGCCCAATGGAGAAGTTCACTTAGTGATTTCCGATAGCTCTATTTCATTGCTGAGCATTACGTTCAACAGAATGGCGTTTGCCACCATTAATCCATAGCCGACATAACCAAATATTACGCCGCGATTTCTTTGGTATCGGAATATTAAAATCACGAGGTATATTAAAATAAAAAAGTTGACGAGAGAATATTTATAAATATATCCATATTGTCTCCTATATATTATTCATCTTGTATGGTGTTATGTTTTTTTATTTCCGTCTACCCATTCCAGGTGATCCACCCTGAATAGGTCGAGGATTGACGTTGTCTAATTTTGATTGAATATTTCTCTCTACAATCAATATTCTTCTTTCTGAACCATGGGACAGGCATAAACTTTAGGATTTAATCTATACTGAATTTTTAACCTCAACACGGATGTAGAGGAAAACATCATGACTCGAGCAATGAACCATGGGACAGGCATAAACTTTAGGATTTAATCTATACTGAATTTTTAACCTCAACACGGATGTAGAGGAAAA
>NZ_JAUOQE010000028.1 GCF_030547545.1 Amphritea sp. 1_MG-2023
GATGATGTTTGGCTTGTAGATGGTTAATCGCGACGGGGGCGTCGCTCGCTACAAAGGCAGATATAAATCGTAGGGTGCCGGTGAGCCTTGCGAACCGCACCAAGCATGATATTTGGTACATTAAATCGCCACCGTATTAACACTACCACCGGTGCGGTTCATGCTTCACCACACCCTACATAACAACCCATCACGCCAACACAACGTAGGGTGCCGGTGAGCCTTGCGAACCGCACCAAGCATGATATTTGGTACATTAAATCGCCACCGTATTAACACCACCGGTGCGGTTCATGCTTCACCACACCCTACATAACAACCCATCACGCCGATACAACGTAGGGTGCCGGTGAGCCTTGCGAACCGCACCAAGCATGATATTTGGTACATTAAATCGCCACCGTATTAACACCACCGGTGCGGTTGATGAATTTTCACGCCGATAAACATAAACACCATTAACGCAATTATCATTCACCAACATCCAACGTTTCATCGCCATCCCAAGCCCAATTTTCTGAATAAATGCCGCGTTTTACATAGGAATGGAAGCTGGAATAAGGCCAATCGCACACACTTTCAACCCAACCGTGTTTCACGGGGTTCCAATGGATATATTCAATATGATGGCGTAAATCCCGCTCGTCTCTTATCAGATGTTCCCAATAACGGCGTTGCCAAATACCGCGTTCGCCGCGTTTAATACGGCTTTGGCTTCGCTTTTCGGTGGCGGGTATCGCGCGAGAGAAGTTCGCTTTAATCAATGCCCAGCGTTTTTGATAATCCGCATCATCGGGCGGTAGCGTCCAAAGGCAATGTAAATGATCGGGCAATATCACGATGGCATCTAGCGAAAAGGGGTATTGATGTTTAACGTTACGAAAAGCGGCTCTTAAAGCGCCGATTTGATTGATTAATAAATGTTGATGATAACGTTCGGCGCAATTCACCGTGAAAAAATACGTTCCACCTTGAACCTTTATTCGTCGATAATCGGGCATTCCTTGCCCTCCATTTGAATCATAATAAATTGATGATATTGGTTTGATCGACCATTCAGCGGTATGAAATTGATCGATTCATTGGCATAACCGTAGCAAATGATACCATTCCGCCGCTGATGCGGTTGATGAATTTTCGTGCCGGAATAACATTACCAACGGTGCGGTTCATGCTTCACCACACCCTACATAACAACCCATCACGCCAACACAACGTAGGGTGACGGTGAGCCCTGCGAACCGCACCAGATATTGAATCGCAACGGTGTGATGTTTTTGTAGGAGGCGTGCTGGCATGCCCCTTGGGTACCTCACGCCGATGATGTTTGGCTTGTAGATGGTTAATCGCGACGGGGGCGTCGCTCGCTACAAAGGCAGATATAAATCGTAGGGTGACGGTGAGCTTGCGAACCGCACCGGCAGATTAAACACATCAACATCATCGAACATCACCATCGGTGCGGTTGATGAATTTTCACGCCGGAATAACATCACCATCGGTGCGGCTCATACTTCACCGCACACGACATAATAAACCGATACGCTGGAACAACCTCTCCATCGCGGTTTCCGAGTTATCTTAGGTAATCAAAGAGGGATAATGAGGATATGCGGCTAAAGGTTGCCTGTGCTGCTTGTAGGGTCACTTCTTCTAAACTAAATTGACTGATCACATCGGCTAAATCGGCATCTTCCAATGACGATATCGCCGATTCCGTTTGTAGCTTAAAGTCTAAGTTTGAACTGCTCACATATTCTAGGCTTTTTAAACGCGACCCCACCACGGCTCGCGCTTCGATGTTACGTTCGGCGGCGGCTTCAAACTGATCTAAGCCCGTGGCGATCGCTTCATTGAATGCATCTTTATTAGCGGTGGTTAGCGGTGTTGCCAGCACATCGGCCAGGTCCATCGCTATATCCAATACATTCTTGGTTTCCGGCGTGACATTCACCTTAATCTCATTGGCGTTGGCTATATCGGCTGGGGCATTCAGTTCAAACTGCATGCCTAATAAATCAACCTGTAGCGGTGTCGTTGCTAGATCGCCAGCAGCAATATTGCTGAGGGGATTACCCGCGGCATCATTCACATATTGTCCGCCACTATCGATGACACTGTATGTGTATGCACCCGACGTTGGTTCGCTCACCTGAATAGTTAAGTCCCCCAAGCCGCGGGTCGCTGCTTGAAAACGTTGTTCTGCGGCACTATCGGCAAAGGCGGCATTGGTCACGAAGGGATCTGTCGCGGCAAGATTGGCATCATAGACAGCCTGACCGGTGAGATTTATTTGCAGATCGCCTTCTACCGCTTCAAACAGGAACTGCCCAGAATCATTGGAGGGCACAAACAGATCGCTACCGACTTGAATCGATCGCTGTCCCGCATCGCCATTATATTCATAGCGGCCGTTTGATAATTCGGTATACGGCTTGGTCGAGCCTTTGCTACCCGCGAAAAGGTATTCGCCTTCGGAATCCTGCGTATTCATCAAACCGGCAACATAGTCGGTGAGTTGATAGAGTTCCTGCGAGATCGATGCCCGATCCTGATCGGCCAACACACTACTCCCCGCCTGAACCGTCAACTCACGCATACGATCGACGGCGGTATTGATATCATCAAGAATCGTTTCTTCCATCTCTAGGCGACGGGTCGTGACATTGATATTGTCATCGTACTTTTCGTATTGCGCCAACTCTCGCTCTAACTTAACAATCTGCGCGGCGGCCACCGGATCATCGGAAGGGTTTAATAGCTTTTTTCCTGTCGATATTTGTTCTTGCAGACTGGCCAGTCGTGTTTGTGACTGCTGCATATTATTAATCGATGTCAGGTATTGTTGCTGGGTTGAGATACGCATGATCAACCTCCTCTATATGCTGCTTAGCAGACTATCAAAAATCGTTTGCGATACACTGATGAGCTGTGCAGACGCTTGATATGCCTGTTGAAATTGCACCAACTTCGCGGCCTCTTCATCCAAGTTAACACCGGATAGACTCGCTTTAGCGCTCTCGGTGGTCTCGAGTACTGAAAGATTGGCCGTGGCGGTAATCTGTGAATTGGCAGTACGGGTGCCGATACGCTCGACGAGACTACCATAGGCATCTTGATAAGAAGCCCCATCCATCACATCGGCAATTTGCAGGCTCGAAATCGCTAACGCATTGCTGTTATCTGAGACACCGTCTTGGTTAAACTCGAAACGAAAGCGATCACCGGCCATCGGCTGATTATTAATGGTAATCGCAAAGCCATCGACCTGAATCTCACTACCGGG
Organism: Amphritea sp. 1_MG-2023; assembly: GCF_030547545.1. Classification (GTDB taxonomy): domain Bacteria; phylum Pseudomonadota; class Gammaproteobacteria; order Pseudomonadales; family Balneatricaceae; genus Amphritea. Next base: position 3,287 of record NZ_JAUOQE010000028.1, read on the forward strand.
GGTATAGGTCTGATTTTCCAGAGCAACGCTGCCGCTACCGGTATCCAGCTCAAACACTTGTGGATTATCCGGTTGGCTAATATCGTAGACGGTATAGCTTAATGGATCGCTATTGTTAAACACGATATCCAGCGGTGGATTAAGCGCGCCGGGTGTGGCAAAAGCATCGGCACTGCGATCGGTGATTGTCGTACTCGCCACGCCCGAGCCTTGATTTTGTGTATCGGCGGTCACCCTTAATGGCGAGGCGAGCGCTAGTTCGCGCCCGTCTTGAATCGCTAGTGACAAATCATCCGCACCGCTGCGTACCGGCTGAATCGCGAAACTATCGCCTTTACTAAAACCATTGGTCGTTTCAATGGTGACTTTGATACCATCAACGGCAAACGATAGAGATGAGCCATCGGTTGCCAGAAAATATTCACCCTGATCCACCGCGGCAATACCATCACTGGTTGTTGCACCCGTCTCTTGTGTCAGTTGATTCAGGTTAATGCGTTGACCATCGCTACTGCGCACCAGGGTGAATTGATTCTGACTGCCCACCATCAATTCATAATCGGTGGCTTGCAGCTCGGCAACCGCATCAATCTCTACCCGTGCCGTTGTCACGATCGCGTTGTTATCGGAGTGTGCGGTAATACGCTCCAGCTGTGATGACAGGTCATTCACATCTTTAAATAGATTGCCGCCAAATTCATTATTAAGATCGATACCCACCTGATGCTGAGCATTCATGCTGTCGGCAAAACTAATGGCGATGCGCCCTAGTTCATCACGCGCATCATTGAGTTCTTCATTACGGTATTGCAGCAAACCACCTAGCTTACCGCCACTGATCTCATCATCAATATTGGTCAGATTACCCGCGATTACCACCCCGACCTCTTTTTGCGTCGCATCGGGATCACCCTTGAGCGATACCACCTGATTAACCGATTGCCCAATCACCAATGGCTGACCATTACCGATAAAAATACTGTAATCACCGGAACTCTGATCAATCACCGTGACACCGACAATTTCGGCTAACTGATTGGTTAAGCTATCGCGTTGATCTTGTAGCTCGTTAACGGAGTTATTCGATGCTGACGCTAGGCTAATACGGCCGTTCAAATCGGCAATATTGGTCGCCAAACTAGTCACCTGACCGGCCAAGCTATCGACCATGCCATTGACTGTCTCATTTTGCCGTTGAATATTGGCATCGACATCGTTAAATCGCTGTACTAAGGATTCGGCCTGCGCAATAAATAGCTCGCGATTCGGTATTGAAACGGGGTCGTCTACCACATTCTGTAGCGCACTAAAATAATCATCCATCGACGCAGAGACACTGGTCGTACTGGAAGCTAGGGTATTGTCGAGCTGTTCGGCCAAGCCGGCAAATGTCGATGACTGATTATAAGCAGAGAGGTCGGTCCATAATTGTTGCGTCATAAACTGATCGGCGATGCGTTCAACATCGATGACATACACACCGCCCTGATCAACACGACTAACCAGATCGACTCGCTGACGGCTATAGCCATCGGTATTCACATTACTGATATTTTGGCCGACCGTCGCCAGCGCCGATTGATTCGACTGCAGCGCCTGAACACCAATATTCAACAAATTGGACATATTTAAACTCCCGGGAACACGCTATCGGCAAGGCAGGGAGCAGACAGGTTTCACCATGTTATCCCCCTCTATAGCGACCAATCATTAACTTTCTTTAGTGTCTGACTCAAGGTTACGTCCAGCCAACACATCCCCATCAAAAATACGACTTATCTTCTGCGCATACTCAGGATCGGTGGCATAACCCGCTTGCTGTAGGCCATTCAGGTAGTCATAGGGATCACCGGCCTGTTCGAGCGCCTGCTGATAGCGACTACTGTTCTGTAAAAAATCAGCGTAATCGCGAAAACTCTGTTCATAAGAGTCATACACGCGGAACGCGGCCCTCTCTTGTTGCGCAACACCATCACGAAATTCAACCGTGCCGACCTGTGCTTTTTCACCTTCCCAGCGACTATCGGCCTTAATATTGAACAGATTATGGCTCGTACCGCTGTCAGACGTTTGAATCACATACCGGCCCCAGCCGGTTTCTAGCGCCGCTTGCGCCAATAACACCTTAGGATCAACGCCCAGCTCGGCGGCGACATTCTCGGCTAAGGGCAACAGCGTCTCGACAAACTGTTCGGGGGTTTCAAAGCGCTGCGGTATCGAGGCGCTATCAACGTTATCGGCGCTCACCGTAGCCGCAGACACGGCTGAAGTTGACTCGGTGGCATCCGTCGCGGCCAATACCGATGTACTGTTCGTTATCTCACTCGCCGAGACAACATCCGCCGCCGTCGCCTCTTCAAGCGCTTGACTGTTCGCCTGAGCCCGACCCAAAATAGCCGAGGCCGCCATACTCGCGGCACTATCCACGGTGCGATTTAACAGCCGTTCAGAGGAAGATAGTGGCATTAAGCGATTATCTTCTTCCTCATTTGCGATACGCGGATCAACCTGACCACCCAACTGCCGTACCAATATTTCGGCTAAACCAAAGCCTTTATTTTCGGCGATCTCTTTGGTCAACTGGGTATCACCCATTTGTTGATAAAACTCCACCTGAGGGCTATTGAAATAACTGTCTTCGGAAAAGCTAGCATTCGCTTCGCGCATACTTTTGACCAACATATTCAAAAACAGCTGTTCAAACTGTTCAGCCACCCCTTGCAGCGCCGCCGGATCGTTATCCTTTGCCTGCTGCCGCAACTTGTTCATTTCACCTAATTCGGTGTAGAGCTGAGCGTGTTGACTCGCATCGGTTTTCATTATCAGATCACTATCAATTCGGCTTTCAGGGCACCGGCTTGTCGCAAGGCTTCGAGAATGGCCATCAGATCACCCGGCGCCGCCCCCACCTGATTAACAGCTTCAACAATATCCTGCAATGAAGCGCCCGGAGAAAATTCAAACATATGACCACTCCCCGCATCCACCTCAATTCCGGTGCGCGGCGTGACGACGGTATTACCTGCGGCCAACGCATTAGGCTGATCAACGACCAAGTCTTCGGTGATGGCGACGGTCATCCCGCCATGGGTTATCGCTACCGGCGATACACGCACATTCTGACCAATAATAATGGTGCCGGTACGTGAGTTAATAATCACCTTAGCCACTTCTTGGGCGGGCTGTACTTCCAAATTTTCCAACACCGATAAAAATGATACCCGCTGATTCGGATCACGAGGGGCCGACACGCGTATCGAGGTTGCATCCATCGCCTGCGCCATGCCCGGCCCCAACAAGCTATTCACCTGCTCGGCCACACGTCGCGCCGTGGTAAAATCGGCATGATTAAGATTCAACACCAGACTATCACCCTGCCCAAAGGCATTGGGCACCGTCCGTTCCACCGAGGCACCACCGGGTATACGTCCGACACTGGGCACATTAAGTGATAAGCGTGATCCATCCGAACCCTGCACACCAAATCCTGAGACAACTAAGTTACCCTGTGCAATTGCATAAATTTGACCATCGGCACCTTTCAACGGTGCCATAATCAAACTACCACCGCGCAGACTCTTAGCATCGCCAATGGTTGATACGGTAACATCGATCATCTGACCCGGCTTAGCAAAAGGCGGCAGATCGGCATGCACCGCCACCGCAGCAATATTTTTTGAAGAGGGATCGGTACTCGGCGGAATCGCCACACCGAAATTATTCAACATATTGCGAAAGGTGGCCGAGGTAAACGAGGTTTTATCCCCCGTGCCATCGAGACCGACAACCAGACCATAACCCACTAATTGGTTACTTCGCACCCCTGCCACTGAGGTCAAATCTTTGATGCGTTCGGCATTAGCCGTGCTGCTCAACAACAACCCGATCAACGCCAGTATGCAGAAACGATTCATCATTTTTCTCCGTTTCATCCGCTTAAAATGGCCACAGCGGGCCGATAAAGAATTTTGACAGCCAACCCATCGAGTTAGAATCATTCAGTGCACCCGAACCACTGTAGGTGATACGCGCATCGGCTAACTGAGTCGAGTTCACGGTATTACTCGACGAGATATCCTGAGGCCGAATCATGCCGCTGACGCGAATATATTCATCGCCCTGATTGAGCGTTAACCACTTTTCACCCTTAACGATCATCAATCCGTTAGGCAATACTTCATGCACGGTCACGGTAATATCGCCATCGAGACTATTGCTCATATCGGATGACCCTTCACCATCAAACTCCGTATCAGAATCACCGCTATCATAATTTAACGGTCGCCCCATGACCGACGCCTGCTGTCCAAAAATAGTCGGCGCCGCAATCGTCTGCGAACTGGTCTTATCGATTGAGGTTTTATTGCTCTTACTTGAAGAGGTGCTTTCTTCCAACACCACCGTAATGATATCGCCGACTCGATGTGCACGACCATCACCATACAAATTATTACTCGTTGCCGCATTGAAGATCGAACCGGTAACTTCACGCGGGGCCTGCATCGCTTGAGCTCGCACCGGCGCAAAGTGAGGGTTATCCGGCTTTGGCACGGTGCTAGAACATCCGCCTAAAATAAACACGGCGGTCAGCATGGCTAAGCGTAATTTCATCGGTTATCTCCTCAACTCAGGTTTACAGGTTTTGTGTCACATAGGACAACATCTGATCCGCCGTGGAGATGACTTTTGAGTTCATTTCATAGGCTCGCTGAGTGGTGATCATATTCACCAGTTCTTCAACGGCATTCACGTTCGAACCCTCCAACATCCCTTGTCTTAGCTGCCCCGTGCCACCTTCACCCGGATTGGATAAAGTCGCATTACCACTAGCCGCTGTTTCAATATAGAGATTTTGACCAAAGGATTGTAGCCCCTGAGGGTTAGCAAAATCCGCCAATTGCAACTGACCGATCTCTTGTGGTGTGGCATCGCCCTGCACCACCACGCTGACAACGCCGTCAACGCCAACCGTCATCGACTGTACTTCATCGGGCAGGGTTAGGCCGGGCTCCAAGATATACCCTTCGGAGGTAACGATTTCATTATCAGCATTTAACTGAAACTGTCCGTGACGGGTATAACCGGTATCGCCGTTAGGCATGGTAATCGGCCAAAAGCCGCGACCTTCGATAGAGATATCGAAAGATTCACCGGTTGTTTCTAACTCACCCTCCTGAAACAGCTTTTGTGTACCTGCCACTCGTACACCCGAACCAAGCTGCAAGCCGGACGGTAACTGTGAATCATCGGCGGTCTGTGCACCGGGCTGTCGCTGAATCTGATACATCAAATCTTCAAAAACCGGACGATCTTTTTTAAAGCCAACGGTACTGACGTTGGCCAAGTTGTTGGAAATGATTTTCAGGGAGGTATCCTGCGCACTCAAACCTGTTTTGGCTACAAAGAGAGCTCCATGCATACTTATTCTCCAGCTGTTTTAAAGTTCATTATTCGATTATTGAAGTGACAGTATCTGTGTCGCGGCAGAGGAGTTCTCTTCTGCGGTTTTCATCATTTTCACATGCATCTCAAACTGACGTGCCAGATCGATCACGGAGGTCAGTTCGGATATCGAGTTAACATTACTCGATTCTAAAAAACCGGAACGCAGTTTCACACCCGCTGCCGCTTCCAGCGGCTGATTATTGCCGCTATGCATCATGCCATCGACGCCCTTCACTAACTCAGCGTTATCGGGATTCACCATCTTAATACGATCCAGAATCGCTAACTCACTGGCCGTATCACCCGCGGGGCGAATGGTAATGGTGCCATCACCGCCAATATCCAGCTGTTCAAAAGGGGGTAAGGTAATCGGTATACCGCCATTACCCATCACTTGTTGACCCGACTGCGTCACCAACTGATTTAAACTGTTAATCTGTAACTCGCCCTGACGGGTATACGCTTCATTGCCGTCGGCATCGACAACGGCTAACCAGCCATCGCCATCAATGGCAACATCCATGGCACGGCCGGTTTGCATCAATGTGCCACTCGACATATTCGTCCCGGGACGTTCTGCCATGGCGTAGACTCTGGAATCATAGCCATCGCCTTCAACCTGCATCGCCCGCGCCTGAGCGAAGTCAGCCTTGAAGCCGGTGGTGGTTGCATTCGCTAAGTTATTCGCGTGAGCTTGTTGCGAACGCATATTTTCCCGTGCGCCACTCATTGCCAGATACAACACTTTGTCCATTGAATACCCCGTTTGCCGCCTTCACGCTAAAACGGTCAGAGATTGCCGCTTTAGTGGTTTAAATTCACTAACAGGTAAAATGCAATGCTTGTGCCAACCTTTCACACAGACGCAAAAAAGGCGACCGAGGCCGCCTTTTTATGAACTGCACTAGCGTGTTATATCAGATCTGCAAGATGGCCTGCGTCACGGTATTCAAGGTTTCCAGCGTCTTAGAGTTCGCCTGGAAATTACGCTGCGCTTCAATCAACCGTACTAATTCGGTCGACAGATCAACGTTTGATTGCTCCAACGCGGCAGAACGCAAGCTACCATTCAAACCGGTACCCGGCGGGTTAAGCACCGCGCTACCGGAAGTCAGCGTTGCCGTCCACTCGGTATCGCCAGAGGGCTGTAAGCCCGACTGATTTTCAAAGGTGGCAAAGGCGACCACACCTAAATTTTGCGTCTCACCGTTAGAGAAGCTCGCCACCATTTCACCGGTTTCGGCAAAACTGACACCGATCAGATCCCCTTTAGTGTAACCATCCTGAGAGGAGGCTTTAACAATCGATGCGGAAGCAAACTGAGTACTATCCGATAAATCGAGATCGATGATCGTTTCAGTATTGGCAGGGTCCGCACCTTTAACACTCAAGGCCGGGGCCGAAGCCCCTTCAGCAAAGCTCGTACCGTTAACACTATTCAAAAAACCCGTAGTGGGATCAAAGCCAAGCATCACCGAGCCGACTTCACTCAAGGTTTCATCACTATCAATAGAAAAACCCGTTTCTCCTGGATCCACGCTCTTACCGATATCCAGCAACTCAGTACTATTGAGATAAGCATACATCTGATACTGACCGCGGTAGCCATTATCACCCTCATAGGTGTCATCGAGATTAGCCGTTAATACTGGGGTCGTTGATGCACCGGATTCGGTGACACTAAATTCAGAGCCAATATTGCCGTATTCCGCTTTAAAGCGAACATCCAACTGAAACACGCCACCCTCTTCAACCACCGTCACCGATTCAACATTCGGGTTGCGATCTTTAATATCGGTCTGTCTGGCTGCAATCAGATCGGCAATACTATTCAGTGTCGGCACCGTCGGCGAGGTTGAAATATCGATCGACACACCGCCAATATTCAGTTCGGTATCCGCATCCGGAATTGCCAAGGTATACGCGTAATTCTCATTCGAGTCACGCTCAGTCACGGTCGGCGAAATCTCGATACCCGCATTATCGTTAACCTGCATGTCGCCATAACTACTGTATTTCGAATAGGTCTCAAAGCTAACCGTGCCCACGCCGGTGGTGGTATCCCCTGTAAAAGTCAGCGTTGATGCATCGATACGTTTATCGGTATTCGATAAGGAATCAATATCCGCTTGACTCAAAAAAGAAGGACTATTGGCCGCATCAAGGTTGAGTTCGACACCACTGATAGTCACAGGCATTGTCACATCAACATCATAGACATCACGCACAGGCCGCTGCTCGACCATATTGTACTTAATGGTATTTTCATTACCGAGACTATCAAACGTCCGCACCGTGGTGCTGTAGGTAAACGATGCTGGCTCGTCTTTATCATACGGTGTGCTCAACAGTGTCGCATCGGCAGCATCATTGATATTAAACGATAAACCAATATTATTCGTTGCTTGTGGCGGGCTCTCTTTTTGATCCACCGACAAGTTTTGAATCGGCAGACGGTTGCCTTCGGTGTCTAGCCCATAGCCTTGCAAATACTTGCCTGTTTTGGAGACGATATAACCATCTTTATCCAGCTCGAAGGCACCGGCACGGGTATATGTGGTGCCACCCTGTCCATCATCCAACTGGAAGAAGCCCGAACCATTGATGGCCAAATCCAAATTGTTACTGGTAAATTCAGTGGTACCCGCTTCAAAATTTTGCGCGATATCCGTTACCGTCACACCGGAGCCCGCCACATTACTGGAACCTGCACCCACAACGGCCGTTGCATAGATATCACCAAACTCAGTACGCGAAGACTTAAAGCCTACAGTGCTGGAGTTCGCGATGTTGTTACCGGTTACATCAAGATCAGTGGATGCCGCTTTCAGACCTGTTATCGCAGTATTAAAACCCGCCATGATACTTTCTCCGATTTACCCTATTCGTTTGACATCACTAAAGTCGACTGAGCCGGCATCGGTATTCACTGTCATCCCAATGCCGTTTTGTCCCAGCGTGACGCTATTGACGTTGTAAGCAATATAACTGCTCGCTGTTTCGTAGTTACCATCAACCTGCGCCTGCGCTACTACGCGATAGTCGCCGGCCGGACGATCACCCGCACTCCAGACGAAGTACTGATCACCCGCACTTTGACTGCCCATCTCGACTTCATCGATCAAATTATTATCACTGTCATAGATAGAAACCCGTAGATTTTCTGTACTCACGGGTAACTCAACGACACCGCGAATCTCGCCGGATTCGGCCACCTTAGCGATATCCGTTTGAGCGTAGATATCCTGACCAATCATCGACGAAGCTTGTAAGGCCGCCTGACTAGACAGCAGCGAATTAGACATCGTCTCCATCGTGGTATTCAGCTTGGCGATATTTTCCACCGTACTCATACTGGCGATCTGCTGCATAAACTCGCTGGTTTCGGCCGGACTGGTCGGGTCTTGGTTTTGTAGCTGCGCAATCATCAGCTTCATGAACATTTCGCTATCTTCGCTACTACTGGTCGTTGTCGAAGTTGCGCTACTCTGATTCTGCGCATTGATCTGATCGTAGATCGATTGCGTTCCTGAAACGTCGTTAACACTCATATCATATACCTCACATCAGGCTCCTGAGCTTACTGCCCCAGTGTCAGCGCCCGCTGCATCATCTGTTTGGCTGTATTCATGATCTCAGCATTAATCTGAAAAGAGCGTGACGCCGAGATCATATCCGCCATCTCTTCAACAACATTCACATTGGGGTAGTAGACATAGCCCTGCTCATCTGCCATCGGATGATCTGGGTTATATTCATGTCGCAATGGCGCATCGCTTTCCACAATCCCAGAAACCTCGACACCCTGCCCCGCCTGTACACCCAGCGGCGCATTGCCCGGCTGAATATCATTCAATTGTTTTAACTCAAATACAGGCTTGCGCGCACGATAGGTTTCATCAGCACTGCTGCTGACACTCTCGGCATTGGCCATATTACTGGCGGTGGTATTCAGTCGCACGGTCTGTGCGCTCATCGCTGAACCCGCTATATCAAACACATTACCTAGAGACATGATTACTCACCCTTAATGGCACTACTGAGGCCTGTAAATTTATTATTCAAAAACTGAAACGAAGCCTGATAATCAATCGCATTTTCTGTATACCGTGCCATCTCCGCCTGAACATCCACGGTATTACCATCGACACTCGGCTGACTGGGAATCCGATACATTAACTCCGATGCAAAATCGGCGTTAATCAAACCACTGCTGTGTCCCTCACTGGTGCGACTCATTGTTAGAGGCTGCTGCCCACCCTGAACACCTTGCAAAACACTTTCGAAATCGATATCTCGAGCTTGATAATTCGGCGTATCACTGTTGGCGATATTATTCGCCAAAATTTCAGCGCGCTTAACTCTCACGTTGACGGCCTGTTCATGAATTCCCAGTGCTTTGTCAAAGCTAATCGCCATCGGTTTGCCTCAAAATATTTAGTTACTCTGATAATGCAAAAGCAGTACCACAAATAAAATAACCCTTAAATTCATACAGTTAAAATAAAACTTCGAGATAAGCGGCAACCCTTGTCCGGCTATCAGCGGCAAAGCGGCAAGCTAAACAGATAGGCGGCAATAAGCGCAAATATCAGATTTGAATCAAGTTATTAAGGCGATACTTGCCAGAGGATAGCACCTCTCTCAAAGAGGCTAGGTAGCGGCAGAAAGGGCCAGCATCGATGATGTGGTGCGGATTTTAGTGACTGAAAGGCCCGTATAGAGGCATCGACATGAGCAGACTTAATGGCGCAGTTTGATGGCGTTGAATCAGGGCGTTTTCGAGATGTGCGTGGCCGACATCACCTACCTCAGCCAAACAGCCCATGACGGTAGTCAAAACAGAACCATAAGACAACGCGGCAGTCGATGCTTTTTATACCCTGATCTATCGCGCTTTATAAATGATACCCGGGCGACAGTGAATCATTTCATATAACGGCTGCAGATCTCCAATAGATTCCGATGCCCCTAGCAGTAAATAACCGCCGGGTTTAAGGCTCTTATGAATTTTGGTTAGGATATCGCGCTTTCGCTCTGTCGAGAAATAAATCAACACGTTACGACAAAAAACAATATCACAGGAGCTGATACCGGCACACGTTCCCAGTAGATTAAGCTCTCGGAAGGATACTCGGTTTTTAATCTTAGGCATGAGCGTCCACGCCTCTTGCCGACTGGGGACAAAGAACTTTTTTAATCGTTCTTGCGATAAGCCCCGTCCAAGCGCAAGCATCTCATATTCCGCCGCACGCGCCTGCTCTAGAACATGCGTAGAGATATCAGTGGCGATAATCTCTTCCCCTAGCCTAAAGGCACCGGGATTTTCGTGCTTAAACTCATCAATAATCATACTGATGGAGTAAGGTTCCTGCCCAGTCGAACAGGCTGCCGACCAGATTTTTAACCGCTGAGAGTTCATATTAACGGCCAGTTCAGGCAGTAACTTTTCTTTTAAAATCGTATAGGGATGAATATCGCGAAACCACAGCGTCTCATTCGTGGTCATGGCATTAATGACGCGCTCTTTAAGACAGCTATTACCGGGACGAGTCAGCACCACAATGAGTTGACCGAGTGAACCATATTCGCCTTCAATAAGAATTTTACCTAAGCGACTTTCAACCAGATATTGCTTATGTTCGGCCAATAAAATACCACAAGCATTCTCTAGATAATGACAAAACTGATCAAACTCTGCCTGTGTGATGCTTATTTTATTATCCTTCAGCTCTCTACCCTCATTCAAGGTTGAATGACTCACCCCTTTATCGATTCCATGCGCTTAACAACCGCTTCAGCCAACTCATCGGGGTTAAACTTACCAATAAAGGCATCCGCCCCGACTCGCTTTACCATCGCCAGATTAAAACGACCACTCAAAGAACTATGCAGCATAACATACAAAGACTTCAGCCGAACGTCCTCGCGTATATGCTTAACCAAGGTATACCCATCCATTTGCGGCATCTCAATATCGGAAATAACCATCAAGAAGGTATCGGTTAACTTCTGTTCTGTATCAGCCAACTGCAACAACATATCCAGCGCGGCTTTACCATCATTAGCCGTGGTCACTTTGATATTCAAATTTTCTAGGGCTTTTTTAACCTGCGTTCGAGCAACACTCGAATCATCCACCACCAAAATGCGATACTGCGCGGCACTCTTTTTCACACTCTCGGTAATCACTGTCGACTTCACTTCAGTGCTTACCGGAATAAGATCAGCCAGTACCTGTTCGACATCGAGAATTTCAATTAAGCCACCGTCGTACTGCACCACCGCCGTCAAATAATTCTTTTCATTGGTTTCGATAGGCGGCGGACTGACCTGATCCCACTTGGCGGGCAGAATACGATCGACATTACGCACCAGAAACGCTAACACGCGACGGTTATACTCCGACACAATTAGAAAGCAATTTAAACGTTCGCTAGCATCCACCGGCGCACCACCAATCGCCTGAGAGAGATCGATCACCGGGATGGTTTCACCACGAATATGCGCTAACCCTTTCAACGCAGTGGTCTGCTTAGGAATACCCGTCAACTCCGGACAGGTAAGTACCTCACGAACCTTAAATACATTGATGCCATACACTTGATCATCATTAAGACCAAACAAAAGCAGTTCAAGACGGTTTTGTCCCGCCATATTGGTACGTTGGTTTACAGTACTGTTTATACCTGACATGATGCTCTCTGTACTAAGCGTTACCTGAACATTGCTTACTTTATTGCAATGTGAACTTTCGGATTCAGCGTGAAAAAATATATATTCTCTACAATAATCACACTTATAGCGATGTTCGCCCTGCCCGTAAAGAGCGCACTCGCGGAAGCCCCCTCCTCCGTCAGCCAAAAAGCACAACAACAGCTAGAAAAACAGTATCAGATTATTAACCCGATGGCTCGCACCATTGTCAAAGTAAAGCCTTTAGCCAAGGCGCTCGATCAGCGACGCTGTGATAGCCCAATCACCATTATTCATAAGCCTGGCAGGGCAAATCGAATATCAGCAAAAGCGGTTTGCGATCACCCTGCATGGACGATTTTTATCTCCGCCACCGTAGAACAATGGCAGCCGGTTGCCATCACCAGCAGAGCATTAAGTAAAGGCACCATTTTGGGTGACTCTGATGTTTATCTAAAGACATTTGATACCCGACGCTTAACATCGCCCTACTTTACCAACCCCGGAGAACTCATCGGTCGAGAGCTAAAACGTTCGATTGTAGCGAATCAGGTGATCTCTCCTTCACAGGTTGAAAAGAAATTACTCATCCGTAAAGGCGATGTTGTCTATATCCAAGCCAACAAAGGCCCCATGTCGGTACGCATGACCGGCACCGCTCAGCAAGATGGTTCATTAGGCGAACAAATACCGGTTATCAACAATCGCTCAGGCAAAAAAGTGTATGGCTATGTCAAAAGCCAAGGCGTGGTCTCTGTAAGCCATCACTAAATCGCATCTCGCAGGCAGATATTTGAACTGCTATACTGAGGCCATATTTTTACAAATAAAGTTAAAGTTCTCTTTCGACTCGCCGATAGCTGTGTACAGAACAGCATGAGGACCAGAAAATGGTTATTGATATCACGGGTTTAACGTCGTCATCTCAGGCGACTAGCTCTCGTGCCAAAGCAAGTGAACAAACGGCTACTGAGAGTAGTAAAACGCAATCGCAATCAACACCGACAACAGAAACCTCCGTTTCTTCCGGTGTTAGTTTGAGCGATGCGGCTCAGGCTGTGCAAAAAAGCGCCGGCCTAGTGGTGGAAGAAGGTATCTCTGTTAACGAGCAAAAAGTCGCCGAACTGAAAGCCGCCATCGATAATGGCAGTTATCAGATTGATTATGAGAGCACAGCTCGCAACTTACTCCAAATCGAAAGCTTGTTGGACTAATCACTCGTGACCGCACTGCCGCCACTCGATCAGATCAATGCCCTGACCTCTCAGGGCATTAGTTTTCTCTCGACGTTGAATGAACTTCTCGATGCGGAGCATCTCGCGCTTCAACAACGTGATATTACTCAGCTACAGTCACTGGTCGAGCAAAAGACAGCCACCTTGCAACAGCTTGAAGAAAACAATCAGGCCCGCAATCAACTGTTTAGCGCCGCTAACATTACCCCGAATAAAGCCGGATTATTAAACTATCAGTCTCAACTGAGCGAATCACAAGCGCTATCGTTTAAGACACTTTGGAGTGAACTCGAACAGATACTGCATCAAGTGAATGATAAAAATAAACGTAACGAAATTATCATCACTCGCAACAGCCGTAATCTAGAACAACTGATGAGCATCATCCGAGGGCAGAATCAGAAAAACACCCTCTATAATCAAAGCGGTAACAAAGGTAACTATGCTGCTCAAAACAGCCTAGGAAAAGCCTGATTTTTTTATTATTTCCTCGTGACCTCACGCCCTAGAACAAGTAGAATTCACGCCACTGTCTCCCCGTAGTTCAACCGGATAGAATAGGGCCCTCCTAAGGCTTAGATAGAGGTTCGAGTCCTCTCGGGGAGGCCAGCACCCTGCCTCTATAATTGTTTGATATTTTGCATATTTTTGACGCTACTCTCAAACATACCTCAATAAAGTGTCACACTAGAACGTCAGTATGTAGAAAATCATCCACAGCCCACTAACAGACGCAGCAGCGACTATTTCAGACAGCAAATTCATCACTGTATCGACAATATCTAGCCCAATGAAACCTAAGAATCAGCCTGAGAGCTAAAACACTCGAAACGCGATAATACGCCTAAGTAAGGTGCGAATAAGTCAATTACGCCTCTGGCTTACAGAGAAGCTGGAGATCAAGTCAACCGTTACAGGCATACTGGTTGTACGTCGAAAAATGTTAACGCTGAGATCCTGCTTCTCTGAAAGCCCCGAAGGGCGGACATTAGAATGGTCATCTACTTTGTCAGCCAGCTTGAAAAGGTCCAGACATTTCGCTGCACTGACTTTCGCGTATCTGGCCATTCTAATGTTCGCAGAGAACATAACGGACTTATTCGTACCTTCCCTAACCTTCCGGCGGCGACTTTCCAACACGTATTTGACTGAATCGATCGCATAATGGATAACGATATTAATCAACTAGATTCGAGGCTACTCAGCAGAAAACAGGGCTCAGTCTCCGAACAATCTCGGCCTTAAGCCCTTTCCCGTACACTTTTTCCTCTTACGCTTTTGAAAGACATCGACTTTCACCTTAAAGCTCTTTCAGTCAAGCCATATGATGTTGTCTATCCGTCAATACATAGCAATGACTTAAACAATACATCCTTCAGCCCAACGAGACAGAGCCAACAACTGATCATCCTCTCGAGCACGACCAATCAACTGCAATCCCAGTGGCAAACCTTGCTCATCGGTGATGCCAGGCAAGGTAACGACGGGCAATCCGAGTACTTGCCAAGGTCGACTCATATGCGGCTGACCCGTTGCTTCATGACCCATAGGCGCTACACCTGGTGCAGCAGGAGCCAGTATTGCATCGATACCTAAATGATCAGGATTAGACCAGAGCCAACGACCAATTTTCGCGACGGCCTCTAACGATTCAAGATAACTTTCTCGCGTCATCTCACGTCCTTGCTCAAATAACTGTAGCAAAGCTGCAGAAACCTGTTCAGGATGTTCAGCTTCATAGCTCAGATTACGGACGACTTCCCAAGCCATAATATTACGATGATGCTCAACTAAACGACGCATCAGATCACAACTATGCATCTCAACCATTTCAGCCCCTTCCTGCTGTAAACGATCACTGAACTGTTGCATCGCAAGATTCATGGCAGAATCACTTTCACCCACCGCACTACCTTGACACACTA
Source organism: Amphritea sp. 1_MG-2023 (assembly GCF_030547545.1). GTDB lineage: Bacteria > Pseudomonadota > Gammaproteobacteria > Pseudomonadales > Balneatricaceae > Amphritea. The sequence continues at coordinate 18,588 of NZ_JAUOQE010000028.1, forward strand.
AAATACGGTATGGACGATCAGGCTTAACCGAGGGCTTCAGTGGCTGTAATAATAAGATACTGCGTAGCAGCTCAATATCGTCCACTCGACGCGCAAACAAGCCCAATGAATCGAGTGATTGAGCTAAAGGCTGCGCACCCCGCAAAGAGTATTCGCCTCGACTACCGACATAACCTACAACACCACAATAAGCGGCAGGGCGAATAACAGATGCGGCGGTTTGAGACCCTACTGCAACTGGCACCATAAAATCAGCAACAGCGGCAGCAGAACCACTCGACGATCCACCTGGAGTACGATCAAGATCCTTCGGATTACGCGTTTTACCTGGTTTAAAATAGGCAAACTCTGTCGTCACTGTTTTACCTAATACGATACCACCCGCCTGCATCAGTAGATTGACACAGCTGGCATTATCGACGGGCTGCCGTCCTTGGTGAATAGGTGATCCCATCTCTGTTGGCATGCAACATGTATCAATAATATCCTTGATACCAATGGGCAACCCTTTCAGCACACTCGCTTGATAAAATGCCTTTTGTTGCTGATATTTTTGCAGGTATTCTTCTCTAGACAACAGAAATTGCCAAGCCCCGACTTCCATTTCGCGGGCTTCAATCTGATCGTAATAGGCGTTAATCAGATCTTCGGCAGTACAATCACCGGCGGCGATCAGCTTTAACGCCTGACTTAAACTCTGTACTTTAAGATCGGTTTTTGATGTTTGATCACTCATAATCCGGCCTCTTGCAACACTTGACGGAAAAAGCTGACCGGCACATCGGCTACACCGCCGCCGATACGACCCACTTCGCCACGATCTTCTATCATCCCCAACACCACCATTGGACCACCTTCATGATCGACAACTTGACGGGCACAAGTCATAGCAGGACGACCACCAAACCCAGCAAGAGAAGCCGTTAACGCTTTGTCTGGTCGGTTCAGAGCATCTTCAGGTAGATAATCTTTAAGGCCGTTATAAGATGCCGGCGCAGTATTCAACACTTGACCACCTAAACCAATGAAATCGACAACGGCACTGTCACCGATTGCGCCAACCGCGGTACGCCCAGCATATGCAGTTTCGACCGCCCCTTTCACTTCAGGCGCAGGCATCGTGAACCAAACACCAGGTTTCGTCGCAATCTGAACACCAAAGTCATGGCCATTCCCGCCCGCTTTAGTAATCAAAGACGCCCCTTCGACACCTTCGGCCACAGACATCATTAAGCTACTCGCGGCCATCCAAACATTGAGCGCAAAAGCCATTGCACCCTTTAAAAACGTTTCGATAGCTTCTGGCACATCATTATCATCAACCTTAAACAGCCAATCAGCTAACAATGCAGACCCTGCGATGGTGCGTCCATGACAATCGTCACCCTCGTTTAAGGCCGCTTCAATAATGGGTAACAGGTCGATTGGTGTTAATAATCGGGGTTTGATCCACTCACTCAACTCACCATTCAACCAAGTTAAATGCCCTTGAAGTTCAGGGTCTAACTTACCTAAACGGGTACAGTGCACCATACCTTCATTTAATACTGAATATTTACGCGCGCTAGGATTATTAGCATCCACGATAACCATTAACTGCATTGAAGGAGAAACAACTCCAGCTAACGGTACGACTATATTATGATCCTGCGCCGAAGCGATTTTAATCTGTCCCTGCAAAATCAGGTCTTTAGCTTGTGCATAAGTCTTAGCCCATCCCTCCCATACGGCTCCAACACAAAGGGAATTCATGACGGGAGCGGGAATTATGTCGACTGAGCTAAAAGGAGGGCCAGCGTACAGCAACACATTCTTTTGCTCAGCGACAACATCGCTCACTTGGCACATGCCAACCCATTGAGGACGACACTCTGAAACCCGATCAAATGCGAGCTGATCAGCAGCGGATAACAACATAAGGGGACTCTCCTAACAAGAATGCCATCAACTAAGATGGCATTCATATAAATGATAAAAATATGAAGTAGAAATTACTTAACGACTACTCAGTAATGACCAAAAACTTAAGGGTCATTCAGCGCGAACCCAACTTTCACTGTTCGCTAAAGCAGCAGATTGAGCGATACGATTCAGAAAATCTCGCTCTACCGTTGTACCCGGAAGCGGAGTGCCATTCACTTCAACTTGCGCAGCGCCAGCAGGCTGGAAAATAGCGAACATCTCATGCTCACCCGTCTGAGTTTCTTCCGGCGGTAAAGCCACCGCAAAAGGTTCCGCCAGATCTTTCCAGATCATGCTCAAGGTTGTGCCAGTACCCTCAGAGTGAGCAATACAGGCCTGCTGCTTCGGATAATCAGTTTCAGTCTTGAAACTTGCATCCGCAATATATTCCAGGTTATCCAGGGCCACTGCGGCACGAAATAAACCAAAGCGGCGGACAAAATTTTCCACCAAGTATTGCGCCAATTCGAGATTATCAGTGAGACACTGACGCACAGCACTTGCATCTTCTTTCTGATAAGGATTTTCCAACACCAGAATGACTTCACCGCGGCCGTAATCAGACGCAGCTATTCGAAAGTACAACGACAAAGAAGACCAATCGCCATCAGCATCGGTTTTCAGGTAAATAAATGGGTTATCGCCGGTCCAGTCGACCTTACCAGTACGGATTGAATTCATAGCATAGATCCTTTTGTTAGTTGTCTTTATTGCTTTTAACTTGAAGATAGATCTCTCAGGCACGCGCTTTTGCTTTAGCCCGCAGTTGTTCAAAATCTGAGGTTGGTTGCCAGCCAAGTATTTCTTTGGCAGCGGAGCTGGAGAAAACCGACGCTCGCGGATTTTCCTGATAACGCCGTGGAATAGTGATCTCTGGCAAAACACCTATCACATCCGCATACCATTCCAATGTTGGTTTGGGGTGTGAGGTATCATCTGCACTGAGGAAGAACGTTCCGAAACGCAACCCTTCTGCTTTCAGGGCACAATCAAAAGCGGTCGCTACATCTTCAGCGGTGACGTAATAGAACAACCAGTGCCGATCAGGTGCATCGACAAATTCAATATACTGTTCAAGGGTTTCATCAAGCACAACCGCCAACGGACGCAAACAGATCACATCCATATCAGTACCATCGACGAAACTCTTCGCCATCTGTTCCATAACGATTTTAGAAACGCTATAAGCCTGTACAGGCTTATTCTCATGCGTCTCATCGATAGGTAAACGGGTCGGTTTCCAATCTGAGCGCATCTCACTCAAACCACAGGCCGAGACACTAGAACAGAGCACTACTTTCTGGACATTTACCTCTGAAGCCGCTTGCAATACATGCCACGTACCTCGCACATTGACATCAATATATTTCTCAGGGGCACAATTCCAGTCATAATCTAGAGCCGCTAAATGCACTACCGCATCGGCACCTTCAAAGGCTTTACGTAATGCAGGTAGATCCATCACATCGGCTTCAATATATTCGACACCACTTTCGCCTGCGACTAAATCAGCAATAACAACTTCATAACTTTTAAGTAACTGACGGACAACATAGCCCCCCACACGACCAGCACCGCCGGTCACAACAACACGTTTAATTGACATAAAATGACCTAATATATTTCTAGTTATACAGTGAGATCCGACCTCTTTTTCCTACCCCTTATTGACTCAAGGAGATAGCATCAAAGATCTAGAATCAATTCAGGAGATAAGGCACGAGAAACGCACAACATCATGTAATCATTTTCCGCACGTTCTTCTTCAGAAAGAACGGCATCACGATGATCAGGAATCCCTGATATCACGCGGGTTTCACAGGAGCCACAGATACCATCGCCACAAGAAATAGGAATTTTAATACCCGCTTCACGCAATACAGCTAGAGCAGATTGACCTTCAGGAATATGAATACGCTGCCCTGTACTATTGATAATCACATCAAAAGCCCCACCAGAGCTATCAACAGGCTCCGCGGCAAAACGCTCAATATCTAAATCCCAAGTAGGATTAACCTGAGCCTTATATTGCAACTCTAATGCATCTAAAAGTGGCTTAGGACCACAAGAGTAAACAGAGGTTTCAGCATCACAGGTGGCTAACAGGCTAGGTAAATCAATATACCCATCCTCTTTATCACCATTAAGCGTTATACGAGATTGATCATACAGCGCCAGCTTATCAATATATGACATTCGACTACGTTCACGAGAAAGGTAAACCAAACGCCAATCTACGCCGTCCTTATCCGCCTGCTGTAACATCGGCAACATCGGAGTAATACCAATACCTCCAGCAATAAAAAGACATTTTTTACGAGGAGTAAAAGGAAAATGATTACGTGGCTCAGAAACCTTAAGCGTGTCGCCCTGCTGCAATTGATTATGAATGAACCGTGAACCTCCACGCCCTCCCTCTTCGCGCAAAATAGCGATCTTCCACTGGCTGCGATCAAGATAATCACTACATAAGGAATAATGACGCAACAAAACATTATCATCGTTCACACTACCACTTGCATCAGTATAGAGCTCTAATACTAATTCAATGTGTGCACCGGGTTGCCAAATCGGCAAAAGTTCGCCATCAGCAGACACCAACGTTAATTCAACAACATCTTCTGCTAACTGCTGTTTGGCAGCTATCTTAACCAAAAAATGATTATTTATAGCCATAAGATCACCCTATAACGCTCCGCTTTGTAAACAAACCTGCGGCTCGAAACCTATCTAAAAGATGGGGAGATCTAGTTACTTAACATCACTAGAACACCCACCCTAATTATAATTATCTAAACAACATTAGACGTATTTTTACTCAGTATCTGCACGTTGTTCTTCTGCTCTATACTTATCAATCAGCCAATTTTGTAAGCGCTGAATAACCAACTCATGAGACGTTAAACGACCACGAGGCGCATATTTAGACTGCATACCCTTTTGCGAGCCTTTCCAAGCGAATAGATCTTCTTCCATAACCTGCCACAAGTCGTCGTGCTCTTGTTGGTAGTTTTTCTCATAGGTATCCAAAGCCAGAGTTGATTCTGGATACATCCAAGAAACACCGTACCAAGACTCCTTAGCACCTTTAGGTAACCACATGAAATACTTAACTTTATCGGGCATTGCGACAATCAAAAGATTAGGAGCAACCGTCACATAACTCAACTGCTCACGTTCCTGATCTGTCAAACCCTCGATCGGCGGCTGAAGAATAGAACCCGTATGTGTAGGCGCAGCGTCTATATGCTGACTAATTAAGTTATATGACATCAAGCCTCTTTCAACATCATTAAACTTAGTCATCTCATCGACATTACTCTGAGGTAAAGGATACATCTCACCCCACGAGCCACCATGTAAAAATGAACAGTGGTAACATTCGTCGTTAAAAATCTTCCAATTCCAATCAAATGCTTCCATTTTTAGCGGTTCAGAAGCACGTAATTCAGACATTTTATAATTACTTAACTGCTCACCAAGATTCCCTAAACGGTCACTCAATGGAGGTAAATTTTCATCGAAAGTAATGAAGATAAAGCCTTGCCAAATTTCAGTACGAATTTTAGGAAGACAAACATCTTTAATATTAAAATCTTCTACTTTTTCATCGGTTAACCCAGGTGCAGACGTTAATTCACCACTCGTGTTGTAAACCCAAGCATGTAATGGACAAGTTAAACGACGAGTATTACCTCGACCTTCGACAATGACCATTCCACGATGCTGACATACATTTGAAACAACATTTACTGAACCACTACGATCACGAATAACAATCAAAGGATCTTCACCCACTTCAATCGTATAGTAGTCACCCGTTTTAGGAATATCATTCGCACGGCCAACACAAAACCATTCGTGGGCCCACACAGCATTCAATTCAAACTGATAAAAATCTTCGCTTGTAAAACACTCTGGCGGCATAGAATAAACAGGCCCACCATCACTATAACTGGCATCAAAACTTTCAATAGGAATAGGGCTTTTTATTATTTTCGCAGTCATAATGTAAAACTTCCTTCAATTAATTAATAGATTAATTTAATCAAAATAATCATAAAAATATAATAAAATCTATATTTACAACAAAATTACAAGATCAAATCTTTAAATTAAAACGATGATATAAATATACACATCTATCACACCACATTGAAGTAAGTATAATTCAACGTTACCTGAGCATAACTAGGGGTAAACACATTCATTTACCTTGTAGAATTAGCTAAATAAAAATCATCATAGAGGAAAACCATGTCTAAAAAAGTGAATTTCAAACTTGACCATACAATGATACGAGTCGCAGACTTAGAAAAGTCGTTAGATTTCTATGTTCGTATAATGGGGATGATTGTATTACGAAAAAATGAATACCCCGATGGACGTTTCACTAATGTTTTTATTGGCTACGGCCCTGAGAACAAAACAACAACAATAGAGTTAACATATAACTGGGACACAAAAAAACCTTATGACAAAGGCGAAGCCTATGGCCATATTGCATTCAATGTTGCAGATGTATCAGCAGCGATGAAATACCTAGAAACAGAAGGAGTGATAATAAAAAGTCCCGCAAAACCAATGAATCACGGCACCCGAATGCTGGGATTTGTATTCGATCCGGACGGCTACATTATTGAGCTAAACGAACCGTTGAATAACTAAAAAAAGCCGGTCAAAACCGGCTTTTTTCTTATCTAATCTATCCCCATTAAGAGTTATAATCCTTCCCAGTAGGTACAACTAACACTGGCACTTTAGCTCTTTTAATCACCTGCTGCGTCGTATGACTCTGACTATAAATGCCCAATTTATTTTCTGTCCCCATCACAATCATATCAACCTCTTCATGCTTTGCGGCTGCTAAAATCGCTTCATAGTGAATGCCTTCAACCACTTTCGGCGTCACATTGACTGGCGTTGTAATGCCCAAGCTAAGCAACTCCTCATCAAAGAACAGCTGAACTCGTTTTTCCATCTGCTCAAGTATATTAACCACACCTTCATTATGAGCTTTTTCCACCAAATCATCAGGTAAATACTTACGAATCAATGCTTCACCCATCTCGCCTATAGGGCTGACAACATGCAACATAATTAATTCGGCCTGGTTTGTTTGAGCCAATTGAATAGCATGCCGATAAACGGAACGTGTATAAGGACCCAACGAAGTCGTATATAAAATTTTATTAATATCTGGCAAACTCATGAGACTGTCTCCTTACATCATATTTGGCAGGAAGAGTACAACCTGCGGAAAAAAGCTGACTATCACGACAGCGACACACATGAGAATAAAAAAAGGAAAGGCAGCCTTGACCACTTTACCAATGGATTGGCCTGTTAAGCCTTGTAAAATGAACAAATTAAAACCAACCGGCGGTGTCATCTGGGCTAACTCAACCATGAGTACGAGAAACACGCCATACCAGATAGGGTCAAAGCCAGCCTGTAGAATCAGCGGCAATGTAATAGGCAAACTCATCACAATAATAGATATACCATCCAAAAAGAAGCCTAATAAAATATAGAAAAGCGCTAAAATCCCTAACAGAGCGTAAGGGGACAACGCCATACTTTCTATAATTTTCACCAGCTCTACCGGAATATGTAAAAACCCAATTGCCGCGGACAAGAATGCAGCAGAGATTAAAATAGAACAAACCATACAGGATGTTTTGACTGCCCCCATTGCGGCCTCAATAACAATATCCCACGTAAAACTACCCATAAAAATGACTAGAACAAAAGTAGCAGCAACACCGACTGCTGCGGCTTCAGATGGTGTAGCGATACCACTATAAATACCACCCAACACTAAAAAAATGAGGGTCACTATCGGAAATAAATCTTTCAAGCCGCTAAGCAGCTTGCTCAACGTTAGTTTTTCTTCTGAGTGAGGCGCCAATTCAGGCTTAAGAATGCAACGAACAATAATATAAGACGAATATAAAAAAGCGACTAACAGGCCAGGCATAATGCCCGCTGCAAATAGTTTAGCGATAGATACTTCCGCCAATACGCCATAGATAATCATCACAATTGAAGGTGGTATCAATAACCCTAGACTACCTGCACCTGCTAATGAACCTACCGCTAAAGAATTATTATAGCCACGTTCAGCCAATGCCGTTGTTGTGATTTTACCAACGGTTGCAGTTGTTGCCGATGTAGAACCGCTTACCGCGGCAAATAACGTACACCCCAACACGTTAGTATGTAGCAATCGTCCTGGCATCCATTGAACTAACGGCGATAATCCGCGAAAAAGCCGATCAGATATATCAGTCCGAAATATGATCTCACCCATCCATATAAATAAGGGAATCGCGGATAACTCCCAAGCACTCGAACTTCGCCAAATAACCGATTGCGCAATATGCCCAACTCGATCTAATGAGAAATCACCAATTAAGGTTAAACTTGTAATAGCCACCAAAAATAAGCCAACAAATACCCAGACCCCAAGACCTAAAAACAAAATAATCAGAGCAAGTAAAATGCTCATCGTCAATAAAGCGTCCATATCAGACTCTCTTAGAATTATAATAATCGCGTTAACTATCAGTCTTGCTCGCTAAGCAATGGCTGACCCGAAACAATCCGTAAAAAATAAGCTAACATCTGAATAATAAAAATGCTGAGACCAAACAAAACAAATGCTTCCGGAATCCACAGAGGCACCTCTGCTAAAGTTTCACTGGTCGAACCTCTCTCATAATTTCGTATAACACTTTTCCAAAAATACATAAAAATGAACGAAGTCAACGAAAAGGCAGTACTAACACACAAAAACTCTATAATTTGACGGCCAAGCTTACTACGTACCCGAGTTAAGAGAATATTCACCCGTATCAACGTATTGGTTTCAAAAGTATACCCCAATGCCATAAACGTCATTGCCGCAACACCATAACCAACAAATTCATCAAGAATGAACGTTGAACTATCAAAGAAAGCCCTCAGTAGAATTTCCAAAATTACGTGTAATGTCATGCCTGCCATCAACAACATGGCCAATACAGCACCCGCTTTAGACAACCATGATGCAAAGCAAATAAAAGAATTCACCGCGACTTTTAAAATATTTGAATTACTATCCATTACTAAGTCTCTATAAATATTAATTATTACTTTATCCATCATCAATTTTAGGCATACACCTTAAATCATTGATGTTTCAACAGAATAATTCTGATTAAAAAAGACCGAGAAAAACCCGGCCTACATAGAGAAACAAACTTAGTTCGAAGCTACGTTCTTCGCTATTGCTGCACGATACTCTGCCAGTAACTTTTCACCTCTTGGCCCCATTTTTTCAAGCCATTCTTGAATAATCGGTTGAGCCGAAGATTTCAACTCAGAACGAAAGCTAGTCGGTACATCTTCCACGACGATCAATCCTTTACCTCGTGCCTCAGCATAGGTTTCCTCAACAATACCCTTCAAACCTGTCCACAAGTGCGCTTCAGTTTCAGCCGCCGCATCAGTCACTGCTTGCTGTAATTCAGGTGATAAGTCATTCCAGGTATCCAAATTAATCGTCACCAAATTTATCGTGCTATCGTAATTCAGTGCCGTAAAGTGCGACACATAATCATTAAAACTACCACTTAAACCGGCTTCGATGGAGGTAAGTACGCCATCAATACCACCGGTACTCAACTGCGGTACAATATCAGCCCAACTCAACTGAATCGGTGCAGAACCTGCATTACGAAACACTTTCGTGCCATTAACATCATAAGTCCGCATTTTAAGATTATTAACGACATCATTATTGATTAAAGCTTCTTTGCCCCATAAGCCACTGGAAAGCCAAGGTGAAGAATATAATAGTTTTTGATTATATTTAGTTAAGACTCGTTGATACTCCGGTTTGGCCACATTATATAATGTTTTGGCTTCCTCAATATTGGAACTTAAGAAAGGCAACGATGACAATAAAAAAATAGGATCGATACCGCCCAATGGGGGAATAAACGTATTCGCCAAGACCACAGCACCATCACCAACGGCATCTAATTGATCTTTCGATTTAAAACCTAAAGCCCCACCAAAATGATGAGCAATTTCAATCTCACCATTTGATTTATCTTTTAAAACAGCGGCAAAATATTTATCACCTTCCCCTTGAACTGATGTAGCAGGATATTCATCAGGCATATCCCAAACTACTGGCGCAGCATTAACAGGGAATGTTAAGGCAGCGGTAAAAACGGCTGACAAGCCTAATTGTGTAATTATTTTTTTAATCATATCTATTTCCTACTAAGGTAGAATTACTTCTCACAGTAATTCATGATTCTTGTTAATAATCAGAACCGGTGTTTCATAACAACGCTTAACGCCGCTAAACCACCTTAAAACTTCCGACCAATACTTAGACACAAATCAATAATGTCATAATTTCTTCTAGTTACCATGAAACGATTCTCAGCACTCTATGAGATTAATTCACAGTAGTTAAAAACATGCGCAACCAGAGTGCGAATAAATAAAGATGGCACAAAAAAGGTGCGCAAATATCTATTTACATAAAGTAAAAAATGAATAAAAATAGACAAATAAAGGCGCTAAGCCGCGTGATACGGACCTTTAGAGAAGTATTACGATTATTAAGCGGTGCATGGTTGAATAAAAGTAACTGTATTATGAAGAGAAGTTGTTTTCAGCTTCCGAAAAAATCCAATCTATAAACGTTTCCATATTGGGAGTCAACTGTATATTTTCTGGATATATCAAGTAATAACCATACGTATCCAAACAGGTCTCAAATAATTGTACCAACACCCCCTCATCCAACTCTTTTCTCAGCAAGGTAGGACAACCCAACATGATACCTTGACCATTCAGTATTGATTGAATTCGAACATTCGTATCATCAATAATTAGATTCGCTTTACAGTTGACACTACCCACACCTGATTTTTCCAACCAAGCATCCCACGCCGAACGATCCTCATCATGTATCAAGGTATGGTCACTTAATTCAGCGGGACTTTTTGGGCGCCCATGCTGTTCAATCAAACAAGCTCCACAGACAGGTGTAAGATCTCCAGGTATTAAAAGCTTAGCCTCCATCCCTGGCCAATCTCCTTTACCCCAGACAATCGCAATATCGATATGGTCCCTCATAAAATCAGGCATTTTTATATTATGAATCAGATCGATCTCTATCTGTGAATGCTTCCCCCAAAAACTATTTAAGCGTGGGGCTAACCAAGCACTCGACAAAAAAGGCCGTAACGCAATACGAAGTGACTCGCGCCCCCTGTTCTGAAGAGTATCCTGTAAAGCCCTAGCGATCTGATCAAATGGACCTTCAAGAGAAGCATGCAGATGCGCGCCATCGATAGTCAGAGTTAGTGTTCGGTTTTGGCGAATAAACAACTTAAAACCAAGATATTCTTCCAACACCTTAACCTGATGACTCACCGCTGAGGGTGAAACCAGTAGGTCTTCAGCCGCTTTTGTAAAATTAAGGTAATGTCCTGCGATGACAAAGGTTTTTAACGCATTTAACAAAGGTAGATGAAGCATTACTAACGGCCTCGGCATAACGTAAGTATCAAATGAACAAAGTATATAGATTAGGGAAGGTGCGAATAAGTCAATTACGCCTCTGGCTTACAGAGAAGCTGGAGATCAAGGCAACCGTTACAGGCATACTGGTTGTACGTCGAAAAATGTTAACGCTGAGATCCTGCTTCTCTGAAAGCCCCGAAGGGCGGACATTAGAATGGTCATCTACTTTGTCAGCCAGCTTGAAAAGGTCCAGACATTTCGCTGCACTGGCTTTCGCGGATCTGGCTATTCTAATGTCCGCAGAGAACATGACGGACTTATCCGCACCTTCCTTAGTTAGATCACAACGGGCCTAGTATCAAATACCTTTTATAATTAGCCGTAATGACCGAATAAGAATGATAATAACTCTGTATCACCATGCTACCACAGTTCTCAACGAACCAGTGTTCAAATTAACGTTCAAGATACCCGCATAGCACCACGTGGGTAAAGCCATTTTAGGTGGTAAGCATCCTTAGCGTATCCTGCCTCCTCAAGGGCACTACTCACCGAGATAAGCAAAGAATTAAGCCGGAAAATCATTAACATACCCTTTTTTGGTCATCAGTGACGCTGAGCCCAGCGCTTTCTAAGCTGTATGACAGTGAACGTTTAATTGACGATTCAATCGCCAACGACTATTGCGCTCTGAGTCCGGTTCAGAGCCTAGATGACTGACGATAGTGCTGAAAACCACGCGTACTAATATGAGAAATCATATGAAACAGTCATCAGACAAATCAAATAAATCAATTATAGTTGTAAAAAATCAGTAGCAAAAAGGCACCACCTGAACAATCTCGGCCTTAAGTCCCCCTTTCTCGTACGCTTTTTCCTCTTACGCTTTTGAAAGACATCGACTTTCATCTTAAAGCTCTTTCAGCTGAGCCATCAAAGCGCATCTTTGAGTAACGTGATTTTTCGGGGGGATTATCCATCCACTTGCGCTCAGCGAACTTCACTCAAATAACCTATAGCCAAGCAACGACGGTATAGCCTTTAACGATACCCCCTCCAGAAATTATGTATTTTTTCCTTGTTTCATCTATCGCTAGCATGAAATGCAAATAGTTAAATCATTGTTTCTTACAAGGGCTTAAACCATGAGCATGACTTTTCTTGAAAACCTAGGCATTAATCAGCTCAAGTCGGAGAACGTCTATTACAGTGTAATCGGCAGCGATCTCCGTCAGACCGGCGAAGGCAGTGAATTTGCTGTTACCTCTCCTATCAATGGTATGGAAGTCGCTCGTTTTAAAAACGCGACACCGGCTCAGTTAGAGCAGGTAATCATCACGGCTGAAGAAGCCTTTAAAGCGTTCTGTACGATTCCAGCACCTCTGCGGGGTGAGCTGGTTCGGCGTATCGGTAATCTGGCGCGTGAACACAAAGAAGATCTGGCTAAAGTTATTACCCTAGAATCCGGCAAGATCATGGCGGAAGCGCTGGGTGAAGTTCAGGAATGGATCGATGTCTGTGACTTTGCTGTCGGTCTGTCACGTCAATTGCACGGTAAAACCATTGTCAGTGAACGTCCTGGACATCGCATGATGGAACAGTGGCAGCCTCTGGGGCCAGTGGCTGTTATTACTGCATTTAACTTCCCCATGGCGGTTTGGGCATGGAATACCATGATTGGACTGGTTTGTGGCGATACGATGGTCTTGAAGCCATCGGAGAAAGCCCCATTGTGCGCCCTCGCATGTCAGGCGATATTGGAAAAAGCGTTGCAGAGCATGCCTAACATTCCTCGTGGAATCTTCAGTGTTATCATCGGCGATCGTGATATCGGTCAACTCATCGCGACTGACAAGCGCTTCCCGTTGGTATCCGCGACCGGCTCTACCCGCATGGGTCGTAGCGTCGGTGAAGCCGTTGGCGCTCGGCTTGGCCGCTCGCTACTTGAGTTAGGTGGCAATAACGCCATGATCGTAACGGCAACAGCCGATCTGGATCTGGCATTACGTGCGATCGTCTTCTCCGCTGCCGGCACTGCCGGTCAACGTTGTACCACTCTGCGGCGCTTAATTACCCATACTTCAGTTAAAGCCGATCTAATACAACGTCTTAAGAAGTCTTATGCCTCCCTTACCATCGGCGATCCTACTGTCGACGGTAATCTCGTCGGGCCTTTGATCGATCAGTGTAGTTTCGCTGCGATGCAAAACGCCTTAACGGCAGCGCAAGAGCAAGGCGGTGAAGTGCTGTTCGGTGGCGAGCGTGTGACTGTTGGGGTACCCGACGGCGGTTACTATGTGCGTCCCGCTATTGTTAGCATTCGTCATGATGCTCCGGTGGTGCATCAAGAAACTTTCGCCCCCATTCTGTATGTACTGACCTACACCACCATGACACAAGCGATCGACATTCAAAATGAAGTACCACAGGGCCTATCTTCCGCTATCTTTACTGAAAGCATGCGCGAAGCCGAACTATTCGTATCTGCTGCGGGTTCCGACTGTGGTATCGCTAACGTTAATATCGGTACTTCCGGTGCTGAAATCGGTGGTGCCTTCGGGGGTGAAAAAGAGACCGGCGGTGGCCGTGAATCAGGTTCAGATGCATGGAAAGCTTACATGCGTCGTACCACCAATACGATTAACTACGGCGGTGAATTGCCGTTGGCTCAGGGTATCGTGTTCGAATAATAACTTGATACGTTTACAAGCCCCCTTGTGGCAGGCTTGTAAGCTTTAGCTCATCACCTCGCTTGCTTGAAAACGCTCAATAAAGCGGCTGACGGATAGCCGGTGCGCTCACCAGAACCTGCTTTAACACAGTAAGCCCGTTTTCAAGAGATTTACGTGTTTCGGGTGTCGTGAGTGCCACTCGAATAGCCGTAGCTTCTTTAACGCGACTGTGAGCAAAATGATAAGAATCGATACAGTTAATATTTTCTGCTTTCAGCGCTGTAATAAAATCTGTAACACACCATCGTGCGGATAGAGATAACCAGATAAAGGGCTTAGGGCTTAGGGCTTAGGGCTTAGGGCTTAGGAATCAGATCATCAACAATGTAGTCGTCAAGCATCGTGTGATGCGATAAAAAGTATTGATGGGATTGATATTGAAACTATCTGATTGGGTATGAGCTCACGCTGTGCTAATCGTTGTACTAATAACAGCCGTCTGTAGCGCCCTGTCGACACAAACTAGAATCAATTTCCCGTTGCTGCTGTTCAACCGGTAGAATCCTGCGTCCACGGCGCAATGCCGTCAGTCGATAACATCACGGGCGTCATCAAGTCTAAGTGTTTCTATAAAGGTACTCCCGATGTCATCGGGTATACGGTAAAAGTCCTACTGCAGGCGTGCGATAACCACAACGCAATATCCCCTAGGTATGGCTCACCTAATTAATAAGTGAGCAATTGATAGTGACTGCTCAATCACTGACTTCTCTTGTCACACGCGATGCAGTTTATCCATCTATGAGGGTTAGAGTACCTCAATCCCCTCTTTCGATAATGGCAATGCGGTTTTATAACTGACTTGTTTAAGGGCAAAACTCGAACGGATATTAGCCACTCCGGGGATCTTGGTTAGCTTGGTCAAGATCAGCTTTTCCAACGCTAGAATATCGGGCACTAACACACGCATCAGATAATCTTCATCGCCTGTCATCAAGTAACACTCCATCACTTCGGCGCAATTAGCTACTGCTGTCTCAAAGACGTGAAGCGCATCTTCATCTTGTTTTTCAAGACTCACATGAATAAACACATTGACTCGTAAGCCAAGCTTAGCAGCAGAGACTAACGAAACCTTGCCATTGAGTACGCCTAACTCCTCCATTTTTTTAACACGATTAAAACACGGTGTTGCTGAAAGGTTCACCCTTTCGGCCAATTCTGCGTTGGTGATATCAGCATTGTTTTGCAGTTGATTAAGAATGGCAATGTCTTTCCTATCCAGACGCATAAGATAAATATTCCTAAAAAAAAGATTTATGAAGATAATTTATACTGCAATCAGCGCTTTTAACACCTTTAAAAGAAACTTTCTTTAGAACATGAGGCGTATCATCTTCTTAGTCATTAACGAGGTGGATAGGCATCATGGAACACTTAAATACACTTAACAGACATTTGAAAATTGACTCACTGCCTCAATTATCTGCCACGACAAAAGCGATGTTAGTGTTATTTGTTGCGATTATTATTTGGGGCGGTAACTGGCCCGTCATGAAAGCCGGTCTCGATCATATCACGCCTTTGTGGTTCTCCATGATACGCTTTGCGTTAGGGGCTGCCACGCTCTTTGCCTTTCAAATTAGCACCAAAAAGCTTTATATTCCTCGCCGCAGCGATCTGCCATTAATTTTGAGTATCGGCTTAGTGCAGATGATGATTTTCACGGCCTTAGGCGCCATGGCAATGACCCAAGTTGCCGCAGGACGGTCCGCCGTTTTAGCCTATACAACCCCACTCTGGGTGTTACCTCTATCGATTATTTTGTTTCATGAGACCCCCTCCAAACAACAGATCATTGCCACATTGCTTGGCTTATCCGGCGTGATTGCCTTATTTAACCCGTTTAGCTTTGATTGGCATAATTCATCGCTCTTATTTGCCAATGGCATGCTCTTGTTAGCCGCATTTTGCTGGAGTATCTGCATTTTACATCTGCGCCACACACGCTCGAAAGCAACAGCCTTTCAGTTAGCGCCCTGGCAAATGCTGATAGCGACCCTTCCCTTAATTGTTCTCGCTTATGCGTTTGAAGGCCCTTTTACGGGGAATGGGAGTCTCGCTTTCTGGCAGATCTGCCTTTACCTTGGCCCACTAGCAACGGCATTTTGTTTTTGTGCCGTTAATGACGCGAGTCGCGTATTGGCCGGCGCAACGATGTCGACAGCGATTCTCGGCGTGCCCGTCATCGGTTTATTATTTTCCACTTGGTTTCTCAATGAACCTCTTACACTCTCTCTCATCAGCGGAACAGCGTTAATTAGCGGAGGAATTTTCTTTCTTATTATGAGCGCGAATAGACGAGACACTCAATCTTAAACAGACAACCACGTAATCAATTTCCTGTTGATACTGATTAACTGGTAGAATCCTGCTCCCACGGCGCACTGCCGTCAGTCGATAACATTACAGGAGTCACCCATGTCTAAGTGTTTCTATAAAGGTACTCCCGATATCATGGGTAACTACGGTAAGAGTGGTTACAACACCAAAGCGAAAGTGAAGCTCGGCAGTGAAATGAGCCCATTATTGGTGAATGTCGCCACTGAACAGCGGCAGCAAGAAGTAGCCGCCCTAGCCGCCGAGCATGATCTGATTGTCGATATTAGCGTTGATGTCAGCCGAGAGGAAAATATCTCTGCACTCACGGCGCTGCTGACAACACCGAAAACTGTGCAGAGTGAAAAAACACCGGAAAGAAACGCGCCCTGTTCTTGCGGTAGCGGTAAGAAATTTAAAAAGTGTTGTGGCTAAACATCCTTCGTTAGCCACAGCAACGAAGCTTAACGTCGTCCTGTGTTTCAGGCTAGGCTACTCAGACCTAGCCAGCCTTTTCCTGATTTAAGCCACACGATTAAGCCTCTAAATTAGCCCCTAAATTAGCCCCTAAATTAAGTGACGATGCGCACGCTACTCCCCTCCCGCGAACCGACCACATCGATACGTAGCGCCATCTGTTCTTTCAACTCAGAGACATGGGAGATAATGCCAATCGCCCGTCCCGTTGACTGTAAATCGATCAAGGCATTAATGGCCAACTGCAACGACTCTTGATCCAAACTGCCAAAGCCTTCATCAATAAATAGCGTATCCAATTGAATGCCGCCCGAACGTTGCTGCACCACCTCCGATAATGCGAGGGCAAGGGATAACGATGCCATGAATGACTCGCCGCCCGACAAAGTAGCGACCGGACGCACTTTACCGGTAAAGGCATCATCAATGGCTAAATCGAGCCCTGCTGTGACATTGCGCTTTTGCGATTGCTCATTCTGTCGCACCAAACGATACTGTCCTTTACTCATCAGATGTAATCGCTGACTGGCTACTCCCAGTACCGTATCCAATAATGTGCCCAACACAAACCGTTCAAGACTCACCCGCACATTACCCTGCCCAGATGCGGCTTTAGCCAATGCACCCACCACCTCATATTTTTCACGGATATTTTTTTGCCGGGTTTTAATCTCCGCTATTTTGGCTTCGATGCCTTGCAGTCGAGCCAGCTCGGTTGTGATACCCAGCCAATAATCATCCGCTCGCTTAAATGCCGTTTTCGCCTGCTCAACCACGACAGTAATATTCTCAAGATCCGGTTGGGCTTTCCCCTCTAGCCCCGCGTCCAGCATCTTGATCTGCGTCGCTAGCTGTTTAACTAAATCCTCATAATCGGCGACCGTTTGACGCAGCGCTTTAAGCTGCTCTCGCTCCAACAGTGCGGCTTCAAACTCAGCCTGAGAGGCAAACCCCGCTTTCAGTGCTTGCTCCCAAGCTATTGTTGCCGATTGCGTCTGTAGTGTCAGTTGAGATAACTGTGTATTAGCCTCTTCTAACCTAGCCCCCATTGCCGACAGTGCCTGTTGGCTCTTAGTATCGCTTGCCTGCGCTAATTGGTAGTCGCTATCGAGTGACTTAATGTGTCCTTGCAATTGCGCCAATGCGCTATTTAACGCCGCCAATGTTCGGTATTCATCTGGCAATTTATTTTCTAAGCTCTCTAACGCTTGTTTTGCAACGGCTGACTCAGCCAATGCTTGGCTCAGTGTCGTCGCCTGCTGCGAAATGGCATCATTCAACACGCTTAAATTCTGTTCATCGCGAATCAAGGTTTGCCTTAACACAAGTAACGCTTGCTCATCCTTCTCTGCCTGTTGCCATTGCGTTTCTAGCGCCGCTAACTGCTGCTTAAAGTGATCTAACTCGAGCGAGGCATCTTCACCTAATTGACCGATCAGCAGCTGAATCTGCTGTTCACATGTCTGTTGTAAACGCAGTGCATCCTGATAATGCTTATCACTATGGTGATAAGCCTGCAATCGTTCTGTTTGCTCCGCGCGGGCAATATCCACATCGTCCTTCGTTGAGACAGCCTCATTCGTTGTCAATGTAGCGGGAGCCGGATGTTCGACGCTACCGCATACCGGGCAAGGGAGATCTTGTTCGAGCTTTGCCGCCAGAATAGCCGCCTGATTGCTAAACCAACGCATTTCAAGCTGATCGGCATGTTGTTCTGCCGCCTGAAACGCTGCTTTAGCAACATCGCGCTGACGCTCAGCCTCAGCTGTTTTAGTCTCTAAACGCTGTCGCAGAGTTTGCTGTTCACCTAACGTTTTTCGTTGTTCAAAAAGACTCTTAGCCGCATGGATCGACTGAACGATATTCGCTTTATCCTGTAGCCCTTGCTGACGCTGCTCTATTGCGTCTTTATGCCCCCGCACCTGCTCAATTAACGCTTGATAATCAGTCTTCTTTTGCGCGACTTCGCGCATAATAAGTTGTTCATTTTTTGTCACTTGAAGCAGCCGTACTTTCGCCTGCTCAAAATCACTTAAATCGGTTTGATAGCCTTTAAGCCGCTGTTCTTCAGTGATTAACGTATCCCGAGTTTTATAACGTGTGGTTACCTCAGCTAAGGCCGCTGCACTCTGTTCCGCCTGTTGCTTAGCGGTGACCAACTGCGTGTTAAGTTGCGCAATATTGTCGCGTTGTTCAACGAGTTTCGCCTGGCCGATTTGTACATCTCGCCACAGATGCGCAATTGCGTGGGCCGACTCCCCTTTGACGATGGTTTGTCTTAGCGCATTAATGTTATCCACAGCCGCTTGTTTCGCGTCAAGTTGCGCTTTTAAGCTTTGTCGCTGCTCAAACTGCGCCATCACCGCTTTGGCATCTCTCGCTTTTTGTAGCTCACCTTGTAGCCGCTCATCACACTGCTGTTTCTGTTCTGCCGCCAAAGCCAGCTGCGCTTCCTCCGCCTGTCGCTTTTCCACCAGCGCTTCCAGACTGTCGACATGGACATCAGCTAAAGCTTCTTCAATTCTCAGTTCAAACGCTCTATTTTCCTTCTCGATATTGCCAGCCTTATCTTTCAATAGGCTTTCTATCTGTTTATACAAACCGGTTTCGAATAACGTTGATAAAATCGCCTGACGATCGTCTGATTTTGCCAGCAATAACTCTCTGAATTTCCCTTGCGGCAACACCATCACCTGACGAAATTGTTCAGCCGATAACCCGACTATCTCACGCACACGCTCATCGGCATCTTTTTTCTTTTTCGCCACCAAGGTTTTTTCAGTGCCATCCGCTAAGACTTCTAGCAGGTGTGCCGAGGCCTTCTCTTCGGTTTCCCCATGACCCCGTTTGGCGGGGCGCATCTGCGTCGGCACGCGGCTAATACGATAGGTTTTGTCTTTAATGCTAAAGGTCAGCGTCACATAGGTTAAATCATCGGCAGCGGCAAAATCGCATCTTAGGCCCTGCTCTTTGCGTTCAGTGTCCGTCGTTTCGCCGTAGAGAGCATAGCAAATACCATGCAAAATAGAGGACTTTCCGGCCCCTGTTGGGCCATCAATCAAAAACAGAGGGTTATCTCCGAGATCATCAAAGCGGATGATTTGCTGACCCGCAAACGGTCCAAATGCCTGAAGTTCGAGTGTGTTCAGTTTCATTCTGTGCCCACCAATACCTGTTTAGCTTCAGCAATAGTCGTGGTTAATAACTCAGTCTGCGCGGCCGACAAATCATCCCCCATCACCTGCTCAAAGAAATCCTCAAACACCTCCAGTTCGGTTTTTTGATTGCCTGCGGTGGTCACCAAACGATTGCCACTCGACACCGCAAAACTCAATCGTTCTAACTGCAAGACATTAAGGTATACCGCGCGCAACTGCCCCATCGGATCTAATATGTCTTTGCTATCGGTTAACTTGATCAATAGATAATCGTCCGCCCGTGGATCGGTGCGTGCCGCACTAATAATATCCTCCAACAAACCTTCTAACACTCTGAGCTCTCTTTTAGGTGTGAGCGGTAAATGTTCGAATGAGGTCTCACCGGTAGGGGCAATATCCACCAGCGTCACCCCTTTAGATTGCTTATACTCGGAAAACGAATATTTCATCAACGAACCGGAATAACGAATATGTTCATGGCCTTTATACTGCGGCCCATGCAGGTGCCCCAAGGCGACATAGTTGAAGTCGCTTAGCGGTTCATAACTGACACGATCAGCGCCGCCTATGGATAGCGGGCGTTCTGAATCGGATTCTTGTGCGCCATCGATAAAACAATGACTGATTAACACCGAGGCAATGCCTTCGGCGAGTTGCGGCTTAATTTTATCAACGAGGTAGGTATGTGCCTCATCATAGCTGCGCACATCACAGTCAAACGCCTCGCGCACTTCAACCGGATCATGATAGGGAATGCCATAAAAACGCACGGTTTGATCCCCCGAGGTAATCTCGATCGGAGTATCAATAGCGTCAATATCACTCAAGATATAGACACCGGCTCCCTGCATATATTGTGCGCCAAACCGCAACCGTTTAGCGCTATCATGATTACCGGAGATCATAATCACAGGAATCTTCAGTGTGGCGGTAAAATCGGCTAAAAAACGATTTAAGGCATCTACGGCATCGGCAGGCGGCACCGACCGATCAAAAATATCACCCGCCACCACTAGCGCATCCACATGATGCGTCAACGCGAAGTGCTTAAGCTGCTGTAACACATAGAGCTGATCATCCAACAGCGAGATATTTTGAAATAACCGACCTATATGCCAGTCTGAGGTATGTATAAATTTCATTAATTCATTCCATGAGTCAACGCGTTGACGTCATCTCATTCAATCATCTGCTAAAAAAGGGTAAAAGGCATCGCCCCAGAGCTGTTCTGGGTGATCCATCATTAAATCGATAACAACAGGAATCACCTTCGACAACAATGCGATACAGTCATTTAACTGAGCACGATTGGCCTGACTATTCCAGGTAGCACCGCCATGAATAATTTGATTGCGTAAGGTATAGATACGTCTAAAAACGACCGATAGCACGGCGACCGTATCACGCCGTCCGAGTGCCGTTGAGGCTTTACGCTTAGAGGTTTGAAAACGCGTTTGCCACTCAGTTTCGGGGATTTTCCCATTCTGATAGTCCCAAAAAGGCTGAAAAATATACGGATTATTCAGTAATACACGAATCGAACTGGAAAATTCCGCCCAGACCGAATGATATAGCCGATCGTCACTATCGAGATCCACCAGCTTTTTAAAAAAGGCTTCAAACATTCCTTTCTCTGTGGTTCGATATTGCTCTTCGATATCCGTGGCATACGCCGCATTAAATGATATCCACAGAAAAATAAACTGCCCATCTGCATCATCATGACTATGCTCGGCTCGATCGAGCCAACTCAACGCGCGATGCGTTCGTAACGACAAATTGAGATGAAATCCCTTTCGCAACGCGCGATGCTTCTGTTTCAGTTGCCTATGCGTCATATAACCCCCTGTCTGATAAATCCATCTACCCTGACGCTCACTGCACGTCGCCAGCAGCAGCCTCTCGGTAGCCTAGGCAACACACCGTCATGACGCTGTATCAGGCGAAGTCTCTTGCGCAAACGTCTGCCATATCATGCTCGCGACCGGCCCTAAACTATCTTCCAAATTACGAATCAAGCGTACTTCCCCTGTGACACTATATTCAACATCTTTTGGCGTTAAACGCATTAACTCACCACGCTCAAGCTCGTCTTTGACTAAGTGTTCAGGCACATACCCCCAGCCTAAGCCAGCCAACAACAACTGTTTCACGGTGAAGCTATCCTCGGCTTTCCAACGACGCACGCCTTTATCCAACATTAAGCTATCCGAATCAAAGCTAAAAGGACTGGTCTCAAGTGTTAAGTGAACCTGTGATTTTAACTGCTCAGAATGGATCACGGGGCCATCGGGAAACAGTTCGGGGGCAGCCACCATGAGCACACGAAAATGCCCAATCGGTAGGGTATCGAAATCACCGGCCGCATAAAATGTCGGCCACCACGGGCTAACCACGAGATCGGCCTGCCCATGTTGCAACATATCCAGCGCCCCGAAGCGCGATTTTTCCGAAATTTTAAACTCGGTTGATGGATATTGCTGCTGACACTGTTTCAATACCTGCAATATGTGTGAGTAGGGACAGGCTTGATCAAAGGCAAATCGAATCAATGGCTCATTTCCAGCCCCTAAATGTTGGCCTAGCGAGCTTAGCTGCTGGCTATTCAGTAGCAGCTCTTGCGCCTTGCGGTAAAAAGAACGGCCCTCTTCCGTTAAGCTCAGACGATAGCTATTGCGGTTAAGGATTTTAAAACCGTATTCCTGTTCCAGCTTTTTAATCGCCATCGATAATGCTGGCTGAGTTTTATGTAAGCTGTCAGCGGCCAACTTGAGCGAGCCACATTCAACAATACGGCTGAGCGTTTGTAATTGATCGAGAGTCATATAAATTTTACTTAACAACTTAGCAATATTTAATGAATATTATTTAACCAGAATCTAACATATATTTCACCGTGCAATAGCTGAAATACCCTCCTCAGCATCCACTATCACGGGGCTGTGATGCAATCATTAGACAGATCCCAGAAAATTTCATCTCAATCCGCGCGCGATAAGCCCTTATTAGGTTTATTCACCGGCAACATTTTTAGAGGTTTACCATGCAGGTTTTATTTCGGCTGACCCCGATTTCTATTCTGGCATTCCTAATGGTTCTGACAGGTTGCAGTGACAATCATGACGCCGTTACGACAGCGGATATCATCAGGCCGGCAAAAATATTTCAAGTCGCTAATCCAACGTTAACCGATATCCGTAGTTTTCCGGCGGAGGTGGAAGCGAATGGCGATTCCAAATTAGCTTTTCGTGTCAATGGACAAGTGGCTGAAGTGCTCGTCAGACCCGGCCATAAAGTACAACAAGGTCAATTGTTGGCACGGCTCGATCAACAAGATTACAAACTATCCCTTGATGATCGACAAGCCCGCTATCAACTCGCTAATTCTCAATTTGAACGGGCTAAAACCATGCTTGAACGTAAACTCATCTCGCAATCGAGTTACGATGAAGCCAGTGCTGAACTAAAAGTGGCCTTAACCTCCTATAATGTGGCCAAAACAAACTTAGAATACACCTACCTGCGAGCGCCCTTCAGTGGCACGATTGCTAAGGTAGAGATCGATCAGCATGAAAACATTCAGGCGAATCAAACGGTCTTGTTGCTACAAACCAGCGATCATATTGATATCACTATTCAGTTGCCTGAAAATATTATCTCGCGAGTTAAAGCCGATACCGACTATCAACCCACCGTAGTGTTTGACACCCATCCCGATCAATCCTTTCTCGTCGAGGTAAAGGAATGGGATACTCAAGCCGATCCATCGACCCTGACCTACAAAGTCGTTTTCTCCATGCCGACACCCACCTCGTTTAATGTGCTGCCGGGGATGGCTGCGAGTATCAAAATCGATGTTTCAAAAGTGACTGATCTGAATAACACCCGCTTAATGTTACCGGTTGGCGCGGTGTTCGTTGCCGAAGGTGCGTCACTATCGGATCGCAGCCGCTTTATCTGGAAATATGATCCTCAGACGCAACAAGTTCATCAAGCTAAGGTGACTGTCGGTGAAATCACGCAACAAGGTATTGTGATTGAAAGCGGCATAGTGCCCGGCGATCAAGTGATCGCGGTCGGTGCAAGCTTCCTCAGCGAAGGTCAGAAAGTGCGACCTTGGACTCGTGAAGCGGGGCTCTAACGATGAAGTTAACTGAATATTCGATTAAACGGCCAGTCACCAGTTGGATGTTTACCCTGATACTCTTGATTGGGGGCATCATCGCCTACAACGGCTTAGGTCGCTTAGAAGATCCATCTTTTACGATTAAACAAGCGATGATCACCACCGCCTACCCAGGTGCCTCGCCGAAACAGGTTGAAGAAGAGGTCACTTACCCGCTGGAGAATGCCATCCAGCAACTGGCCTATGTGGATTACGTCACATCGATCTCATCGAACGGCTTATCGCAGATTATCATTGAGATGAAAAGCACCTATCGCAAAGATGATCTACAACAAATATGGGACGCACTACGACGTAAGGTACATGACCTTGAAGCACAATTGCCCCCTGGCGTCGCAACCCCCACCGTGATTGATGAGTTTGGTGATGTCTATGGGGTTTTACTCGCCGTCAACGGTGAGGGTTATTCCTATGAAGAGTTAAACAACTATGTAGATTATCTGCGACGCGAGCTCGTGTTGATTAAAGGCGTGGGCAAAGTGACCGTTGCCGGTAAGCAGCAAGAAGAGGTCATGGTTGAGATAGCCCGAAATAAACTCTCGGCACTGGGTATATCCGCCAGCCGTATCTATCAACTCTTGCAAACCCAAAATCAAGTTTCCAACGCCGGTAGCGTCAACGTCGATAGTGAGTATATCCGCCTACACCCGACCGGCGAATTCGATAGTATCAAAGCGCTCGAAGGGCTACTCATTTCCAATCCTGGCACCTCTCAACTGGTCTATCTCGGCGACGTGGCCAGCATCACCCGTGGCTATGCGGAGGTCCCCAGTAATATTATAAATTACAACAACCAGCAAGCATTACTGTTAGGCATCTCATTCAGTAGTGGCGTTAACGTCGTAGAGATTGGTGAAGTTGTACAGCAGCGCATGGCTGAACTTGAATATATGCGCCCTGTCGGCATGGAGATCAGTAGCGTCTACAATCAGCCCGCAGAAGTCGATAACTCGATGCAGTCATTCATGCTGAGTCTCGTGGAAGCGGTGGTTATCGTCATTGCCGTGCTGCTTATTTTTATGGGACTAAAAAGCGGCGTATTGATCGGCCTAATCCTGCTATTAACCGTGCTTGGCAGTTTTATCTTTATGAAACTGTTTGATATCGAACTGCAGCGTATTTCACTCGGCGCGTTGATTATCGCACTCGGTATGCTGGTCGATAACGCCATCGTCATTACCGAGGGTATTCTGATCGGCCTTAAAAAAGGTCAGACGAAGCTTCAAGCCGCGCTGGATATCACTCGACAGACGAATTTACCCTTGCTCGGTGCAACCGTCATTGCTATCACCGCATTCGCGCCTATCGGCTTATCATCGGACGCCACTGGTGAGTTTGCCGGTAGCCTCTTTTGGGTTCTGTTTATCTCGTTATTGCTTAGTTGGGTCACCGCGATTACTCTGACGCCGTTTTTCGCCGACCTGATGTTTAAAGAGCGTCATCCGGCTGATCGTGCCGACGGGAGTGATGCCGAACTCTATCAAGGCTTCATTTTTACCACCTACAAAGGCCTACTACACCTATGTATGCGGTTTCGCCTGCTCACCATGGTGTTGATGGCCGCGTTATTTGTCAGTGCGATTATCGGTTTCGGGCAGGTGAAGCAATCCTTCTTCCCGCCATCCAACACACCGATGTTTTATCTCGATTACTGGCGCTACCAAGGGTCTGATATTCGCGCCACTCAAGCGGATATTGAATCCATCCAACGCTACCTAATGCAACAGCAGCGAGTCACGCAAGTCACCAGCACCACGGGCCGAGGCGCGCCACGGTTTATGCTCACCTATGCCCCTGAAAAATCTTATGCCGCTTTTGGTCAGTTGATTATTCGAGTACAGAATCGAGACGCCTTACCCGACGTTATGGCCGACCTAAGACGTTATATGCTCGATAACTACCCTCAGGCGCAATACAAAGTTAAACAGATGGAGATAGGGCCCTCCACGGATGCCAAAATAGAAGCCCGTTTCAGTGGCCCCGATCCCGATGAGTTGCGGCTGTTAGCCAGTCAAGCCATGACCATCATGCGATCAGATCCGGGCGCGCACAATATTCGTCATGATTGGCGTCAACGCACGAAAGTTATCCGCCCTCAATTTAATGAAGCGATGGCACGCCGCGTTGGCATCAGTAAACAGGATATTGATCAGCTATTATTGTCGACGTTCTCGGGCCAGCAGGTAGGCCTTTACCGAGACGGCACCCAACTATTGCCGATTATCGCCAGAGCACCACAGGATGAACGCCTAACCATTGATAGCTTACCGGAGCTACAGGTGTATAGTCAGGCAACCAATGCTTATGTGCCGATCACTCAAGTGATCAACGGTTTTAAGACCGACTGGGAAGATTCGCTGATTATGCGTCGCGATCGTAAACGCACGATTACCGTGATGGCGGATCATGATGTCTTGGGTGATGAAACCGCTGCCACGCTGTTCAGTCGCGTTAAGCCCCGCATCGAAGCGATCCATTTACCGCCGGGCTATCAATTAGAATGGGGAGGCGAATATGAATCATCCCGTGACGCACAAGCGGCCCTGTTCGGCGGCTTACCTCTAGGTTACTTGTGTATGTTTATCATTACCGTATTGCTGTTTAACTCGGTGCGGGCGCCGCTAGTCATATGGGCAACCGTACCGCTAGCAGTTATCGGCGTGTCCTTCGGCTTACTGGTAATGAGTGCACCCTTTAGCTTTATGGCGCTGCTAGGCCTGCTGAGCCTCTCGGGTATGCTGATTAAAAACGGTATTGTATTGGTGGATCAAATCAACCTTGAGTTATCCGAGGGTAAGGACCCCTACCTAGCGGTGTTCCACTCAGCCATCAGTCGTGTACGGCCGGTTGCCATGGCCGCTATCACCACGATTCTGGGGATGATTCCGCTGCTCTTCGATGTTTTCTTTCAATCGATGGCGGTCACCATCATGTTCGGCTTGGGCTTTGCGACGATACTGACACTCATTGTCGTCCCCGTGCTTTACACCCTCGTCTATCGCATACCGCCGCCCACGAAGCAAAAGGCATAACCCCTGTAACTGATGACGCTAAGGCGAGACGCACACGTCATCAGTTACGCTTTCAAGCGCTGTTTCAGCAGCGCTTTTGATACACCTCAACAGCATCGCGAGTTATTCGATACTAACCAACAACTCATGCCCAACCACCTCATCGATTACATCATAAGCGATCCGGTATTCTTTCCCTTCAAACTTAACCACGGCATAGTCGTAGCACATTTTTAAAATGATACAGTTAGCAACACTGTCACCTTTGGCCACACGAATGATATTGCGATTATGAAGCAGCATTTCAAATCCTTTCTGACTACGAGTTGATCATCTGCTATCGATATTACCACCTTCACAGCTGCATAATAAAATTGAGCTTTACGAATAAAGCCGCTATCTGCTGCATCACTGAAGCAACTACCGATAATTTAAGGCATCTGTCATGCGTTTTAGATACCTATAAACGACACTGGCTATTGATGAGTGGTGTTGGAGCCTATAGGCTGACTTACGCCCTACGGGCCGCTGCCGCAAGCGTCAGCGTTGTTTCACTGCGCTCGGCTCGCATCTCGCCATTCACACAAGCGGTTCTCATCCTATCAGTGCCATAAATAACAGGCATAAAAAAACCACTCAAAGGTGGCTATCTATAAGAAGTGCTGGATCGTGTCGTAGGATCTCAGAGGATGACTACGCCCTACGGGCCGCTGCCGCAAGCGTCAGCGTTGTCTCGCTGCGCTCGGCTCGAATCTCGCCATTCACACAAGCGGTTCTCATCCTATCAGTGCCATAAACAGCAGGCATAAAAAAACCACCCAACGGTGGCTATCTATAAGAAGTGGTGGGTCGTATAGGATTCGAACCTATGACCAATTGGTTAAAAGCCAACTGCTCTACCAACTGAGCTAACGACCCACACCGAACTTCTTTTTTACCCCATACCACAATTCTTTAATAAAGAAAGTGGTGGGTCGTATAGGATTCGAACCTATGACCAATTGGTTAAAAGCCAACTGCTCTACCAACTGAGCTAACGACCCGTTGTGGCTCCTCGAGCTGGACTCGAACCAGCGACCAATAGATTAACAGTCTACTGCTCTACCAACTGAGCTATCGAGGAACAACGTTTCTCGCTATGGCGGAGGGGCAGGGATTCGAACCCTGGGAGGGCTATTAACCCTCGCTGGTTTTCAAGACCAGTGCTTTCGACCACTCAGCCACCCCTCCTAAGCGAGGTGGCGTATATTAAAGGATTTCGTGTTTGTGTCAACACTTTGGAATATAAAAAGTTATATTTTTATCAAAAAACGTAGTCATTCTTGCTCGACCCCATCGACCTACGTTAACTCATGCTCAGACGGTATTTCTCACCATAGGTTTCACTACGACGATACTCACCCGGTGTCATGCCGGTCCATTTTTTAAACGAGCGAAAAAAAGCCGAGGGTTCATCAAAACCCATTAAGGCGGCCACATCGTTGATCGATAGCTGCGGCGAATCCATATAATTAATCGCCGCTTTCTTACGACACTCGTCTTTAATTTTTTGATAGGAGCTATTTTCTTCAGCCAAACGACGCCGTAAAGTCGATACAGACATATTCAACTTAAAGGCCACCTCCTCGGCTCCCGGTAGCTCGCGACTGAAATCTTTACCCAACATCGCTTTAACCTGTGAACGCAAGCTTTGATCGTTATCCACCATAACGATTAATTGATAGGGGGCGGTTTGCAGAAACCCTCTTAAGCTTTCATCATTCTGAATAATGGGGTAATCAAGATAGCGAGCCGGAAAAACGATGGCATTATCATGCTGATCAAATTTAACTTCTGATTGAAACAGTGTCTCATAATGATAACTATCCTCCTGCTGAGGAAACGTAAAGTAAGCCGCCTTAAGATCCAATCGAGAGCCAATCAGCCAACTGATAAAGTGATGCCACATCGATAGTCCGGTGCGTACCACGCCGGCCGGTTCATTTTCCAACATGGTACGCACGTCCTCGGCCGGCACAGAACTAACTGGCGCAAACGAAAGCTTGGCATAACGGCCTTTACGTACCAATAGAGGCTTAACCATGGTGCCTCGACAAATTTCATAAAACGCACTACTGCGATAAATCGCTTTTTCGAGCGTTGTACAATGAATAATCGCATGACACATCATTCGAAAGGTGCCATTAGGCACTCGCCCACCGGAGACCATACCAAACGACTCATCTTGCGCTGTCCACATAATTCGCTGATACAGCTGACCGAATTTGACAGCAGAAAATTCCGTTCTTTGCTTTATTTCTGTGGCATCGATACCAACCTCAGCCAACAGCGCATCGAGATTGTAGCCCTGTTTCTCTACCTGAGAGAGTAAATACCGCACATAACCTGTTGGAACTGTGATGGTTTTTTCCATCTTTTATTTCTCTTTTCTACTTCGTTATGCAAATCTTATAAAATTCATACTCTATCGTTTTCAACTTACACCACGAAACGCAGAAAAAACAGCCAAGACATTTTTTGTCAGTAATAATGACAGCTATTGTTATTGAGAGCGAAGGGTCGATTGATAGATGATTTAATCAGCTGCATTTCAGATCACGCCAGCCGCAGGACTCGATACCTGATCAGTCGGCTCGCTCATATCCCAATGATTGGGATAGGCTGAACCAACAAAAATAACAAGCTACCGATAAAGGTGTAACCAATGGCAAAGAGATCGATACTGATGCCTGCTCCAAGGCTAAGCACGCCGATGCGCAATCAACTCGCACAAAGCGTCAGCCTGGCAATTTTGTCAACGACATTGGCCAGTCCGGTGATGGCGGTCGAATTTAACCTTGGCGAGATAGAAGGCCGATTTGACTCCCAACTTTCCGTTGGCTCCAGTTGGCGCTTAAATGACGCCGATGAGCGCTACATATCAACAGCGAATGGCGGCACGAGTACCGGCTCAGGCTCGTATGATGATGCCAACCTCAACTTTGAAAAAGGCCATTCTTTTTCAACCGTGTTCAAGGGTGTCCATGATCTGGAGTTACGTAAAGATAATATTGGCGCGTTTATCCGTGGAAAATACTGGTTCGATACCGAGCTTAATGATGGTAATCGCGCGCATGGTAATACGGCCAATGGTTACTCACAAAATGATCAGCTCAGTGATGATGGCTTTAACGACTATGCCAAATTTTCCGGCGCGGAAGTTCTCGATGCCTATGTGTTTGGCTCCTTTACGGTAAACGAACAACCGCTCGATGTCAGGCTAGGTCGTCAAGTCATCAACTGGGGGGAAAGTACCTTCATTCAAGGCGGTCTAAACTCAATTAACCCCATCGATGTCAGTGCCATTCGTCGTGCTGGGGTCGAGGTTAAAGAAGCTCTTTTGCCATCAAATATGGCATTTGCATCGTTAGGGCTGACGGACAACCTCAGCGTAGAGAGTTTCTATCAGCTTAAATGGGAACCCACCGCTATTGATGGCTGTGGTACTTATTTTTCCAGCAATGACTTCGGTGCAGAAGGCTGTGATGGCATTCGGATCAACTCTGCCTTAATCCCGCCAACGCAACAAGGTGATTCTGCTTACTTCGGTACCGCTGGCGGACTATTTGTCATCAACCGTCATAATGATGGGCGCCGTGAAGCCGATAATGATGGTCAATTTGGTTTGGCATTTAGGTATTATGCCGAAGCCCTAAACAGCACTGAGTTTGGTCTCTACTTGGCTAATTATCATAGTCGATTACCCATCTCGAGTGGCGTCAAGTACACGGCTGGCGGAGTACCTGGCGTATTCACCTCTGAATACTTCATTGAATATCCAGAAGATACACAGATGTTAGGCCTCAGTTTTAACACCACCATTGGTAGCGTCGCCTGGTCTGGAGAAATGACGCATAAAATAGATGCGCCCGTTCAGATCAATGGCCCATTGCTAGTCTCTGCCATCCTATCGGAAGGGCTGGGAGCAAGCAGCGGCAATACGGCAGCAGACAACCTAGTCGCCAGTTCAGCCCCTGGTGAGGATGTTCATGGATACACCCTATTCGATATCACGCAGCTACAAACCAGTTTTTTACAATTTTTTGATAACACCTTAGGCGCTAGCCGTCTAACGCTAATCGGTGAGCTTGGTTGGACGCACATTAACGACTTCGATGAAGACGCTAATGCACTAAAATACGGCCGTCACGGTACCTTTGGCTATACCTCCGGTGACACGGATGGTTTTGTTACGCAAGACTCCTATGGATACGTCGTCCGCGCCAGTCTCAATTATCCGAATGCCTTTTCAGGTATCAATTTATCCCCTCAGATAAGCTTTAAACAGGGTCTTGGAGGCAATGGGCCAGAACCCGGCGCCACCTTTAGGGAAGGTGAAAAAGTCGCCACTGTCAGCCTAACCGCTGATTATCTAAATCAATATCAAGTACAGCTTGGCTATACCAATTTCTTTGGCGGTGACTATAACGCCATCAGTGATCGCGATTTTCTTTCACTCAGTGCTTCGATCTCTTTCTAAGTGTTAAGGAAAACAGGAGAATTTATTATGACGTTTACATCAACGGCTTTGATCCTTAGTTCAGTGATAGGGTTGAGTTTCAGTCTGTCAACCAGCGCCGCAGTGTCCGCGGTTGAAGCGGCTAAACTCGGCACGACATTAACCCCGATGGGAGCTGAAAAAGCCGCTAATGCCGATGGTTCGATTCCTGCTTGGAATGGCGGCTTACCCGCCGGCGGAGAACGCTTTAAAGACCCCTATGCCGGTGAACAACCGCTCATCACGATTACCGCGACCAATGCCGCCGAATATCAGCAGCACTTAACCCCTGGCCAACGGGCGATGTTTGCTAAATATCCCGATAGCTTTCGAATGAATGTCTATCCGACTCATCGGAGTGCGTCACTACCGGCGATTCAGTATGACAATGCTCGCAACAATGCGGTTAACTCAGAATTAACCGATAACGGTAACGGACTCAGTGCGAACACTCTGGAAGGTATTCCCTTCCCTATTCCAAGCAATGGTTTGGAGGTGATTTGGAACCATATGTCTCGTTACCGAGGCGGCGCGCTGGAACGTACCTTTGTACAGGTGCCCGTACATGAAAATGGCAATTTCGTACCGGTTAAAATCACCGAAAAGATGTCTTGGCCAAACTATCTGAAAGAGGGCCGTAGCGATAAGGATGACAATATCCTCTTCTACTTCGTGCAACAAATTAAGGCGCCCGCTCGACTGACCGGTAACGTCTTACTCGTACATGAAGCGCAAAATCAGATCGCCAAACCGCGTCAGGCATGGATCTACAATGCGGGTCAACGGCGAGTACGTCGCGCACCACAGATTGCTTATGATGCCCCGGGGACAGCCTCCGATGGACAGCGAACCTCCGACAATCTCGATCTTTTCAACGGTGCGCCGGATCGCTATCACTGGAAACTGATGGGTAAAGAGGAGATTTACATCCCGTATAACAGCTACAAGCTAGCCGATCGTCAGCTGAAATACACCGATATCTTAAAACAAGGTCATATGAACCCCGATTACGGTCGCTATGAACTGCACCGCGTGTGGAAGGTTGAAGCCACACTGAAAGAAGGCGCTCGTCATATCTACGCCAAACGCGTGTTCTATATCGATGAAGATACCTGGCAAGCGGCGATTGTCGATCATTACGACGGTCGTGGGCAGCTATGGCGTGTGGGTGAAGCGCATCAGTTACAGTATCAAGACGCTCAGGTGCCTTGGTTAACCGCTGAGGCCCTGTATGATCTGCAATCGGGACGCTACTTGGTGGGCAGTCTAACCAATGAAGAGGGCGATGGGTTCGATTTCAATGCTCGCTTCAAGCACAGTGACTTTACCCCTCAAGCGATCCGTCGCATGGGTATCCGTTAACCGTCACGATACTTATACTCAGAAGACCATAAAGGAGCCGATGGCTCCTTTATGCTATCAAAACAGTGATATCGCAACGAGCGTCAGCGCTGCATCATCGATCAGTGGCGGTCTGGTTTTTTCTATCCTAACGGTGGCTGTTCCTGTTGTCTGCTCGCTTGAACCGCCGCAGCGCTCCTTGCGCCCTGTTTCCAAGCAACTAACGCCGCTTTACAAGCACTACAAACACCGACATTTAATTCCCAGTCTACGACAATCCAGGTACATTTGCCCGCATCCGTATCACAACTGTGATGATCATCACAGCCACACCCGATACAATGGGCTAACACCAACTCACTTTGCTCCATGAGTGTATCCCTCATTATTTGTTTTTATCCTTTCTGCGGTGATTAATGGTAGATCAAAAGTCGCCATCGCGCCGTTCAACTATGTAGCTAGGATTAAACTCATTAAGGCTAATACCGATGGACAGCGTCGACTGCCCTCATAGAGGAGGCAGCGAATATTTTTGGAGAATCATTGTTTGAGCACCATGCAGGGTACAGAGATCACTCGTTTAGTTGACGAATATGGTCCTATTTATGTGTATGACGACGGCCCCTATCGCTATATGAGCTTTGGCGAAGGTGGCGAGCAGAGCCGTATTGATCGAAGCCGGCCGGAATATCCTGTTTATCAATATTTACAGGTCATGCTGCTCGGTTTGCTGTATCAACCCGCTCCGCAACACGCGCTGATGCTGGGATTAGGAGGTGGGTCACTGATTCATGCGTTACTCAGCTACTCAGAGGCGCTACAGATCCATGTGGCCGAACTTAGACCACAGGTACTCAATACGGCGGTTAGTCACTTTCAGTTACCGGATACTCATCGACTAACCATCAGTATCAGTGATGCTATGGATTATCTATGTCAAAGCAGCACCACAGCGGATCTAATTTTTACCGATCTGTTCAGCGATGCGGGCATGCAACAGCAACAATTGCAACAAGAGTATCTCGAACAGTGTTACCGTCTGCTTAGCGATCAGGGCGTACTGGTGTTAAATCTGTGGGATGAAGGCCATGGTTATCATCCGCGTGCTAATCAACAACTCTCAAACCTGTTTGGCGATAACTGGCTATGCTGCACCGTTGATAGCGGTAACCTCATCGCCTTTGGTTTCAAGGGCGGTAAACCCGAATCCAATCCTAGAACCCTACTCAATAGCGCCAAGCGGTTGGAAAAACGGCTCGGCTTTCCCGCACGTAAATTATTAAATCGTATTCGGGAAAGGTAATGCGTCAGCGATTGAAAAGAAATCCGTTGCTAAGGGTTAATTTCCCAGCCTAATACTGGGATAATCATCGACTATACTATTTGTTATTTCCGAGAGATTTGCACATGCCTCTGCTAGATAGCTTTACTGTTGATCACACCCGTATGAATGCGCCAGCGGTTCGTGTTGCCAAGAATATGACAACGCCACATGGCGATACCATCACCGTTTTCGATCTCCGTTTCTGCCGTCCCAACGAAGAGATACTCAGCGAGAAAGGCATTCATACGCTTGAGCATCTGTTTGCCGGCTTTATGCGCAATCATCTGAATGCGAAGGATGTAGAAATTATCGATATCTCACCCATGGGCTGTCGTACCGGTTTTTATATGAGCCTAGTCGGAACACCTGAAGAGCAGCGTGTCGCTGATGCTTGGTTAGAATCCATGGACGATGTGCTGCATGTTGAACAGCAAAATCAGATTCCTGAGCTCAACGAATATCAGTGCGGTACCTACCATATGCATTCACTGGAAGAAGCGAAATCGATTGCCGATAACATTCGTCAGCGTGGCGTCGGTGTTAACAGCAATGCTGAGTTGAAGTTAGACCCTGAGTTCCTAGAAACCCATTCTTGATCACATCGATATCTGATTCAGTAACGGAGCACAATACATCCGGCTCCGTTACATCTACCTAGAGGCACACCTCCCCATGGCAATGATCGGCCGATTCAATAATCTGGAAGTGATCAAACAAGTTAAATTTGGCGTTTACCTCGATGGCGAAGAGCTAGGCGAAATTCTGCTGCCTCAGCGTTATGTCCCAGACAATACGCAAGCCGGTGATAGGCTAGAGGTCTTTATCTATCGCGATTCCGATGATTTGCTCATCGCTACAACCGATACGCCTAAAGCCCAGATCGGTGAATTTGCCTGCCTTAAGGTTGTCGATCTCAATCGCACCGGCGCATTCTTCGACTGGGGACTGCCTAAAGATCTCTTAGTGCCCTTTAGTGAACAGAAGAAAACCGTTGAAAAAGATCAAGAGCAGATCGTCTACCTCTATCTCGATCAAGAAACTGATCGCATCGCCGGATCGACCAAACTAAATAAGTTTCTCGATAACTATCCTCATCGCTATGAGCAAGGCCAGCAGGTTGATCTCATCATCGAAGAACACACTCATATCGGCTACAAAGCGATCATCAACGGGCAACACTGGGGCGTCATCTACGACGATGATGTGTTTAAGCCGGTCCGCTATGGTCAGCGAATGAAAGGCTTTATCAAGCTGGTTCGTCCTGATGGCAAGATTAATCTGAGTTTACAGCAACTCGGGTATGGTAAAACCGATGATCTGGGCAAACGTATTTTGCACCTGCTAGACGATCATGATGGGTTTATCGCCGCCAATGACAAAACCTCTCCCGATGAGATCAAACGTTTATTCAGTTGCAGTAAAAAGGCATTCAAACTGTCAATCGGACGTCTTTATAAAGAACGCAAAATTGCCATCGAAGCAAGCGGCATTCGACTTCTGAAGTAATAATTTCGCTTCAATCAAGCCTCAGGGCCCACCCTTAGCGTGCGGCCCCTTCTCATATACAGGAAAACCCTGATAGACTAGTGCCTTTGATCAAGGATTAACACGATGACTCAGGCCCTGATAATTGCCTCCGCTAAAACTGTCGATAACCACGGCTCTTTAGACGATTGCCTAGCGCAGCAAGCAAGCTTAATACAACAAGGTTTGCGTGTAATTGAGCTGATCATTGATCCACTCAGCACCCCTTGGCACAGTCAACTCGCTCACCATCACTATCGCAGCGGCTGTGCGCCCATCGAAGCGCTAGCAGAGGCTCGTTCACTCATTAGCAGTGGTGCGGTGGATGCCGTTGTCATCAGCGGTACCGATAGGCTGCGCAGTGATTATGATCGTCAGGAAAGACTCAATCTCATGGCTGTCTATGGTCAGGATTACCCACTGACAACCGCCTATAACGAATTAGCCGAACAATTTATTCAGCGTCAGCACAGCGATGCAGCACAGTTCCGTGCGTTAGCTGAGCAGCTATTTGAAAACTATCAACGTCGTTATCAGCAACTCAATGCCGATAAGTTATCCCCTGAATCGCTGCCGGATGAACGCTGGTATCAGCCCATTACATCGCTGTTTCGCGGCGTCGATTGTGCCAATCCACTCATCGATTTTAGCGGCCGCTTACTGATCGGCAATTCAGCGGCCGTCAAGGCGCTGCATCTCAAACCAGCAGACACCCTTGAAGTTGCCTCGGTCGGCCTTGGGCTGTTAGCAGACGATGGTCAGCAAGCCATTGCTGACATTGTCAGTTATACCCACCTTAAAAAAGCCTATCAATTAGCCTGTCAGCAAGCAGACATCGATTTTGCGCAACTCTTTCGAGATGGCCACGCTTTATTAGAGGTTTACACCTGCTATCCAGTGGTACCGATGGCCTTCCTGCTCAACAGTGGCCTGATCGATAACTTAGAACAGTTACCCGCATTCCTTAAACAGCATCTCATTACGATCACCGGAGGAATGAATCTAGCCAAAGGCCCGTGGAACAATCCTGCGCTGAATAGTCTGATTGATATGCATCAGCAACTACTGACGAGCACTCGCCACTCGTGCGGTGTAGTCCACGGTAATGGTGGCTTAGGTTATAAACAGGGTGTCGCCATTCTAAAGAAAGTGTGCTAGCGAATACGGCTATAACGCTAGCGGTGACACTCACCCCGATGAGAGTAGCAGACGCTTTAATGCGCTATGCATCAGACAGTCGTCTGACTGACAGCATTATGCTTCGCAGGTCATCAAAATCCCAGCAATCTGTGCATATCCCTGTGAGTAGCCGAGTATAAGTTGTGAATAGATATCCACAACGAGCGATGTCAGCGCCTCTTTTATGCAACAATGATCGGTCAGTCCCCTTATTGCTCATCCTTAAACGATCGTTATCGGCTGTGAGTCGACTGATTTATTAAATTAGGCTCGCATTTTGTCCTGAGCAGCCGGTTATAAACGTCTTAAGAGGCAAATCAGTATAACAATTACCCACACCCCATGTTATCCCCTTATTCTGTGGATATCCTATGGGAAAACCTTTGCATAGCGACTTATAAATCAGCTCAACGCCCATAAAATCGACATCAACAAAACTGGGTTAGTTTATAAACAATAAAAAAGCAAAAACTTATTGATAAGCATTCTCATTTGCATTAAGATCAATCTCGTTCGTTAGGACAGACAGGTTGCTCTCACCTCACCGGCTATCTGTCTTCGGCGGGAAGGCTGATTTGGCCAGCCCTCTCGCCTGCTTTCGAACATTGATAATCCATCAGTGATGCCTCTTTCACCTCGAGCGTTAGTGGCTTACGCTCATCAGAGTGATCGCTGATCATTATCAGGCTCTTGTTAATATTAACCGGGTGCACACACCCGGTATTTTTTTCTTATCTCCGGTCATTTATTCGTTACTATATAGCCAACTTTCAAGACAGGCCGAGTAACTCATGCAACTGGACCCTACCCCCGCGAATAAACACCTGATCTTCATCGGCGGTGGACATGCTCACGCCATCGCGCTACTGATGATGGCGATGAAGAAGCCTGCGGGCGTGCGTATCACCCTCATCTCCGATCTCGTGCAAACCCCTTACTCCGGCATGTTGCCAGGATTGATAGCGGGACATTACAGCGTTGATCAAGCACATATCGATTTAGGCCGCTTTTGTCGCTATGCCGGTATCGACTTTATTGCAGATACCGTAACGAGTATCGATCCTAGCAGTCGTACCGTACAGTGCCTCAACCACCCCGATTTTCATTATGACTTGCTGAGTATCGATACCGGCTCAACCCCGGCACTCAGCGCTATTCCCGGCGCCTCGGAATACACCACGGGGGTGAAACCTGTCAAACAGCTACTGACCTACTGGGACGCGCTTCAAGCGCGAATTATGCAAGGGGATGATAACCAAGAGATCCATATCGGTAGCGTTGGCGGAGGCGCCAGCGCCGTTGAGATATTGCTAGCAATGCAATATAAATTGCAAAAAATGCTGAGCAAACAACAACGTCGTACCAGTCATTTACATTTTCATATTATCTGCGGTCCAAAACAGATTCTGTCGGGTCAAAATAAACGGGTTCAACAGCACTATTTACGCGTATTAAAAACGCGCAATATCGAGCTGCATACCGAGTTTCGCGTTGCTCAAGTCAAACAGGGGCGCGTCATTAATGCCGCTGGCGCAGCGATAGAACTCGATGAAATCATTTGGGCAACCAATGCGCGAGGGGCAGATTGGCCTTCGAAGGCAGGGTTGGAATGCGCCGATAATGGCTGCATCAAGGTGAATGATTATTTACAATCAGTGTCTCACGCCGATATTTTCGCCACCGGCGATATCGCCGAGATGATCAACTTTCCTCGCCCCAAAGCCGGCGTCTTCGCCGTGCGACAGGGTGCGCCATTATTACGCAACCTACTCGCGGCGCTAGCACAACAGCCTCTAACTCGTTATAAACCGCAACAGCGGTTTCTCAGCCTTATCAGTACCGGCGATCGTTATGCGGTCGCCTCCCGTGGTCCCTTCAGTTTCGCCGGAGCCTGGGTATGGCGCTGGAAGAACCATATTGATCAAACATTTATGCGCCGTTTCAGCGCACTAACCGAACTGCCTGATCAGTCTCCCGGCGACACATTCAGCATCGAAAATCCCGATATGCGCTGTGGAGGTTGTGGCGCAAAAGTCGGCCACAGCATT
The DNA here is from genome assembly GCF_030547545.1 of Amphritea sp. 1_MG-2023. Lineage (GTDB taxonomy): Bacteria > Pseudomonadota > Gammaproteobacteria > Pseudomonadales > Balneatricaceae > Amphritea. The sequence goes on from NZ_JAUOQE010000028.1 coordinate 57,917, forward strand.
CTTAACCGAGTATTGAAACAACTACCTCAGTCAATCACACCGATTGAGATCGGTCTTAATCGTCCCGATGACGCGGCCGTGATTGATGTACCGAGCGATAAACTACTGGTGCAATCGGTGGATAGTTTTCGTCAATTGGTTAACGATGACTTTCTATTTGGTCAGATTGCCGCTAATCATGCACTCGGCGATATTTTTGCCATGGGCGCAACCCCTCATAGTGCTCAAGCGATCGTCAGTCTGCCCTACGCCAGCGATGACATTATCGAGCAACGCTTGCGTCACCTGTTATTAGGGGCCAGTAAAGTATTTACTGATTGTCATATCGGCCTAATTGGAGGACATACCTCAGAAGGCAGCGAACTGACGCTCGGCTTCACTATCAATGGTTTAGCGGATCGTCAGCAACTGTTGACGAAGCAAGGACTGCAACCGGGGGATCGTTTAATTCTCACCAAACCACTGGGCACAGGCACCCTGTTTGCCAGCGATATGCGCAGTCAGGCTAAGGGAACGTGGATCAGCACGGCACTACAACATATGTTGCAGTCAAATTATAAAGCGAGTCAAATATTGTCAACAGCAGGTGCTCATGCTTGCACCGATGTGACCGGCTTTGGCTTGCTCGGTCATCTCTCAGAGATGCTTGATGGATCTAACTTAGGCGTACGTCTATGGCCCGATAATTTACCCGTTATGGACGGAGCGTTGAGTTGCCTGCGCGCGGGCCTGTTGAGTTCATTGCATGCCCAAAATAGAAAGTTTGCGCCTTTAATTATCAATATGGATGAATACGCGGCGAACTCAAAGGTTGAATTGTTGTTTGATCCACAAACGGCGGGCGGCCTACTCGCAGCGGTCAGTGCGACACAGATCGATCAAGTGCTTGCCGAGCTCCACGCAGCAGGCTATAGCGAAGCGTGTGTGATTGGCTGTGTTGGCAAAGAGCATCACACTCAGGTCGTGCTCGCCTGAGTTGATAACTTAAACCGCCTTAAAAAAATTCGCCGACCGATTCCAGTTTTAACGCCGTGATATAACGTACAATGATCTCACGGTCGGCGCTAAAGGCTAAGCCAACCTGATGCTCGGCAAGCGAAAGCGACATTATTTTGACATGCACATCAACGGGTTTTTCATTGAAGGGCAGCTGTAATTTAAGAATACATTCGCTCTGCTCGCTGCGCGCCTGCTGCAACACGCTAAACCCTTGATCATTTGTCAGTTTGAGTAAACCGCCGCCACTACTGAAGTTAATCATGATACCGCTCAGCAGCTCATCGGCGACGACTAATTCCGCCGTGATGGCACAGGGATAACGCGGTTCTTTACGTAACCAACGCGACTGAATTTTATCGGGGTAGCTGGTCATTAACAGGCGCGCGCCCTGTAAAAAAAGATCGATCACTTCCGTTTCAAACGCATAGATACGACCATTAGAAATCAATCGCATCACCAATTTACGTCTGCTGTTAAACGTATCTCGGTAAGTCAGCTCATCCGTTGCCATACCGCTTTTTACCAACTGAGTCACGGCTGGCAATCGAGTAATGATGACACGGCCATCAATACCGATAAAACGAGAAATATACTTAAAGCCGTCACTTGCGTCATTCACTTGAATAACGCTATCTTGCTCCAGCGAGGGAAACTCATTCAGAATGACATTTTCATGACTATAAGGCATCCAAGCACCGTTAACATTAAGACTGACCATGAGGATGACGTGAATGAAGTACAACCGATGCCCGCGATCGGCAAGCGACTATAGCCTTATCCACACACCCTAGTGAATATAATGACTATAATCCTTCCTTAGCCTCCTTCACAAGAGCCGCTCGTAAGAAGCTCGCCTAACAAACTTGATCTTGATAAACATTGGCTCAAAAAGCCGTGATTAAAGTCATGTTCTAAATGAGTCATGGGGCGCTAATCAGCCACTTTTCAGTTTGGTTTCACACCCTGCGACTATGATTACTCTAGATAGTGATTCATCCGGAGAGACACGATGAAAAAAAACATAGCTATATTACTAACCGCCCTGACCGGTATTACCGTATTGAGTGTGACAGCGGCCCCTGAAAAAATTGCCCGTGCTGATCTGCAACAACAAGGACTCAAAGTGGCTACATTTGCCGGTGGATGCTTCTGGTGTACCGAAGCAGGGTTTGAAAAACTCCCCGGTGTCAGCGAAGCGATTTCAGGCTATACCGGCGGTCAGCAAATCGATCCCACGTATAAAGCGGTGTCATCTGGCGTCACCGGCCACACTGAAGCGGTACAGGTTTACTATAATCCTCAGGTTATTACCTATCAGGGGCTGTTACAGTCACTTTGGCGACAGATGGATCCGACCGATGGCAAGGGCTCATTTGTCGATCGAGGTACTCAATACCGTCCAGCCGTGTTCTATCATAACGAACAGCAGCGACTGCTTGCCGAAAAATCCATGGCCGAACTGGCCGCCTCAGGCCGCTATAGTCAACCACTCGCTACCGAACTGACCAAGCTAACGGTGTTTTATCCGGCGGAAGATTACCATCAAGATTATTACCAACGTAATCCTATTCGCTACAAATACTACCGTTTTAACTCAGGCCGCGACCAGTATCTGGAAAAAACTTGGGGCGAAGCGTTACATCCTGACTTCACTCAGTTTGGCCGTGGCCTACAACAACAGGCAGCCAATCAAGGGGACAACCCTCAGCACCCTTATCGAGATTTCCAGAAACCATCGGCGCAACAACTGCGTAATATGTTGACCGAACTACAATATGAAGTGACTCAAGAAGACGCGACCGAGCGCGCTTTTCAAAATGAGTTCTGGAATGAGAAACGGGCCGGTATCTATGTCGATATTGTCAGTGGCGAGCCGCTATTTTCGTCCCAGGATAAATATAAATCAGGTACCGGTTGGCCCAGCTTCACACGTCCCATCACGCCGACCGCCGTCAGTGAGCACAGCGATACGCAGTTCTTTATGACGCGCACCGAGGTACGTAGCCGCTATGCGGATTCTCACTTAGGCCATGTCTTCGAGGATGGGCCTCAACCAACGGGTCTGCGCTATTGTATTAATTCTGCGGCGCTACGCTTTATTCCTGTGGCACAAATGGCTGACGAGGGGTATCACCAACAACTCAGTCTATTTGAATAACAGCATCGCTCAGCGGCTCTCGCCGCTGAGCCCGTCATGAAAATAGGTTACACTGTTGCTGACACTCGATACAGGAGCAGCCGTTGTCCGCTTTCAACCGTTTTATCATCACCCTCATGCTGACGACGATCGCATCATCCGCGTTAGCCATACAAGTCACCGACCCGCGTTCGGCGGCGGTCTATATTGTTAAGCAGCGCCCACTGATTAACGCTTGCCTAAGTCAAGCTCAGGCGAGTAATACGGTGGCTGATATCTGGACCAACAGTGCCTGTCAGCAGTTATTAAACCATAGCTTACAACTTAAAACGGCTTGGCAATTCATCTTACCCAACGGCAACACAACTGGATTGGCAGAGGTGCCTTCGACCCTGCGTCAAGCCACTGTCGACAGTTATTCCGACTATAAACAGCTGGCCGAAAGAATCGCTCAACTGAGTCATTGAATCGATTTCTCACTTTTCTTTAGCCGAGGCCTTCACATGGGTAGTTAAGGAAGGTGCGAATAAGTCAATTACGCCTCTGGCTTACAGAGAAGCTGGAGATCAAGGCAACCGTTACAGGC
>NZ_JAUOQE010000029.1 GCF_030547545.1 Amphritea sp. 1_MG-2023
TGCCTGTAACTGTTGCCTTGATCTCCAGCTTCTCTGTCAGCCAGAGGCGTAATTGACTTATTCGCACCTTCCCTAACGATTAAACGTTGAGCACTGAAATGAATCCACGTCGCTCAAAATCAGCTAACACATCCAACACATCAAATTCGGTAACATTCTTTAGCGCGGAAAAAGACGCCAGTGAACGGGCAATCTGCGCACTACTACAGTGACCATCACAGGCCTGTAACGTGATGAGTGAGAGCTGATCGGGAAACACCAACTGTTGCGGGGCTTTCAGCACCCAACGGTTATGTTGACCATCGAAATATAACTTACAATCCGCCTTGAGTATCGGCGTTAACTCAGGCATCGCAGTAATCATGACAGAGCGCCCTTCTTCTGATGAATGTTTTTGCAACATCATAAACCTCTGCTACATGGCTGATATCAATGCCTGTCCCGACATCGATTCAGTCATCGACTAAGCGTTATCAACGACTATTGAGTCACATCCTGATATAACCCAGGTAACTCATATCGCAACCCATAAGCGGCATAGATTGATTCAATTTCACCGCTGCGAATCATCTCTTCAACCACAACATCGACCTCATTGCCCAACTGTCGATAGCGTTGTGAAACCGCCATACCAATATCCCACTGCTGCTTACCCATCGCCGGAAAGCCATTTTCAGCGAGCCGATAACGTTGATCGTCTCGCTGACTCATCTGCCAATCGATCTCTGCGCGCATTCCCATCACCGCATCCACCTTACCTGCCACCATCGCCTCAAAGGCTGCGGCATTATTAAAGAAGTGAATGGTATTTTTGCGCATTCGCCCAGCAAACGCGGAGGTTAGATAAAAATCCGGCAAACTATCTATCTCGACCCCAATACGGTGGTATTGAAACACCGCGACCGTGCTAACCCGCTCGATTTTTTCGCTATCGAAAGCGACCTGCCAGCGCTCCCGTTGATACGGGCCAAATAACACCACCTGATCGTTGATGAGCAAGCCTTGACCGTCACGCTGAAAGGCATATTCCCGGTCATAGGGTACCCGCATCATGACATCGGCAAGATGCTTGCGCGCCAAGGGATTGGCTTCATCCTTATCGAGGTAGTGCCCCTTCCAGACACTGTTACGTAAATCATCACTCAGGGTTTCATCGGGCGTAATCCAGTGCACCGCCATCTGCAGATCAAACGCCGCAGCGATACGTCGCCCTATCTCGATATCGACGCCCGCAGGCTCACCTTGCTCATCGATAAATGAGTAAGGCGGGAAATCTTTATAAGCGCCAATATAAATAACACCGCTATCCACGACATCATCAAAATGGCGCGCCTGAGCCGTACCGATGCAACTCAGGGCAAATACGACTAACAGGGCAACAAAGCGCATCATCGGCTCCTTTTATTCGGTGGTGGCAACAGTTTCTAACCATGAACGAATCGCCCACAACGCTTCTTGATTCAGATAATCCGCCATTTTTGGCATATACACTCGACCATCACGCACGGCACCGTTAATAACACGGTATTTAAACCACTCATCGCCTTCAATACCGGGCTCTAGGTAGCGCAAATCGGGTGCAATTCCCCCAGAAACGCCTTCGAGACCATGACACCGAGCACAGTTTTGAGTGTAAGCAGAAAAACCAATTTCAACCGCCGCCGCATGATTTTCATAATCTTGGCCGTAGGGGTTTTCCTCTAACCATTCTTCACCCAGAGGCTTCAGTAGATGCGTATCAATGGCTTGCGGAGTTACATCACCATGCGCCATAACTTGCGCCGACAACAGCATAGAAAGTGAACCTGCAGCAATAACACCCAGAGTTTTCGTTGGCATTCTCATTTACATCACCAGTCTTATTAGAGTTTTTAAAATCTCAGATCTTGCGGCTCTGATAGTGACTGACAAGTCATTCAGAAAACCGGTAGATCTCTATGGGTTTGATAATAGAACGGGAAGGTAAAGCGTCTGAATTCTGCTTTGGTGCTGAAAAACCAGTACCTTGGTACTAAGCCAGATGCCAAATAAAGAAATAATTATTAAATATCAATATGTTATAAAATACATACATAAAAAATGAGCTATCGAAGTAGAGCCAGCGTCTCTACTTCGAGTTTTTCACTAACTGATTCGGCCCACCATTTATGCACACCAAACTAGGCGAGTAAAACCACCTTCCTCAGATCTATGTAAAAGAGTTGCCGATGATCCGGACTTCGATCCGATACATGAAAGGCATACGAAAAAACTGGGGTTAAAATCACGCCGATGAGAACAATTGAACAAATAATGTTCATCTCTAGTAATGAGCCCTTAATACAGTAATCTAACAAAAAAAGTTTTTTAACGGGGCCACATCCCCCTTTACTTGTTAATCGGCGCTGCCGGAGGCCGATAATGTATCCAATGCAGGCTGGTAGTACTGAGCCGCGGCACGGTGTAGCCATAAATCAGCTAAGACTCGATTCTGCACCTGCCCTACTCCAGTTTGATACATCACTGAAAGAGCATACTGCGCTTCGGCATTTCCGCCCTCTGCCGCTCTCATAAATAATTGAGCTGCTCGGCTAATATCTCTCTCCACACCCAAACCACTCTCATACAGCCAGGCAAGCCTGGTTGCCGCAGTCAGGTTGACCGGATCACTCTCTACCAATTGCTGCAAATGCTGAATCGCAGCGCCTGTTTCACCCTGAATAAGTAGCGCCTCGACTGCTCGTAATGGATCATCAGACTGTTCATCGCGGCTCAGTGTAGCCAGCCGTTCTGCTGCATCCTCATCACCATCGATCGCGGCCACAGAGAGCCAGTGCCGGGCTTTGGTTGCATCATTCAGATCCGGATGATGCAGATAAAGAAGACCTAACTGATAAGCCGCAGAACGGCTTCCCAGCCGCCCCGCTTCGCTATAGAGACTCACCGCTTCAGTAATATTTTTTTCAACACTGAGTCCCTGTACAGAGAGGTTGCCCAGATTAAACAGCGCTTCTGCCCGACCACTTCCTCCGGTGGCCCGCCACATCATCCGGGCCAGCTCATGATGCCCCATCTTATACTCGGCATAAGCCATATAGAGTTTTATCCGAGGGGCCGCCTGCAGAAACGCTTCTGAAAGTTCAGGCTCCTTTGCCTGAACCGGCACCTGAACAGAAAGTGATAACAGCAGAAGAAAAGCAGACAACCGCTTCATCGCAACCTCCGTAACTCTCTTTTTCTAAGGAAGGTGCGAATAAGTCAATTACGCCTCTGGCTTTCGCGTATCTGGCCATTCTAATGTCCGCAGAGAACATAACGGACTTATTCGCACCTTCCCTAAAGCAAAAACGGGCGGTATAACCGCCTGCTTCACATCTGTATCGCTGCTTACTTCACTGCTTACTTCACTACAAACTCACCAACCATGCCCTTGTTTTGCAGGCCATCAGCATAAAATTCAAACTTACCCGGTTTAATCGGTACAAAGTAGATCTCAGCGCTGCCTTCATCTTCAAATTCAAGCTCAGTCAGGCCAACCGCTTTAATCTCCATACCACCGGCTTCAACCTTACGCAGAAAGACAGATGTAAAGAATTCAGGCGCCTGTAATGCATACTCTTTAAGACCACTGGAGATGATCTCCAGCTTGTAGGCGGTACCGGTTTCCAGCTCATAGGTTTTCTGAGAAAAGCTGTAATCACTCTCTTCACTTCCCATCACCAGATCAGGCAGAGCAACAGGCTTACGGGTCAGATCACCCTTTGCCATAGACAGATGACTAAAGGCCATCGCCCCGGTTACTAACATTACAGCCGACATTGTTTTTATCATTGTTTTCATTGCACAGAACCTCATTGTTTGTCTTTTCCTTATCTATGCTAAGGCGCTGTGAATTTTTAAAAATAGTACTTGAGAACTATTTGAACAATACTTTCTTCATATTTATTCCGCCCACACTTCCCCCTATTCTGAACGGGTAGCGTATGGAGTAAAAAATGAAAATAATTAGAAAAACTGCCCTTATACTGGCCATCTTGCTACCTGCATTAGCTCAGGCGAGTGAGACTTTAACGATCAGAATCGGCTTTATCGCTTACCACCCTGATCAAGGCCCTGTTCTGTCCAACCTGATCCCCGAGCCTAAAGATCGAGGCTTTAAAGGGGCTGAACTAGGCATCAAAGACAACAACACGACCGGCCGCTTTCTGAAGCAGAAATTTAACCTTGCCAGCGAATTGGCTGAGTCACCCGAACAGGTAAGCAGCATTGCTCAGGGCTGGTTGGATCAGGGTATTAAACTGCTGGTTGCCGACCTTCCAGCCACCCAGCTGACACAACTCGTAGATCTGGCAACAAAGCATGGCGCGGCTGTTTTTAATGCCGGAAGCTATGCCAATGAACTGCGGAGCAAGCAGTGCCTGAAGAACACCCTTCATACCCTGCCCAGTCGGGCGATGCTTACTGATGCGTTAGCGCAATGGGCCAACGCCAAGCGGCTCAGCGACTGGCTGATTATTAGAGGGGATACCCCAGAAGATATCGCTTATGCAGATTCTTTAAAACGCAGCAGTAAACGCTTCGGTATCAACGTGATTGAAGAGAAAACTTGGGACTTTGATACCGACCTGCGTCGTACGGCTCAAAAAGAGTTGCCCCTATTTACCCAGACCGCTGAGTATGACTTAGTGGTAGTTGCCGATGAGCGAGGTGATTTTGGTGAGTATGTTCAATACAACACCTGGTACCCTCGCCCCGTCGCCGGCACTCAAGGTTTAACCCCAGTGGCATGGCACCGAGTGGTCGAACAGTGGGGTGCGGCTCAGTTACAGAGCCGCTTTGAAAAACTCAGCTCCCGCTGGATGAACGATAAGGACTATGCCGCTTGGGCGGCAGTTCGCTCTATTGGTGAAGCGGTGACTCAGACCCGATCCGACTCTCCTGAAGAGCTGTTCAGCTTCATCACTTCAGACAAATTTCAGTTAGCCGGCTTTAAAGGCCGCAAACTGAATTACCGACTCTGGAGTGGTCAGCTGCGTCAGCCGATACCGATGGTCCACCCCAAATCACTGGTTTCACAACCCCCTCTGGAAGGCTTTCTACACCCGGTTACTGAACTGGATACACTAGGCTTTGATAAACCTGAATCTCAATGTCAGGTTAGCTTCAGTAACTGATTAAGCTTTTAACCATAAGAAAATAATAGGTATTGTTTTATGAAAACGGTTAAATCGACACTTAAACCTCTGGCTGCAGCTGTTCTAAGCGGTGCTTTGCTCAGTACACCGGCATGGGCTGAAACGGCCTATGTATCCAACGAGAAAGATGACACCCTCTCGATTATCGATCTGGATACCATGGAAGTCACTGCAACCCTGGACGTAGGCGAACGTCCACGCGGGATTATCTTTAACCGGGACCGAACCAAACTGTACATCTGTGCCAGTGATTCCGATACTGTTCAGATTATGGATCTGAAAGATCACACCATCATTGGCGAACTACCATCCGGTGAAGATCCGGAACAGTTTGCCCTGCATCCCGATGACCGCCGTCTCTATATTGCCAACGAAGATGACGCTCTGGTAACAGTAGTGGATACCGTAACCTTCGAGGTGCTGGCACAGGTCGACGTCGGTGTTGAGCCGGAAGGGATGGCCGTCAGCCCCGATGGAAAGTGGGCGCTAAGTACCAGCGAAACCACCAATATGGTTCACTGGATCGATACTGAAACCCACGAGCTGGTTGATAATACACTGGTTGATCAGCGCCCACGCCATGTCGAGTTTAATCAACAGGGGGATATCGTCTGGGTATCCGCTGAAATTGGCGGCACGGTGTCCGTTATTGATGTCGACAGCCGTCAAATCACACGTAAGTTAACGTTCAACATAAAAGGCATTCATCCTGACAAAGTTCAGCCTGTTGGCGTCAAACTCACCGACGATGGCCGCTATGCCTTTGTTGCGCTCGGGCCTGCCAATCACATCGCCGTGGTCGATGCGAAAACCTATGAAGTACTCGACTATCTATTAGTGGGCCGCCGTGTCTGGCATATGGATTTCAATAGCGATCAGAGCATGCTGCTCACCACTAACGGTATCAGCGGTGATGTCTCGGTCATTGATATCGATGACATGAAGGTGATCAAATCCATCAAAGTGGGCCGCTACCCTTGGGGTGTGCGAATCAAACCTTGATCAGGACAAACGCCATGAGCATCGACATCCGCAACCTCAGTTTCAGCTATGGCTCGCTCTTGGCACTAGAGGATATTAACCTGACGCTCCAGGAGGGGCGTTTTAACGCGCTATTAGGGCCTAATGGAGCAGGTAAAAGCACACTCTTTGCTTTGCTGACACGCTTATATGCCTTACAAAGCGGCGATATTAGCATTGCTGGCCACAGTATCGCCCAGCATCCTGCACAGGTGATGCGAAAACTGGGCGTTGTATTCCAACAAAGTACCCTAGACCTAGACCTCACTGTCGCCCAAAACCTCTACTATCATGCGGCACTGCACGGTATGTCAAAACGACAGGCACGACCGCGTATTAGCGAACAACTGGCACGCTTTGATTTGCAGGATCGGCTCGATGAGAAAGTGCGCCATCTCAACGGTGGTCACCGTCGACGAGTCGAAATCGCCCGCGCTTTGCTACATAAACCCGAAATTTTATTACTCGATGAACCCAGTGTCGGGCTTGACCCCGCCACCCGTGAATCTCTCAATCAACATATTCGACAGCTGTGTCAAACAGAGCAACTCACCGCATTCTGGGCAACCCATTTAATGGAAGAAGTACAGAGCGATGATCTAGTTACCATTCTATTTAAAGGCAAAGTACTCGCCAGTGATACTGCCGCCCAACTCTGTCAGCAACATCGGTGTGCCGATATCAGTAGTTTATTTCGGTCACTGACAGGAGTCACAGAATGACGTTTCGGGATCTACTCATCTGCTTCAACGGCTTATTACAACGAGAGTTGTTACGCTTTATTCATCAACGGTCACGCTTCTTTAGTGCGCTCGTTAGGCCGTTACTCTGGTTAGTCGTGTTTGCCTCTGGCTTTCGCGCGGCACTGGGCATCGCCATCATCGAACCCTATGAAACCTATATCACTTACGAGGTTTATATCGTACCCGGCTTATGCGCCATGATTATTTTATTCAACGGCATGCAGAGTTCACTATCGATGGTCTATGATCGTGAGATGGGCAGCATGCGCGTGTTATTGATCAGTCCCATGCCAAGACCTTTTCTCCTGCTTGCCAAACTCCTCGCAACCTCATTAGTCTCGTTACTACAAGTCTATGGTTTTCTGCTAATTGCCTGGTGCTGGGGCGTTGAGGCCCCCCTTTGGGGCTATCTAACCGCCCTGCCCGCATTCTTAATGGTGGCCATGATGCTCAGCGCGATCGGTCTATTCATTTCGGCCAAGATCAAACAGTTAGAAAACTTTGCCGGGGTGATGAACTTTGTTATTTTTCCGATGTTCTTTCTCTCTTCTGCCCTCTACCCTCTATGGAAGATGCGCGAAGCCAATGAGTGGTTATATTGGGTTTGTGCTTGGAACCCATTTACGCATGGTGTCGAACTGATTCGCTTTGCGCTGTATCAGCAGTGGCACAGCGAAGCACTTATCATTGTCTGCCTGGTGACACTCGTCGCATCGGTACTCGCCGTCACGGGCTTTCAACCTCAGCAGGGGATGGGTAAACGGTCGCGCTGATACGATCATCATGAAAACAAGCACACCCCCGTCCCTGATGCTTGGCTTTGTAGAGTGCTTGATCGGCACTCTTCATCAAGCTGTAAGCATCATCACTTGATTCACACACCGCGACCCCCACACTACAACTGATCTCTATGTCGATATTGGTTAAGTGCATTGGCTTAATCAGTGCATTTAAGAGACGTTGACTGAACTGAATCAACTCTTCAACACCGATATCTTCTTTAAATTTCACAATTAAGATAAATTCATCCCCTCCTACTCGGCAGGGCAAATCCGAATCGCGCAGACAACTTTGCAAACGCTTGGCGACCTCTATTAAGAGTGAATCACCAATATCATGTCCATAGCAGTCATTAATGGTTTTAAAATGATCGAGATCGATATAAAACAACGCAATGCCTGCCGATTGATAACGATGTCGTGCAGCCAGATCGCGATTAAGGCAATCCATCAACATTCGTCGATTCGCCAGTCCCGTCAAAGGGTCCGTTTCAGCCAAATCACGTAACTTATGCTCTAAATCCTTAAGCTGCGTGATGTCCGAAAACGTCGCAATATAATTCTGCACGGAGCCATCAGCGTATTTATTTTCACTGATCGATAACCATTCGGGATAGACCTCACCACTCTTGCGCTTGCTCCACACTTCGCCCCGCCAACTACCTTCAACGTTTAAAGCATGCCACATCTCTTGATAAAACTGATCATCATGAAAGCCTGACGAGAGTATCGCTGGGGTTTTCCCCAGTACTTCAGCGGATGGATATCCGGTGATACGCGTAAAAGCACTGTTGACCTGCACTATCCGCAGGTCGGCATCACAAACAATCACCCCCTCATAGGCGGATTCGACAATTAACGCATTCAGCTTTAATGTATCAGCCACTTTCCGTAATTTATGCTGCTGACGATTAATATCATGCTCGTACCGCGTGAAACGCGCCTTCAGCCAGCGACTATAGGTCAGTGTTATCAGCAACGCTAATAAACCAATAACCGACAGCGCTATCATTTGATGTAATCGATCTCTTTTTATCTCGGCATCTAGGCGTTGTTGCTTCGATGAAAAAAGTTCATTGATTTCATTTTGATAAATCCCAGCCATCAAAACCCAGTCTCGGTCCTCGATGAGCTGACTCTTTATCAAGGGATGCTTATCAGCTTGATAGTCATCGTAGGATAAATATCCGCCCAGCTGCGCTTGCTCGATAATCTGCTGGGTTGTTGCACGGATAGCGGGATCTGAGTGATGTAAATAATCGATGCCTTCACGTTCGGGGTTGGCACCACTGGCCAGTAGACGGCCTTGCCGATTCATCAGTGCAATATAGCCGGTGCGAGCAAAATGAATATGACGGATATCATCATAAATCTTCGGCTTTAAGTCATTTTCAAATCGATATAAATAATCGCCTGTGCCCACGATCCAATTATACGGTTTAAACACGCCGACATAGGAGACCTTCTCTTTCATCACTTGCTTATCATCGGGTGCATACCACCGATAGTAAGAAAACCCTTCCTGGCGTGGATTTGACACCACCCGAATCAATCCCTGCATAACTCGCTGAGCAGCAGTATCCTGCATACTCAGTGCCGAGCTCCCCTCTTTCTCGGAGTTCGTCGGTAGCAACCGTATGGTGCCATCCATCTCATCGATAAAGTAATAACCGCGCCCATCAAAAAAACGAATATCTCTGAGAGACTCAATCAGCATCTGCTGCATCTCAGCGTCACTTAACTGTTCGTGATAACGTTGATAGAGTGAATTCATCTGCGTCAGCGCCTGATGCGTTTGACTACGGGCCTGTTGTTTTAGTAATGCCATCGCTTCAATGAACCGCTGATCAATCATCGCGCGCGCATCGGCCAATTCCGAGGCAAGCCGGCTATGCTGCTCGTCTATTAACTCTTCGCGTAAAACATTGAGTTGTGCTCGATAGTGCGACTGCGTATTAAAATAAAAATACAGGGCTTGTGCGCCCAACAACAGTAAAATAATAAAAGCCCCACCCCACAAAAGCTGAGTAGGCGATCCGGTTGAGTTGTCATGTCGTTGTCGTTTAAAAGCCATCGCTACCGCTTCGCCGAGCCCTAATTATTGTCACTATATTGATATCTATAAAACGCATATCCACTGAATAATAAGCAGAAAAGCCATAGCACTTACGACTGACTAAAGCAGTCATACATCGTTGAATTTTAGCATGAAACAGGTATGCAGTGATTTTATAAATCAGCAAAACAGTACTTTAGTCCTGCTTTTTTGCACGTTAAGTCGAATACACATTAACACCGACTAAGGTTGTAATGGTGGCAACGATAATCTAGATCGATTTATCTGTAGCCGATACAATGACACCGCTCATATCATTCACGGAGCGCTATCACATTCATAACAGAACTCATACATGGCGATTAAAGTTATACTTAACAGAATCACAGCAGGGCTGACGAAAATGAACTGTTTAACGCCTTAAGACTCGATGCAAAAACGATTACAACCTCGATGTGTCAATGTAGTAAGCTGTGCTTGGAAATTTGGCCCCATGATTAGCCCCATGACAGAATAATTATAATGGACACCCATACACTGTCACCATGGCAGTCGTCCAACGGGAGAACAACGTGTATAAAATTTTAATTGCCGATGACCACCCGCTATTTCGAGAAGCGATATGTGGCGTGATAGCCAACGGTTTTCCAGGTTGCGAAACGCTTGAAACTGACGATTTGGATAGCGCTCTGACCATCGCAGCCCAAGAAGATGATCTCGACTTAATCTTACTCGATCTGAATATGCCGGGGATGAATGGCCTCAATGGTCTGATCAGCTTACGTAACGACTCGCCCACGATTCCCGTTGTGATTGTCTCAGCCGAACAAGATAAACAGATCGTCCTGCAAGCCATCACTTACGGGGCGGTGGGTTTTATCACTAAATCCTCTCCGCGCGAACAGATGACCGATGCTTTACAGCAAATCTTAGATGGCAACGTCTATCTGCCATCTGACATTATCCGTTCAGAAAAGCCCCGCAGTAGCATTCAGCGTCGTCATGACGATAGTCAAATTCCTGATGAAATGCTCTCCTCCCTAACCCGTCGACAACTGTTGGTGCTCGAACGTATGTCAGAAGGAGAATCCAATAAACAGATCGCTTACAACCTGAATATTGCCGAAACTACGGTAAAAGCACATGTCAGTGCTATTTTGCGCAAACTCGGAGTTCACAATCGCATACAAGCCGTATTATCCGCCGGCAATATCGATTTCAATCAATATCTAAAACGCTAATATCATCATAGTAATAGTGCGCAATGCCTGATCGATATCCTATATCACCGGCATCGATCAAACCAACCCACAGCAATCGATGAGACGGCACATTAGGCTAACCTAGTGTGCTGATTCCAGCAGATGATTGAGCGTCATCTTCAACTTCATCGGCTTAACCGGCTTATTCATCAACAAATACCCCTGTTCTCTGACCACCTGCTTAAGTTCATGCGTGTAGTTTGCCGTGATCATAATGACTGGGATAGTCCGCGCTAATTGCTGATTGAAGGTGATCGCCGCATCGAGGCCATTTTCATCATTATCCAGATGATAATCCGCTATCAATAGCGTCGGCGCCGGATGCTGTGCGAGTAATGCCATTAACTGCGCCTTATCCTGAACCGTCGCTACCTGACATCCCCAACCTTCAAGCAAGACACGCATCCCACGACAGATAGCCGGATCATTATCAATCAGCCAAACCGATACTCCGGTCAATTGATTACCGACGGTGGGCAGGTATTCCTCTTTGGTTTCTTTCGGTAACTGTTCGGCCCGCGCCAATGGCACCTCTACCGAGAACATAGAGCCTTTACCTGGCACAGAGCTAACACTAATTTGATGTCCCAGCATCCGCGAAATCTTATCAACGATGGCCAGCCCTAACCCCAACCCCTTATCATTGACCACAGGACTGCCGTGTAAGCGTTTAAACTCAAGAAAAATATCACCTAACTTATCTTCCGGTATCCCTAACCCCGTATCCCAGACCTCAATCACCAAGCTAGATCGTTTACGTCGACAACCCAATAACACCGTTCCGGTGTCGGTATAGCGAATCGCATTGGTCAAAAAGTTACGCAAAATACGCGCTAACAGCTGTGAATCAGAACAGATCACCGCACTGCTCGCCACATAACGCAGCTGCAATCGCTCGCTAACCGCCACTTGCTGAAACTCATTCGCAATATTATTCAGCAAACTACTGACAGGAAATACCGTGACATCTGCTTCAATCACGCCCGCATCCAGCTTGGAAATATCCACCAGCGTGCTGAGCAATGATTCCACATCGTCTAATGAACTCCCTACAGAATCGATGAGATGACGCTCGCTCTGTAGCGCAGGCTTTTCCTGCAGGGCACTGGTAAATAAGCGGGCGGCATTTAACGGTTGTAATAAGTCATGGCTGACGGCCGCCAGAAACTTAGTCTTTGACAGATTCGCCTGTTCCGCATGCTTACTGGCTTCTAATAACTGCCCCTCAACTTGTTTGCGTTCGGCTATCTGTTGCCATAATTGGTCATTCAGCTTAGTCAATTCCGAGGTACGCTCTATCACCCGCTGTTCCAACGTCTGATAGGCTTCCTGTAAGGCATAAGCGGTTTTTCGTCGCTCGGTAATGTCGCGAATCAGAACAAAGAAACCCACCGCCCGTCCCTCAGCATCGAGGTTGGGCACATACGCTTTGAGCATGTATCGCGGTCCGCCTTGAGCGTCTTTCTCTTCTATCTCAAAGTTAACACTTTCACCCGCTAACGCCCTATCCGTATAAGGCTTGAGTTTGACGAACTGCTCTTCTCCATGAATCATGGATATTTTCTTACCGGTTAATGCTTCCCGCGACCAGCCATACCAATCTTCATAGACTTTATTGGTAAACTGAAAGCGCAAATCTTCACCCACATAGGCGATCAACGCGGGCACATGATCGGTAATCAAGCGTATCCATTGCTCACTCTCTCGCAGTGTCTCGGCGTATTGATGACGTTCTGTAATATCCGTATAGGTATTAACAAACCCACCTTCCTGAATCGGATGAGAGCGAATCTCAATCACCAAGCCATTCGCCAGACTTTGCTCTAACTCTATGGTGCCTGCCGTGCTGCCTCCCGCTAAATGCGGATGACTATAAGGGGTCAACAACGTCAGTTCACAACGATCGATTAAAGTTTCAAATTGCGACTGTTGAGTAAGCTCATCTTCGGTCAAACCAGACAAGGTCAGAAAGCGCTGATTCCAGACCTCAAGATAACCTTCGGCATTAATCAGCACCACGCCTTGCGATAAGTTATCCACGGTGTTCTGCAACACTCTAGATTTATCCGCCAATGCGCGCTCCCGACGCGCCGTTTCATTCTGCTTAAGTTCGGTAATATCGGTATACAGAATCACCAGCCCGCCATCCAGCGTGGGCCTTTCGCTCACTTGAAACCAACGACCATCATGTAAACGATAGAACACAGAGTTATCAGTTTCTCCACGGAACTCCGCTTCGATCAATCCATGTTGATCCGCTAACCGACGGATATCCTCTATCCCTAAACCTTGTGCAATTGAGACGCCCGTGGCGGCCCAAACCGATTCAAATTTGCTGTTATATAAGACAATACGGCGCTCACTATCAAACAGCACGAAGGCATCAGAGATACTCTCAATCCCGTCTATTAGTCGTTGATGCGCGACTTCCGCCTGCTGTTTAGCCTGACTCAGGGCTATATTGCTGGTTTTGAGGTCACCGAGGGCAACATTCAGCGCCGCGGTGCGCTCTCTCACCTGTTCGGCGAGTACGACCGAATGCTCAAATGCCGCATACGGATCGGTACGCGTTGTGGCACTCACTTCAACCCGTTCAATCAATACCCGATTAATCTTTTCTAGCTTACGGTTTTCGCGCTCCAACTGCTCGACCCGCTGAGCTAAATCGATCGACGGCGCAGGTTTCCGCTCACTCATCGCTTTCTCCCGATCGCGACACCGGTAAAGGTCTGATTCACATGCATACCATCGATCTGTTCACCATAGGTATTAAAGCCGACTACTCGATGACGCTGTAGTAATGCTGAAACCTGTTCACTCTGACCGCGAATCCGACCTTCCAAACGGCGTAAAAAACAATCACATCCCAACGTAATAAGATGCTCGCCAAGCGTTACTTCTTTTTCTGTTAACTGCTGATCAAGCGATGACATCAATTCACCCGGCTGCATCAGAGTTAGCACGATACCGTTTTCCACCGCGCAATAAAATGTCAGGCTTAAATCGTCATTAACGCTCTGTATCGAACGCACAAAATATTCATCACCAATACGCACCGCGATAGGATTTAAGGCAAACACCTCATGATTCAGTTGTGTCAGCGGCACCCCGACAATCCGAGCATACTCGATGGCCGCCGGCTCAGCATTCAACTCTAACACCCGCCGCTGCTCACTATCAGCCTCAGTGACCACCAGTTTAGTATCGCAATTTTCCATATGATGATCACTAAACACCTGAAACTCACAAGCGGTATTCACCAGAATAATGACCGCCGCATCGGTACAGAAAGCACCATCAAAATACACGTGAGTATTGCTCAGATGAATATCATCACCGGCCGATCCACCAAAATGAGGAATACTGCCTAAGACTGAATCGAGCGTCACCAGCACCCGCTCTTCTTGAGTCGATAAACCATCGAATAGCGTCAACGCAAAACTATGATTTTTAATCGGTGCCACTTGCTGATCAAGACACGCCTGAGTCAGATGCTCGACCAGTTCCTGAGCATCATTAAAATTAAATTCATCCAACTGTTTAATCAGCAGCCCACTGACAGCAAACGCCTCACGGGAGAAGCCGATCGCCGAAATGCTGCCCTGATCATAGCCCATCGCCGTAATTTCTCCGGCGGTGGTACATCCGGCAATCAGTATATCGGCGAAGCGGGCTTGCAGCAGAGAGGCGAGCCGGTCGAGTTGATATTCAGCAGAACAGAAAAATAACACAAAGTTGAGATCTGACCAGTTGAGTTGCTGATACAGTTCCTCAACTGCCTGCTGTTCATCTCGCGACGTTGAAAAGGCCGTCCGTAACTCTGGTTGGCAAATATTTTGCGATAATCCATTCGTCATACTCGTCTCTCCAACCGTTTAAAATGACCTTTAAGTGTAAAAGTAAAGCTTCACTGAAAACAGTGTACTTGTGTACCTGAATCATAAGCGAAAATGAAATTAAAAAAATAACATCTTGTTTTTAAATATTATTTTTTTGCTTCACCGGCACTAAAGTAGTACATGCGCTGCTCCAGCTTGATCTTCAAGGAGTCTCCGACAGCCGATGTACTTGAGTCATCATCACTCAAGGGCTGCGGTGTCACGGTATCGGTTTACGTGTTGCGCTAGTGCGTCACTCAGCGCAGAGTGATATGTATGTTAGCCCGTCAATCAGAGAGACTTGAGAAAATCGAACCTTACCGCTCGCCGGTGCCTCGGCATCACTCTTCCGCCTCAGGACCACCGACGAGATACTCACACGCATCCAGCGATGGCATACCGATCCGCCAAGCAACAGATTCAGGGGTTGAAAGACCGCCTCCTGAGATGAAGACGGTGGTATCGCAGGCTATCGTTACTCCTTTTTCGACTCAACCTGCGGTGTCTCGATCCTGTAATAATTCCGGCTTGAAGCCCAGTGCAAAGCAGCCCCAATGACGCCCATCAACATAGATAGGAAAGGTCAAATCATTGAGCACTTCCCCCGTATCTCGAACAAACGTCTGTAGTAAAAACGGTGCGGTGTTGCTAGTGCGTCGCACTTCGGCCCGACTACCGGTAAAGAAACGACGATGACGGCTGTTCACATTATCGACCTCGTAATCACCCGTCAGAGGCTCGGATACTTTACGATGATGAGCCGGCGCATAACCATCAAGACAGATCGGTAAGGCATAAATCAGATCAGGCTTCGCCACTAAGTAACCATCAAAGATCGGCTGCATCCGTTGCTCAAACACGTCCGCATAGCTGACATCAAACTTTTCAGGCAGTCGTCCCTCGTTAGTCCGTTGATAGTTATGATCAAATATATCGTAGCCCTGACTATACATCTGCTCCAAGTTATCCTGCATTTGTCGAGCCCATTCACGCCCCGCCTGAATAATCTGTTCAAAGCTACCATAGCCAATAATAAACCGCGACAAGAGCTCTTGAGTCTGCTCCGTTGACGCTTCGAGTTCGCCGGAGAATGTCCGTGAGCACTTCATTTCATCTCGAATATCGCCACTAATACCCGCAATACGTTCAACATGGGAATGTGATTCTTTATTGCTATACGACAGCTCATCAAGCGTTGAGCTGATGGTAGTTAATTGACTATTAACATCCTCAAAATCCCTCACCAAACGCGTAAACTGTTCACTCGTATCACTGATAAAACCTTCGGTGTTGCGAGTGTATTCGAGAATGTTGGCAGAATTCGTACGGGTATCTCCGACGAGTTCGGCCATGACGGAGATATTCTGATCGATCTCCGTGGTTGCATCCTGTACCTGTTGCGATAACGTCCGTACCTCATCGGCGACCACGGCAAAACCGCGACCCGCTTCACCGGCTCTCGCCGCCTCAATCGAGGCGTTCAACGCTAATAGATTGGTCTGATCAGAGAAACGCTTAACCATCGATAAGATCTCTGTAATGGTTTCAGAACTGGCACTCAATTTTTCAACAGTTTGCTGAAATCCCGATGCCAATGCTGAAATATTACGTACCTGACCTAAAGCTTCCTCGAGTTCGTGACTGGAGGTTTTAATTTCAGCCAAGTTATTACGCGTATATTCGGAAATCTTTAGGGTATTACCGGCCACTTCCTGAATCGCTGAAGTCGATTCTTGACTCGACAGCAGCACTTGCTGAGCCTGCTCTTCCTGATCATTAGTCGACTGATAAACTTGCTGTAACACCTGACTTAACTGTGTCGCACTCAACGCCACTTTAACGCTATGATTACGGGTTTCAGCAATAATTTTTTTCAGGCTATCGGAAAAACCATTATAACTGCGGGCCATCATCGAGATTTCATCGTGCGTCATATCAGGCAACGTGGCTGAGATATCGCCATCTTTATCCTTGATATCACTCAACACATCGACCATTTTACGGATCGGCCGTAAAAACAGATAGCGCATAAAAAAGATGCTAAACAGCGAGACGGCAAATGAGAAGGCCAGCACTAGCCAGCTTAACATCTGTAAGTGATTCAAGTGCGCGATTAAATCAGGGTTATTGACGTCAGTATTATTAGTCGATGCGAGTAACTGCTTAAGCTGATCGAGACCGCTCCAGTTTAATCCCATAAACAGTAACGTCGGGATTAACAGGAGAACAACATTGGCGACAATCTTGCGAGTTAAGGTATTGAAAAAGGTTTGTTCTAGGGTGTTATAAAGCCTCATACTGATCCACTTCTTATTTCTTATCGTTATTGTTTATTTAAGTTAAGCGATATCTGTGTTGTAAACAACATCACACTGAGTTGAAAGAAAAACACTACCCATTTCAGGTATTTAAAATACGATTGGCGAGAAGTAGGCGCTCAACATGGCAACCATGATCGATTGCTATGAGGTCAATGATGTCAGTCGCGGAGGCCAGTCTAAATGCCCCCCTTGAAGGTCTAACCACGCCTTAGCGCCGCGGTAGTCTGGATAAAATTTCGCCACGCAGTCCCAAAAGGCCGCTGAATGATTCATATGCTGCAAATGACTCAGTTCGTGCACAATCACGTAATCGATAATATGCACCGGCGCCATGATCAATAACCAATTAAAACTCACCACCCCGCGACTATTACAACAACCCCACTTCCGTCGATAGCTACGCACTCGCACTTGCGAGGGTGTCAAACGCATATGTACGCCCCAAAAACGAACGCGAGTCTGAAAATAATGCTGCGCCTGCTCTCGATACCACAGCAATAATTGTTCACTAATCGCCTTCTCACGTGCCTTTCTAATGCGTCGAGAAAGAATCAATTTAATCCGCTCGGGCGAGACAGTGACACAGGTATCCGGCTGATTCACCTCGACCTCTAGCAGGCGACGCTCACCTAACCAAAGTAACTCACTACCCTGATCGAGCGGCGACGAGATAGGCGCTTGCGGCCGTCGCAGGCGCAAGGCTTGCTGTCGAGCAATAATCCAATCCGCCTTAGCCGCGACTAACCGGTTAATCTCAGATTGCAACACGCGCGTCGGTGCCAGCACTCGAACACTATCAGGCCGCACCTGAATTTCGATGCTGCGACGGCGAGCGCTGCGACGCAGCGTATACTCAGGCAGTTTAGACGCGAGTGTCATTCGCTATACTCATTCAACATTATCAAATCGACTCATACCCATGTGTTAAGAAAAAATGTTGTGCCACCGGCACTGATGCGTGCAATAATCATGTTCCATCAGTCACACCCTGAGCCCCCGCCTCCACGGGATGCAGCTTAGGTAGGCGCTCACAACAACGATCGATACTCGCCTTAAACTGCCGTCGCAGTTCGGGGTCTGCATCCTGCGCATAGCAAATTTGTTCATAGCAGCGAGATAGGATCTCAAACTCACTCGCTAAGGCCGGCAACGCCGGTGTCAATCGCGCGAAGAATGATCTCATCGCTTCACCTTGTCGACGCTGTAAGTTAGCCGTGATCAATCGCTTATCGAGCTGTTCCAGCGCTTCAAGCAACTTATCTTTGCGCGCCCCGCGATGACGTAACAAACTAAAAGCCACCCATGATAAGACCAGCGCACCGGGAAACATGATCAACAAGAGTATTTTCAGCACGCTAATGTCGCCCAGCAGTTGTTGCAAAAAACCCGACTGACGTTCATGAAAATTCAGCACCCATCGATGCCAATCATAGTTTATGGCTTCATATCTCAGCCTAATCTGCTTCAACAAGCTATCACTAAGAAAGCCATTACGCATCAGCATCGCATCCGCTAAAAACGTCGGTTCAGTGCTGAATAACTGAGCCGCTGACTGTGCCAATCGTGATGGCGCCACCACCGCAGTAGGATCGAGACGGTGCCAACTTGCATCACTCTTATCCCAATATTCCAACCATGCATGCGCCTCATATTGACGCACGGTCAGTGCACCATCCAGCGGATTCAACTCACCACCGAGATAACCGCCAACCACCCGCGCGGGTATCCCTGCCGCCCGTAATAACATCACCCCTGCGCTAGCAAAGTGACCACAAAAGCCTCGCTGAGTCTGAAACAGAAACTGATCAATCGCATCCGTCTGGCCTAACAACGGAGGTTCGAGAGTGTAACGAAAATCCGTGGCAAAAAAACGCAGCATTTGTGCGCTCACATCTTTTGCCTCTGAATACTGTGCTGCCCAGGTTAACGCCAGTTCACGCGACTGCGCATTACCTTGCGCGGGTAATTGCAGATAACGGGCAACATCCTTCGCTGAAAGCGTCTCCGGTATTGGCCCGACGCGAGACATCAACCGATACTGCTGACGCTGCATTAATCGCTGACCCGCCTGTAAGGTCAAATCATCTAGTTGACGAAATTTACCCGGATAATTCACTGGGACATCAAGCCCATAACGCCAGCGTTGACCACTGGCCTCCATGGTTAGCAGATAGGAAAATGACTCAACATTCGTGGACGGCCCCTCAACGCCTTGATATTGCGGCATAAGCGAACGCTGCCTATCGGCCTCGCGAGGACGATCGGAACGACGCCAGCGTCGACCATCAAATTGATCATACGTTAGGCCGCGCCAATAGCGCAGTTTCTCGGCTGGCAGTGGCTCATCAAAACGAACCCTGAAAGCGATATCAGCAGAACGGGTTAATTGACTCACATCCCCCGGCGACATCGAATCCGATAGTCCGGTGAAACTCTGCCCAGCATTCATATCAACCTGCCAAAGCGGGCCTATTCGGGGGAAAATTAAAAACAGGATCAGCATCATCGGCAAAGCCTGTAGATACAAGACCGCCGATCGCTTCAAGGGCCGCCAAATATCATTATTTTGCTGACTACGAAACACCGTATTCAGACTGGCCGTGACAACAATGAGAGAGCCAACAGCGTATAACGCCATCGGAATCGATTGATCAAACAGAAAGCTACACACGATGAGCAAAAAGGCCGCATAAATCACCACCAACGCGTCTCGTCGCCGATACATCTCTGTTAGCTTTAACAAAAAAGCACTGATCAATAACCCAACCGTCACCACCATCATCGTGTTTTGACGCAGTTCAGCGATCAAGCCTATCAACACTAACAACATCAAAGCGAGGCGCACACTCCAATGCGGAAAACTCCAACGACCACTATGCACCATCAAGCGCCAGCCAATCGTCAGTAAAGCGAGTAGGAATAACCAACTGGGCACCACCGTGATATACGGAGCCATCACCATTAAAATGCTCACCAGCAACCAGATCATGCTGCTGCGGGTTAACTGAAATAGCGGCATCATAAACCACTCTCCTGCGCCGAACGTTGCCTCTGGATATGCGATAGGGTCGATGGGTTTGCCTTATCTTCCACTTCAGACGCGCCGCTGGTATCGACTTCATCGACAGGTAAACCGGTTGCATCACTCGCCCCCGCCTGTAAACCAAAGCAAGCCAACGCTTCGAGCACCCGCAATCGATGAGCTTCCCCCTGAGCCGGAGATATAGTGCAACCCGGCAGCATTAAGCCGTAATCATCGCCGCGTGCATGAAGCTGAAGCACCCACCAGGTCAGCCGAGAGAGTCGCGCTTCGGTGTCTAATTCAGGCCATAATGCCCAACTCAACCAACGTCGCTCGTCGTTTAGCTCAACATAGTGTTTAACATGCATACCCTGCCCTCGCGCAAATTGCTTCCACGCAACCCGCCTCAACGGCATCCCCGGTTGATACGGTTCTAACCCAGCAAACTCCTCACCTCCGAGGCGTTCGCTCTGCTGCCCAGGGAATGGATTAGTACTATCGATGGCGCGCAAATCGGTCAGCTGACCACCCGCCACAGGGCGAGGGTAGATCAGCGCGTTAAGATCGGTTTGAACCCAGGTCCAGGCGCGAAATAAGCCCAGCGGATAGTAACTTTCAATCAACAGCGCGTTCGGTTGGAATACACCTCGACGATCAGGTGTTTGATATAATGTTAAGTTACGCTGTCGATCATCTAACAGATCAACAGCGCAACCTGAGTGTTGATGCAGCCGTAACTGAATACTTTCATATTGACGCTGTCCTTGTGCCGTTAGCAACAGATCAAACGCCGCCTGCTCGCCCAGAAAGCAGCCGTGTCCGCGCACAAATTGAATCGTAAGGCCGGATAAATTGGCGTAGGTATGCAGTATCGTGACGATGAATAAGCTGGCGAGCAAAAAAGTCACGGCAAACATCAAATTGTTCTGAAAATTAATGCCTAACACCAGCATAATCAGCAGCAGCAGTAAAAACACAAAACCACTACGCGACGGCACAATATAGATACGTCGCTGACTCAGAGTGAGTTTTTTTAACCGCGGGCTGCGGCGTAAGCTCCAATTAAATACGGCGCGTCCTAATCGCTGTCGTATCGATCCCATCATCATCCAGCCCTCAGGTTAATCACCGCCGCAAATCTTCAATCCTTAACCTTCAATCTTTAACTTTTAACGACTGAATCATGCCACCACATCGACACGGCTCAATAACTGTTGAATCAACGCATTAGCCGCCAATCCCATATCATCAGCCGCTCGTAGGCGATGACCAGCCACGGGACCTAACAGCTGCTGTAAATCCTCTGGAATGACATAATCGCGCCCTTGAATGAAGGCCCAACTACGACAAGCTTTAAGCAGCGCCAATGCCCCACGCGGCGAGATACCCACACTAAAATCAGCCGACTGACGACTATAAGCCACCAGCCGTTGAAGGTAATCAATAATACTATCCGAAACCTTCACTGCTGCACAGGCCGCCGATATCGCTTGTAATTGAGCCGGAGAGATCACTCTCGACATCGTCTCTAAGCGTTGTCGCGTATCGCCTCCTTGCAACAATTCACGCTCGGCCCTGGCATCAGGATAACCGAGCTCTAGGCGCATCAGAAATCGATCCAACTGAGACTCGGGCAGCGGAAAAGTCCCCTGCTGAGTCACCGGATTTTGTGTCGCTATCACAAAAAAAGGCTCAGGCAGTTGATGTGTTTGTCCATCGATACTCACCCGCCCCTCTTCCATCGCTTCTAACAGGGCCGACTGGGTTTTAGGCGTGGTACGGTTGACCTCATCGGCTAATAATAACTGAGTGAAGACCGGCCCCGGATGGAATTTAAATTGATGGCTCGCGGCATCAAAGATGGTGACGCCCAAGATATCCGCCGGTAACATATCACTGGTAAACTGCAATCTCTGATATTCCAACCCCAAGACTTTTGCTAACCCGTGTGCGAGGGTTGTTTTCCCCATCCCCGGCAAATCTTCTATCAATAAATGCCCCTGACTAAAAATACAGGTCAGCGCCAATTGTATCGCCTCCTGCTTGCCATAAAGCACGTCGGATACCTCTTTTATGGCGGCTTCAATCTGATGTCGCATCGGGATTCCTTATAGTAAAGCGAGTAAAACGGTCGGAGTTAGATAAACCAGCATCGACTAGCGACTTAAACCATAACATTAAAAGCATAAAGTCGGGGATTCTCTTGACTAAAGGTTGTCTGCGGACAATGAATCGAAGCATATGGTTCATCGCTCGAAACGCTGTATTACAGACGCTAAACGTCATACATTCAAGCCTATCAGCTAAATCAGACATGCCAAGCAACAAAAAAGGCGCTAAGCGCCTTTGAAAGAGTTCGAACCTGTTATTACATCAAAGCAACGGTTACATCATAGCAATGATTACATCAAAGCTAGGTTAACCGTTTGCTTTGCAACTGAAGGCTCATCAGTGATGATGACCGCCTTCACCATGCGCATGACCATGCTCCATCTCTTCTGCAGTGGCATCTCGCACTTCTACGACTTCTACATCAAACTTCAAGGTTTGATCGGCCAGAGGGTGGTTACCATCAACGATAACATTTTCTTCGGTCACGGCGGTGACAACAACCGGTTGCTGACCCCAAGACGTCTGTGCCATAAAACGCATACCCACTTCAATGCTATCAACGCCTTCAAACGCAGCACGCTCAACTTCTTGAATTAGTTCGGGATTAATCGTGCCATAGCCCTCTTCAGGTGGCACTTCGACATTCACTTTGTCGCCCGCTTGTTTGCCATTCAGCGCTTTTTCCAAACCTGGAACAATGTTGCCAGTACCGTGAAGATAAGCCAAAGGCTCTGCATCAACAGATGAGTCCATGACCTCATCATCTAGGTTAGATAGGGTGTAGTGAATCAGGACAATCTTGTTGTCAGCAATCTGCATCGTTCAGACCTCAGTAGGTTTAGACATGAACAGCGCTGCTGACAGAGGCCTGGATTAGTATGTGTTTTTTTAATTTGGGGGTGAGTACTTCGATATCAACCCCTAAGGCTAAATTTCCTCAGTAAAGCGCTTATGTAAAATACTTATGTAAAGCTCACGGCCGTTAGCGCGAAGCAAACAGTTCCTCAATTAATCTCGCCGCGCCAACAGCCCGACAACCATGACGATTCTGACCACTCCACAACGGTGAAAAATCACCTAATCCCTGCTTTTCTGCCGCCTGACGTAAAGGGGCCATCGCCGTCCCCGCGAATGGAAATGCGGGCGCCTTATCCGTCATCGGTCCCAGTTCTCGCATGACGCGATTAACAATGCCACGGGCTGGGCCACCGGAGAAAATATTGGTCAACGCCGTTGACGCATGCACATCGAGTAACGCGCGACGATGAATATCGCTGATACGAGATTCATCACATAACATAAACACCGTGCCTAGCTGAACACCGGCCGCGCCCATCGACAACGCAGTTCGAATACCGGCATGATCGGCAATACCCCCCGCAGCAATCACCGGTAACTGCGTGGCGGCTAGCGTTTGCGTCACTAATGCTGACGTGTTCATCTGTGTCGACAGATCTCGATCAAGGAAAAACCCACGATGACCTCCCGCTTCCACTCCCTGAGCAATAATCCCATCAACCCCTTGCGCCTCCAACCATACAGCCTCAGCCACCGTGGTAGCGCTGGAGAAAATCTGACAGCCGGCGCGTCGCACTCGTGCTAATAACTCTGTATTCGGCAAACCGAAATGAAAGCTCACCACCGCGGGCTTAAACTCGTCGATCACATCGGCCATAGCATGATTAAACGGGCTGCGAGACGCTGACGCAGAGATTTTATCGGGATCGAGATCAAATGCCTGATAGTAGGGCCGTAAGACTTGACGCCAGTGCTGCTCTCGCGCCTGATCAGGGTGAGAGGTATGGGCAAAAAAATTAACATTGAACGGTTTATCCGTGGCCGCCCGAATAACACTCAACTCGGCCCGCAGCTGTTGCGGCGTCAACATCGCGCTAGGTAATGATCCCAGCCCACCCGCCTGACTGACGGCAATCGTCAACGCAGCGTCCTGAGCACCGGCCATCGGTGCCTGAATAAGAGGTAATTCGATACCCAACTGTTGTTCTAAACGCATCACTGATCCTTCACTGATCTTTCATTAATGCTAATCGCACCCCTAGATAGATCAACACAGAACCACTCACCGTATTAAAACTATGACTGACGATCTTATTTTGTAGCCAACTCCGCGCACTGTTCACCGCCAAGGCCAAACCACATTGCCACAGCATCGCAATCACAAAATGAATCGCCGCCAAAAACAGCGATTGTGTCAATGCCGAGTCTTCAGGGTCGATAAACTGTGGTAAAAAAGCCATATAGAACAGTGCTGTTTTCGGATTCAATGCATTTGACAGAAATCCCTCTCGCAAGGAGCGCCACAGCTGAAAAGGCCGCGCACGGCCTTCCGGCAGACTAAACAGACCGGCACCGTTAAAAACACCCCGCAGACTGCTAATACCTAACCAGATCAAATAACATGCGCCGACCAATTTGAGCACGTGAAATGCATTCGCCGATTGTAGCAAAATCACCGAGATTCCCAGCGCCGAGACAGTCGCATGGAGAAACAGCCCGAAGCAGATACCGGCACTGGTCGCGAAGCCATCTTGCCACCCCCCTCGAGCACTGTTACGAATGGTCACCATGGTATCGACACCTGGTGCCACCGTTAATAAAGTAATCGCTATTAAAAACGTTAAAAACAGTTGACTCTCAATCATCAGTGAAACACTCCATGACATCTTTATCCTGATTACTCTAGGGTGACTACATCGCTGCCGCGTTGGCAAACGCGTTAAAATTCATCACTCCGATCATACTCAGCTTTAATCAACCTGCGCATTATCTCAACAAATACCGCAGCGTTTACTCAACTCGTCGTTGTAGCAGATAGTAGCGCCCTGCCACAATCAAGAAAATCCCACCCAATACCAATAGCGCCGCTATCAGTAAGCGCAAGGTGATCATATCGTTAGCAAAAATAACGCCCCCCAGCGCCGCAATCACTGGCACCAGTAATTGTAAGGCCGCTGCCTGTACCGCCGATAGCCCTCGTAAAGCACGATACCAAACGGCATAACCGATGCCAGAAGCAATACCACCCGACACCATCGCTAACAACACGCCATCGACTGTCAGGGAGATATCATCTAATAATAACAGGATTATCAGTGTGACGATGATCAACGGTAGCGTTTTAAAGAAGTTGTGAAAGGTGTCAGACAGCGGATTTACCGAGCCGCGGCCGACTAAGGTATAGATGCCCCAGGCAATCCCCGCCAGCGTCATGATAATGAAACCCCACAATGATGGCGTATTGAGCACCGGCAACATCAGATAAACGAAGCCACAAAACGCCAACACTAACCCAAACCACTCCACACCCAATAAGCGGGTACCCCGCAGTAAACTCACCAACACCATGGTGATTTGCACCGCGCCGAACAGAATCAGTGCGCCGGTGCCGGTATCCAAACTGATATAAGCATAGGAAAAGCCCAGCGCGTAGATAAATAACATCAGCGCCGCAGGCCAGCTGCCTCGACTGCGCTGACGATCGGACTGGGCTCGCCGTCCCTGCGTCAGATACCACAGTATTAACAGCACGATAATACCTGAGAGCAAACGAATCAGGGTAAAACTCCCCGCATCCAATCCCTCATCAACGAGGGCCAAACGACACAAAACCGAATTACCCGCAAAGGCAATCAGCGCAAAGGCGGTATATAAGATCGTCGATAAGTGTGATGGCATACTCATTCGTTATTCCTCGACTGAGAATTGTCAGCCTGAGTCGTCAGTGTTGTATTATGATGAGCGCGGCCTAGTAACCAAAGCATCAGTGCCGCCCCGCAACCGCCACTGCCTAGCACCATGGTCATAATCATAATCTGATAGCGCACCGCGATGAGAGGCGAGACACCAGATAAAATCTGTCCGGTCATCATCCCCGGCAGCGACACTAAACCGACCGCCAGTAGACTATTAATCTGCGGAATCATCGCCGCTTGAAATGCCGTGAGACGCGCTTTAGCTTCGGGCTTCGCCTGTTTGAGTTCGGCATCATAACGTTCGGCCGCCAAACTAATGGCATTCATGGTGTTGGCAAAATACATACCTGCCAGAGGAATCACCACCCTCGGCTCATACCAAGTTTCAACACCGATCACTAGCACCAGCGAAATAAACAAGTGCAAGCCGGCCGAACCCGCCAAAGCGATCAACGCGGGCTTAAAGTAGTGACGCTGATGCGCTACCGGTCGCAACGCAATCCAACTGGCAATACAGACCATCAGCGTTAAAACCCCGAGCGTAATCCAAGCAGAGGGGTTTTCAAACAACGCCACCAGCACATACCCCACCGCAACCAACTGCAATGTCATTCGCGCCGCCGACACTAACACATCTACCGCACTACCCGACCAACGCGCATAAACCACGGCGATCAATATTACTGGGATAGCACACCAGGCCAACGACCCCCATGAAATCACCTGCATCTAGGCTCTCCCGTTTATATCCTGACTCCAATTAGCTGCTTTAACACCATCAGCCGTTCAATTGTCCCTTGTAAGCCAACGACGCCTCGTCTAATGATCTATCGTTAGGTTTCCATACCGATAAAACCACCCGATTGATGAGCCCACAATTGTGCATAGATACCGGCTTTTTTCACCAACTCATGGTGATTTCCCTGCTCGACGATACGTCCTTGATCCAGCACAATCAGCCGATCCATCGCCGCAATAGTCGATAAACGGTGCGCAATCGCAATCACCGTTTTACCATCCATCATATTCAACAATCCCTGTTGAATATCCGCTTCAACGCTGGAATCGAGTGCCGAGGTCGCCTCATCTAAAATCAAAATAGGTGCATCTTTGAGAATAACCCGCGCGATCGCCACTCGCTGTCGCTGACCGCCTGACAGTTTAACGCCTCGTTCACCCACCTGCGCATCATAACCCGTGCGTCCCTGCGGATCGCTTAAGCCCAAAATAAACTCATGCGCCTCGGCGCGCTTGGCCGCAGCGATCATCTGCTCATCGGTGGCATCGGGGTGACCATAGAGAATATTTTCCCGAACGCTACGATGTAACAACGAGGTATCCTGAGTCACCATACCGATCTGCTGCCGCAAACTATCTTGCTGTACGTCACTGATATCCTGCCCATCAATCAAAATCTGTCCATCGGCCAAATCATGAAAGCGTAATAATAGATTCACCAAGGTCGATTTTCCCGCCCCAGAACGCCCCACCAACCCAATACGCTCGCCCGCGCGAATGGATAGATTGAGCTGTTCAATCACGCCCTCAGTTTTATCATAATGAAACGATACATCCTTAAAACGGATCGCTCCTTGACTAACGTTAAGCGGTTTGGCATCGCGATTATCAGTGACATCTAGTGGCTGAGATAATGTATTCATACCGTCAGTCACCGTGCCAATATTTTCAAACAGCATACTCACTTCCCACATTATCCATTGAGACATACCGTTGAGGCGTAGGGCTAAGCTCACCGCAATCGCAATGGCACCCACGCTGACCAAACTAAAACTCCAAAGGTAGATCGCCACCGCCGTAATCACAAACACCAGCAGATAATTGAGGCATTGCACCAGAACATTGAGGCCCGTCGCCAGACGCATCTGCTGATAGACGCTGGATAGAAAGCCCTCCATGCTTTCTTTGGCATAATCGGATTCACGTTGACTATGGGAAAACAGTTTTACCGTGGAAATATTGGTATAACTATCCACCACTCGGCCGGTCATCGATGAGCGAGCATCCGCTTGCACCGCTGACACATCGCGGAGCCGCGGCACAAAATACCACATCAACAAGCAATAACCGATCAGCCACCCCAATAACGGCAACATCAAACGCATATCCGCCTGTGCCACCAACACCATCATCGATAAAAAATAGATGGCAATATAAACCAACACATCTAGCAGTTTCATCACCGCTTCACGAACGGCTAAAGAGGTTTGCATCACCTTGGTCGCAATCCGCCCAGCAAAATCATCTTGATAAAAAGATAAACTCTGACGTAACAAGTACCGATGTGCTAACCAACGAATCGCCATGGGAAAGTTACCCAACAACACCTGATGCACAATCACCGAATGCAGCGCCACCAGTAACGGCAAGCCCACCAACAACAGCAAGCCCATCAGCACAAGAGTATCGCCCTCTTGTTGCCATAAGGTGTCCGGCTGCTGCTGATTCAACCAATCAACTAACTGTCCCAAAAAACCAAACAATGATACCTCGGCGATGGCCAACATCGCCGAACACAGCGTCATCAATAGTAACGGCCACTCCATGCCTCGGGTGTAATAACGACAGAAGGCATAGAGTCCCGATGGCGGTTGACGTGGTTCGGGCTCAGGAAAGGGGTTGGTAAGACGTTCGAAAAATCGCAGCATGTATACATTCCAAAGGCGCTCACGCGCCGCAAAAACAGAGGAGGAAATCATACCTTAAGCGAGTCCCTTAAGTATGCATACAACCGCTATTTAGCGCCGCACGCGGCACGATTCATCGATGTGATCGACGAATCCGCGGTTATCGGCAGCCGTTGAGGTATTTGCATCTTTTTTCTGCACGCTATGGTCTAAGCTAAATAGTTAGAGATAACATTAAAATAGTGCTCTTAATAGGTGCTCTTAATGATGTGGGCTCGCTCAACTCACTTATCACTGCGTGGATATGTATAAATGGACTTTCGCCGTTTCAAACCAACATCATTACATAAACGTGTGCTCATCTTAACGCTCGCAGGATTTCTGTTAACCACCCTCATTGTGACGCTCTCGGTGTTCCGCTATCTGCAGAATGACACCTCCCAGCTACTCGTCGAACAGCAACAGATCATGGTCGATATGGTCACTAAACAGATACATTCCGAGCTGCAAGAGCGAGTCGACTATCTGGAAAAATTCACCCTTATTCTTCACAGTAGAGAGCAACTTCACTCAGTCGAAAGATTGCAACAAATTCTAAAACAGGATACTCATTTACAGCGGCTATTTGGTGGCGGCGTCATCATCGTCAACCCGCAAGGATTCTCACTGGCTGATTACCCAACCGTACCGAATCGTATCGGTTTAGATTTCTCTGATCGGCAACACCTACAAAAAGCTCGACAATTAAAGGCCACCGTCATTACCGAACCACTCATCGGCAAAGGACTAAAGAGCCCTCTCTTCGCTATCAACACGCCGATCCTCTCAGCCTCAGGCAACATACTCGGCTTTATTTTCGGCGTTAAAATGTTGGCCCAGGATAATCTACTCAAAGATCTATCGCAGCCGATCCTCAATGATGCGGGACGGATGATGATTATTGATCCAAAACTCGAGATCTATATCACCGATACTTCCCGAGGGGTTGCGCTAGAAAGCTATAAAGATGAGCCGTACTGTGAATGCATTGAACTCGCAAAGGCCGGCATCGCCTCCGGAATAACGCAAAATACTGAAGGTGATCGCGTCATTTTTGCATCGGCTCGGTTAGATAACATGGACTGGATTGTGATTCGTCACTATCCGCTCAAACAAGCCATGGCGACGATTAACACGCTGAGTACAAAAATCGTTATGGCGATCTTGGTTATCAGCTTACTCATCGCTGGCATTATCGCCTACCTGTTAAAAAAATTGCTCACCCCACTGACCAACGCCTCCCGCGATATCCGTCACATGGCTGAAGGTAAAATAGCGATGCACCCGCTAAGAGTCGACAGGCACGATGAGGTAGGACAGTTTTTACGAGCGTTTAACCAACTATATCGTAACCAAAGCCGCTATGAGCAAGCCCTTAAAGACTCGGAGGAACGCTATCGACTGACCATGGAGGCCACTCAAACCGGTTTATGGAGCTGGGATCTTCGAGATAATTCGATTCGCTGGGATAAGCAGTGTTATCAGATGCTGGCTTATAAGGATCAGGCTTTTCAGCTAAATAAAAACCTATTCAAGCAACTCATGCATCCCGACGATAAGCGGCGCTTCTACCACGATTTTTTGCCTCAACTACTCAACAATCATACCGCTGAAATCGAGTTCCGCTTGCTCACCAGCGAAAATAAGTGGCTATGGGTTAAAAGTCGAGGTAAACCGATCCGCTTTGCCAACGATAAACAGCCGCTCATCATCGCTGGCACACATATAAACTTCGAAAAACAGAAACAAACCGAACAACTACGCTTAGCGGCGGCCGCGTTTGAAAGCAATGATGCGATCATGATCGTCGATTCAGAGAATCACATTATCAAGGTGAATAGCGCTTTTTCTCACATCACCGGCTATTCAGCCGAAGAAGTCATCGGCCACTCGCCTGCTATTTTACGTTCGGGCGTACACAAAGCGTCATTCTATGAAGCGATGCAAACAAGCTTAAAGGACTCGGGAAAATGGGCCGGCGAAATCTGGAACCGACATAAGAATGGCACTTTCTATATTGCTTGGATGAATATCAATACCCGACTCAACGATGATCATACGGTTAATCAGTACATCGCCACCTTCGCGGATATTACCGAGAAAAAACGTACGGAAGAGCTCATTTGGAATCAAGCAAACTTCGATCCCCTAACCAACCTACCCAATCGGCGTATGTTTATGGACCGCCTAACGCAAGAGATTCGCCTTGCCGCTCGCTCTCAAACTTCCCTCGCGTTATTGTTTATTGATCTCGATCAGTTTAAAGAGATCAACGATACCCTGGGCCATCATATCGGCGATCAATTACTGCTCGAGGTCGCGGCCCGATTTAAACATTTAATCCGTAGTAGTGATACGGTCTCCCGTCTGGGCGGCGATGAATTTACGCTGATTCTGCCGCAAATTGAAAACAGTACTCAGGTGGCGCAGGTGGCAGAAAAGCTACTAACCGTGTTGCAGCAACCCTTTGAACTCGATCATCAACGTCGTTTCATCTCAGCCAGTATTGGTATTGCCCTCTACCCTCAAGACAGTCAGGATACCGAACAACTCATTCAGCATGCCGATCAAGCAATGTACGCGGCGAAAGCGGCGGGACGCGCAAGGTTCCATTTTTATACTTCCAACATGACGACCCTGTCACACAAGCGCACTCAGCTGATCAACGATCTGCAGCACGCCATTAATGAACATCAGTTCCAACTTTACTACCAACCCATTATTTCGCTGCAGGATATGCGCGTCGCTAAAGCAGAAGCCTTAATACGCTGGCATCATCCTAACGAAGGCGTCATGTTTCCTCATCAGTTTATGCAAACGGCCGAAGAAAACGGCTTAACTCTGCCCTTGGGGGATTTTATTTTTCGCCAAGCCTTACATCAGGTGAAGCGTTGGCAGCAACAGCTTAACCCGCAGCTACAAGTTTGCATTAATGCTTCACCGGCCCATTTTGAAACCCAGCAGGATGAACATTGTGCCTATGAACAGTGGCTTCAGATAGCCCAAACAGCCGATATAAGCCCGACAGAAATAAGCATCTGGATAACTGAACACCTCCTCATGGATGCTTCGTCGCAGACCCAGCAAAAAATAGCTCAGCTTAGAGATGCGAATATTCAGGTAGGCTTAGACGACTTCGGCACTCGCTTTTCATCCTTAGCCCAGCTCAAACGTATGAAGATCGATTATCTGAAGATCGATCGTTCATTTATTCGCAATCTCCACTCAGCTTCCGATGATATGACCCTGTGCAACGCGATCATTGTGATGGCACATACACTGGGTTTAAAAGTCATTGCAGAGGGGGTTGAAACGGAAGAACAGCATCAATTGATGCTGCAGGCTAACTGCGACTTTGGCCAAGGCTTTTTCTATGCCAGCGCGATGACCGTAGAGCAGTTTGAGCACTGGCACCGCACTTTCCAACCAGCATAACCGACAACCTAATCGACAACCTAACCGACAACCTAGCCGACAATCGGTGAGCAATACGCACCTGTCATTAAAACAAAGAGCGTTGCTTGGCAGACGCTTTAATCTCATCGTAATGATCTATAAATAGGCGAATCATCTCTGGATCAAAGAGCGTCCCCGCCTGCTCTTCGAGATACTCAAGCACACGCGCCTCAGACCAAGGTTGTTTATACACTCGTTCCTCGAGTAACGCATCGTAGACATCAATAACCGCAAACATGCGCGCAGCTAAAGGCGTCTCGGTGCCCTTTAATCCTTCCGGATAACCGCTACCATCCCAGCGTTCATGATGACCATAGGGAATATCAACAGAAGGTTTCAGAAATTCGATATCCCACATCATATCGCGAGCAATCAGCGGGTGTTGCTGCACAATCGCTCTTTCTTCATCCGTCAGTCGGCCCGGCTTAATCAAAATAGCATCAGGAATGCCGACTTTACCGGCATCATGCATCAGCGCTCCACGGGCAAGCCAGGTCAGCTCGTCACCCTCAATCCCCATCAACTCAGCCATCTTAATCGCCATCCGCGTCACCCGCAGACTGTGCTCACCGGTCTCCTCGTGACGAATATCCATCACCTGTACCCAGCCCTGCAGAGTCTGATCGTAACTCTGACGTAACTGATGATTTATCTGTTCAATACGACCAAAATCAGTACGCAAAAGCGACAACAGTAACAGCGAGGTAATCCCAACAAAGACAAAACCCTTGAGGTTTTGTACCAAAATAATCATCTCTTTAGTGTGAAAGAATAAACCGACGAGTGAATCTGAAAAATACACCCAACAGGAGGCAAACACGAGATAGATCAAAACGGTACGGTAATAAGGCTTTAACATCAGCACTCTCAATACAAAATATTTTTATTTTAGGGATAACGTCCTTTTACGTATTTATCGTCAGCTAGCCTTTGAATCATAGACTAGGCTGACGCTTTAACGTACAACTTTCTCGCGCTATAACTGCCCTAATTTTATCAGGATACGTTGCACCAGCGACTCAGCTTCCGCTTTAGAAACCGACGTTTGCGACGCACTCTCTTTAGCCACGACAGCGCGATGCTGATACGGCGCGGTGACATAGGGATTGCTATTGCCCTGCAACGTACTGATCGCCTCATTACGCTTAAGTTCCCACTGATCAACGGGATCGAGTCGATGCCAAGCGGCAAAAAGCTGTTCTTGTTTAGCACTGATATGCAAACCATATTGATCACGCATATAGAAATAGGTGCGCGCGATATCACCCTGCCGATTAACTGGTGGCTCAACTTTACGTTGTTTGAAGTTAACTTCCATATCGCAACGGCCGTACACCCGTGGCTCACCTTCGAGGGCCGCAAAACTATAATTCGAACGATCACCGTTCACTTCGCCGATCGCGGGCACTAAATTATGCAGATCAGCTTCCATGCGTTTAAACGCTTCGACTCGCTTACAGGCTTTACGTCCGCCCGTTTGCCAACACTGCAGTTGATGACCAAAGGCCCATGCTGGCACCACATGTTCCCACTCAATACGGCCAGCTCGGTTGGCGTTTTTACGCGGTGTATAACCGCAGCTTTGCCAATCTGGGATCAATTTTTTGCCCTGCAACTGATAATCACAGCCACAATAAAAACTCACCGGGTTTTGTTGATACAGTGTTGCTAACAATCGCTTTGATCGACTAAATGACGGTGCAGCGTCAACCACCATACAGGCAGACAATAGCCACACACTCAGTGGAACCCATAAACGCAGGGACATAGAAAAGCCTTACAACGACAACAGAAATCCATTCCTACAACTCACTATCCATAGCGAGAGCTTAAAAGAAAAAATATCCACGTGGATAAGGTATAAAGTGTTACTTTCGATTACCGATGCGGTAGTTGCCCGTTTGCTGAAACTGCACAACTTGCTTGCGCTTACGACCGATGAGTATTGGCCCATCATCGAAAAAGAGAAAGTTTTTCCAGTGACGACGAAACACCGCCCAATTGGTCTCGATCACATGCTCGCTGCTGTAGCAAAACCACACCACGGTAGCATCATCCCATTGCAGGTGTTCAGCTAACGCTTCGGGTAAAGCCGCCTCATCAGATTCCCAACGTTGTTGCCAATTAGCGGTTTCCAGCCAAGTTTGACTCTTATTGGCCCAATCATCCGCCCCAAACAGGCCGGGATGGTTACAATGCTGACTGATCTGTTGAGTCCACACCTGCTCGGCGCGTGCCTCTGTGAGAGGTTTAATCTGCGCCAAATCATCATCACTGACGGGTAGATCTTTATGCCTGAAAATCCAGGCTCGTTTGTATTGCTCGACCGGCAAATAGCTCATGACAACTCGATGATTTCAAATTCAAAAAAGGCTCGGCCACTATACCAGAAAGCAACGTGACAACAATCAACAGTCGGCGCGGATAGGCAATTAATTAGGGAAGGTGCGAATAAGTCAATTACGCCTCTGGCTTTCGCGTATCTGGCCATTCTAATGTCCGCAGAGAACATAACGGACTTATTCGCACCTTCCTTAGCTTACAATTGACTTAAAATAGCCTCACAATAGGCTTATAGCTCAGCACTCATTGAATCAATCGACGAGCTTGCCAAAAAGACGCACGCCAATAGGGATTATCGATGCGGGAAATCATCACGCCACGGCTCGTTGATGCATGCAAAAACTCTCCTTGACCTATATAAATACCGACATGTCGCACTTTAAAGCGTGATCGATAGAATAAAAGATCGCCCGGCAGCCAAGCTTCAGTTGTGACACGTCGGCCAACAACGGCTTGCTGTTGCGTCGTGCGAGGAATCGCAATCCCCAGCTGTTGCCGTAATGCCAACTGCGTGAAAGCAGAGCAATCCACTCCGCGTTTATCGCTACCACCTAAACGATAGGGGACGCCTTGCCATTCATGATGCTGTTGCAACAATCGAGCCCTTATCTGCGTGTGAATCTCGCTAGCCATCGGCGACGCCATTGCGTCGCGGTTCGACGCAATGGGCCCAAGACTACAGCCTGCTAAGCCCAGACTAAACAGCATGAGTAACGCCATCCGATAATAATGCATAAAGACTACCTATTTATTCGCTGCCTTAAACCGTTTCACCTGCTGCAGATAAACGGCTATCAGCAGCTATCAACACGTCCAGTTAAAATCGGGTTTTGATACTTTAATCAACACCGATGCACTACACTTATTATCTCTTCATCATGACAGGAAACAATGATGCTTCACATCTTACCCGAAACAGCAGGTGATATTATTGTGGTTCAGGCAACCGATAAACTCACCTCGACTGACTATCAGGATATTTTTTTACCTTTACTCGAAGAGAAGGTCGCCGCGCACGGCAAAGTTCGCTGCCTCGTCTACTTGGATCATAACTTTCATGGCTGGGAAGCCGGTGCCATGTGGGAAGATGCCAAGCTAGGCGTGCAGCATCGTCAAGACTTTATTCGTCTTGCCGTCGTCGGCGGTGACAGTTGGCTCGATTGGGCCACCAAGCTGGGCAGCTTATTTATCAGCGGTGAAGCACTTTACTTTCCTGAAACCGAATTTCTTCAAGCACTACACTGGATCGATGCCGGCTAATCAAGATCACTCGGATCTATCGATACACTCACGTATCGATATGACCCCTCGATTGAATTAATGGCGGCGGTTAAACGGTTTTCAGGGCTATATTTTGATCTGAATACGCTATCCCTATTGTTGTTTCTGTTATTCTCAAGGAGTGCCTTCAATCACATAGGTGACCAACATGGATTCTCAATACGATTCAAGGAAAGATAGCGCAGCAGCCCCTGAATGGCATACCTGCGACGCACATCAGGTCAATGATCGCTTGCAAACATCGGCTCAAGGACTAACCGCAGAGGAGGTCCGCCGCCGACAAGAAAAATACGGCCCCAATCAGCTACCGCCACCTAAGCGCCGCAGTGGTTTAATGCGCTTTCTGTCACAATTTCATAATGTCTTGATCTATGTGCTTATTGCGGCGGCCATCATTACGGCGATTCTCGGTCACCATATCGATTCCGGCGTTATTATCGCCGTGGTGCTGATTAACTCACTGGTGGGATTTATTCAAGAAGGCAAAGCCGAAAAAGCGATCGATGCGGTGCGTAACCTGCTCTCTCAACAAGCAGTGGTAATACGCAATGGTCACCGACAACAAGTTCCTGCTGAAAACCTCGTGCCGGGCGATATCGTCTTTATACAGTCCGGCGATCGTGTTCCCGCCGATCTTCACCTGCATAAAGTCAAAGAATTAAATATCGAGGAAGCCTTACTCACCGGCGAATCCATTGCTGTCCTCAAACAGACTCAAGCCGTCGCCGCTGAAGCCGCTTTGGGTGATCGCACCAATATCGCCTTTTCCGGCACTCTGGTCACGTCAGGTCAAGGTACAGGGACCGTAGTCGGCACCGGCGCACAAACAGAGATAGGTAAAATCAGCACCCTGCTATCTAAAGTCAGCCCATTAACAACCCCGTTAACGCGACAATTAGATCGCTTTGCCCGCTGGCTAACCGGCTCGATACTGCTGATCGCTATTGCCACCATGTTTTTTGGCTTCTGGGTTAGGGGCTATGCGTTAGAAGAGATGTTTCTCGCCGCCGTTGGACTCGCGGTGGCCGCCATTCCCGAGGGGCTGCCTGCCGTTATCACCATCGCGCTGGCTATTGGTGTACAACGTATGGCCAACCGTCACGCCATTATTCGTCGCTTACCCGCCGTCGAAACATTAGGCTCGGTCTCGGTTATCTGCTCAGATAAAACTGGCACCCTGACGCGTAATGAGATGACCGTTACCACCGTGGTATCGGCGCGCTGTAACGCCAGTATCAGCGGCGTGGGTTATAACCCTCATGGCACCTTTACCTGTCATCAACATGATCTACAGCTGAGTCAGCTGCCGGAATTAAAGCAATTATGCCAAGCCAGTATCCTCTGCAATGAAGCGCAGTTGCGGCAAAAGGATAATGACTGGGTGATTGAAGGCGATCCTACTGAAGGCGCACTCCTAGTGCTCGGCGCCAAATCCGGACTCAACATTACCGAATTACATCAGGCAATGCCGCGCGATGATCTGATTCCTTTCGAGTCCGAGCATCGTTTTATGGCCACCCTTCATCAC
Organism: Amphritea sp. 1_MG-2023; assembly: GCF_030547545.1. GTDB lineage: Bacteria > Pseudomonadota > Gammaproteobacteria > Pseudomonadales > Balneatricaceae > Amphritea. Next base: position 37,373 of record NZ_JAUOQE010000029.1, read on the forward strand.
GACCATAATGGCAATGGCTTTATTTATATTAAAGGTGCCATTGAAGCGATCCTACCCCGCTGTCAATGGCAAATGGTTGATGGCAAGCAAGAAGCGCTCGATACAGCGTATTGGAATCAGCAACAGGAACAGGTGGCGAGTCAAGGCAAAAGAACCCTCGCACTGGGGATGCTCTACGTTACCGAAAATCAACGCAACCTTCACTTTGATGATGTCAATCAGGGGGTTATTCTCCTCGGTCTGGTAGGCATTATTGACCCTCCTCGTGATGAAGCCATTCAAGCGGTAGCCGAGTGTCACCGCGCAGGCATCAAAGTCAAAATGATCACCGGCGATCACGTTGCTACAGCCAGCGCGATTGCCATACAGATGGGGCTCACCAATTCACCTCGCGCGATCACCGGCAATGACGTCGAACAGATGACGGATGAGCAACTGCAAGCCGCTGTCGAAGAGGTTGATGTCTTTGCTCGCTCCAGCCCAGAGCATAAGCTGCGCATTGTTGAAGCCTTACAAGCCTGTCAACATGTAGTCGCCATGACCGGTGATGGCGTTAACGATGCCCCTTCGCTGAAACGAGCTAATGTCGGTACCGCCATGGGCATCAAAGGCACCGAAGCGGCGAAAGAAGCGTCTGAAATGGTGTTAGCGGATGATAACTTCGCCTCAATCACTCATGCGATTGAAGAAGGCCGCACCGTCTTCGACAATATTAAAAAATCTATTCTGTTTATTCTACCGACCAATGGTGGCGAAGCGCTCACCCTGATTGCCGCGATTATCTTCGGTACGCTGCTGCCCGTCACACCGGCGCAAATTCTCTGGGTAAATATGATCACTGCGGTGACGCTGGCACTATCATTAACCTTTGAGTCAACCGAGCCTGACGTGATGCTGCGACGGCCCCGTGATACCCGCAGCCCAATTCTCTCACCCTTTATGATTTGGCGGATTATATTTGTATCCTTGCTCATGCTCACCGGCACCTTTGGCCTCTTTCTCTGGGAACGCAGTAACGGCACGGATATTGAGACCGCTCGTACCATTGCCGTCAACACTTTGGTGGTGATGGAGGTATTCTATCTGCTTAACTCACGTTATCTTACTCGGTCGGTGCTCAATAGAGAGGGGCTGCTCGGCAATCGTTATGCTCTCTACGCCATCGTCAGCGTCATGCTGTTTCAGCTGCTATTTACCTACCTACCGATTATGCAACTGTTCTTCAGCACTACCGCGATTGGTCTAGTCGACTGGGGCAAAATATTGCTCGTGGGGTTGATACTGTTTCTGGTGATTGAGCTGGAAAAAAAGCTATTACATCATCCGGAGAAAGACATATAAGCAAATTAGACCAAAAAGGGAGGGTATCTCTTTTGCTATTACCGCATCGAATAGGGCATAATTGATCGTTTATTATACACATCAGGAGGAATTGAACATGATCAAGCGTCAAACCAAATCCGAACTGCGCAAACAACTGCAGCTGCAAACACAGGCCTTTCTCAAGCAGGGCGGTGAAGTAGCGGAAGTCGAAACCGGCGCGACAGGTCTGATCAATGGCTCCTATCGTAATGCTGGATTCATCCTCAACCCTCAGCGGCAAGAACGTACCCCGCTCAATGGCGTCCTCGCCAAAATTGATGCCCGCAAAGCCGAACGGACACAAACCACCCACACGGCCACTAAAAGCACTCGGCAGCGGAAAAAAGTGATCTATGATGATTTTGGTGAACCGTTACGCGTCGTATTTGAGTAATCATCGTCAGCCACGCTTCACGTCGCTTTGCCGTCAGTGAGGCTGTTTTCAGCCTACCCTTGCACCGAGATAGATATTAACGATAGATGTTTAAGATAGGTGTTAACAAAAGATGTTAACAAAAGACGTGCCGGCCAACGGTTCATCAAACTCAATCCAAGGTACGGCTGCTCGGTACACCACTCAAGCCTCAGCTCCATTTACCTAAGCGCTTTATCGCCTCTCTTATAAGTTCTCTTATAAGTTCTCTTATAAGTTCTCTTATAAGCTCCCTTATATAAGCCCCGTTAATGTCGCCGATACGTACACCTGAGCGCTTCACGATAATCTCAATAATAACCGCTGAACACCCCTAAACTAAACGTGCTTAGCGCTGATCAAATGACGCTATTACGTATCAGTACCTGTGCGCTACCCAGCCAAATAAAAAAGCCATCAGCGAACGCTAATGGCTGGTTAGCCAAAATCACACATCACACGATCAGATTACTGCGGATGTTGCTCGTCAGCACCAGGAGGTGGTCCGCCTTGAGGATGCCCATCGGGGCCGCTAGGACGCACGGTTTCACCATGAAAGCAGCTAATAAACAAGTTTTCACTGGGGCTGGCAGCATGGTAGTGATAGCCTCTGACATCATCCGTTTGACCACGACACTCATCCAACCCCTCAGCCTCTTCGCCTTGAGCATTTTTGAGCGCATAAATACCATAACCATCCGCTGCATAGCCGATTAGAGCCGCATGTCCATCATCACTATTTAAGTGTTCAGTACATCCCGCCGCCGCGTGATAATGATAACCTTGATGGACGTTAATATGGCCACCACAATCATCAAAAGCCGCAATCGTATAAGCACCTAGAATGGCATCAACGGGGGCTGATCCCGACAACTCGGTACCATCTAACGCAATACCCGCCGTGCGTACTCGGCTCGTCTTGGCGGCAGGGATGGGCGTTGTCGGGATGAGAAAAGTACGCGTAAAGTTATCCTCTAAGTATGATAGTTCGCACTCGATACAGTTTTGCATGTACTGCGCTTCAACATCCGGCTTCGCCGCACCCAAGCAGGCCTCTTTGGTTGCTGTATAACGAACTTGATTTGTTTTGGTGTCATACACCATCCATTTTTCATCACCGTAATATTCACCCAGTTTGAGAATGAACTCACCGGTGAGATCGACCAAATCACCATGACCCTCTTTACTAAACCAAGCACCACTGACATCAGCACCATCACTAATGGTTCTCGGGCAGAAAGGCCCCGGCGCGCGTCCTGCGGGAGCCCCGTCTGTAATCAGCTGATAACAGGTTGTTTTTGTCCCTGCTGCTGTTTCACAATCGACGATTGTTGGCGCTTCAGTAAATGCATCCTTAGCAAACATCGAAAGATCCATGTGTTTAGCATGAGCTTGCTGATGCGCCATCGCATGTTGCTCAGCGGTACCGGAATAATGGGTGCATCCTAACGCAAGCGCGCTAAAGGCAATGATGCCGATTGATGCCTGATAGTGGAGCCAATTCATCGCTTATATCCTTGTCTGTGGCGTTTAGTCGTCAAGTTTGCACATCATGCCGCAACATTATGCAGACAATAAGAATTTCACACAGTATAGACCTGAAATATGCGCTGACCTGTAAGCACTGAGTTCTGAGATGCAGTACTGTGCCATCAACCAATACTCGCCGCTAACCAACCGTCTTGTGAGATGAATCCCAAGGCTGAGGTCAGTAACCATAAAATATGGCTTAATAACGGCCATAATTATATCAACGAGAGGCCAATCAGCTCGAGTAACGCACCTTCCCTATATCAAATTGAACTTCATCAACTCAATAGGGTCATCTAAGGAAGGTGCGAATAAGTCCGTTATATTCTCTGCGGACATTAGAATGGCCAGATACGCGAAAGCCAGTGCAGCGAAATGTCTGGACCTTTTCAAGCTGGCTGACAAAGTAGATGACCATTCTAATGTCCGCCCTTCGGGGCTTTCAGAGAAGCAGGATCTCAGCGTTAACATTTTTCGACGTACAACCAGTATGCCTGTAACGGTTGCCTTGATCTCCAGCTTCTCTGTCAGCCAGAGGCGTAATTGACTTATTCGCACCTTCCCTAATCATCAACCTTTTCTCGCCAGCGTTTAAACGAGTGTTCACCTATATGAAATTAATCCAATACCTTGCACGCTGCCTACTCTGTTTATCTGCGACACTCGCCCTCAACAGCTATGCCGCACCAAAACCGGAACTCTGGGAGCATTGGCTGCAGCACAACCCGCAGAGCAAAACTGTCATTGACCATCGAGAATGGAGCCACTTTCTAGCAACGTACATAGCAACCCATAACGACAGCAATACAGCGATGCAGGGGATTAATACGTTTGACTATGCCAATGTGACTGTTAGCGATAAACAGCGCTTGAAATCTTACCTCGCTAAACTCACCGCCCTGCCCATTAGTGAGTACAACCGCCATCAACAACGAGCTTACTGGATAAACCTCTACAATGCGTTAACCATTGACGTGGTGCTCGATCATTACCCCGTTAAATCCATTATGGATATCAAACTCTCCGGTTTCTTTACCCGAGGCCCCTGGGAGAAAAAACTGATCACCGTTGAACAGCTGCCACTGAGTCTTAATGATATAGAGCACCGTATTCTACGCCCGATTTGGCACGACCCTCGTACTCATTACGCGGTCAACTGTGCTTCCCTCGGATGTCCAAACTTAAACACCACAGCTTACACTGCAGACAAAATGGAACAACAGCTAGAACAAGCTGCTAGCGCTTTTATCAACCACCCAAGAGGCGTCAACGTGCAGAACGGTAAGTTGATCGTATCGAGTATCTATAGCTGGTTTAAAGACGATTTTGGCGACAGTGATGATAAAATTATCGAACACTTAACACAGTACGCCAACGCCCCACTGCTGCAGCCATTATCAAGCATACAGCAGATTTATGATGATCAATATGATTGGTCGCTGAATGAAGTACGTGAATAACCGCTTAGCGTGACGCAACAAACGCTCAAACAGGTATCCGCTAAAAACACCGGGTCGAACTTTGCTGCTTAGGGAAGGTGCGAATAAGTCAATTACGCCTCTGGCTTTCGCGTATCTGGCCATTCTAATGTCCGCAGAGAACATAACGGACTTATTCGCACCTTCCTTAGTGCCCCATTATTTTGAGGGCTATGTACGGCGCCATAAAAAATATCAACGATAAGACTTTATAATTGGCTAAATAATTAAAGTAGATAATGGTCAGATCCGCGTCTGAAATGCCAAACATTTTACTGTGTAGAGTGGTGATAAACGGCCTGATCAAGGCCAGCATTACGCTAGCAAAAATTAACATGCCCAGATTCAAAATGGATGCCCATCCAAGCCATTCTGTCAGTTGCGAAAGCGTCATCATAAGTATGCTCCTGAGGTTGTCACTAATGCTATCACTCAGCGTTTAACGACATCGTACCGGCCGAACGATAGCAAGACACTGCAGACTCTCGTACTGCAGCCGACTAAGGACGTTATTGAGACCTTGCAGGCTTTGCCTGTCGCGAGGGTGATTTGATCAATACCATCAGTATAACCAAGATTAGGAATAACCTTCCCTAACCTGTAGCCACTTGTGTTGATTAAGGAACACTAGCGAGAAATTGCGTGGTATGACTAACTCAGCGGGAATAACTAAGAATCACCCCTTTAAAGGGCCTCGCCATAAAATCAGGCTGAGCTGGACGATCGATTGATAAAACGAAACCGGCCGCCGCCATCGCTTTACTAAAACGGGCGTGTCGTCCTCTACCCGGATCAACCAAAATGACTTTACCCTGAGGCTTACTATGTTGACAGATAAAACTCGCGAGTTGTTTCACATGCTCATCTTCATAGAGAAGATCACTGCCGATAATCAGATCAAATTTACCCAGATTGGTTTCAGGGTCGGCCCAACCGGTGCGTACGAAAGGCACCCGTGGATCATCATTGAGATCCGTATTGCAATGCATAAATGATTCAGCCTGGGGGTGATAATCGGTCGCGGTAATATTGGCATGCAGATGATTCAAAAGGACACTGGTAAGGCCGATACCACAACCGACTTCAAGAATACGTTTATCTTTTAAATCAGAATGAAACAGATGATGAGCCAGTACTTCCCCAGATGGCCAGACAATCCCAAACAGAGGCCAAGTGGCGGATGATATACCTAATGCTTCCGCTTCTCCCGTCGCATCATCATACTCTTGATTACTTCGAAGACTGCGGATATGTATATCGATATTATCAAATTCATGAGTATCGTAACGAACGCGCACTGCCATAGTTGTTCCTGCTAAATTAACTGAATAGCAGATGGCTTGGATACAACAATCATTTCACAAGGAATATGCTTTGAAAGCTTATTTTACAACAGCCTAGAAAAGATAGCTAACATTATAGGCCTACCCGACGCAACCCCAAAAAACGTCGAATAGGCCATTTATCGCTTCGCCTAGCCTCTTTGTGCGACAACTTTATCGCAAATATAGTTTCCAATGGGGATAGCAGAGGTCGCCGCTGGCGATGGCGCATTACAGACATGCAATGAACGTGGGCTTTCTGCAAACAAGAAATCATGCACCAATGAGCCATCTTTCATCACGGCTTGAGCGCGAATACCGGCAGGATAAGGTTGTAAATCTTCTAACTTAAGTTGCGGACAATATTTCTGCACCAGCTTCAGGTAGCCAGGCTTCCACAAGGAGTTTTTGGTTTCTACAATGCCGGTACCGATATTCGCTTTAAGCACTCGCCAAAAGCCAGGAAAGGTCACCATATCCCAAATATCTCGCACACTGACATTGATTTTACCATAGCCTTCGCGCTTCCAGCCCTGTACGGCATTGGGCCCCACCGTCACTGAGCCATCAATCATTCGTGTCAGATGTACACCGAGAAACGGCAATTCAGGATCGGGAATCGGATAAATCAAGTGATTAACGATACTGTTATATTTGTCCGGCAGTTTATAATATTCACCGCGAAATGGAATAATCTGAAAATCGGTTTTAATGCCTAACATCTTGGTCGTGCGATCGGCCATTAAACCAGAACAGGTGATTAAAAATTTGCCGCTGAAGCTCACCTTTTTACCTTGATGCAGCGCCTCTACCATTACCTCATCGGCGCTCTCGTGTAAATTGATCACGGTGTGATTTAAGCGGGCATCGCCCCCCTGCTCGACAAAGCGCTCCGCCATTTTAGTGGTCACCTGCTGATAGTTTACAATGGCGGTATCTTTCACCAACATGCCACCAACGCCGACAATATTGGGCTCTCTAGCCTTCAACTGCTCGGCATTCAATAACTCAACATCAATACCATTATCATGACAACGCTGATAAAGCGCTTGCATCCGTTCGGCTTCCAACGCATTGGTCGCCACCAGCAACTTCCCGCACTGATTATAGGGCACATCATTCTCATCACAGAACTGCATCGTGGCTGCCACACCCGCCTTACAAAACTGAGCTTTTAAGCTGCCGGGTGCATAATAAACCCCCGCATGAATCACGCCGCTGTTATGCCCCGTCTGATGTTTTGAATAGACCGATTCTTTTTCCAGCAACAAAATCTTAGCGTCAGGAAAACGCTGTTGCAGTTGCCAGCCAGTAGACATACCGACGATGCCTCCGCCAATGATGATGTAATCGTATGTCATGTTTCTCACCCGTAACCCTAAAATCAATTAAACGCTTCACTGAACGTGCTTCAACACGCGACAAAAACAAACGGCGGAGACGCCTAAACGCCTCCGCCATAGTATATCGATAGCACTTTACTTGGTGAAGTGGCCACGCTGACGCAGGAGTTCACGACTCAGTTGCGGATGCGCCACAAATTTATCACGGCCGTGCAACCAACAATGGTTTTGCGCGACTAACATGCTGCCTACTGGCAAACGCACGCGAAAGAAATTTTCATCGGCTTCCAATGAAGCACCCATCTCATAAAGGTAGATACCTTCGGCCATATTTTGTGGCTCGGCAAACTGATCGATAAACAACATGTGCGGTTTACCATTTTTATCTTCTTCGAAGAAAATCGGATGCTCGATTTTGCTTTCCACATTTTTAGATTTAGGCGCGCCCCACACGATATCCTGTTTCGCCAACGGATGATGATAAAATTTATTCAGATCAGCCCAGTCATCAACGTGTAGCAATAGCGAATCACCACCTTCCATATGAGCTTCACCTAGCTTCTGCATCAAAACAAAATCCGTGCGCTCGTTAACATAGGTACCATCATTATGCAGTTCCATACGACGATGAGCCTGACGCAGATAGCTATCAGAGTTGTCATCATTCAAAACGGTGAAACGAGCATAATATTTACCATACATCGCATCATGGTTGGGCATACCGATCAGATGAGAGATCGCCGTTGACAGTTTGATCTCAAACTCTGTGCGCAGCTCACCTTCAGTTACAGCAGGCTGTCCTTCATACTGCAGCAAGAACGCCGCCGTATCTCGGTTCTGCATGGTGGCGTTGAGAAACTTACCCAAAGAATAATCCGTCAGTGCGTCCAGCTTGTCAGCCACGGCGAAGCGCAGGAAAGGCTTATATTCCAGCGCCTGTAATGGCCATTCACTTATCGCTGCATCAAACGCCGAAATGGTTTCGGCTGTCAGCGTCACAACCTGTAAGCGCTTATTAGCCGCATAAGGTGCAACAGAAAATCCCAACGGTTGAGTCGCTTCAACTTCACGTAACTGAGCTGTCATTTTTTTCTCTCCAAACTGTATTCGTTCTTATGTGAACGCCCTTTACCTAACGCGGTATCAGTCGCATCACCTTGCTCAGGCAAGGGTCAATCGCTTGAATATTCGTTGTTTAAAGGTTTTTTGTTTTCATGGCAGATATTCAATTGTCTCTTGATCTGCACCGCTGCCAACATCGACACAACGCAATAATGTCGATATTTTTACATATCGTCAACAATAATTTAAAATGTTTGTCTTAACTATTGCCTAGCGCTAAATTAAAATAGCTTTGCTACGATCGACTCGTTTACTCATAAACCCTTTTGAAAACAGATAAATAAGAACCTATCCATGATGAAAAAAAGCAGAACAACGATAGCGGACAGTAGCGATAGTTCTGCCCTAAAAGTGGTAGGCGATCTCAAGCAAGATATTCTTACCGGCTATTTCCAACCCGGCGAAAAGCTCAAAATGACGCGTTTAAAGGAACGCTATCAAGTCGGCGTTAGCCCCTTGCGAGAAGCACTGTCACAGCTGTTAATCGAACAACTGGTGGTGGTGGAAAATCAGCGAGGCTTTAAAGTACACCCTGTTTCCCGTGAGGAGATGCTGGATATCTATGCAACACGCGCCGAAATTGAGGCACTCTGTATCGGCCTAGCCGTAGAGAGAGGTGATGATGAGTGGGAAGCCAGTATTTTGGCTGCCGCGCATACTATGCATAAATTTGGCGATATGGTCGAAAAAAACCCGCAGGAATGGGAACGCCGACATCAGGCGTTTCATACCGCGATCGCTCAGGGCTGCAACTCACCGACGTTATTACAGGTGCGCCGTGCGCTGTACGAGAAAGCCTCGCGCTATCGCAACCTATGGCTGAAAAAGAATATGGCCAATAGCCTCGTGTTTGATGCCAATCAGAAGGAACATCAACAACTGATTGATGCCTTGTTAGCAGGGGATGCTGGTGCAGCCCGCAGTCTGATCAAGCAACATCTACTCAGTCCTAGCCGAGCACTGGATAAGACTCCAGGATGGGATGCGCTGTGAGAATCAGCGCAATACTCACCATCAAGCCTTGCGACAATTGCAGCCTCTCGGTATCGCTAAGCAAACTCCCGTTATAAAAACGCGGCTCTAACTCTGGTCTGGTCTGGTCTGGTCTGGTCTGGTTAGCCACACATCATTTAAAAAGGGTTTAAATAAATAGTTCAAATAAATAGTTAAAATACATCGCTAACCTGCTCGCCGATAAACGTTCCCTCCGCTGTCATATATCTATTACCGTTTCGTCATCTAATATTCATATATCAAGACTAGGCTTGCTGCCATCAATGACGTGACTTACTTTCGTATTAACAGATAGCTTTAGGAACATTAAGCATGAACAAAGATCTGCTACAGGCCGACACAGCACCGCGCAATGAACAAGACTCCGATTTCAGTAAAATTATCGATGCCGGTATCAGCCGCCGCCGTTTCATGCAGGGTGGTGCGACAGCGATGGGATTGTTTCTTGCCGCTAACCCGCTGGGCAAGGCCATTGCCGCGACTCATGCTGACAGCAAACTACTAGGTTTTAGTAAAATACCCACCAGCACCGCCGATACCTTTGTCGTCCCTGAGGGCTATAGTGCCAAACCGCTCATCTCTTGGGGAGATCCTATTCTACAAGGTGCGCCGGCGTTTGATGAAAGCGGCATGCAGCCAGCCCTAGCTCAAGCAGGTCAATTTGGTGATAACACCGATGGTATGTCGATCTTCCCGCTCTCTGACGATCGCGCGCTTCTGGCCGTCAATAATGAATACACTAACTACAAACTGCTATTTAAGCATCAAGGTAAGGCGCTAAGCCACGATGATGTGAAAAAAGCTCAAGCAGCTCACGGTGTCTCTATATTCGAAATTAAACGGACAGCCGATGGCTGGGAATATCTCGCCGATTCAAAATACAACCGTCGTATTACCGCTAATACCGAAATGAGATTAACCGGTCCTGCTGCCGGAGATGAGCTGTTAAAAACCAGCGCCGATAGCAGCGGCACAAACGTATTAGGTACGTTCAATAACTGCGCCAATGGCGAAACCCCTTGGGGCACTTACCTGACGTGTGAAGAAAACTTCAACGGATACTTTGCCAAACCGGGCGGCGGACAAGACAAACACCTGAAACGCTACGGTATCGGCGATGACAGCAAGTATCAATGGTACACATCGGATACCCGTTTTGATGTCAATCAAGAGCCCAACGAGCCTAACCGTTTCGGCTGGGTCGTTGAAATTGATCCAATGGATCCAACTTCAACGCCGCTTAAACGTACTGCGCTGGGACGCTTTAAACATGAAAACGCGGCCGTTACGGTGGCAGACAATGGTCATGTAGTGGTGTATCTGGGTGATGATGAACGCGGTGAGCATCTGTATAAGTTTATTTCTAAACACAAATACAACCCATCTGATAAGGCGGCAAACCGTAACCTGTTAGAAGAAGGCACTCTCTACGCCTCCCGTTTCAATGCTGTTGCAGGCGACGTTAGAGGAACCGGTGAATGGCTCGAGCTGACTTTCGGCAAAAACGGACTGACGCCGGAAAATGGCTTCAACAATCAGGCGGAAGTCATGATCTTTGCGCGTGAAGCCGCTACGGTTGTCGGTGCGACCACCATGGATCGCCCGGAATGGGTGGCCGTTCATCCTAAAACCAAAACAGTTTTCTGCACCCTCACCAACAATAAGCATCGAGGCAAGAAAGCGGGACAACCTGTTGGGGGCCCTAACCCACGTGCTGAAAATCATTATGGTCAGATCGTACGCTGGAAAGAAGCGAACGGTGATAATAGCGCCATGCACTTCAAATGGGATCTGTTTGTCGTGGCAGGCAACCCAACCGTCCATAAAGATTTCTACGCCGGTTCGGCCAACATTAACGATGAAAACATGTTTAACAGCCCTGATGGACTGGGCTTCGATCATGATGGTCGCCTATGGATCATGACCGACGGTGCGTATTCGAATAAAGGTGATTTTGCCGGTATGGGCAATAATCAAGTGTTAGTGGCTGATCCTGATACCGGCGAGATCCGTCGCTTCGCCACGGGGCCGATCTCTTGTGAACTGACAGGGCTCACCTTTAGTGCGGATAAGCGTACTGTTTTCATCGGCGTGCAACACCCTGGTGAAAAAGTTGAATCCCACTTCCCCGCCGGCGGTAACAGTAAACCACGTTCGACCATCATGGTGGTACAACGCAACGATGGCGGCGTCATCGGCGCTTAACCGTCAGCAGATGTCATAGTGACTGGGGAGTTAGGCTAGCGCATAGCTAACGTCCCTTCAGTTCATCAGCTGAGTTAAAATTTAAGCCTCCCTGTTTTGGGGGGCTTTTCACCTTTAGTAAAACGCCGTAGCACGATCGTTAGCCCTGCTTGAGTACATAGACTCGTCCCGCTTGAGCGCATTTATATATTCTTCAAAGCTATTAAATATCTTTTCTTTATAACTAAAACAACATTTTTATAGTAAATCAATATTAGAACGGCTACGCCTAATCGGTATAATCTCGGCCTTAATTAGTGAGACTCTGTTCTCAGTCAGTCTCGCCCATTGATAGTCTGCATTCCAAAAGAATGACCGACTTTTCGTGCCTCTTTATCCCGGAGTCTCAAATGAGAGCTAACCCACTCGCACTATTACCGCTATTATTGTTTCTCGCCCTCTTTATTGGCAGCGGCTTTTACTATCAATCGATTAATGTTGATTACGCTTTCTATCAAATCTCGGCACCTGTTGCCATTTTGCCTGCCATCGTCCTAGCATTACTATTAGGCAGCGGAGAGCTCAACAAGCGACTAGAAACCTTTATTCACGGCGTTGGTGATAGCAGTATCATTACCATGTGTCTGATTTACTTACTCGCGGGTGCCTTTGCCAGCGTTGCCAAAGCCGTTGGTGGCGTCGATGCTACGGTTAATTTCGGGCTGAGCTTTATCCCTGCAGCGCTTGTCTTACCCGGCTTATTTGTCATTACCGCCTTTATCGCGACCGCGATGGGCACATCAATGGGCACCATTGCCGCGATGGCTCCGATCGCCGTTGGCCTCACGGAAGTCAGCGATCTATCTTTACCACTTTGCATTGGCGCGGTGGTTGGCGGCGCGATGTTTGGTGACAACTTATCGATCATCTCGGATACCACCATCGCCTCCACCCGTTCACAAGGGTGTAATATGCGTGACAAGTTCCGCATGAACTTCAAAATCGCACTGCCTGCAGCCCTGATCACTTTAGTATGGCTGTATCTACAAGGTACCCAAGCCAACATTACTCAGGATAACGATTATCAACTCTTAAAAGTACTGCCCTATTTAGCCGTACTCGCCATGGCATTGACCGGCTTCAATGTGTTTCTCGTACTGTTTAGCGGCATCCTGCTCGCCGGTGCTGTAGGTCTAAGCCAATTAGACAGCTACTCTATCGCGCAGTTATCGAAAGACATCTATGCGGGTTATACCGGCATGCAGGAGATCATGATCTTATCGATGCTTATCGGTGGTTTAGGTGCGCTGATGAAAGCTCAGGGAGGGTTGGAATTTTTAGCCCGTCAGATTGAACGTTTGACCACTAAAGGTGATACAACGACTGCCAGCCCCAAAGCCGGTGAAGCCGCTATCAGTGCCGCCGTTGCCCTCACCAATGTGTGCACCGCTAATAATACCGTGTCCATTATTATCTGTGGCGGTTTAGCCAAAGAGATAACCGATCGTCAGCAAGTAGATCCCCGTCGAAGTGCCTGCCTACTGGATATCTTCTCCTGTGTTGTGCAAGGACTATTACCCTACGGCGCACAAGTGTTACTCGCTGGCTCTATTGCGGGCTTATCGCCTCTGCTAATCATCGGTAATATTCAATATACCTGGTTATTAGGTGTTATTGCGGTGGGCAGCATTATTTTCGGCAAGTACGCGGCGCGAAACACGACATTGGCTCACTAAATCGTCGCCCCCAATATGACCTATAGCGGAACAAAAAGAGGAGCGCATCTAACCGATACGCTCCTCTTTTTACTGGATAACGAGTGTCGTGCTGTGATCGAAGCGCCTTTAGTTAAACGCTTTTAGTTAAACGCTCTTAGTTACCCGCTTTAATCATTCACCATATCGATCACACAACAATCGGTGCACTCAGTATTTCCGCTGGGCACTCGTCCATAAAGCGTTTAGCCACGGCTAATAATCGCGCATCATCACCGCGCGCCGCGACCAACTGTAACCCCACCGGTAAACCGTTAACACGACCACAAGGGACGGTAGCAGCAGGCTGCTGCGTCAAGTTAAACGGATAGGAAAACGGGGTCCACTCCATCCACTCGCTCTGACTATCTTCCACGGTATTTTGTCCAGCCGTAAAAGCGGTTATGGGTAATGTTGGCGTGATGAGTAGATCATAACGTCGATGAAACTGATTCATCATGCTGCCCAAATCAGCCCGAGCATCCACCGCTTTCATATAGTGAACGATATCAATTTTACGCCCCTGTTCACCAATTTTAAGAAATCCAGGGTCCAGCAATGCTCGCTGTTCTTCAGTTAAGCCATCGACCACTTTCCCCGCACCGGCAAACCATAACGTTGAGAATATTTCTGCCGGATCTGTAAAACCAGGATCAACTTCCTCAATATTAGCACCGAGATCAGCCAGTAGTTTTACCGCCTGATCGATCTTCGCGCGCACCTCTGGATCAACATCGACATAGCCAAGGGTTGGACTATAAGCGATATTAATCCCCTTCAGATCAACCGCAGGCGAATCACACCAACGGCCGCTAAAAATACGATCTGAATACCAATCGCGATCATCCGGTTGAGCAACGGCATCCATCATCAACAAACTATCATCGACACTGCGTGTCATCGGGCCGAGATGAGACAACGTGGTCATCGCGCTAGCAGGCCACTGAGGAATAAAACCAAAAGTGGGCTTGATACCAAACACGCCACAAAACCCACCAGGAATACGGATCGAGCCGCCCGCATCGCTACCCTGATGCAACACGCCCATATTCAAGGCGGCAGCGGCGGCAGCACCACCAGAGGAACCACCCGCTGTCAGCGCGGTATTCCAAGGGTTACGTGTAATACCCGTTAGACGATTATCGGTCACCCCTTTCCAGCCAAATTCAGGGGTGCAGGTTTTTCCTAGAATCACACCGCCCGCTTCCAGCATCCGCGCAGTGAATGGCGCATTATCCGTGACCGGCTCCGCCGAACTGATTAATGATCCGCTGCGATTGGGCATACCCGCCACTCGAGTCAAATCTTTGATCGATGAAGGCACCCCATCAATGGGACTCAATGGTTTACCCGCCATCCAGCGTTGCTCTGCGGCTTTAGCCGCGACCATCGCGCCCTCGGCATCAACATAACAATACGCATTGACTTGCTGATTGCAGGCATCAATTCGCGCCAGCGCCGCCGCTGTTGCCTCGACCGGAGAGAGTTCGCCGTTGGCATATAAGCGGCTCAGTGTGGTTGCGTCTAAATCGGCGATATCCGTGTCTGTATTTTCAACTATCATATCAATTTACCCGTCCAGCACTGGCCAATAAGGCATTAAGCAGCACCGAAGCTCCCGCCGCTAAATCTTTAGCATCGGCACGCTCCATCTCATTATGGCTAATGCCGCCTTCACAGGGGACAAAGATCATACCCGCAGGGGCAATTTCAGCCATAAAGATAGCATCATGTCCCGCTCCACTGACAATATCCAGATGGCTATAGCCTAACGCTTGTGTCGCATTACGCACCGCATTCACACACGCAGGTGCAAACGCTAGCGGTGGAAAATCAGCCGTCGGTTTCAGCTCAGCGGTCACCCCGAACTGTTGTTCTATCCGTGCTATTTCAGCCTTCAACTCAGCCACCATCGCTTCGAGAATATCCCCTTCAAGGTGACGTAGATCGATGCTCAGATCGACCTGCCCTGGAATCACATTTCGCGATCCGGGAAACAGTTCAAGACAGCCCACAGTACCACGACCATGCGGTGCATATTTCAATGCCAATTGATTCACAAAAATCATCACATGCGCGGTCGCCAATCCGGCATCGTGCCGCAGATCCATCGGGGTTGGGCCTGCATGCGCTTCAACACCGGTAATACGCAGATCGAACCATTTTTGCCCCAGCGCACCAATCACCACACCTACCGTTTTTTGCTCATCTTCTAATACCGGCCCTTGCTCGATATGCGCTTCATAGTAGGCCGTAGCCTGATGACCTGTGACTGAGCGTTCTCCGGCAAAACCGATACTTTGCAAGGCCTCATCGACGGAAACACCATCGCTATCACGGGTTGCCAAGGTCTCTTCCAGTGTAAACTGACCCGTAAAGACGCCAGACCCCATCATACAGGGAGGAAAGCGCGAGCCCTCTTCGTTGGTCCAAACCACCACTTCAATGGGTGCTTCCGTTTCAATCTTCAAATCGTTGAGGCGGCGAATCGCTTCAAGCCCCGACATCACGCCAAAACAGCCATCGAATTTCCCACCCGTAGGCTGCGTATCGATATGACTACCGGTCATGACGGGAGGCAAGGTATTATCACGGCCTGACCGACGAGCAAAGATATTACCGATCTGATCAATACTGACCTCACAACCCGCATCTTTGCACCATTGAATAAACAATGTGCGCACCTGACGGTCGAGGTCTGTCAGCGCTAAACGGTTCAGCCCCCCTTTCGCCGTTTCACCAATTTTCCCCTGTTCCATCAGACTCTGCCAAAGCCGATCTTGATCGACTGTTAATGCACTCACGGCCGACGTTTCATTATTCATTTGATTCATTATCCATTATCCTTTTAGCCGCAACCTAAACAGCCAGATAGCGATCTTTAATCGTATTCTGCTGACGGAAATCATCACCCGTGCCGGTATAAACAATATTGCCTTGCTCCAGAACATAGTGCCGATCTGCCAATCGTTCACAAACCGCAAGATTCTGTTCAACCAACAACACCGCTACGCCAGCCTTTCTGATACGCTCGAGAATACGTACAATCTCATCGACAATCACGGGCGCAAGGCCCTCTGTTGGCTCATCCAATAACAAAAGCTGCGGATTGTTTACCAACGCACGCGCCATCGCTAACATCTGCTGCTCGCCACCGGATAACTCGTTACCACCATTTTTACGTCGTTCATAAAGCCGCGGAAACATGTCATACACATCGCCCAAATCCCAACGACTGCCTGACCTGACCGCGATCGCTAAATTTTCTTCAACGCTCAGAAGACTAAAAATACCGCGATGCTCTGGCACCAATGCAATACCGTAACGGGCGATTTCAAAGGTCTCTTTACCTACCAACTCGACATCATTAAAACGAATCGAGCCCTGTTTTGGCTTAACGATACCGACGATGCTGCGTAATGTTGTTGTTTTGCCCGCACCGTTACGACCCAACAACGTAATCAACTCTCCCGGATTTACCTCAAGTGAAAGTCCTTCTAATACATGACTTTTACCGTAATAGGAGTGAACATTATTAAGCTCAAGTTTCATGATCCACTCTCCCCCAGATAAGCCTTCTTAACACGTTCATCGCCACTGACCATCTCAGGCTCGCCTTCAATCAGAATATTGCCTTGATGCATCACCGTAATGCGATCTGAAATCGACATCACCAAACGCATATTATGCTCAATTAACATCACGGTATGATCTTGCCCTAACTCAGAGATTAATTGTGTCATCACCGGAATATCATCCACCCCCATTCCCGAGGTAGGCTCATCGAGCAGCAACATTTGCGGATTACTGCACAGCGCCATGCCGACTTCTAACACCCGCTGCTGCCCATGAGAGAGTTCGCCAGCATAGGTATTCGCCATTTTATCCAGCTTAATCCGTTCAATGACCTCATCGGCTTTTTGTAGATGCTCCCGTCGATGACTATCTGAATACCAAAATGCCAAGGCAGCCAATCCATCCCGTCCTTGCGCCGCCAAACGCAGGTTTTCACGCACACTCAAGTTTTGAAACAGGCTAGTGATTTGAAATGAACGCGACATCCCCACCGCAACACGTTTATGCGGTGCCTGATGAGTCACATCTTGACCGGCAAACTGAATGTGACCGCTGGACGGCTTTCGCTCACCCGTCAGGCAATGAAATAATGTTGTCTTACCTGCACCATTCGGACCAATGACTGTATGTATCGAACCGCGTTTAATTTTCAAGTCAACACTGCCCAGCGCCGCAAATGCACCATAGCGTAAACCGAGGTTATCTGTTTCGAGTATATAATCGTTCATCAGTTAACCTCCTGAGACTTGATTGCAGATGCTTTACGACGACGATATTCACGCCAACGATCCGCAACAGACCCGACACCACCCCAAAGACCCGATGGCATAAACAGCACCACCGCAATCAAAGCGACACCTAATAAAATCATCCAGCGAGGCCAAACAGCTGACAGCACATCGCCTAACAACACAATCGAACCGGCGCCTAATATCGAACCAAATAGAGACCCCGTACCGCCAATGATCGTCATGATCAAAATGCTCTCTGACATCTGTAACTCAATATTAGAGAGCGGCGCAAAATTCAATAACATGGCATAAAGCGCGCCCGCAATACCGGTGATGCCACCCGAAATCACAAAGGCTAGAAGCTTGAAGTGATTGGTTGAAAAACCAACCGCTGACGCACGGTTTTCGTTCTCTCTGATCGCGACCAACGTGGTACCGAAAGGCGAATGTATAACCCGTCGAGCGAACACAAAGATCACCATAAAGAGCGTACCAACGAAGGCATAAAATGCCTGACTCGACACCAGATCGCTGATTTCAAAGCCTAACAATGTCAACGCTGGGCGTGGAATATCCAACAAACCATTATCACCACCCGTCCAATCACTGAGACTGTAGGCAATAAAATATGCCATCTGTGAAAACGATAACGTCAGCATGACAAAATAGATGCCGGTACGACGTATCGATAAGGCGCCGACCAACCCTGCCAGTAGTGCGCCGGTTAACATCGCCGTCAATAACGCGCTCAGTAGACCAAAGTTCCAGTTAATCATGCATATAGAAGCAACATAAGCGCCACCACCGAAGAAAATACCCTGCCCAAAAGAGAGCAATCCGGTATAGCCTAACAACAAGTTACACGCCAACGCGGCCATGGCAAAAATGAGAATTTCAGTCGCCAATGTCGCTGATGGCAGTAACATCGGCATCACGATAACCGTGGCTAACGCCGCTAGCGTCACCCCACCAAACAGCGACGATTTTTTTTGTTTCATCATAATCAGGCTCTCCCGAACAAACCGTAAGGGCGTAACAAAATGACAAAAGCCATCGCACCATAAATCATTAAACTCGATCCCTGCGGCCAGATGGTTGTCATCAGGCTTTGTACCAAGCCGACAATCAATCCGCCTATCAAAGCACCGCTGAACGACCCCATGCCGCCGATCACTACTACCACAAAGGCGATGCCTAGCACTTCAACACCCACGAATGGATGCACGCCTCGAATCGGGGCCGCTAAGACGCCCGCTAAGCCAGCCAAACCAACCCCCAAAGCAAAGGTAAGCGAAAAAAGCTTATGTATATGAGTACCCAACAGCGATACCGTTTCTGCATCTTCACTACCGGCACGTACCAATGCACCAAAGCGCGTGCGCTCAAGAAGCAACCACAAGGCAAAAGCGATCACCGCAGAGAAAAGAATGACGAATAAGCGATATTTCGGATAATAAAAATGCCCCATTTGAAAGACCCCTTGCAGCGCATCCGGTACTGAAACCGATTTACCGATAGGGCCCCACACAGAGATAGTGAGCTCCTGAATAATCAGCGCAATGCCTAGGGTTATTAAAATGTGGTATGTGTGCGGTAGATGGTAAGCACGTTTAATCAGCGTTCTTTCCGTAAAGAATGCCAAAATGGCCACCGTAATGGGGGCTAAGGCGAGGGCGAGCCAAAAATTACCCGTCAACGAGACAATCGTAAAACAAAGGTAAGAACCTATAAGGTAAAACGCACCGTGGGCAAAGTTAACAAAATTCAAAAGACCGAAGATAATCGTTAATCCAACCGAAATTAGAAAGTAGATCATCCCCAAGCCGATACCATTCAGTATCTGAAACAGATAGAGACTCATCGGTTCACTCCAGCAAAAGTCATAGATACCGCCCCCTTAACTGCCAAGGGGACGGATTACACATTAACTACGTTTGCACATCAGAGTTGACTCATCAGGAAAGGATTTTCCAGAACTAATGATATCGACGAAATCATCTGCATCGGCCATATCAGCGGCCGACTTGCCTTTCAACAGGTAATAATCTTTCAATACTTGATGATCGGCGCTGCGAATGGTTTCACTACCGGTAGGGCCAGCATAAGTCGTCCCTTCCATGACCTTAGCGACTGCTGCGCTATCGGTGGTGCCCGCCTTAGCAATCGCGTCCAAAATCACCGTTGTACTGATATAATCTGCGGCCAACGGATAGTTAGGGTTCATGCCATAGACCTCATTAACCCGTTTAACCAAGGCGTTATTCATCGGCGTGTCCACGGTATGCCAATACTGAGCCCCAAAGTAAACACCTTCCGCAATATCAGGGCCAAGCTCCTGTAACTGATCCAAACCTGAAGACCAAGCCATCAAGATTGTCATCTGATTTTTAAGGCCAAAGTTGATTGCCTGACGTAACGCATTGGATGACTGAGAACCAAAGTTTAATAACAGTAAAACATCCGGTTGTGCCGCCATAGCATTGGTTAAATAACCGGAAAACTCTTGTTCCTTAAGTGAGTGATAACTGTTGCCTACGTGCTCAATACCTTCTGCTGCAAACACCTCTTTGGCATTATCCAGTAGTGCTTCACCAAAGACATATTGTGGCGTGATGGTGTACCAACGCTTTTTATCTGGAAATTGATCAATCAACGGTTTAACGGTCTCACGGATGGCACCATAGGTGGGTACAGACCAGCGGAACGTCGACATATTACAATCGCTACCCGTTAGCTCATCGGCCCCTGCGGGTGTCACGAAAACACCATTAACCTTATTCACTTCTTTACCGATCGCCAATGCGGTCGATGACAAGGTGGCACCATCAAAAAAGCGCGCATCATCTTGACTAATGGCTTCCTGAACCTTGCGTACCGCTTTACCCGCATTACCTTCAGTATCAAGGGTTTGATAGCTAACAGGCTGCCCCAACACTGTACCGTAATCTTCAACCGCCAGCTTAGACCCCATATCGGCATACTTGCCGTAACTGGCAAAGGCACCCGAAACAGATTTAACACCATAGATCGTTACGCCTTCAGCGGCGAATGAAAGTGAAGTCGTCGCTGATAAAACCGCAGATAGTAAGACATTCCTTAATATCATTTTTTTCATAGTGCATTCCTCTAAGGTTTCTTTACTGTTGTATTTATTGCCTTATCTTGAAGCTTCTCAATTATTGTCGGCTTGTTTAACAAGCTCTTTATAAGCGGTACATTGAGCACCTAGGTGTTACATTTTTTTAGAAATCTGACCATCGAGTGCAACAAACTGACACTCTGCCTCGCACATATGTTCACTCATCAAGGTGCGCACACTCGCCTCATCTTCTGCTCGATACGCCTCAAGTAAACGCTGGTGATAGACGACATTCGAATGTGTAAACTGATATGCATCGATTTGATAAGATTTTTTCAGAACCACAAGGTCTCGCAGCGTTTCATTTAAAAAACGCCCCATAAAACTGAACAATGGATTAGGACTGGCATCGGCTAATACATTATGAAATTCAAGCTCGGCGATACGCTGAAGGCGTTGTTGATCGTCGGAATTTGGCGGTGTCGAGCACGTTTGAGTGTGCATTTCGAGTTGCTCAAAATCAGTAGGGGTTAACTTACCCACCACCGATACGGCAAGCTCAACTTCAATCAGTTTGCGCATTTGATATACCTGCTCGGCTGACAGCTGATTAAAATACAGATAGTTGCGCAGCATTTTACTGGCCGGGTCAGTGCCTACTTCGGACAGATAAGCACCACCTCCAGGGCCCGGTCGTGTATACACGAGCCCCTCGACTTCCAGTGCTTTCAGTGCTTCTCTTACCGTGCCTTTCGAGCACCCAAACTGATCAATCAAATCCCGCTCATTGGGCAGGCGATCTCCAGGTAAAAGCTTCTCAGCCACAATCATCGATTTAACCTCATCGACAATAAGATCCGAGAGTTTCTGTTTACGATATTTTCGCCGAACTTCAGCCATTTCATCTCCGAAAAAAGCGACTTAAACAATTAATGTAAATAATCATGATTAATTATTTTAAACCAAAAAAATCAGCCCTTAAGCTGCTTCTAATAACGATCAATACATACTTGTTTGAAGATTGATATAGGATGAATCCTTATCGTTATTTCAAACTACAGTACAACTAATTATTAGTTAAATCCCAATAAAATTAACTATAGTTATGATTTTAGTTACCCATAGGGGTGTACACCCAAAAGTAAGGCAGGGTTTTAATTCTAAAAAGCCCATATTAAAAGTGTATTCTTCTGAAAAAGTAGAGAAAAGCAGAGATATAAAATACCTTAAATCACTATGGCCAATCATGCCAAATCGCTGTCAGTCGCCGAATATTCTTGCAGTAACAGCGAAAAAACCTCATCCTAGCCATTAGATGAGTGATGAGAAAGCGGCTTTTCAGCCTTTTCCCCTAACAAATGAACAGCCATAACGTCAAACTCACATGGCGTAAGCGTGCATAATTAGCCACTCGCTGGGTTAGTTTATAGCGACATCCTTACCGGCAAATTCAGTGCCTGATTCGACATTCACCGCCGTTATCCCCGCAAGAAGTAACGCTACGTCGCCCTCTTTGCCGTCAACAATCATCGACAGAAACATAACCAATAAGTTGTTTTCTCCTGACAAGATCACTCCGATTATATGCTTAATGGTCAATAAAACGCCGACCGCGCATCGATATTGATCCGTTTATTGATCGTCATTATTGAAAAGAAATCGATTAAATTGACAGCCAAAGATAACAACATGCATGCTTATTTTTCGAGGGATTTACCACAGCATTAGCCACATAATGACAGTAATTGCGGTGGTGAATATCGCGCAAAACCTAGGTTAAAGCAGTCGAAATGCTTTTAGCATTAGGTTTATGAAGCATCAAGTGAGGGGTTAACGTTAATCAGCCATAAACAGTTAACCTCGCCCACCAAGGTAGGGAAGGTGCGAATAAGTCAATTACGCCTCTGGCTTACAGAGATCAAGGCAACCGTTACAGGCATACTGGTTGTACGTCGAAAAATGTTAACGCTGAGATCCTGCTTCTCTGAAAG
>NZ_JAUOQE010000003.1 GCF_030547545.1 Amphritea sp. 1_MG-2023
TTTATTTAGTTGAAAAAGCCTCACTTCATAGTGGGGCTTTTTTGCGTCTGGATTATCGCAGCTCGGAACACGAACCTGGTTCGATTATTCGTCGCTACGCTCCTCCCCCTTTATTCAATCGCAGGTAAATGGCCATCAGCAACTGCAACGTGGTCAGTGCGACCTGCTGCTATCACCGGCGGTGTGGGGTTACGAAGTTCTCTATCGGCGGGTGCTATTCAAAGATCGTTATGTGTTTAATGTCCACCACGCATCCATTGGCTCAACAATCGCTGACTGAAGCTGATTATCTCGAGGCTAAGCATGTAGAAATTCGTTATGAGGGGGCTGGAAACCCTTTTATCTAAATACACCCGGGTTGCAGGAGGCTAAGTTGAACATTACCCTGCCTGCCAAGTGTCGCGAATACTGTGCCTATTATCGCCAATACCAACCTGCTACTGACACTACCGGAACGTTAAGCGCAACTCATCGGTAACTCAATGGCGCTCAAAGAGCCACCTTTTAATAGCGATTTTGAGGTTTGCCTCTACTGGAACAAAATAACCCATCATTCCAAGGCGCATCAATGGCTACGTGAGCAGATTATTAACCTCGTCTCAAACGAGATACCCCTCAGCAAAGCCGTGACTGACGATTAAGCAAAACAGACGCTTAGTCCTTGAAACACCAGATGGCGAATAACGGTTTATCCAACGACTGCATCGCATGAACAATATTGGCAGGATTGTAGACATACCCCCCGATGTCTGGCGACCACCAAGGTTGACCTTGTTGCCACCAAAGGCCTTCACTCAATACCAGATAGATCTCTTCGGGTGGGTGATGATGGTCGGGGTAGGTTAAGTCCGGCTGCATCAAGGTGACGCCAACCGTTATACCGTCACCCACTGCCAGCCCTCTTGGACCGATAATCTCTGCGTTTGCGTGGCCCGCCATGAAGTCAGGTTGATTCACGGCCGCACGTTGAAACCAGGTTAAGTCATCGGCAATATCGAAGAATGAATTAACCAGCGGCTGTAGTTGACGGGGCAGATCATTAACCCTGTTCGCCACTTGCCGTAATGATTCACTCAAAGGATTCTCTTGCGGGGTCACGGCCGTCATAGTGACCGCTGATTCAAGTCGCTGACTGATCGTTTTCGCTGTCTGAGTACCGACGGAAGACAAACCAACGGGGTCTTTCAATAATTGACTCAATTGCCGCTGAAAAACACCAAGCTGACTCTCCATATTACCGCCTTATGCTAAATGAATCGATTATTCTGCTGTTTCCAGCTTGTTAATATAGGCTCGCATGGATGCTAGGTTAAGCTGATCCACTTGAGCTTGAATTTGCATTTTAACGTTGGCTTTGGTTTCGCTGGAGTACAACCGATAGAGGGTAAAATTGACCCCCAGTGATAACACAAACAACAATACCAGCACGATCAGTGCATCCAAGTTAAGCTCAAACTTCTTCACATATTTTCCTTCAACATAGTATGCCACTTCATGCAGCCTCACGATGCCGCAATAATTAACAGTGCCCTACCCCATCCATCACCACTGTGCGATTGTTAATCGTCCGACTCATCGGCATTACCTCACTCGGGATGAAAGCAGATCCGATCCCGGCCGGCATTTTTTGCTTCATACAATTGCTCATCTGCATTCAGAAACAGAGTTTCAGGGGACGCCTTATCACTTGGATACAGGCAAGCAACCCCAATACTAACCGTCACGCGGCTATGATAGGTATCGGGAGCATGGGGAAGGTTTAAATCTCGAATCGCCTGCATCGCTCTTTCCCCTATGGCGACGGCACCTTTTAGTGGTGTCTCGGGCAGCAACAGCGCAAACTCTTCACCGCCATAACGGGTCAATTGATCTGACGAGCGACTGATGACGTTACTCAAGACAAGTGCGATTTTCTGTAGGCACTCATCCCCTTGTCGGTGACCGAAGCAATCGTTATATAGCTTGAACTGATCGATATCGACTATCAACATGGATAAACAACTTTGTTTACGCTGCAATCGCCGCCATTCGGCCTCTAAAATAAGATCGTACGCACGGCGATTACCCACGCCAGTCAGAGCATCGATCAGCGTCCGCTGCTCCAGCATATCAGTACGCCGCTTGAGTTCTAAATGAGTATGTACTCTTGCCAGCAGTATCGGCGCAGAAATGGGCTTATGAATAAAATCGACAGCGCCCAACTGCAACCCTTTCAATTCATCGGTTTCATCATGTAACGCCGTCACAAAGATCACTGGAAGGTTACGGGTATCGTTGTTTTCTTTGAGCTCGCGACAAAAACTGAAACCATCAACTTCCGGCATCATCACATCTAACAGCAATAGATCAGGGATCTGTTTTTGCAAGACGTCTCGAGCTTCTGCCACACTGCGAGCAATGAGTACTTCATAGTAGGGGCTTAATAGATCCCCCATCAATCTCAAATTTGTTAGTTCATCATCAACAACAAGCACGCGAGCTAAAGATGTTGCTGCGCTCTGCTGTTGATAGCCTGCCTGAATGAAAGATTTGGCCATATTTAGCAACTCAATCAGTTCTCTTTTGTATATCAGCCCATAAATATAATTCGCCGACACCAACGGTTACTTTATCAGCCCCATTAACCTTTACCAAGCACCGGCTTGAACGAGCGGCTAATGTTCCACACCTTCTTCTAGGTTATCGTTTTTCTGCCAGTGAGTATGGATAATCTGTTGTGCATTGGGATAATCAAAGCCATTGATCGCTTTAATTAGCCCTGACAGCCAAGCAAGGCCGTTAAAATGCACATATGTCTCGAGTTTTACAATCAGGTCCACGGGCAGCAAGCGATGCTGTTCGATCAAATAACATATCTGACTCAACAATTGAGTCAATTCTGCCGCATCATCTTGGCTAAGATCGGTACTCTGTTGTGCTTCAGCTTGCTGTACGTAAGGCTGCAAACTCTCGAGTGTGTCACTGATGATAGATTGCAGATGCTCTAATGAGGTGGCATCTAGTCGATGTTGCTCTCGCGCTCGTTGCTCAAGTAAGGCCGCATTACGTTGCAACGGTAGTGCCTCAACATTGCCAGCAATCCCTTTCAATGAGTGTAAGGTTTGACGCAACCCACTCGGAGAAGTAGCGGCAATCTCTGCGGGTAATAATTGCGCATCCAGATGACGAAGGTCGTCATTAAATGCGCGTAACAGTCGCTGCAAAGCCCCATCATTATCACCTAAGCGTTGTTTCAGTTTGGCAAAGTCAATCCACGCTTCAGCATCATTAACGTCTGATAATTCAGCCATGCCGAGCGCATCATTAACACGCATCTCGTCTGCGCTGTGAAGATAACGTTGCAGGGTGACAGACAATAGTTGCAGCTCGATCGGCTTAACAATATAACCATCCATTCCGGCCTGCATCGATGCCGCTTTATCTTCATCCAAAATCGCTGCCGTCATCGCAATAATCGGCAGATGCTGTCCCTCAGGCTCCGTTGCCCGATAACGTTTGGTTGCCTCTAGACCATCCAAGTTAGGCATTTGCAGATCCATTAACACCAAATCATAAGTGGTCGTTGCCAAACACGCTAAAGCCTGTAACCCATCATTCGCTAGATCAACGCTTAAACCCAGTTTTTCTAGCATCGCTTGAGCCACTAACTGATTCGTTTCTTGATCTTCCACCAGCAGAATTTTTTTACTCGCGTAGCTGTGTATTAAGCCGGGTAGATACTTCATGCTCGGTTTAAATGCGCGTCCCAGACTACGTAGCACCCCGTTATATAAACGTCTCGGCGTTATCGGCTTAACGATGACCGCATCCGGCTGTGAAATATTACCAATGAGTTCCGCCGCACTCTCATCGGAATTAATCATTAACAAGACATGATAGGTGCCATCGCGGTGTTTAAGGTCGGCAGACAATGCGGGCCAATGACTACGGCTACTACTATCGAACATAATCAAATCGGCGCGACCCAATGCCGGCGAATTCAATCCTTCGCGTTCGGTGCTGACGACCGTCACAGTCGCGCCCAAAGAGTGCAGCAGATCGTAGGTGATACGTTGTCCGGTAGGCTGCGTATCAACCATCACAATAGCAACGCCTGCTAACGTCCCTGAGATTAGACTTTCACTCCCTGAGGCACCGACTAAGACAGTAAAACTAAACTCACTCCCCTCGCCAAAGACACTGCTCGCTTCGATAGTGCCACCCATTAATGTCACCAGTGAACGACAAATTGCCAGTCCAAGTCCCGTGCCTCCATATTTGCGTGTCGTCGATGCATCAAGCTGAGAAAAAGAATCAAACAATAATGGAATCTGATCTTGTCGCACCCCTAAGCCAGTATCTTTGATGCGGAAGCTCAACCGTACTTGATCCCCTTCAACGACCGCAGCCACTGTCACCAGAATCTCGCCTTGCTCGGTAAACTTAACCGCATTACCAATTAGGTTATTGAGGATCTGCCCTAGCCTTAAGGGATCCCCGATCACCTTGGCAGGCAGGTGCGCGGGGAGATCAAGATAGAGACGCAAACCCTTTTCATGCGCCTCGATCGCAAACAGGTCAATAGACCGAGTCACCACCTCTTCCAGATAGAACTCGATCTGTTCAAGTTCCAGCCGAGCAGCATCCATTTTTGAATAATCTAATATATCATTGAGCAAACTCAATAGCGTGCGCGATGCATTAAACATCCGTTTAATATAATCGCGCGCCGTATCGGGTAGATCAAACTCCGTCAATAATTGACTCAAGCCTACGATAGCGTTCATAGGCGTACGAATCTCATGGCTCATATTGGCGACAAATTCACTCTTAGATTGACTCACGGCTTCCGCCTGCTGACGAGCTTGCTCGAGTATTTCAGACGCTTTAGCTCGCTCAGTCACATCCACCACGGCAACGATAATGACCTCTTTATCCTGATAAATAATAGGGCGAGCAGTCAGCTCGACACGCACCTCACTGCCATCCTGCTTACGGTGAACCGATTCTTGCGGCAGATGAGTCGCTATTAACCCGCGTAAGCTACTACCATCCACGGCAATATCCGTCAGCACCATTTGCTGAAACTTATCGCGGGCGTAGCCATAATGCACCTCAGCCGCATGGTTGATCATCAGAAACTGCGCACTCGCCCGATCAAGCAACATCATCGGTACGGGGGCTAGTTCAAACACTTCATGATAGCGTCGTTCACTCGCCTTCAGAGCTTCTTCGGCCTGCTGTCGGCGGGTTACATCGATGATAATCGAAAGAATGACGGTCTTATGCGCCATCTCAATTTTGCCATTATGCAGCTCAACAACCCGTGCTTCTCCGTTAGCCAGTCGATGCGTTACGCGAATCCAAGATTGTTGACTGCTGTGCCTCAACATCGTTGAGGACAAACTGTCCAGCGTCATGCGCTTAAACATATCGATCTGATAGCCATAAAATCTCAATGCCGTTACGTTGGCATCGATAATCCTGCCATCATCCGGATCACTTAACAGCATCGCGACACCAGCATTGCTAAATAGCAATCGGTGCCGCTCTTCGCTGACTCGCAGTTCATGAGTCATCGCTTTAGCCAATCGTTGAGCCGCTTTTTGTGAGGAAGACAAATTAGCAACAATCAAGAACAGCAACAGATCTACCACCAAACCACAGATCGCCACAATCGTGGGTTGACTCGCTTCAGCCCCCGTCAGATAACCCGGACGACTGTAGAGATACAAACTCCAGTTATGCCCCCCCACATCGAGAACCTCAAGACTCTCAAACGTCAGTTGACTATTTTCAGCACCGAGACGCGTTTTAACACCGGGCACGTTGTTGTACAGAATGGTATCGGTGGACGCCTGCGAGCCATCATAGATTTCAAAATCTATGTTGCCCTGATCAGCCCCCAAAATACCATACATCAGATCACCCATTCGAAACGCACTAAACACATAACCCACGAGTGCTTGTCGCCGCTGCACAACGGTCTCGATGGGTTCGCCTACGCGGTATAATGGGTAGTACATCAGAAAACCATACTGAATATCTTCTTCCGTTTCTTGTACTAGGGTAACGCGTCCAGAAACCGCGGGAGCACCGGTATCGCGAGCAATGTCCATCGCTTTACGTCGCGTCGGTTCGGAATACATATCATAGCCAAATGCACGCTGATTTCGCCAATCAAATGGCTCAAGGTAAACAATCGCGCTATAGAGATCTCGATCCCCCTGCGGCTTGATACGATAATCCCAAAACCCTTCGGCCCGAATCGCTTTTTGATGGGCGGTCAGGTTATCCGCGGTCACCATGACGGCATAACCCAACCCTTGGATACCGGGAAAATGCTCCTGTAGATCGAGCGTATCCGTAAACGCTTTCCAATCGGTACGATTAAGGTCATTCGCAACGTTAAACAGGCCTATACCTGCACGTAGGGCCATGGCATATTCCTGCATACGCTGTTCAATAGCCGTGCGAACATCATGCGCCTGAAACTGAAAACGCTCACCGGCTCGTTGCTTCACTGCACTATCAGAGATATACCAAGCCAAGCCGGTTAGCACTAAGGAGATAAACAGAATAATCCAGGCGATAGTTGGCCGATGCTCGATAAACTGCCGAACCTTTTGGCCGTAGTTTACTGAAGAGGACTCAGCCATAGACGATGACTCCCTGACCGATGCGATCACTTTTGAGATTCGATTCCATATAAACGTTCAACATCAG
Organism: Amphritea sp. 1_MG-2023; assembly: GCF_030547545.1. Lineage (GTDB taxonomy): Bacteria > Pseudomonadota > Gammaproteobacteria > Pseudomonadales > Balneatricaceae > Amphritea. Next base: position 6,706 of record NZ_JAUOQE010000003.1, read on the forward strand.
CCGTTGTTATCCCCAAAATCCCTGTATATCGTTATGATTATAGAGCCTGCTTGTTTTAACAAGCAATCCTGACTGATTCATCGTCATCTGATGCGCTTTCAAACCCCATCTATTAGCCTGAAAGGCATCACAATGCACATGACTCAGGATCCACTGACGATCACTGCAGCACGCAACTCACCGATCACAGGGAATTCTCGTATCCCCCATACTTAAACACTGCAGCAGTTCTCTCGGAAATACAGTAAAATCGCGCCTTTACTCTAACTAAGTAACCCTGAGCCGCTTGTTTTGCTCGTTAATACCGGATATTTCAATGATACGTGTTTCAAATATTAAACTGCCTCTTGATCATGACGAGCAAGCCCTCACCGATGCGATCCTAACGACCCTTGATATCACCGCAGCACAGTTAGTCGGCGTTGAAATTCGCCGTCGTGGCTACGATGCGCGTAAAAAGAATACTATCTTTCTGATCTATACCCTCGATATTGAAACCACCATTAACACGGCCTTACTGACTCAACATGCGAGCAATCAATCGATCCGTCAAACACCGGATATGGAATACAAATTTGTAGCCCAAGCGCCCACCCACCTTGAAGAGCGTCCTCTGGTGATCGGCTTTGGTCCTTGTGGTCTGTTAACGGGGCTGGTACTGGCACAAATGGGCTATAAGCCACTGATTATTGAACGCGGCAAAGCAGTTCGCGAGCGTACCAAAGACACCTTTGGCTTTTGGCGACAGAAGAAACTCAACCCCGAATCCAATGTTCAGTTTGGTGAAGGCGGTGCCGGTACCTTCTCCGATGGCAAACTATCGACACAGATTAAAGATCCCAAGCAGTATGGCCGTAAAGTACTGAGTGAGTTTGTTGAAGCCGGGGCTCCGGAAGAGATCATGTATGTCAGCAAACCCCATATCGGCACCTTCAGACTCGTCTCGATGGTCGAAAAAATGCGCGCCAAGATCATCGAGATGGGCGGCGAAATTCGCTTCAGCGCTCGAGTGGATGATCTGCATATTGAAGACGGACAGCTAACCGGCGTGACCCTCGCCAGCGGTGAAACCATCCACTCTAAGCATGTCGCCCTTGCGATCGGTCATAGCGCCCGCGATACCTTTCAGATGCTGCTCGATAAGGGTGTCTATATGGAAGCCAAGCCGTTCTCGGTAGGCTTTCGTATCGAACACGAACAATCACTGATCGATCGCGCTCGCTTCGGTAAAAATGCCGGCCATCCCATTCTTGGGGCGGCGGATTACAAGCTGGTACATCACTGTAAAGGTGGGCGTTCGGTCTATAGCTTCTGCATGTGTCCCGGCGGTACCGTGGTAGCAGCCTCCTCTGAAGAGGGCCGCGTGGTGACGAACGGCATGAGTCAATATTCGCGTCAAGAACGCAACGCTAACAGCGCCATTGTCGTTGGTATCGATCCATCTGATTATCCCGGCAACCCGTTAGCTGGCATGGATTTTCAGCGGCAGTTGGAAAGCAATGCCTACCTCATGGGCGGCGAAAACTACGATGCGCCGGCGCAAAAAGTGGGCGATTTTCTAAAAGGCCGCTCTTCTGAAGAACTCGGTGATGTACAGCCTTCATTTAAGCCCGGTATAAAGTTGACTGATCTCTCCCAAGCCCTGCCCGATTTCTGTATCGAGGCACTTCGCGAAGCGATCCCTGAGTTTAATAAACAGATTAAAGGCTTTGCCAAAGATGACGCTCTGCTGACAGGAGTCGAAACCCGTACCTCATCGCCAGTATCGATCAAGCGCGGCTACGACATGCAAAGTATCAACACCCGCGGTTTATATCCCGCTGGTGAAGGAGCGGGTTATGCCGGCGGTATCATGTCGGCAGCGATCGATGGCATTAAAATCGCCGAAGCGATCGCCTTGAGTATCAATGAACAGCAAGTTTAAGGCTTTCATGCCCTGTCAATAATGGCTCGATAATCATATCGAGCCACGCTCAATGCCTATCACCGCACACCGTAATCAAATAAGCCTGCAGACGTTATACAACCAATAAATACGCTAAGATGCGTGCTGTTTAAAGCGTCTATGGTTAACTGATAAATGACAACTTAATAACCCATCAGCTTTTTATTCTGTTTTTGTCCAGATATGTTATTTGATATGCGTACGAGCAAGTAAGGCAGCCTATAACAAAATATTATACAACGGGACAGGCTGCCAAAGTTCTAGGTGTATGTATCCGCACGGTACAATTAGGGGTTTAAGGTGGGCGGATAGAATCCTGGAAAACATCCGGAGAGCATCGCCGCCTATCCACAAAATCGGTTCATGCACTGCACAATCTTAATCTATCACAGGATCACTCAAGCACTGCATCATCACCAGATAACAGGATGAAAACATTTCTAATTGTCAATGACAGTAAAGCGGCTTCACGCCTGCTAGCCCGCATTATCCTATCCGTTTTTCCCAATGCAGAGATTGCGGAAGCCACAGACGGCTTTGAAGCAGCCATTCGCGTAGGCAAAGCACCTCCCGATATACTGCTTGCCGATCTCAACATACCAAATATGAACGGATTTCAAATAATTGAAGCGATCCACTAGCAACTCGATCACGAACAACCAACCCTGATCATAACCACAGCCTACGACTCAGAAGAGTTAAAAAAACCTGCCGTCAATCCTACCCTATGTCGCCAACGTGTTTCACAAGCCACTTAATATCGATCTGCTGGCGATTTATCTCACTCAAGTGAAATAGCGTCTTCCCTAATAAACCTCATATCAAGGTCATTGTTATAACCGAGTGACTCCTAGGCGATTACCTTACTGAACCAACAGACTGCGGTATCCATTAGATAAGTCCATAATAAAACTGATAAAACCAAGTAGAAATCAATACTCCGTTTCGCTATATTAATATACACACTATTTGTACGGTTTGAGGTGAAGCACTCGAACAATATCTATCATACTAACAATAAACATAGAGACTATTGATGAAAAAGAACCTTCCGGTTACTGATTATGAAGTGCCATATGACAGCAATCTCAATATTCTCTCAACGACCGATGCAAAAGGCGCTATCACCTACGTAAATCAGGATTTCATTCAGCTCAGCGGCTTTGACGTTAGCGAGTTAATAGGCAAAAATCATAATACGGTGCGCCACCCAGATATGCCTCCGGCCGCCTTCAGCGATCTATGGTCTACGGTAAAAAACGGTCAATCCTGGATGGGGATCGTTAAAAACCGCTGCAAAAATGGTGATCACTACTGGGTGGACGCTTACGTGACACCGATAGAACGAAATGGAAAGATAGCCGAATACCAGTCAATTCGTCGAAAACCTGACCCTCAGCATGTGGACCGCGCTAAAAAGATTTACCCCAGCTTGATGCAGGGGAAAAAGCCCCGACAAATTATAAAAACCCCCTCATTACTAACCCGAACACTACTTAGCCTCTACCTTCCATTCTTTTTTGCACTCGTTACCAGCAGCTTTTTTGTCGAACTACCATCAACACTACTCATTGCTCTTTTCATTGCGCTACTCCTCTCCACTGCACTTATCTGCTTTGTCTTCGCCCCCTTACGCCGGTTATCGCAACAAGCTAAACAGATCGTCACCAACCCCGTCGCACAGTATGTTTATGCTGGTCGCAGCGACGATATCGGCCAGATACAGCTGGCGATAAAAATGCTTCAATCCGAATCCTGCGCATTGGTCGGTCGCATATCTGATTCGGCCAGCACGCTGACCGAGGGTTCATCCGAACTCAGTTCTGCGGCCAACCAGTCAGAGGTTGGTGTTCGCCAGCAATTTGCCGAAACCGACCAGGTCGCCGCCGCAGTCAACCAAATGTCGACCAGTATTCAAGCGGTTGCAAGTAACGCTCAAAACAGCTCCGAGGCAGCGACTAACGGCCTGAACGAAGTTGCACAAGGAAAGAACGTTGTTAATGAGAGCATGCTTGCCATTGAAGACCTTAAAAAAGAGATTGAGCAGGCTGTCAGTGTTATTGCGGATGTAGAAAATGGCAGCAAAAGTATCAATACTATTCTTGAGGTGATTCGTGGCATTGCCGAGCAGACCAACCTACTAGCTCTGAATGCGGCAATTGAAGCGGCCCGGGCAGGCGATGCCGGACGCGGCTTTGCCGTTGTTGCCGATGAGGTGCGACTGTTAGCCAATAGAACCCAAACATCAACAGAAGAGATCCGAGAAATGATTGAAAAGCTCCAATCCAGTGCCGGTAAAGCGGTGCTCACAATGGAGCAGGGACAGATCAAAACCAGCATGTGCGTTAACCAGAATGAGGTCACGGTCAACACATTGGACGCAATTTACAACTCAATCGAACTCATCAGCGATATGAATACCCAGATTGCTATTGCGGTTGAACAACAAGGTACAGTGGCCGATGAGATAAACCGCAGCGTCTGCAATATTAGAGACATGTCTGAACAGAATTTGTCGGCAGTTGAACAAACTGCGGCAACCAGTCAGCGTATGTTAGCCGTTTCTCAGAACTTTTCCGAACTCTCATCTCAATTCTGGTCCAGACAGAATCAATAAGGAGAGATGAGTGAATATGACACTATCTTTAATGCCATAAGCATAAGAACTGAAAGGGATTTTATCTAATGCAAAAAAGAATTCGACGGTTGGCTATCATTTGCGGCCTACTCGTTATCGTTTCAATTATGACAGAGCAATTTCTGTTTTTTCAGCAGGACTCACAGCATATACAAGACTACTCTGGAATTAGCGCACTTCACCTAGACAACATTATCCTTGGCTTGTTGTTAGCCACGATTGCTTTACTACTATTTGAGCGACGTCAGGCCCAGCGCCTCTATATGGCCAGCCTGAAACTGAAAAAACATCATAGCCAACATGTTCAGCTATGGAACAAACTGCCTTTTGCTATTGCGGAACTTGATTCGCACAAAGCCATCCACCACACCAATGCGGCATTCAGGCAGATATCAACATTGCATGGCGTAGCGTCTATACAACAGAAAATAGAGCAATTGTTTAACCAGCTTGAGCAAAACACGCATCAGCACCATCCGACGATATTACAGCAAATTCAGGCCGAGGATGCGGCTTTGCTCTGCCTGGAATGGCAACTACACCATGCAAATAGCCGTATATTTCTTACAGGCCGCGATGTAACCCAGCAGCAGGTAGGACGAAACGGCCTTTCTGTTGCTGAAAAAATTATCGAATGCACCCCTATCGGGGTAATGATTACCGGCCCAGACAAGCGAATTCAATATACCAACACAGCTTTCGAGCAAGTCACAGGATACGACTCCCATGAAGTGCTTGGACACCCTCCCTCCATCCTTAGCTCAGGAAAACAGAGCCCTGATTTCTACCGAGAAATGTATCAAACAATCGAAACTGAGGGCACCTGGCAAGGAGAGATATGGAATAATAAACGCAATGGCGATGCCTATCTGGAATGGTTATCCATCTCAGCGCTAAGAGATAGTTGGGGCGAAGTCACGCATTATATCGGTATGTTCTCGGAGTTCACTGCCCAGGAACGGGTTAAAGAGAAGCTGAGAACCTTAGCCTACTATGACGATTTGACGTCGCTGGCAAACCGCACGCTGTTTAATGAACGCCTGCAACACCTCGTATCGATCAATCATAAGAAGAAGCTCTGTGTTGTATTCATTGATATTGATGGATTCAAGCGTATTAATGACACCCTAAGTCACCAAATAGGCGACCTGCTTCTGGTGGCCATTGCCGACAGGATAAGGGCAACCTGTCGTGAAGCCGATACAATAGCCCGTTGGGGGGGAGACGAATTCATCATAGCAATTGAAGTCTCCGACAGCCACATTGGAATCGATACATTCTGCAAAAAACACCTAAAGTCACTGAAACAACCCTTTCTGATCAATGGCCGTGAACTTAGCATAACGGCCAGCATGGGGGTCAGTATCTATGGCGATGATGCGCATAACATCGCCGAACTAATTCGTAATGCCGACATCGCCATGTTTCAGTCAAAAAAGCGGGGTAAAAACCGCTTTGAGATATTCTCGCCTGCTCACCATGAACACCTCATGGAAAACATGGAGATCGAAAATCGTCTGCGCGTTGCCATCAAAGAAAACCAGATCGATGTTCACTTCCAGCCGCAGGTCTGTAAAGAATCAATCATTTGCGGCCTAGAAGCACTGGCCCGCTGGCATGACCCTATTCTTGGACAGGTCTCTCCTCAGAAGTTTATTGAAGTGGCAGAAGAAACCGGATTAATTAACGATCTAAGCCAGGTTATTTATCATACTGCCTTAAAAAAGTTCAAAACCATTAAGGTAATGAGTCCGGCGCTGGGGTTGTCTGTAAACCTATCAGCATCACAACTTCAGGATGTTAACTTAGTCACATCACTGAAACAGGTAACCGATATACGAGGCATCGATCCCGCCAGCATTAAACTCGAGATTACCGAAGATGTGTTGATGTCTGATATAGACCAATCCATTCGCAATATAGCGCTATTGAAAGAGATGGGCTTTCAGGTCTCGCTAGACGATTTTGGCACGGGCTATTCATCGCTTAGCTATCTGAAAGACCTTGATATCGATGAAATCAAAATTGATCGCTCGTTTGTGCAGAGTCTGACCTCCTCTAAACGAAACAAAGCGATTATTGAGGCGATAGTCGCGATGAGTAAGGTACTCGACATCGACTGTGTTGTGGAAGGTGTCGAAACCGCCGAGCAGTTAAACCGACTAGTACAGATCGGCTGTACGAGCTTCCAGGGTTACTACTTTTACAAACCGAAGCCTTCAAATCAGATAGTAGAGCTACTCACTCATTAAGTTCAGCAGCGAGGTTTTATCTCGCTGTCATCAATCCGTGCGGTCTCACGCGACTCATTTAAAGATATCAACGACTCGCCCACCCGTCTAAACCGCGATGGGTTCGCGGTATATCTCAAAAAACCATGCTGTTGATAGTGCGAAAAAAACGATTTAATAGATTAAAGAATCCACTGCAAGATCATCCCCCCCTTCAGGCAAACCAAAGGCCCCCTTTTGTCAAAAAGGTCATGAACGATGACAGAGAAAAGCAACCAACAACAGACAGGTTAAGCACTTAAGGCTGCTTCAGAAAGGCAGCATAATATGCTATATATAGCCCTTAAGACAGATCAGCCCATACCGTTACCCCATATCGCGCGGCAGCAGTTAGCTAAAGAACTGCGTCATATTTGTCTTAAAACCGCCTGCGGCCTTATGTCACAGCAGTTTTGTCATTTTTTGCGTCATAATGACAAAACCTGCGAAGAAGGGTTTGTTAACGACTCACCCTTTCATAATAAAAACATATAAAACAATCGCTTATAATTTTTAACACGTTTGGTACAGCATTTGCTGTAATAACGTTATAGCTTGAGTCGCTGGGCCCTGTGTGCTGCACGCTTCGGGCTTTATTTCGCTAGAATGCCGAACCAATGAAGGTATTAAAGTATGGTTTCTGAAACGGTTGTCGAATTATCGCGCTGGCAATTTGCCCTCACCGCGATGTATCACTTTCTCTTTGTGCCCCTCACGCTGGGGCTATCCTTTATGCTGGCGATCATGGAATCGGTCTATGTGATGACCGGTAAACAGATCTATAAAGATATGACCCGCTTCTGGGGCAAACTCTTCGGTATTAACTTTGCTCTCGGCGTTACCACCGGACTGACGATGGAGTTTCAGTTCGGCACCAACTGGGCCTACTACTCCCATTATGTTGGCGACATCTTTGGAGCACCGTTGGCGATCGAGGGTCTGATGGCGTTCTTCCTCGAATCGACGTTTATCGGTCTATTCTTCTTCGGTTGGGATCGACTCAATAAGGTTCAACACCTAGGGGTCACCTGGCTGGTTGCGATCGGCTCAAACTTCTCAGCCTTATGGATTCTAATTGCCAACGGCTGGATGCAAAATCCCGTCGGCGCTTATTTCAATTTTGAAACGATGCGTATGGAGATGGACAGCTTTGCCGAGGTTATCTTCAACCCCGTCGCGCAAGTTAAATTTGTCCACACCGTCTCTGCTGGCTATGTCACCGGCGCGATGTTCGTGCTTTCGATTAGTGCTTTCTATTTATTGCGCAATCGCGATGTCGCCTTCGCTCGTCGTTCCTTCGCTATCGCTTCAGCGTTCGGACTGGCCTCCATTTTGTCGGTAATCCTCTTGGGTGACGAAAGTGGCTATGAAGTCGGTGAGGTGCAACAAGTTAAGCTGGCGGCGATTGAGGCTGAATGGGAAACCCATCCAGCACCCGCGGCTTTCACCCTTATCGGTCTGCCTAATCAAGAAGAGCAAGTCACCGATTATGCGGTGCGGATTCCTTGGGTACTGGGGCTCATCGCTACGCGTTCAGTCGATGAACAGGTCACTGGTATTAAAGATCTAATAGCCATGAACGAAGCTCGTATTCGCAAGGGGATGGTTGCTTATGATCTGCTTCAAGAGCTACGTAATGGCAATGATACCCCGGCTAACCGAGAAGCTTTCAGTGCCGTCAGCGATGACCTCGGTTATGGCCTACTGTTGACCCGCTTTACGCCGAATGTCAGCGATGCCACCGAAGCGCAAATTAAAATGGCTGCCCGAGATACTATTCCGAAGGTTGCACCGATGTTTTGGACTTTCCGCATCATGGTCGGTGTCGGCGTTATTATGCTGTTCACCTTTGCCGCTGCGTTTTATTACACCGCCCGTCGACGTGAATATAAAACCCGCTGGTTGCTTAAGCTAGCGCTACTCTGCCTGCCATTGCCATGGATTGGGGTAGAAACTGGCTGGTTCATTGCCGAGTTTGGCCGTCAGCCATGGGCGATTGGTGAAATCCTGCCAACCTATGTGGCCACGTCTACCCTCAGCGAAACCGATCTATGGATGAGTATTGCGGGTTTTGCAACCCTCTACACATTCTTCCTCTGTATTGAAGTGTTCCTGATGATTAAGTATGTCCGTAAAGGTCCAAGCGCCCTTGAAACAGGCCGCTATCATCATGAGAAACTAGGAGAAGCTCAGCATGTTTGATTATGAAACTTTGCGTTTAGTCTGGTGGCTTTTAGTGGGCGTACTGCTCATCGGTTTTGCTGTCACTGATGGCTTTGACCTAGGGGTCGCGATGCTGCTACCTCTACTCGGTAAAAATGATACCGAACGACGGGTCATGATTAACACCATTGGACCACACTGGGATGGCAATCAGGTTTGGCTAATTACGGCTGGCGGCGCCATTTTTGCCGCATGGCCGCTGGTTTATGCAACCGCCTTCTCCGGCTTTTACTGGGCTATGTTACTCGTCTTGTTTGCGCTATTCTTCCGCCCTGTAGGGTTTGAATATCGTAGCAAAATGCCCAGCAATCGCTGGCGTAACAACTGGGATCTAGGTATTTGCCTTGGCTCCTTCGTTCCCGCATTGGTGTTTGGCGTCGCCTTCGGTAATCTCTTCTTGGGTGTTCCGTTTAGCTTTGACGAACTGACTCGCTCAACCTACACCGGTTCGTTCTGGGCGTTGCTAAACCCATTTGCGATCGTCTGCGGCTTGGTGAGCGTGATGATGTTAGTGCAGCACGGTGCGGTCTGGTTGCAGATGCGAGCAGGCGGTGCGATACAGCAACGTAGTCAGGCGGTTGCTGGGCTTGCTGGGGTCATCCTCAGCGCGCTACTGCTTATTGCTGGCTTCTGGTTATACAGCGCCATCCCTGGCTATAGCATCAGCAGCGATATTATTACCAATGCTAGCTCAAACCCACTGAGCAAAACCGTGGTTCAAAGTGCAGACTGGTTTGGTAACTTCGCTCTCTACCCGCTGCTCTGGTGCCTACCGCTGATCGCTCTGGCATTGCCTCTACTGACCAGCGTGCTGGCCCGAGGTGGACGCTTTGGTCTGGCTTTCCTAAGCAGTTCATTGAGTATAACCGCAATCATTTTACTAGCTGGCGTCACACTGTTTCCGTTTGTTATGCCATCCTCAAGCGATATGGCGAGCAGTCTTACCCTATGGGATGCCACTTCTAGCCAACTCACGCTGGAAATTATGCTCTGGGTCGCCGTGCTCTTTGTTCCGATCATTTTGCTCTACACCATTTGGTGCTATGTGAAAATGTGGCGTCGAATCGAGCCGGAGTTTATTGAACAGAACAACGTTTCCAACTACTAGTCTTAAAGGAGCACAATATGTGGTATTTCGCCTGGATTCTTGGTGTTCTTCTGGCCTGCAGCTTTGGCATTATCAATGCGATGTGGCTGGAAAATCATATGGACGACTCTGAATAGTCTCTCCGTGAACGCCGTATCAATAGCAAACTGGAATAGGGGTTTCACTGTTCCAGTTTGCGATATAGCGTTCGTAGACTACAACCAGCAATCTCAGCAACACGCCCTTTATCTGGGTAGATTTGCATTAACGCGTCAAGATAACGCTGCTCTAGCTGCTCTAAACTGAGGCCCTGCATCGCTAGCTGAGTCAATCCTTCGGCTTTTTTCAAGTCCTTATCGGGCAGCAACATCAAACTCAAACTGCGCTGTATAATATCAGCCCCGATCAGATCATCATGACGCAACACAACCGCCCGTTCGAGTATATTCTTCAGTTCGCGGATGTTGCCTTTAAAAGGTTGCTGAGCCAGTAATTGCAAAGCAGCATCACTCAAGCGTAACGGGGATTTATCTTCGATACGCAACAAAATGCTTTCCACCAGTAATGGCAAATCATCCCGTCGTTCAGACAACGATGGCAAGCGAATAGGAAAGGTACTGATACGATGAAACAGATCCTCTCGGAATTCACCTCGCTCGACCATCAACGGCAGGTCTTTATGGGTAGCACACACCAGCCGAAAATCAGCCGCCACCGCCTTACTATCGCCGACCGCACGGAACGTTTTTGTTTCAATCAAACGCAACAGCTTAACCTGCTGATGCAGCGGCACATCACCCACTTCATCAAGAAACAAGGTGCCCCCATGAGCCGATCGGACCAACCCCGTGCGCGAACTAATCGCGCCGGTAAACGCACCTTTGACATGACCGAACAGCTCACTCTCAAACAAACTGTCCGTCAGGCCAGAGCATTCCACCGTGACAAATGGTTTATCCGAGCGAGTGCTGACAGAGTGAATCGCCTGTGCCGCCAACTCTTTACCGGCTCCAGAGGCCCCCATCAACAACACATTGGTATCCGTCTTGCCGACTCGCTGAATCAGATCAACCATCTCGTTAAAGGCGCGACTCCGACCGATCATTTTATTGGCGATCGGCTCGGCGCTGACTTCACGAATAGGGGTCATCAGCTCAATAAAGTAGGCTTGCTCGTCATCATCGGTGATCGGAATGGTTTCAATGCCGACATGCTCTTTGCCCTTAGGCGTGTTATGTATGTGCAGTACACTGGCGCGATGGCCGCTATCACGCGCTTCCTGCATCGGGCACGTTTCCCCTTCAAGATCACAGGGACGTTGATAACCATGGGAAAGAAAGTAACATTTAGCCGAACTACGGCCATCCAACGAGCCAAAGCGAAAATCATAAATCGTATTAGTGGCAACAACATTATAATCCGCATCAATCAACACCGCCGGAGAGGTATAGCTATCCAGCACGTTACGCATCGTTTTCAACCAACTGGCTTTGACCATGGTGATACTCCTTACCGTCAGTTATGGCTAAAATATGTCAATAATGACAAGCACCACCCCACATTACCAGTACCTTCTTGATAGAGGCCGCCACTCATGAGCCAAATCAACATCTCCATGCTAAAACAGTGTCGCGATGGTCAGCAGTTACTGCGCCTCGCCGGAAAAATGAGTCGCCGAGAAAATCGCTGGTTAACACTGCTTGGAATGCTTCAAACCGGCGCAACCATCGGGATCACGGCGCTCATCGCGTTACTGATTAATAGCGCGGTTTATGCCGCCGAGCCAAGCCATTGGCAATCGGAGGCATGGCTGCTACTCGCCGCTTTATTAACACTACGAGCACTTTTACCCCTGTGGCAAACCCGCTTAGCCGATCGCGCCAGCATCAATGTGCGCAACCAATTACGTGCCTTAGTGCTGCAGCACTGTGCTAGCTTGCAGCTGACACTAGAACAGCATTTCAGTCATGCGGAGCTTAGCAATCTGCTCAGCAACGAGATCGATAGCACGCGTGATTACTTTGCTGAATTTTTACCACAACAGCGGCTAGCGATGCTGGCACCGCTGATGATCATAGTCGCCTGCTTCTGGAGCGGCTGGTTGGTACCTCTGTTACTCGCTATTTCGGCGCCGTTAGTCCCGCTGTTTATGATTATTGTTGGCCATAAAGCCGCCGATGCCAGCCAACGTAACCTGACGGAGCTGACCCGATTAGGCAATCTGCTAGCAGATCGCATCAAGGGTATTTCAGCCCTGCAACTGGCCAACCGCTGTGCCGAAGAGCAGCAACACCTGTTTCGTCAATCCGAGCAGTTTCGTCACTCAACCATGCAGGTTTTGCGGCTCGCCTTCCTCTCCGGCACACTACTGGAGTTTTTCAGTGCGATCAGTATCGCCATGGTGGCGGTCTATCTCGGCTTACTCTATCTCGATAAATATCAAATCGGCATGTGGCTGGATACTCTCTCTCTTAGCCACGGTATCTTTCTGCTAATGCTGGCTCCCGAATTTTATCTCCCCCTACGCCGACTCGGCACGCTCTATCATGCGCGCGCCGATGCCAGCAGTGTCGCCGACCATCTACTCAAACTACTGCAACAGCAACCACCAACTCAACCTGCTGATAGCCGACCGTTGCCTCGCGGTGAAATCACCGAGGTTTCGCTGCAAAAATTGCAAACAGGCTATGCCGACAGTCCCATTGGTCAAGCCCATAGCTTTAGCCTAACGCGCGGTCAAATTACACTCTTAAGCGGCCCATCCGGCATCGGTAAAAGTACCCTCTTGGATACCCTTGCAGGTCTACTCCCGCCGCTTGCGGGGCAGCTAGAGGTGAATAACAGTGCGATTAATGTCTATCAAAATCCGCACTGGCAACAACGAATCGGTTATATGGCTCAACAACCAGAGCTACTCTTCGACAGCATTCGTCATAACCTATGCTTGGGTCGCCGCTTCACCGATGCGCAACTGTTTGATGCCCTTAAACAGGCCCGCGCCGATCATTTAGTCGCCGAACTACCGAAACAACTCGATTATCAGATCAGTGATAGTGGCGGCTTCCTTTCCGGCGGACAAGCACAACGTATCGCCCTAGCGCGAGTCTTTTTACATCAGCCAGATCTGCTTTTGCTAGATGAACCCACCGCCAATCTAGATCAAGATAACGCCGATGCCTTTATGGCAGGCTTACAGCAGTTCACCGCCAATGGTGGCATCGTCTTGATCAGTAGCCATCGAGATGCCATCACTCAGTTTGATCAAATCATTCAACTCAGCGCCGATCCATCCTCGGAGGCTCCCCATGCCTAAACTCGTAACACGCTATTTTCAGCTATTATGGCAGCAGCGAGGCATGGCTTCGCTGGGGTTACTGCTAGCCATCATTACCGCCCTCTCAGGTATCGCCTTACTGGCGGTGTCAGGCTGGTTTATCAGCGCCACCGCAGTCGCCGGACTCACCCTTAGTGCCGCTCACGGCTTTAACTATTTCGCTCCTGGCGCGGTTGTACGTGGCTTATCGATTAGCCGCACATTCGGCCGTTACGGTGAGCGATTAGCCACCCATGAAGCCACCTTCCGCGTTATCTCACACCTCCGTAGCGATATGTTTGCCGCCTTGGCACGCCATAATTGGCAGGAACAACCCCTCAACAGCCATGAAGCCAGCGGCCGCTTACTGGACGATATTCGTCACGCCGAAGCGCTCTACCTCTCAGCGCTGGTACCCGGGTTCGTTATGTTACTCAGTAGCCTGCTTTACCTCGCCACTATCGCGCTATTCTTACCCTCACTTGCGCTCTGGTTAATACTGCCGGTATTCATCTCGGTGGTCCTGATACCCATGCTCTATCTACAACGGGTTTTACAACCGCAAAACAATCTTCATCAACAACGTAATCGGCAATGGAGTGACGCTCACTCGCTGTTTAGCAATCTGCGCACCTTGATTCTGTTCGATCGACTCTCACATCAAGGGGAAACATTAACCGATAGCGCCCACCTAGCCGATACCACCGAACAACAAACCAGCAATGCACGACAGCAAGTACTGATCATCAATCAGTTGGTACACGCCGCCATGCTATTACTGGTTTTATGGCAGGGACTCAACGGCTTAGCCGCAGGCGAGTTGGCCGGCACGCTGGTATTCATGCTGTTATTGCTGACGCTCGGTGTACAGGAAGTCATTGTTACGGGCAGTAGCGCACTGGCCGCCTTTGCGTTGGGCTATAAAGCATTAGAGCGGATCGATCAACTCAGCCCAGCCAAACCGCAGCGCGATCTACGTCTGTTCAACGAACCTAAACATCATCAACCACACATCGTTATGCAAGCGGTTCAATATCGCTACCCTTCCCGCCAAGCCGCCACGCTATCCGACTTCAACGCAACGCTAGACGCCGATCATTGGTATTGGCTAACTAGCCCCAGTGGTCAAGGCAAAACCACGCTACTACAACTGCTTGCCGGTCGATTACAGCCACAACAGGGCAAGATGACCTATACCGGCCTAACAGCGAATCAAGTTGCCATGATGCCTCAGCAGGTCAGCCTACTGCAGGGCACACTCCGCTTTAATCTCTGTTTACATCATGATTTCAGCGATGCACAGCTTTGGCAGGCACTACAAACAGTCGAGCTAAACGACTGGGCTAAACAGCTCCCGCAACAACTGGATACTTGGCTAGGCGCTGGCACGCAGCTACCGTCCGGCGGCGAACTAAAACGCCTCGGATTAGCGCGCTTACTGTTGCTCGATCGTTCGGTCATCTTAATGGATGAACCCACCGCGGGTATTGATACCGAGCGCAGTCAACGCATTCTCGAGCGCCTACGGCAGCGTTGGTCTCAACGTATTATTGTCATCAGTAGTCATGATATTCGATTGATGGCCGCGGATGATAAGCGGTTATCGTTATAGCCTGACAAGCTCCGACGGTAAACAGCAAAAAACCGCCGCGGCGGTTTTTTTGTTTTTTATAATGCCCTAACACGGCTTTAAGTCAGGCACAAAAAAGGCCCGCATAATGCGAGCCTTTTTATTAACGCAAGCTAACGATTACTTGTTAGCTTTACGCTCTTTTTCTTCAGCGATAACTTTCTCAGCAACCGATGCTGGGCATGCTGAGTAGTGCGCGAACTCCATAGAGAACTGACCACGACCGGAAGTCATCGTACGCAGGTGTCCGATATAACCGAACATCTCAGACAGAGGCACGTCTGCTTTAATACGTACACCGGAACCTGCCGCTTCTTGACCCGCGATCATGCCACGACGACGGTTAAGGTCACCGATAACATCACCCACGTGATCTTCAGGAGTGAACACGTCAACTTTCATGACTGGCTCAAGCAGCTGAGGACCCGCTTTAGGCATGGACTGACGGAACGCACCTTTAGATGCGATTTCAAACGCAATCGCAGAGGAGTCAACCGCGTGGAAACCACCATCGAACAGTTCAATTTCAACATCCAACACAGGGAAACCAGCCAGTGGGCCTGTTTCCATCATGCTCTTGAAGCCCTTCTCGATAGCCGGGAAGAATTCTTTCGGTACGTTACCACCGACAACGGTAGAAGAGAACGTGAAACCACTGTTCTGCTCGCCCGGCTTGATCCGGTAATCGATCTTACCGTACTGACCAGAACCACCTGACTGTTTCTTGTGCGTGTAGCTATCTTCAATCGCTTGAGTAATAGTCTCACGGTAAGCAACCTGTGGCTGACCAACAATCAGTTCAACACCGTAGGTACGCTTGAGGATGTCAACTTTGATATCTAGGTGTAGCTCACCCATACCTTTCAGGATGGTTTCACCAGAATCTTCATCGGTTTCAACCACGAAGGTAGGATCTTCTGCAACCATTTTACCAATCGCAATACCCATCTTCTCAGCGCCACCTTTATCTTTAGGTGTCACGGCGATGGAGATAACCGGCTCAGGGAAGATCATCGCTTCAAGGGTACATTCGTGCTTAGGATCACACAGCGTATGACCGGTTTGTACGTTCTTCATACCGACGATGGCGATGATGTCACCGGCTTGAGCAGAATCCAGTTCTTTACGCTCATCGGCTTCCATTTCACACATACGGCCAACACGTTCAGTTTTACCTGTGAACGAGTTAAGAATTGTGTCGCCTTTCTTCAGTTTACCCGAGTAAATACGGATAAAGGTCAGCGCACCGAAACGGTCATCCATGATTTTGAATGCCAGGGCACGGAAAGGCTCATCAGTAGAAACCGTAGCGACTTCACCGGTTGGCTCACCGAACTCATCGGTCAGATCTTGTGGAATAACGTCTGTTGGGCTCGGCAGGTAATCAACCACCGCATCCAGAATCAGCTGAATACCTTTGTTTTTGAATGCAGAACCACAGTAAGTTGGGAAGAACGCCAACTCACGAGTACCGGTACGGATGCAACGCTTGATATCTTCCATCGATGGCTCTTCGCCATCCATGTAAGCCATCATCAGATCATCGTCTTGCTCGACAGCCGTTTCGATTAACTGTTCACGGTACATCTCAACATCTTCTACCATGTCAGCAGGGATGTCTTTGATTTCGAAGTTTTCAGGCAGACCGGTGTCATCCCAAACCCACGCTTTACGCGTCAGCAGATCAACCACACCGACGAAGTCATCTTCACGGCCAATAGGCAACACCATGATCAGAGGCTTAGCCGCCAATACATTTTCAACTTGATCTACAACGCGATGGAAATCAGCACCCATACGGTCAAGCTTGTTAACGAAGATGATACGGGAAACGCCCGATTCATCCGCATAACGCCAGTTAGTTTCTGATTGAGGCTCAACACCGCCAGAACCACAGAATACGCCGATGCCGCCATCCAAAACTTTCAGAGAACGATATACTTCAACAGTGAAGTCAACGTGTCCCGGAGTATCGATAACGTTAAAACGGTGATCTTTCCAGAACGTGGTGATCGCCGCTGACTGGATAGTAATACCCCGCTCAGCTTCCTGTTCCATGAAGTCGGTAGTGGACTCACCATCGTGAACCTCACCTGTCTTATGGATTTTACCTGTCAGCTTCAGGATACGTTCGGTCGTGGTAGTTTTACCCGCGTCTACGTGGGCGAAAATACCGATATTACGGTAGTGTGATAAGTCAGACATTTCTTCACTCGAATGTTAGGGGCGTAAAATGCGCGGCATTATACCGCATTCATTGGCATTTGTAGATATTTTAAGCAAAGAAAAATCCTCGCCGTTATATCCACGCTCAGGGTTCATTTTTCGGCATTAGGAAATCCGCTATCCACTTAGGATGTCAGATTCCATACTCCTCATATATTTCTTTTAGACCCGGCTTATTAGCCAGCATCTCTTCCTTGTTTAACCCCTTAAGTTCATGGGGGAAAACCAGCCAACGGTCTGATTGATGCAGAAAATAATCGGGCTCTAGATCGGTCCGATTATTGATTGGCTTGAACCAAGGTGTTGCTATGCGAATATCATGGGGTGCATTCAAACGCGCTTTATCTTTCAACGTATCGATAACGGCTTTGATACTCAAACCGGTGTCAAACACATCATCAACAATCAATAATGAATCGGTTTGATTGACATTCCGCACAAGGTAATCCAAACCATGCACTCGCACCTCTTTCTCGCGGGTACCAATACCCGAATAAGACGATGTGCGAATAGCAATATGATCGGTTTGCACCCCAAGATTATCCAATAGTTCCTGTACTGCGATACCGACCGGCGTACCGCCGCGCCAGACACCCACAATAAAATCAGGACGGAAGCCACTATTATAGACTTCCAGCGCCAACCTGAAGGAATCTTCCAGTAGATCCTGTGCGCTCAGATATACTTTTTCAACCATCGTTCTATTCCATTACCGGCCGATACCTGGCCTCTACGGGCCCATGTATGAGACCTATGAAAGTACCGAGTTTTCGGTAAGGCCCGCTACTGTACGTATTCTGATCAATCCACGCAAGATCAACGAGCCGTTTTTATGTAAAAAGTAGGGCCATTGAGATGGCCCTGCAGAATAGCTTTACCTCAATCCACCACGATCAAGCCATGCCTGATAGGTCATTGCCGGCCATTGACTCTGGAAGAAGCTAATCAACGCTTCAATATCCGCATCTGACAGCTTGCCTTCAAAGCCGGGCATCGAACCGCCCAACGACACACCGCCTTGCTGAATAGCGCGTTTTAGACCTTTGAGAGGATGGTGCCACGCATGCCCCAAACCATTTAACGGTGGAGGCGGGTAGGCACCATCCGCACCGGGTGTCTGCCAGTTCCGTGTGCCTTC
Source organism: Amphritea sp. 1_MG-2023 (assembly GCF_030547545.1). Taxonomy (GTDB): domain Bacteria; phylum Pseudomonadota; class Gammaproteobacteria; order Pseudomonadales; family Balneatricaceae; genus Amphritea. The sequence goes on from NZ_JAUOQE010000003.1 coordinate 25,176, forward strand.
GGCGCTAGCACCATGACATTCGGCGCAATTATCGGCAAATAATGCTTTGCCATTTACGACCTGTGACGGGCTATACCAGCGTCCATCAACGGTGACTTCCGTTTCACCACAACCGGTCAACAGCGCCAGACTCAACAGCAAAGTGGCCACGGTTCTATTAGTCATCAGCATATTCATGATAACTCCCGGCCCTGTTTTGCTCATCAATAGCGTAAACCGTAAAGGCATCTTTAGGCGCTCCATCACTATCCATACCGGGACCTCCCGACGGCATTCCCGGCACTGTTAATAGGCGAATATGATTCTCCGTCGCCAGCAAACGTTTAATATCCTGTGCAGGCACATGCCCCTCAATCACCTTGCCATTCACTTCGGCGGTATGACAGGAGGCGCCATTGACGGGCACCCCTAAACGTTGTTTATGGGGAGTCACATCACTGACAACCACATCATTGACGGTAAAATTGTGCGCCTTTAAATGACTAATCCAGCCCTTGCAGCAACCACAACTGGCACTGCGATAGACGCTAATAGAATAAGACTGCTCGGTTTTATCCTTCAGCCATACCGGATCAGCCCCGTACGCATTAACAGACAATCCCAGACCAACCAAGGCCCATTGCATATAGTTCATGCTTTACCCCCACAGACAGACTCGTCCGTCATACCATTCAATTGATCCAGAATCGGGCAGTCCGCCTGTTCATCGCCACGACACTCACTGACAGCCGTTTCCAATAAAGCCCGCATCTGCTGCAATGACTCAATCTGCTGATCGATCCGCTGGATCTGCTGCTCAGCTTTCTGCTTAACGCTAGCACTGGTGCGGGTGGGATCTTGGGACAGCGCAAACAGTGCGCGACTCTCATCGAGTGAGAACCCCAAATCCCGAGATCGCTTGATAAAACGGAGCATATCCAGTTGCTGCTCACTATAGATACGATAGCCGTTCGCGGCACGCGCAGCGGGAGGAATAACCCCCTGTTGTTCGTAAAAACGGATGGTTTTGCTGGTCAGCCCAGTTGCCTCGGCTGCCTGAGAAATATTCATAATGCACTCCAACGATATTTAACCAAAAACGATTAACCTGACGGTATATCAAGCAGGTAAAAGCATCGCGCGGGGAGGATGGTAGGGCGGAGGAGAAATAGCGGAGAAGTAGACCTCTGGTGCCCAAACAGGCACCGCGGTCATACAGCGAGGTAGTTCAGTGGGCAAAACAAACACTGCGGCCGAAAATGCACCACAGCAGTGTGACAGTGGTTCACAACAGCTCTGCTCATGCATGCCACAACCTTGTTCATCGTGGCGGCCTTGCCCATCCATCTCAGTAAACATATGACAATCCGCCGATGCTTCAGCGACCATCCACACAGACGCCGTTAAGCCCGTCTGATTAAAGACCAGCACACTGAACAGCAGAATTATGAACGCTCGATAGATCATCAATACAGACCGGTGTTTATCCAGATATCATGAATTTAAAATACAGATTCGCGCGTTCTTATCAAAAATGCAACGCTTGCTTGACCTTACAGTGACTGGAAGCACTAACCTATGATGAGATAAACCCAATGATGGGAGCACCTCATGACCACCACACTGTTATTAGAGAACGTCACCTGTGCCGGGTGCGTTAAAAAAATTGAAACGGCCATCAACGCACTGCCCAACGTCGAACAAGCCAGCGTCGATTTCCCTCAGCGCCGCCTAAATGTCGAAGGCAATATCCGCGCCCCGCAACTCATCGAAGTACTGTCTGAAATCGGCTATCGAGGCCGACTCGCCAGCAATGATGCAGATGATAGAGCGCGTCAAAAAGTTCAACAAGCGGCGCAATATAAGCAGTATATCCGCAATACGCTGTTGGCATTGGGGCTCGGGGTTCCGCTAATGATCGCCGGTTTGCTAATGGATGAAATGAGTGTCCGAACACCGCAAGATCAACTGATTTGGGGCGTTGTCGGGCTATTAACACTCATGATTTTACTGTTCCCCGGCCGCCATTTCTTTACTGGCGCGTGGCTCTCCCTGAAAAACGCCTCGGCCACCATGGATAGCCTGATCGCACTAGGCACGGGTTCTGCTTGGTTATTCTCAACCGCCGTGGTGTTGCTACCCGAAATGTTTCCAGAGGGTTCACGTCACCTGTATTACGAAGCCAGTGCCATGATAATTGGTCTGATCAATTTCGGCTTAGCGATGGAAATACGCGCCCGCGGCAAAACCTCTGAAGCGGTCGAACGGCTACTCAGCCTACAGCCCAAAACGGCTCGGGTTATCCGTCACGAAAAAGAGATGGATCTACCGTTAGAACTGATTGAAAGTGGCGACCGACTGCGTATCCGTCCCGGCGAACAGATTCCCGTCGATGCCATTGTAGAGGAGGGCAGTAGCCTAATCGATGAATCCATGCTCAGTGGTGAACCGCTACCGGTCAGCAAAGTCAGCGGCGATCGGATCAGCGCCGGCACACTCAACAAATCGGGGGCATTAATCGTCATGGCAGAGAAAGTCGGCAGCGATACCGCCTTAAGCCGCATTATTGAGATGGTTAAACAGGCTCAGGCGAGTAAACCAGCAATATCTCGACTCGCAGACACCGTGGCATCGATCTTTGTGCCGGTGGTGATACTCTGTAGCCTCGCCACCGCAATTATTTGGTATATCTGGGGCCCACAACCTCCTCTAGCCTATATGTTGGTCACCTCGATGACTGTGCTCATTATCGCCTGTCCCTGTGCTTTGGGTTTGGCGACGCCGATGTCGGTCATGGTCGGGGTAGGGAAGGCCGCCGAATACGGTATTCTCATCCGCAACGGTCAGGCTCTGCAGAGCGCTTCTCAGCTGAATACTCTGGTGCTGGATAAAACCGGCACCATCACCGAAGGCTCGCCTCGCGTCACGGATATACTCAGCGATCGAAGTGATCTCTTATCACTAGCCGCATCATTAGAAGCCGCATCAGAACACCCCTTGGGCGAGGCGATCGTTCGCTATGCCAAGGCACAGCAAACCCCATTACTGCCTGTGGATAACTTTAAAGCATTCACAGGGCTCGGTGCCACCGCTGAGATCAACGGCGCGAGCATTGCCTTAGGCAACCATGCGTTTATGCTGGAACAAGCTGTTGATAACTCCTATTTTGTTACATCCGCCGAGCGTTTATCAGAGCAAGCGAAAACGCCCGTCTATGTCGCGATCGATGGTTGTATCGCGGGTATCATTGCAATTGCCGATCCCATCAGACCGGACTCTTTAAGCGCTATCACTCGACTGAAAAAAGCCGGCATAAATGTGATCATGATCACTGGGGATAACGCCAATACGGCGGTAGCCGTTGCTCGACAAGCGGGTGTGGATAACTTTATAGCCGATGTGCTGCCCTCCGATAAAGCGTTGCAACTAAAAAAATATCAACAGGCAGGTAATTGCGTCGGCATGTGTGGTGATGGTATCAACGACGCGCCGGCACTGGCGCAAGCCGATGTGGGATTTGCTATCGGCAACGGCACCGATGTCGCGATTGAGAGCGCCGACGTAGTATTGCTGCGCAACAGCCTTCACTCCGTAGCCGATGCCATTGAGTTATCCCGTGCTACCTTGACGAATATCCGTCAAAATCTATTCGGCGCTTTTATTTACAACAGCTTAGGCATTCCCATCGCCGCCGGTATTTTATTCCCTTTCAGCGGTATGCTACTCAGCCCTGTGATCGCAGGGGCCGCTATGGCCTTTTCATCGGTCACCGTGGTTAGCAATGCCAATCGATTACGACTGTTCAAACCTTCGGCGAGCAAATCAATATGACAAAAGATAACCCGTATTAAACTTATGTTATGTTCCATTATGATTCATCACAGAAACATTTTTAGTTTTTAGCTATCGTCATGCTTAAATTAATTAATTTTAACTACATAAAGCTTTTTGGCATGATGATCCTATTGAAAATAACTACTGCATTAAAGGAATCAAACCGATGCTATCCAACAAAGAAGGTCAGGCAGTCCCTCAGGTCACCTTTCACACACAGCAAAATAATCAGTGGGTTGATGTAACAACTGACGAATTATTCGCCGGTAAGAAGGTCATTCTATTTGCTCTACCCGGCGCCTTCACGCCTACCTGTTCGACCACTCACTTACCGCGCTATAACGAGTTGCTACCGGTATTTAAGCAACAGGGGGTCGACAGCATCATCTGTATCTCGGTCAACGATACCTTTGTCATGAATGCTTGGCAGGCAGATCAAGGCGCTGAAAATATTACCTTTATTCCCGACGGCAACGGCGAGTTTGCCGCCGGTATGGATATGCTGGTGGATAAAGATGATATCGGCTTTGGTAAACGCAGCTGGCGCTATTCGATGTTAGTGGTTGATGGCGTTGTCGAAAAACAGTTTATCGAACCTGACCTGCCGGGTGACCCGTTCACCGTGTCCGATGCCGATACGATGCTTAACTACATCAACCCGAATGCAGAGCAACCTAAACGGGTAAGCGTACTAACTAAGCCTGGCTGCCCACACTGTATCCGTGCGAAAAAACTGCTGCAAGAACAAGGCTTCCACTATGAAGAAGTTCAACTCGGTAGCCACGGCCTAAGCTACAGTTCACTGGCCGCGATCAGTGGTCAGGGAACTACACCGCAAGTCTTTATCGATGGCCAATGTATTGGCGGTGCCGATGAGTTAGAACAGTACTTTGCTTGATCTAACACTTCACAGCTAAAGCCGGTCTAAACCGGCTTTTTTGCGTCTTTTTTTCGTTATAGCTCGTCTAAATAAAATTCTATATTGCGAATCATTCTTATTTGCATTAGCATCTCCACATCACGTAACGGAGTAACCTTATGCAACTCAAATCTTTTATTTCTGCCACTATTCTCGCTGGGACTCTGTATTCCCCAATCGCTTTTTCCTCAGCACCGGCACCAACGGCCATTATCAATAACTATGCAAATATAGCGTTAGCGACTTATGAAGACGCGTTATTCAGTGCCCAACACCTGCAACAAAGCATCAATACTCTGTTACAAAACCCAACACCCGTTAATCTAGAGCAAGCCCGTCATGCCTGGATTGCCGCCCGCGTCCCTTATCAACAGTCGGAAGCCTTTCGCTTCGGAAACAGTATCGTCGATGACTGGGAAGGACGAGTTAATGCTTGGCCGCTCGATGAAGGTCTCATCGACTATGTCGATACCGGCAAATATGGCACCGAATCCGATGAAAACGAACAATATCGTGCTAACGTCATCGCGAATACCTCATTACGTGTCGCGGGTGTTGAAATTGATGCTACCGATATCACGCCACATTTCATCGCCGAAGTACTTCACGAGGCCGATGATATCGAAGCCAACGTAGCCAGTGGTTACCATGCGATTGAGTTTCTTTTATGGGGACAGGATCTAAACGGCACTAACTCTGGCGCAGGTAATCGTCCCGCAACAGATTTCAGCCTAGACAACTGCACCGGAGGACACTGTGATCGACGTCGTGACTACCTACAGGCCGCCACTCAGTTATTGATTACCGATCTGCAAGAGATGGTCGGCAACTGGCAAGACGATGGCGCTGCCCGTCAGGAACTCACCGCGAAAGAAGACAACGCTGCAATTGCAACGATTCTAACCGGTATCGGCAGTCTCGCTTACGGCGAACTGGCAGGGGAACGTACTAAATTAGGTTTGATGCTACACGATCCAGAAGAGGAGCATGATTGCTTTTCTGATAATACTCACTGGTCACACTTCTATGATGCCAAGGGCATTCGCAATGTTTATCAGGGTGAATATTCTCGCATCGATGGCTCTGTCGTCTCCGGCCCAAGCCTATCAGACTTTGTCGCCGCTAAAGCCGCCGTTGCCGATCAAAATATGCACAACAAGCTGATCGCCACCGAAGCCGCCGCTCAAGCGATGGTCGATGCCGCGGGCCGCGGGCAAACATTTGATGTCTTGATCGGTGAAAATAATCCACAAGGGAATCAAATCGTACAACGCTTCGTTGATTCACTGACCGATGAGACTCAAGCGATTGAAAACATTATCGCGGTGCTAGACCTCGATAATATTCAATTGGCAGGGTCTGATAGCTTGGATAGCCCAGAAAAGGTGATGGAATAAGTCCATGCGGACAGCCTTTCCTCGACGTCTAACCCTTGAGATCAGCCTCGCCATCGCGGTGCTGATCAGCGCTTGCATAGCGCTGCAGGCACGCGCTAGCGAGTCAGCTGATCATGCGACGGGTTATACCCAAGGAGAGGAACGTCCCGGAGGGGATACTAGCCATAGCAAGCCTCATGATCGCAATGCCTTTAGCCAGCCATCGGCGAACATGAGCTTCGCTAATCGTTTCAACTTCGGTCTCGGCGATAGTCTGTTCGATAAAATCTGGGTGCCATCCCCGTCATCCACCACCGCCAGTGACGGTCTTGGTCCACTCTACAATGCTCGCTCCTGTGATCAGTGTCATCAACGTGACGGGCGAGGCAAGCCGCCCAACGCCAACTGGCCGCAAGAGCAGGCGGTATCACTGTTTCTACGTCTCAGTATTCCGCCACAAAATGACTCACAGCGACAGCAGCTAGCCAGTGGTGAGCTCGGTGTGGTTGCCGAACCTACCTATGGCGAGCAACTACAAAATCGAGCCATTAACGGCCTCGATGCCGAAGGGCATATGCAGATTCGCTATAGCGAAAGCACGATCACCCTAACAGATGGCGTTTCGGTGAATCTACGCAAACCCACCTACAGCATCGATGCACTAAAATACGGTCCGCTACATCCGCAGGTGATGTTGTCACCCAGAATAGCACCACCCATGCTTGGATTAGGTCTATTAGAAGCGATTCCCGATGGTGCCATCCTCGCGCTTAGCGATCCTGATGATATCAACGATGATGGTATTTCTGGACGCCCTAACTGGGTCTGGGATGATCAGCAAAACCAACGGGTTATTGGTCGATTCGGTTGGAAAGCGGGGAGCCCAAGCGTACTACAACAAACCGTTAGCGCCTTGAGCAGTGATATCGGTATTGCCACGCCTTATCGACCATCGGCCTTCGGTGATTGCACCCTGCATCAAACCCGCTGCCTCAGCCAAGCCGATGGTATTACCCCCTTACAGGACAATAGCGAAGCGTCCGAAGAGTTGGTCAAGCAACTGATATTCTATACCCGTAACTTAGCCCCACCGATGCGGCCTGCGGCCAAACAGCCCGAGGTGTTGCAAGGAAAAGCGATTTTTCAGCGCAGTGGTTGCAGCGGCTGTCATCAACCCAGTTTTAAAACAAGCCATCGTGCTGATCTGACTGAACAATCAGCACAGCTCATCTGGCCATACACCGACCTACTATTACATGATATGGGTGAAGGCCTAGCCGATCACCGCCCCGAATATAAAGCCTCGGGGCGAGAATGGAAAACCCCGCCACTATGGGGGCTTGGTCTTACCGAAACTGTCAATGGTCATCGTTTTCTACTGCATGATGGTCGTGCCCGAACGCTACTCGAAGCGATTCTTTGGCACGGCGGTGAGGCCAGCGCCGCCCGTCAGCAGGTCATTAATTTAGCAACATCAGAGCGCAACGCGCTGATTACATTCTTGGAGTCATTATGAAACAAGCCTCATCTCCATTGTGGCCAACATTACTAGGCGCTGCAGCACTGTTGACCCTCAGTGGTGTGCTTCATGCAGCACCGTCAGAGCTGCAGTGGAAAAACCATAACCAAAGCCTCGTTAGCGAGCATATTATCCCCCGATATCAACATCTCGCGGATAGCAGTGCAGCACTCGCTAGCAGCACCGCGCAACTGTGTCAGCAGCCTGATCAAGCTCACTTAGATGCGGCGCAACAAGCGTTTCATCACACCATGGATGATTGGCAAAGTGTGCAACATATTCAATTTGGTCCAATTGAAAACCTGATGCGTAATTTCAGCATGCAGTTTTGGCCTGATAAGAAAAACCTGATCGGTAAACAGCTCAATATACTACTTGAACAACAAAACCCGGACACCTTGGAAACCGCTGCACTGTATAAGGCCAGTATCGGTGTTAAAGGGTTACCGGCGCTCGAGCGCTTGCTCTTTACCGGTCAACTCGATGAGTTAGACAACAACAGTTATCGCTGTCAACTAACTCACACGATTGCCGCCTATATCGCCGAAAACAGCGCAGCGACAGTCTCCGAATGGCAGCAAGAATATAGCGCCTCAGTGTTACAGGCCGGTAGTGAAGAAAGCTACTACGATGATCATCAAGAAGCCGCTGTCAGTATGATGAAATCGTTGGTCGAACCGGTTGAAGCCATTCGGGATCAGAAGATCCTTAGACCATTAGCGGATGCTGAGAAGGTACGCCCTCGCCGGAGCGAGTCTTGGCGCAGTGAACGCTCAGTGCGGAATATCCAACTGAATATAGTCAGCCTTCAGAACCTCTACTCGGGTAATGAAAACAGTGTTGATTTGCTGTTACGTCAACAAGGGGCTGCAGCACAAGCCGACAAAATCAGCGCCCTCTTCAATGAACTCGTGACACAAATGAAAAACGTCTCTGGGCCTTTCACCACCAGCCTATACCAACCTGAAACCGTGGTTCAGTTACAACAGATCAGCGCCGCTTTAAAACAGCTGGATCAGGAGCTGAATGCCGCCATGCAAACACTCGATATTCAACTAGGATTCAATAGCCGTGATGGAGACTAATCGTCGGCGTTTCTGCCAACTACTCGGTAGCGCGCTAGTATTACCCTCACTCTTACCAGTCTCAGCGCTGGCGGGCATTGACGCGGCAACGATAAAACCGCTGTTCGCCTCGGCGGCGAAAGATCGCTCAGGTGATTATCATCTCTATGTGATGAGCGAGCTGGGCGAGGTAATATTCGATCACCTCCTGCCGGGGCGGGCTCACCATACCGAGGCACACCCAACACAATCGCTATTGGCTTGCACCGCGCGACGCCCCGGCCGCTTTATCGATATTATCGATTATCAACAGCAACGCTTAGTGAAACGCATTTTGGCCGATGATGGTCGGCATTTCTTCGGTCACAGTATTTTTTCTGAAGATGGTCGCTGGTTAATCACCACCGAAAACGACATAAGTACTGCACAGGGCAGAGTCGTGGTTCGCTCAATGGCAGACGACTATCGCGTGATAGCCGATTACCCGAGTCACGGTATCGGCCCTCATGAGCTGGTTCAGCAGCCTAACAGTTCGGTCTTAGTCGTGGCTAACGGCGGCATACTCACGCGCCCCGATCGCGGCCGTGAAAAGCTCAATCTCGACAGCATGCAGCCCTCTCTGGTTCGCTTAGACCTCAACACCGGCGAGCGTTTAGAGCAACAGATGTTGCCCACCGAGCAGCATCAATTGAGCATCCGCCACATCGACACTAACCGACAGGGTAGCACCGTGATAGCCCTCCAGTATCAAGGTGATATTGGCCATAACCCACCCCTCGTAGCCGTTCATCAGCCCCATCAGCCACTACAACTGCTGCAAGCACCCGAGCCGATTAATATGGCGATGAAGGGCTATTGTGGTAGTGCTCGGTATGATCATAGTGGCCGTTTTGCCGCCATTTCTGCGCCGAGAGGGGATCTGATCTCATTTTGGGATATACAGGAGCAACAATTTATCTCCTCGATAAAAAGCCGAGATGGCTGCGGGCTGACGGCAACCGCCAATACCGCCGAGTTTATTATCAGTGCGGGGACTGGACGCTGCCTGAAACATAATATTCAAACCGGAAAAACCCAGCGGATGCCGCAAACACTCAAAACAGCCTGGGATAACCATCTAGCCACCGTTTAATTTTTAGCAACAACTGCGGACGTAGCCCGCCCCTTACCATACTGACCACTGCCGATAGATCTGGACTCAACCTGTCTGTCGGCGGCTGGGCTTTTTGCACCCTAAATAAAGGTAATAGCATGAAAAAAACACTACTGGTCTCTCTCATGGCGGCTTCCATCAGCGTCGCTCCCTCTGTTTACGCAAACGATCTACCAACAGAGCTTAGCGCGCTCAAGCAACGTATTGCTCAGCTTGAATCTCAACTCAGCAACACCATGGCGGAACAAGCCTCGGTTAAAAAATCCGTAGCACAAGCCAGCGTCAGCCCAATAACCATCAGTGGTAGTGCAGAATTCCTTGCGACAGACTCTAAATTGGCAGACGACAGCCGTGAAAGCGATTTAGATGTCGATAGTGTCGAATTAACCGTTGAAGCCGCTGTGAATGAATACATGGCGCTATCCACCACGCTGAAATACGAAGATGACGGCGAAGATCAGGATTTTTTTGTCGATGAAGCGATCGTCTCTATCAGCGCTGAAGGCAACCCTTGGTCACTGATTGCAGGTCGTACCGCGGTACCCTTCGCGGTCATTAACGGTAATGCTTGGTCAGATCCACTCACAGACGACCTAACTGATAACACCGATGACCTGCTCTTTATCGGCTTCGATCAGGGTATATTCAGTGCCGGAAGCTATCTGTTTAAAGGACAGAGTGATGAAAGTAACGTCGATAACTTAGGCCTTAACGCCGCCCTAGCATTCGACAACGGTTTTGTCATGGGTGTTGGCTACCTTAATAATATCCGTAATACCGATCCATTCCAGGCCGATAGCCTAACTGATGATGAAAAGGTAAGCGCTGCACGGATCAACCTAAGCTATGAACTCAATGCGTTAGCACTGTCCGCTGAATACCTAAAAACCGACAGCTTTGAAGAGCTAGCAGGGCGCCCACAAGTCACGGCTTGGCACCTCAGCGCAGATTACGCAACCAATGTATTTGGCGCACCTGGTAACCTATCACTGGGCTACAGTAAAACAGACGATGCCGAACTATTAACCGATGGTGGTGACAATCTATTTGCTGAATCACGCGTCAGCTTAGGCGCTTCCCGTGAGCTGCACGAAAATGCTGAACTGATTGTCGAGCTGGTTAGAGAAGAAGATTATGCCGGTGATGAAACCGACACTCTTAACCTAGTGCTATCCACCAGCTTCTAATCCCTCAACGAGACACTGACTCAATTAACGACAGCCCGACAACCTTGTCGGGCTGTTAAGTCGAACGTTATTTAAAACTCGTCTTCCGTCAACTCCATCACTTCTAACAACCATTCCCTAAACATCCGCATCCCATAGGTCAATTGACGATCTTTAGGGTATACCAAATAAAACGCACGGCCTGTTAATAGCTCAATATCCACCGGCACGACCAGCTGCCCATACTGCAACTCTCGCGTAATCAGTGCCTTATCCGATAAGGCAATCCCCAATCCTTCCAGCGCCGCACCGAGGGCCAACTGCGTACTCGAAAACGATAGCCCTTTCTCTTCACCTGTCATCGAGACACCCGCCTTCTGCAATAAGCGCTGCCACTCATTGCGTCGGCTAGTCACATGAATCAACGTCTGCTTTTTTAAATCGGCAATGGTCTCAATCTGATGCTCTTCCTGCTTACGCGGACTACAGACCGGCACCACGACCGAACGATGCACCAGATGAACTTCAATCTCATCATCATCCGGAGGATCACCAAAATAGACCGCCATATCGAGATCGGTATGATCAAAATCGATGCGGTTGACTGCTCCCGTGCTCAACCGCAGCTCGACGTCCGGATAAAGCGCCTGAAAATCTTTGATCCGCGGCATCAGCCACCGGCTTAAAAACGCCGGCGGGGCTTCAAAGGTCAATGAGCTAGTATTGGGGGCAGATATTAAGCGACGCGTAGCGGCATCCAACTCATCCAACGCATGAGAGACCGCCACTAAATATTTCTCGCCCGCCACGGTAATCTGTACCTGACGCTTTTCACGCTGAAACAGCTTCAGCCCGAGAAACTCCTCGAGCGATTTTATCTGATGACTGACAGCAGAAGGCGTGACAAACAGCTCATCCGCAGCCTTATTAAAGCTGCCTAACCGAGCGGCAGACTCAAAACTACGTAAAGCATTCAAAGGGGGTAAGCGTCTGATAAGCACCTCAATAGGTGAAATTAATTCACACTTAAGCTGAAAAACTGTCGTTTGTTATTTAAACACCACTACCTTAGTATAACTATCAATGCAGCGATGATCCAACCGCAATACAAGACATATAGCGAATATGAAACGAAACAACCTCATATTCAACGATATTCGGAACTGGACAGTCGAGTCACCAAGGTGACACTTTAATGAATTATATTGGTGATAATATGAATACTAACGAACATACTTTCAAAGTCGACAGCCTAGGTCACGTTGACACAGCATACTACATCGCGCAAGGCCGCGAAGCTCGCAACGAATATGTTGCTGAGCGTTTCGACGCTTTAAAGGTTTGGCTGAAAAGCTTAAAGCCACAGCGTCAGCAAAAGAGTTTTAACAGCACTCGTTCATTCGGGACCGTCTAGGTCTAAACGAGACTCCTTTGGGGCCACTTTATGTGGCCTTTTTTTATGCCTGTCAAAACGCTAGGGAGAGGTGAGGTATGAACCGCACCGTTGATGCAATCGACTCCTCAAACCACGCAAGAAAACCGGAAAACGTAAATCGTGCCTAGTGCAATGTTTCTCTCGTATCCGTAGTTATCGGTGCGGTTCGCAAGCTCACCGCCACCCTACAAGAGAATTATTGTGTCGGAAACAGCCCACCTCTCGTAGGCTGAGGTGAAGAACGAACCGCACCATAAGGTAGACAGATAGACGTTAAATTAACGGCATAGACAATAAAATAATATTTTGCGGGCATTAAAAGAAAAAAAGAAATATATAAAAGAAGAAATGAATTAAAGAATAAATCAGGAAAGATAATAAGTTGGTGCAGATGGGGAGACTCGAACTCCCACGCCCTTTCGAGCACTAGCACCTGAAGCTAGCGTGTCTACCAATTCCACCACATCTGCATATCAACTTATCACGTTTAAGAGCGCCCTCTTGCTATGTTCATAGCCTATCTTTCAGAACTCAACTATCGAAAATAGTTGGTGCAGATGGGGAGACTCGAACTCCCACGCCCTTGCGAGCACTAGCACCTGAAGCTAGCGTGTCTACCAATTCCACCACATCTGCTCCGAAAGAGGAGCGCATTATAAAGATGACTTTTTGATTTGTGAAGGCCTAAAGCCAGTTTTTCGGTTTTTATTCTGCCGACAGACAGCCGACAAAGCTAGCAGCCAACGATTTCAGGTAATCGCTATACCCGCCGCGGCCAACCTGAATATCGATAGCAAGAGGATCCAAACGACCCACCCGAATATCCAGTCCTCGAGTCAGGCTATCCACGACTGGCGCTTTAAACTGTGGTTCCACAAAAACACAACGACCTTTATTGGCTTCCAACGTCTCACGTATCTCAGCCAATCGACGTGCGCCGGGTTTACGGCCAGGATCAACTGTAAAATAACCCAACTGATTCAGCTGATAGTGTTCAACAAATCCACCAAAGGCATCATGAAAGACATAAAAACCTTCATCACTAATCGGTTTTAGCTGTTGCTGCAACTGCTGATCCGTTTCGTTCAAGCGTGAAGCAAAGTCTTGATAAGCCTGCTCAAACAGCTCCGCTTGCTGTGGATACAGAGTCACTAAGCGATCTTTAATTTTATCCGCTGCCGCTAATGCTTGCTCCGGAGTCATCCAGAAATGTGGATCGCCATCATGATGATGTTCGTCAGCGTGCTCGTGCTCTCCCATATGCTCATCTTCATGCTCATGAGTCGCATCATGATCATCTTCGTGCTCGTGCTCTCCCGTATGCTCATCGGCATGTTCCTCATGCTCACTCGGCTCAAGCAATGCTAGGGCAGGGCGCTCAAGTTGACTAACGGTTTTGGTTAAAAACAACTCAAGCCCTTCGCCTCCCCAAATAAACAGATCAGCCTCATGAATATCGGCGACAGAGGAGGGTTTCAGGGAATAATGATGAGGCGAACTACCCGGCGGTAACAGCACATCCACGTCAGCCAAATCCCCCAGCATATCAACCGCAATCAACTGTATCGGTTTAATACTCGCGAGCAGCTTAATCGGCTGCGCTTGTAGGGCAGGCACCCAGCTAACCAACAAACTGAATAAAAAAAACACACCGTAGCGATGCACTCGACGAAAAAAATAGTCCATGAGGGTAGATCCCAGTTATGAAATGAGCTGTCATTTAAAAGCCGCAAAGTTATAATATAACAATTAATAGATCAACCGGTATTTTTTATGGCGTCACAAAATAGCCCCAACGTTGCCTATCAAACCAATCATGACCACAACCACTGCATTAAAACGGCGCTCGAACATGCCCATGAAGTGTGTCAGAGCAATGGTCAGCGGCTCACTAAAATTCGTGAATTGGTGTTAAATCTAATTTGGCAAAGTCATAAACCACTGGGGGCCTATGATCTTTTACCGGCGCTGGCCAAGGCCGGCTTTAATTCAGCCCCACCCACGGTTTATCGCGCCTTAGATTTCCTTCAAGAACAGGGGCTGGTACACCGCTTGGCATCCCTCAATAGTTTTATCGGCTGCACTCACCCCGGCCAGCAACATCACGGCTACTTTCTGATCTGCTCTCAGTGTGGCAATACTGCCGAAATGCAATCACAAGAGTTACAACGGAGTATTCTGCACTGCGCCAGTGCTGCCGGCTTTTCTGTCGAACAGGAACAAATCGAAATTTTGGGCCGCTGCCCCAACTGCCAGGAGTCCATATGAGCCCGACGAGTCTGGTTGATGTCAACAACCTGAGTATTATCTACGGCGAAAACAGTGTTGTTAGCAATGTCTCCATGCAGCTAAAACAAGGCGAGATCACCACCCTGATCGGCCCCAACGGCGCGGGTAAGACCACCTTAATCAAAGCTATTTTGGGATTGATAACGCCGAGTATGGGAGAGGTCAATCGTTCTGAGAGTCTACAGATCGGTTATATGCCACAAAAGTTACATATCGATTCGACCTTTCCTCTAACGGTCGAGAGGTTTCTCAAAACCGCCGCGTTTTCCAGCGCTCAAGACCGCTTAGAGGCTCTGCAGGCGGTTGGCGCAGAGATGTTACTGAAACACTCGGTACACAGTCTCTCGGGGGGCGAAACTCAGCGTGTCATGCTTGCCCGTTCGCTACTCCGCAAGCCCGAACTACTGGTGCTCGATGAACCGGCACAGGGCGTCGATGTCAACGGTCAGATAGAGCTGTATAATCTTATCGCTCATATACGTGATCAGTATGGTTGTGCGGTACTGATGATATCCCACGATCTACACTTGGTTATGGCGGCCACCGATCAGGTGATCTGTCTTAATAATCATATCTGCTGTTCCGGCCACCCAGCCAAGGTCAGTAGCGACCCATCCTATATTGAGCTGTTCGGCGTTCCCGGCGCAGAAAATCTAGCGCTTTATAGTCACCATCATAATCAGCATGATCAACACAGTGAAAACATCAACATTAACACGCAACCTGATATCGCAGACATACCCGGTGAAAATCATTCGAGCCACTGTGGAGGCAATCACTGATGCCTGATTTTCTTCTCTTTGCACTCTTAGGCGGTATCGGTGTTGCCCTGATTGCCGGCCCTCTCGGGGCATTTGTGGTGTGGCGACGGATGGCCTATTTCGGCGATACCCTAGCGCACTCCGCGTTGTTTGGCGTCGCGATGGGCGTCCTGTTTGACATTAACGTCAACTTCGCCGTGGTGTGCTGCTGTCTACTCTTAGCACTGATTCTCGTCAGCCTACAACGACAACATCTGGTCGCTACGGACACGCTGCTGGGTATTATGGCGCATAGCAGTTTATCCCTCGGCTTGGTTGCCATCGCGTTACTCGATGATGTGCGGGTCGATCTAATGGATTATCTGTTTGGCGACTTGTTAGCCATCTCGCCTAGCGATCTTTACTGGATCTATGGTGGCGGCTGTATCGTGTTATTGCTCATCTGGCGACTCTGGAATTCACTCTTAGCCATCACCATCAATGAAGAACTGGCACAGGTTGAAGGGGTACCCGTAGCGCGCATACGACTGGCGTTGATGCTCTTGATTGGTGTAGTGATTGCCATTGCCATGAAGGTTGTCGGTATCCTGCTGATCACATCCCTGCTAATCATTCCGGCGGCCAGCGCCAGACGCCTCGCCAACTCACCGGAACAGATGGCGATGATTGCCAGTTTACTGGGCGTCATCTCTGTCATGCTGGGGCTATATGCGTCTTATCAACTGGATACTCCAGCTGGCCCGTCGGTGGTGGTCGCAGCCCTGATTCAGTTTCTGCTGTTATATTCATTACCGCTACGTCGCGCGGTATGATTCATTATCTAAAACGGGCACATAAGCAGGATCATCAACAGGTGTGGTCGCTGGCTTGGCCGATGATTCTGTCTAACATTACCGTGCCTCTGCTAGGTCTTGTCGATACGGCGGTTATCGGTCATCTACCCGATCCCAAATACCTCGGCGCCGTTGCCGTCGGCGCGATGATCTTTACGATTCTGTACTGGTCATGTGGCTTTCTACGCATGGGTACAACGGGGATGACGGCGCAAGCATTAGGCAACCAAGCCTATGATCAGAGTCGTCTGATATTAGCTCAGTCACTTATCGTCGCGGGACTTATCGGCCTATGCATGCTGATCTTACAATACCCCATACTGGAGATCGCCCTTAACCTGATCGATGCAGAACCCTCGGTCACCGTCGAGGCTCGGCTCTATGCAGATATTAGAATCTTCGGTGCACCCGCCGTATTAGCTAATTACACCTTACTCGGCTGGTTTCTCGGCAATCAAAACACACGTATCCCTCTGATGCTTCTGGTTTTCACTAATCTCCTGAATATGGTGTTAGATATCATCGCCGTGTATGGCCTTGAGATGCATGCCGACGGGGTCGCCTTCGCTACGGTTATCTCAGAATATGCCAGCCTCATGCTCGGCTGCTTTTTTATGTTTCGTATGCAGGCACGACAGCCGGGCACAACCCCTTGGTTGAAGTTAAAATCCGTCAGTCATTACTATCGCCTGATCAACGTCAATCGCTATCTTTTTGTCCGTACCCTCGCGCTATTGCTCACCATGGCCTTTTTTACCTCACAGGGAGCAAAGCAGGGCACCACGATTCTGTCCGCGAATGCGGTGTTACTCAATTTCGTGATGCTTATCTCGAATGGACTGGATGGTTTTGCCCATGCCGCCGAAGCCCTCAGTGGTAAATATTATGGCGCTAAAGATAATCCCCGTTTTCACCGAATAATATCCGCCTGTCTGAGCTGGTCATTAGTCAGTGCGTTATTGATGACGCTGTTTTTCTGGCTCGGCGGTGAATTCATTATCGCGCTGCTCACCGATATTCCGGCGATTCGTCAAACCGCTGCAGACTATCTAGCTTGGGTTATTATACTGCCGCTGATCGCCGTCTGGAGTTATCTACTCGATGGTGTTTTTGTCGGTACCACGCGCGTGAAAGCGATGCAAAACACCATGCTAATCTCGGTATTAGGCGTCTTTGCTCCCTTATGGTATGTCTCGCAACCCTGGGGTAATAACGGTCTTTGGCTGGCTTTTTTAAGCCTATTTGTGGCTAGAGGCCTGACTGGCGGCTATGTTTTCTTTAAGGAGTTCAAACCACCTCGGGATTAACATCATCATGTATCCGATCAGCTATCTATCGCGTCTGTTACTCTGCCTAGCCCTCTCAGCATCAACGGCGGCACAGCCAATCGATCGTCTCAAGCTACCTCAAGGCTATCAGCTAACAGTCGCCGCAGCAGCGAGTAATGCCCGACAAATGGCCTTAGGAGAACCCGGAACGCTGTTTGTCGGAAGCCGCCGAGCAGGACAGGTGTACCGTCTTCGTGATACCGATGGAGATGGCGTCTATGAGCAGCGAGACGTTTTGCTGCGGGGGTTAAATATGCCCAGTGGTATCGCTTATCGTGACGGAGACTTATACATTGCGGCCGTTAAGCAGATCTTACGCTTAAATAATGCTGATCGCGTTACACCTCCAGCGGCCAACACCGAGTTGATCACCGATCGGCTACCCAATATCAGTCATCATGGCTGGAAATACCTTAAGTTGGGTCCAGAGGGCGAGCTGTACTTTAACCTAGGAGCCCCTTGTAATAGCTGCCTCAGTGATGACCCTCGCTTTGCCACCCTCATGAAAATCAACCTCAACACGAAAACACAGACAATCGTCGCTCACGGTGTGCGCAACTCGGTTGGATTCGCTTGGCACCCCAAGACGGATGAACTCTGGTTTAGCGATAACGGCCGCGATCATCTCGGGGATGATCAGCCAGATGATGAGCTCAACCGACTCAGCCAACCTGGCCAGCATTTTGGCTACCCTTTTATTCATGCCGGCGATATTCCCGATCCCAAACTCTATCAGCAGCAAGCGTTCAGCGCTTTCGAGTCGCCCGTGTTAAAACTCGGCGCCCATGTCGCCCCCCTCGGTATGACGTTTTATCACGGCGATCAGTTTCCAGAGACCGATCAAAGTAGCCTATTTATCGCACAACACGGCTCTTGGAACCGCAGTCGTAAGGTCGGATATCGGGTTATCAAAGTGGATACATCTGTAACGCCGCCCAGCCAAGAGGTGTTTATTGACGGTTGGCTTAATGGGGAAAGGGCTTGGGGACGACCGGTAGATATTCTCACCGATCGTGATGGCAGCTTATTAATATCCGATGATCGTGCCGGGCTTATCTATCGTGTTCGCTATCGCGGCAATAGCAGCGCCTTACAGTGAAAAGCTTTCCGCCAGCGCTCGACAGGGCTGATAGCGTAGGCAATCCACTTCATGATCATTCACCATACCAGTCGCCTGCATATAGGCATAACAGATCGTGGGGCCAACAAATGTCATACCCGCTTGCTTCAATGCTTTACTCATCGTTCGGGACTGCGGCGTTTCAGCCGGCACCTCGGCAGGCTGCCGCCAGCGATTCTGAAGCGGCTGTCCATCGACAAACTGCCAGATATAGTTAGCAAAACTACCGTGTTTAGCCGCTAGTTCAAGCAACACCTGCGCGTTTTTTATCGATGACACTAGCTTCAATCGATTACGTACAATACCGGGGTCGAGCAACATCTGTTCAATTTTATCAGCTGAAAAGGCCGCCACGGTAGCAGGATTAAAGCCTTCATACTGCCGCCGATAACCTTCCTGCTTTTGTAAAATGGTGCGCCAACTAAGGCCTGCCTGAGCCCCCTCCAGCACCAGAAACTCAAACAGCTGTTGATCCTCGCGCTGAGGTACACCCCAGACTTCATCATGATACTGTTGTTCTAATTCGGTGGATGTTGCCCAAGCACAGCGATGACACATACCCATCTCCTGAGGAATTTACGCGTGCATTAATGCTTCGTTGTACTCGGGTTGGGCACAAAATTAAGCGGTTGCGCGGGCTCAAGTTCAACCTTACCACCCCGATTCACTCGCGTGTCTATTTCACCTTCAGGCTGATCAGAGCCATCTAGCGCGATCGAATCGGTGAAATCACAACGCACACATTCACGGTATTCGCGACCATCTTCACGATACATCTTCAGGGTGTCCATCTCGCCACAACGAGGGCAAACAGCACCAGCAATAAAACGTTTAACGATTGTCATATTCTTCTCAATAGGCTTTTACCAAAAGACATGCTCAATACATGCAGCATGCCCATTCATTATACCCTAAAGCGCATCATCTTCGGCGAGAGATATAAGCCGTCATCACCGTCAGCTATGCGCTGATACCTGAATGACGTAACAACGCCTCAACGCTTGGCTCGCGTCCCCGAAAGGCCACAAACAACGCCATCGGTTCTTTAGCACCACCCATCTCGAGAATATTCTCTCGAAATGACTGCCCGGTTGCTTGATTAAACACGCCGTCCTCTTCAAACCGAGAGAACGCATCAGCGGACAGCACCTCAGCCCATTTATAGCTGTAGTAACCGGCGGCATAACCACCCGCAAAAATATGACTAAAGCTGTGCTGAAAGCGATTAAATGTCGGCGGTGTGACGACCGCCACCTGACTGCGAATACGATCCAAGACCGCTTGCACCTGTGTCACGCCTGCCTGATATTCACGATGCAGTTCAAAATCGAACAGCGATAACTCCAACTGCCGTACCATCATCATGCCGGACTGAAAGTTTTTCGCCGCCAACATCTTCTCCAGCAACGCTTTCGGCAGGGTTTCACCGGTTTGGTAGTGACCTGAGATTAACGCCAACGCTTCGGGTTCATAACACCAGTTTTCTAAAAACTGACTGGGCAACTCGACGGCATCCCAAGCAACCCCGTTGATGCCGCTCACATCCGCATATTCGATACGTGTCAGCATATGGTGTAAACCATGGCCAAACTCGTGGAACAGGGTGGTTACCTCGTTATGGGTTAACAATGCGGGCTGATCGCCCACCGGCGGATTGAAGTTACACACCAAATAAGCCACCGGTAGCTGCAAAATACCCTGATCCATGCGCCGCACACGACAATCATCCATCCAGGCACCACCACGTTTTTTCGCACGGGCAAACGGATCGAGGAAAAATCGCGCGATTAATTCGCCACCACGACTAACATTAAACAACCGTGCATCTTGATGCCAACGATCAAACTCGGTGACTTCTTCAATTTGGATATCAAACAGTTTACCGGTAATGTTAAACAGCCCTTCCAGCACCTTTGGCATCGGGAAGTAGGGACGTAACTCCTCTTGCGAAATAGCGTAACGTGCCTGCTTTAACTTTTCACCGTAGTATGAAAGATCCCAGGACTGTAACTCCGGCTCACTAAACTCCTCTAGGGCGAAGTCCTGTAGCTCTTGATATTCTTTTTCGGCTTGCGGCTTACTCATCTGAGCAAGATCATTCAAGAAGCTAACGACCTGCTCCGGTGTATCGGCCATCTTGGTCGCCAGACTGTAGGCTGCATAGTTATCAAACCCCAGCAGTTGCGCCAATTCAGCTCGCAACACCAGAATCTCAGTCATGATGTTACTGTTATCCCACTGTCCGGCATTGGGTCCCTGATCCGATGCCCGAGTCGCAAAGGCCTCATACAGCTCGCGACGCAGCTCACGGTTATCCGCGTAGGTAATCACCGCAAAATAAGAAGGGAAGTCCAGTGTCACCAGCCAACCCGTTTCACCTTTCGCCTCGGCCAACTGCTTCGCCGCCGCCAATGCACTATCCGGCAAGCCCGCCAATTCAGTCTCATCGACAATCAGCTTGCTCCACCCATCGGTAGCATCCATCACATTTTCAGAAAACTTGGTGGTTAATTCAGACAGTTTCTGTTGTAACTCGCCATACCGCTGCTTGTCGGCGGCGCCAAGCGCGATACCCGATAACCGAAAATCGCGTAACGTGTTATCAATCACTTTACGTTGAGCATCATCTAAGTCGCTATAAGCGGCACTATGGGCCAATGCCTCATAAGCCTCAAACAGCCCCTGATGTTGCCCCATCTCGGTCCAAAACTGCGACAGCTTAGGCAAGCAAGCATTATAAGCATCACGCAGTTCATCACTGTTTAACACGCCATTCAAATGCGACACCGGAGACCAGGCTTTGGCTAAGCGATCATGGCTCTGCTCGAGCGGCACCACCAAACTATTCCAATCGGGCGCATCGGTATGCTCTAACACCTCCACAACGGCCGCACGACAATCGGCCAATAACTGATCAACGGCTGGTTCAATATGTTCCGGCTTGATCTCAGAAAATGGCGGCAGCAGATGGTTTTGCAGCAATGGGTTAGACATATAACGCTCCTGAGCAGAGAAATAAATAACATCAATTAATACTAAATGGGGGAGTCATTAGCTGTTTTCAATCACTGCACAGCGTTTATTCTATAACTCCATCAGAACCACTCACTGAGACAAGCCGATGAGCATCCGTCGCTATCAAGGCCGCTACACCTGATAACAACGGTGTCGATAGCTTAGTCACGCCGGGAAGCCCCTTAAAAGCGGCTATCGGTGCGTTAGTCGCCCCGTCAAAGAGGTGCTAGCCCTCACCGAGAAAGAGATTAACGGCTTTAGCCATAGCGCTGAAAACTATGTGAAACTGCAAGATAAACATCTAGCGGTAAGCTACGAATCGTAGGATAATATTGCTCGTTTTTTTTGCGTTGGAGGTACAGCCTTGTTATTGGCTAATGGTAAGACCCTACAGATTATTTGGCTGCTACTGATTATCGTTGCCGGTTATTTTATTTATAGCTTAGACGATCAGGTCACCCTCTATAAAGAGAACGGTGTACTGGAAAATCTGCAAGTGAGTATTCTATTACTGACCTGCTTTTATATGGTTATCGTTGGTAAGCAGCTGCAGTGCCGTTCCCGCTATGCCGCTTGGATGTTTGCTTGGATCTGTTTGGCATTTTTCTTCCGCGAATTCGATATTCGTAAAACCGACTGGCCAGAGTTTGCCCATATGATCTTTGGCAAGCCGGGCCAATATATTTGGTTCCTGCCATTACTGTTCATACTGGTTCAGATATTCCGCAATATCCAATTTTACCTGCGTAATATCCTACTCTATCTGCTCTCACCCATGATGCTCAACATCATCTTGGCAGGCGTAATGCTTATCATGGCGGCCGTTTTTGATAAACAGATGATCCTAACCGAGAACAAGTTTTGGGAGGAGTATCTGGAGATCGCAGCATATGCCCACCTGTTCCTCGCGGCGATATTAGCGCGTAGCAGCTTTCGCAATATTGAAATCAAAGCGACCTAAAAACGCAGCCTAAGATGCGTCAGCAAACGGATAAACCTCAGCCTTGTAGCTGGGGTTTTGTTTTTCTAATAACCGACAATATCGTCACCTATCATCAATCACTTCAATTTATTCGGAGTGAGGTCGTCATTAGCGGTTTTTCAATCACAGCACAGCGTTTATGATACAACTCAATCAGAACAGCTTACGGAGAGAAATCGATGACCATCCGCCGCTATCAGGACACCACTCCACAACTAGGCAATAACAGCTTTATCGATCCGACCGCAGTGGTCTTGGGCGATGTTATCCTGGGCGACGATGTGTCAGTCTGGCCATTAACCGTCATCCGAGGCGATATGCACCGCATCCGGATCGGCAATCGTACCAGTGTGCAAGACGGTTCCGTGCTACATATCACTCATGCTGGCCCCTTCAACCCCGATGGTTTTCCTCTATTGATAGGCGATGATGTCACTATCGGTCATCAAGCGATGCTGCACGGCTGCACCATCGGCAACCGAGTCTTAGTGGGCATGGGCGCCATGGTGATGGATGGCGCGGTCGTAGAAGATGAAGTCATCATCGGCGCGGGCAGCCTTGTACCGCCAGGAAAAACGCTTAAAAGCGGTCATCTCTATGTTGGCCGCCCCGTAAAAGAGGTGAGAGCCCTCACCGAGAAAGAGATTAACTTCTTTACCTATACTGCTGGCAACTATGTGAAACTGAAGGATAAACATCTAGCGGAAGGGTACAGTGAGTAGCGCAACCACACTTCAAAAAAGGACATCGCTAGACACTTGCTAGGATAACGCAGAATCGATGGTCTCTAAACGGCCATCACTCCTGTGGCAAGAAAGTCAGACGCTCTGATGCTTGGGCTGTAGGGTCATTGATATATGAAAACACGCAATCACACCAGTATATCTCTCGTATTAGGCAGTGGAGGGGCGCGTGGGCTCGCTCACATCGGCGTGATTCATTGGCTTGAACAGCATGGCTTCAAGATTGCGTCCATTTCAGGTTGTTCTAGTGGTGCATTAATTGGCGGTATCTATGCGGCGGGCAAGCTGGATGAATTTGAAGCCTGGGTGCAATCGATCCGCACCGTCGATATCGTGACGTTCATGGACCTATCATGGAAAAAAAGTGGTCTAGTCAAGGGCGATAAAATCATTAATACACTCACCAATCTGGTCGGGGATGTGATGATTGAAGATCTCCCTATCAACTATACCGCCGTCGCCTCTGATATTAACAATGAAAAAGAGGTGTGGATCAATTCTGGACGATTATTCGATGCTATTCGAGCATCCATCTCGCTGCCACTGCTATTTACCCCCTTCCAATATAAAGGCATCGAGCTGATTGATGGCGGAGTTTTAAACCCAGTTCCGATTGCGCCTACGTTCAATGATGCAACAGACTTAACCATCGCAGTTAATCTCGGTGGCAAGGTTAATGGTAAAGAGAGGGTTACCCTCAACACGGGGATCTCGGAAGCTAAAAAAACCTTCTTATCTAGCAAAATTGCTGAGTTTTTAGAGAGCTTTAAAGAACCAAGTACCGCTTCACCGTCTAAAGATAGAGATGCTTACGATATCGCCAACCAAGCCTTTGATGCGATGCAAAGCACCATTGCACGCCAAAAATTGGCCGCTTATCCAGCCGATTACTTTATTGAAGTAGCTCGAAACGCCTGCGGCATGCTGGAATTTGATCGCGCCAGCGAAATGATATCTCTGGGTTATCAAGCCGCAGAAAAGAGTCTACAAGCGATTAAAAACCCAGAGAATCAAAAAGCCTAGTACCGCTATATTGCCTGCTTATGCCTTAGCCTTAGCGAGCTCTCGCAACCGCTTTACCACCTGCGCATTCACCGAACGCTGAGTAAACGAGCCATCTTCCTTCAATTGACCCGCCTTTCTTCCCATCAGTAGTTCAAGGCATTGATCCACCGTGGCAACCCCGTGGATACTAAATTCACCTTCCGCCACCGCATCTACGACTTCACGCTTGAGCATTAAGTTACGAATATTAGCTTTGGGAATAATCACGCCCTGAGTGCCGGTGAGACCACGGGTTTTACAGAGATTGAAAAAGCCTTCGATTTTCTCATTGACGCCGCCAATTGCTTGCACTTCGCCGTATTGATTGATCGAACCGGTGATCGCGAACTGCTGTTTGATCGGGATATCCGTTAACGCCGAGATCAGCGTACAGATTTCCGCCATCGAAGCACTATCGCCATCAACATAACCGTAGGATTGCTCTAGCGCGATGCTGGCAGAGAGTGTTAACGGGAAATCCTTGGCATACTTATGCCCCAGATAACCAGACAAAATCAGTACCCCTTTAGAGTGAATCGGCTGACCCAGCGTCACCTCTTTTTCGATATCGACGATGCCTCGGTTACCCGGATGCACCGTCACGGTAATACGCGCAGGAAAACCAAAGGAGACATCGCCAACGCCCAACACCGTTAAGCCGTTGGTACGCCCTGAGGCCTCACCATCGGTATCGATCAAAACCGTTTGATTAAGAATACTATCGAGAATCTTCGATGAGATACGGTTGGTACGTCGCTCTTTCGCCTGTAATGCCATCTCAACGTGCTGATCATTGATGATCTCGTCTTTCTGACGAATGCGTTTGTAATCGGCTTCACACAGCAGATCCACCAGTTCGCCAACATGAGCGGATAATAACTCCTGATCTTCTGTCAACCGCGAGCTATGCTCTACTAAGCGGGCAACCGCCTGACGGTTCAGAGGGGCTAAACCCTCCTCACCCGCGAGGGTTTTCATCAACCGCGCATAGCCACGAATGGTCGCCGGTTCGCGCTTAACATCTTCATCGAAATCCACCACGACACGAAACATTTTTTCGAAATCATGATCCAGTTCTTGTAATAGGTAGTAGGTTTCTCGAGTACCGATCAACACCACTTTGACATGTAATGGAATCGATTGAGGGGCCAGCGTGATCGTCCCCATGCCTGTCATTTCAGACATGGGATTTTCAATGCGAATCTCATGGGATTTCAAGGCCCGTTTCAAGGCACCGTAAACAAAGGGCTGTTCCAGTAGCTTTTCGGATTCCAACACCAAATAACCACCATTCGCTCTATGCAGCGCTCCAGAACGAATCAACTGAAAGTTAGTCGTCAAGGCACCCATTTCTGAGTTGTATTCGATTCGACCAAAGAGATTATCGTAAGTCGGGTGAGTTTCAAAAACGACCGGGGCACCTTTGGTTTTCTGATTATCCACCAGCATATTAACCCCGAAGGTATTCTCCATATACTGCCGTCGCGCGAGGTCGGTACGCGCCTCATTAGGCTTATCCTCTTCGAGAATATCCAACGCATTTTTCACCAGATTAGATTCCAGCTGACTCAGATAATCCGACACGCCAGAGAAGTTATGATATTTTTCACGCAGCGGCTGAATCAGAGGTGCCACTGCATTACGAGCGGTTTCACGATCCAGCACTTTCATTTTATCGCCCGCTTCCCGGCGCCACTTAGGCATATTGGCAAGCTCTTCATTGAGATACTCTTCCAGCTTGGCAATATTCCGCGTAAATTCATCACGAACATCTTCCGGTAACTGGGAAAAAGCGGCCTCATCCATCCCTTGACCTTCCGATACCGGAGTAAAGCCGATACTGCCTGCATCACGATAGACCGCGATGCTATGTTCACGGGCTAAGCTATCGACTTTTTCAATGGCCTGATCATAAAGTCGGTTAAAATCCCGTTCGACCTTACTTTTCTTACGTTGATAAGCAGGGCTCTCGAATGCAGCCGGTAGTTCGGTCAGAATCCCCTCAATAAGATGTTTGATATCGCGCTTGATGACCCAACCCTTACCCGCCGGCAATTGAATCACCAAGGGGTTACGATTCTCTTCAAGGTTGTTCAGGTAACACCAGTCGCTGGTTTTCTTCAGCTCTTTCTTGGCGATGGCACGTATACTTTCAATGGCGAATGAGAAACGTCCAGTATGCGGGTTGCCCATCACAAACATGTTATAACCGGGGCGTTTCATACCGATACCGAACTCCATCGCTTCGACGGCACGTTCTTGACCAAAAAAACCGGTGTAGGGCTCTAAGGTTTCGGTGGTTTTGAAGGGCAACAACTCTGTGTTGCAGTGACGATATAGCTGATCGGGGGAGAGGCGGGTCTCTTTTTCCATAACGGATCATTCCTGCGACTGGAGTTGACTCTTCTGTTATAACCCGATGAGAAACTCCGCGCAAGGAACGATTTTACTGGTTATTACTTAGCCAGTAGTTGATATCTAAGCTCTTGAATTAATTCGGAAGTATCCGGACGTATACCGCGCCATATCGCAAACGACTCTGCCGCTTGCTCAACCAGCATGCCTAAACCATCAATCGCTTTTGCCGCACCGTGAGCCTCAGCCCAGTGATTAAACGGCGTGATCTGTGCAGCATACATCATGTCATAACACCATGCCCCCTCGCGCAGAAGGTCATCAGGCAGGAGTGGAACTTCACCTTGCAAACTAGCGGCTGTGCCATTAATCACGAGATCAAACTGCTGTCCTTGCAGCTCTTCAAAACTACACACGTCAATGTGACCAACATCACTAAAGAGCTCTGCCAACGCCTCCGCCCGAGCCACCGTACGATTCGCGATTACCAATCGAGCAGGGCGGTGGGCTAAAATGGGTTCCAGCACGCCTCGTACCGCACCTCCAGCGCCTAAGATTAGCAACTCTTTAGCCTCTATCTCGCCGCCATTGTTGCGAGTGATATCGGCCACCAAACCCAAGCCATCGGTATTATCGCCACACAATTGCCCCTCGGCATTACGATAGAGTGTATTTACGGCACCGGCTAACTTTGCACGCGGGGAATGACGCTCGGCTTTTTCCCATGCCTCAACTTTGAATGGCACGGTAATATTCAGACCTTTACCATCTCCATCTGTGGATAAAAAGTTATCAACAGCCTCGCTGAAGCCATCTTCAGCGACCAGTACAGAACGGTAATCTAAATCTTGATGGGTCTGCTGAGCAAAGGCCTTGTGGATAAGTGGCGACTTAGAGTGTTTGATGGGGTTTCCAAATACCGCATAATGATCGGTCATAGCGACACCTCTAACCAGTTTTGCGGCTGCAAATAATAACTATAAAGCAGCGCTTCTTCGGTATCAGGCTGAGGTTTCCAATCATAGCCCCAACGCACTTCAGGGGGCAGCGACATCAAGATAGATTCGGTACGGCCACCGGATTGAAGACCAAATAATGTGCCCCGATCAAACACCAGATTAAATTCAACATAACGCCCTCGACGATGCAGCTGAAAATCTCTTTGCGGCTCACCATAGGGGGTATTTTTACGTTTTTCGACAATCGGACAATAGGCCGGCGCGTATGCATCACCGATCGATTGCATGAGGGCAAAACAGCTATCGAAATCCGGCTCGCTTAGATCATCGAAGAACAGACCACCAATGCCTCGAGGCTCGTCACGATGTTTAAGATAGAAGTATTCATCGCACCAAGCTTTATAGCGAGGATAAATATCCTCACCAAACGGATCACAAGCATCTTTAGCCGCTTGATGCCACGCGCGACAATCCTCTTTATTGCCATAATAGGGCGTGAGATCGAAGCCGCCGCCAAACCACCACACCGGCGCTTCACCCTCTTTCTCGGCGATAAAAAACCGCACATTGGCATGTGAGGTCGGTACATAAGGATTATGTGGATGAATAACCAAAGAGACGCCCATTGCCTGAAAGCTACGACCGGCTAGCTCAGGCCGATGCGCGGTTGCAGAGCCCGGCAACTTATCACCAAATACGTGGGAAAAGTTCACCCCTCCTTTTTCAATAACAGCACCCTCCACCATGACTCGAGTACGTCCCCCACCGCCAGCTTCCCGCTGCCAACTATCTTCTGTGAAGCGGGCCAGACCATCAGCCTGTTCTAGCGCTGCGCAGATACTATCCTGCAAGCTCAGCAAATACTCTTTTACTGCATTAATGTCGGGTGCTGACATTATGTTATCCTTTACCAGAACAACAGTGTTAGTGGATACTCACTATTGTTTAAATTAACTTCTTACCGGTTTATCACTGTCTAATCGGTAAATTTTTGTCGGTCGACTCAGAGCGCCTAGATCACCGGGGACAATAGCATCAACCTTATCTTTAAAGTGAATACTTACTTTCAACTTATCCCTTGCAGCAACGCGATCGGAGTAATTAGCCGAAGTAGAGACGATCATCGATCCAAAGCTATCACAAAGGTTTTTAACCTGATAGTGATCACTCACTCTCACTGCGACAGAGGCATGATTTCCTTTAATCCAGTAGGGAATAAGGTTGTCGGGATCGGGTAATAACCACGTCACAGGGCCAGGCCAAGAAGCACTCACTCGCGCTTGATCTTCAGCCGTAAGATTATCCAATAGAGGACGGATTTGATCGACCGAAGAGGCCACCAAAATCAAACCTTTGTGAACGGGGCGACGCTTAATCGCCAATAAACGATAAACCGCGGCTTCATTGAAGGGGTCGCAGCCGAGCCCCCATACCGCTTCGGTGGGATAGGCGATGACACCACCTTGGTGCATCGCCCTGACTGCTTGACGAATATGCCACCAGCCCATTGCGATTAGATCTCGCCGTTAGCCAGTCTTTCTTGCAATGCCTTATCTTTGGCAATGACCGCATCGGTATTCGCTTGACGTTCCGCTTTAATTCGCTCAGCGAGCTCAGCATCTTGAACCGCAACGATCTGAGAAGCCAAGTAAGCAGCATTTTTAGCGCCGGCTTTACCGATTGCAACAGTCGCCACCGGAATACCTCCAGGCATCTGTACGGTGGACAGCAGCGCATCTAAGCCATCAAGAGATGATTCGATAGGCACGCCAATCACAGGTTTAGTGGTATTCGCAGCCACGGCACCCGCCAAATGAGCGGCCATACCGGCGGCACAAATAAATGCAACGGCACCACGTTGATCCGCATCCTTGACGTAATCGTGGGTTTGTACTGGTGTACGGTGTGCAGAGCTGACTTTCATCTCGAAAGGGACTTCGAGAGAACGCAGCACATCAGCCGCAGCCTTCATAGTTGGCAGGTCAGAGTCGGACCCCATAAGAATAGCAACAAATGGTTTAGTCATGATCGCCTTCAATAGTGTGAAGTTAGTAGGAAAACGTGGCAAAGTATCTTAAAACTGTACAACTTTCAACCACGTAAATTGACTGGTTTTTACGTACCGATAAGTCATTTAGATCAGTCGCTGATAACCATCTAGCGTATTTTCGATATAACCCGTTAATTCCATGGCGACTAGCTGAGGAAGTAGGGCTGCCGCAGGCATTCCGGTTAGCTCAATTAACTGCTCTAGAGTCACCAGTTGATAGCCCATCTGATTGAGCAACTGAGCCTCACTATCAGTCAGTTTGATGCATTCCGGCTCAATACGTTGCTCATGATAACAGTAGCTCCCCAACAAACTGGCTAATGGCTCGATAATCTGTGCACTGGTTTCAATTAATGTCGCACCTTCACGAATAAGATCATGACAACCGTGGCTTTGAGGGTTGTTCAGAGCGCCGGGGAGCGCAAAGACTTCTCGGCCTTGCTCTAATGCCATTCGCGCAGTAATCAACGAACCGCTCCGCCTAGCCGCCTCTATCACCAACACTCCTGCACTTAAGCCACTGATAATGCGGTTTCGGCGCGGAAAGTTATACGCTAACGGCGGCATTTCTAACGGATACTCGGACACCAGTGCGCCGCCGTGCGCAATAATCTCAGCGGCTAACGATTGATGCTGACGTGGGTATATCGTCATCAAACCGGACCCTAGTACCGCCACCGTTGGCTTAGATAGTGATACCGCTGCGCGATGTGCTGCACCATCAATGCCTCGAGCAAGGCCGCTGGTAATCGTCATTCCAGCTGCCGTTAGGTCTCGCGCAAAAGCCCCACTCAAGGAGATACCATTACGACTCGCAGAGCGACTCCCGACAATGGCTAATTGAGGCAGATGTAAGACACTGGGATCACCGCTGACATAAAGCAATACTGGGGCATCAGGAATCTCTTTGAGCAACCCCGGATAGTCTTCATCAGTAAGCGATATCAGGTGATTTAAAGGCTGTTCTAACCAGCGCTCAATAATCTGGAGATAGTCGGCATCAGGCCAAGTGCCGGCTTGAAATGCCTTGATATGGTGAAACGTTTTTGCCGGAAGATTGAACGACCGAAGTTGATCATCACTCACCTCAAATAGCGAACGATATCCCACTGCTGCATTAAGCTGACACTGCTGTATCAACCTTAACAGCACGCCGGCACCAATACCGGGCAGCTCTGCTAAGGCGATCCATTCCCTAACATGATCTTGCATGGACACTCCTTGTCCATCCTTAGGTTAAAAATAGGCCTTAGTCGGGATTACGAACCTCATCACCGATAGAAACGACATCGGTCGCTTTAAGTATCAAAGCATAGCTGATCTTGTCATAAGCCTTGAAAACCATCAATAAACCGGATTTTTCAGACGGCAAGCTAATCAATTCCTTCGTCAGCGGGTCTTTCAATACTTCACCCGCACGGAAGATAGTCAGTACATGACCCGGTGCAAGCCCTTCTCGCTGCCCTTTGTTAATGGCAACAACATCATACTGACCCGCCTGACGAACCCCCCTGAGTACCGAGAGAATCAGCCCATTAATATCATTTTCGGGAGCTTTAGGGTAGAAAATCGACTGAATAGACTCTTTAGGGCTGGGATAAACACGATCGAGAGCCGAAACTTCTTCGCGTGTTTTACGCAGATCAAGCGAGATAATATCGCCTTTTTTGCTGGCAACAACCGCATCACCGATCTTAAACATCTCATAGCCGAGATGCTCTTTAGTCACCGGATCGAGGTACTCTTTCGCCGGTCGATAAATATTCTGTCGGGAATAATCACCCACCAATACACCTCGGGCATAAACCCGATCACCCGCCCCAGCAACAATGCGCTGAGCGGTGCCGCCGACAATATATGGCGCCGTGGTTAGTTCATCGCTATCCATGATTATGTTATCGGACAGAAAGCTGATGATATCCTTCAGAGGAATCGCGGGGATCGCATCTTTTAGCCGCGTCACCTTGGCTTTAGGGCTCAGACGAATAATGCCATCATTAACAACAAGCCGAGGCTGCCCATCAACCCACTTCAAGGTTAATATATCGCCGGGATAGATAAGGTGTGGGTTATCAATCTGCTGATTGTATCCCCACAGCTGAGGCCACTTCCATGGAGACTTCAAGAACATCCCAGAAATATCCCAAAGTGTATCGCCCTTAACGACGACATAAGTTGCCGGATAATTTTCCTGTAACGCGAGGGTATCTTTGCGAACATCGGCCTGAGCCGGCGCTATTAATGCAATACATACCATCAGAGCGCCGAGTAAACCTGCTACCAGTTGTTTCATTGTTTAATCCTTGTCTCCAGACCACCATGTTTTTGAAAGTCTATAACAGTATCGACAATACATTGCGTATCTATATCAGTATAATAGAATGATTATTGATTCTAGCGCTCACTTTTTTCAACCTTTTTGTTTTCAAGCGACCATGTCATTACTTCCAATACTCGAATTTCCTGATCCACGCCTGCGCACAATTGCTGCGCCGGTTACCGAATTTAACGATGAACTGCGTCTGCTGGTTAAAGATATGTTTGAAACCATGTATGACGCACCCGGTATCGGCCTAGCTGCAACACAGGTTAATGTTCATCAGCGTATCATTACTATAGATACCTCTGAAGAGAAAGATAACCCTCTCGTGGTGATTAATCCGCAGATAGAGGTGCTAGCCGATGAAACAGAACGTATGCAAGAGGGCTGTTTATCGGTGCCTGGCTTCTACGAAGATGTGGTTCGGCCGAATAAAATTCGTCTCACCGCACAGAATGAGCGGGGTGAAGAATACACTTTAGAGGCAGACGATCTATTAGCCGTCTGTATTCAGCATGAGATTGATCATCTTGAAGGCAAGCTATTTGTCGATTATATCTCACCACTGAAACGTAACCGTATCCGCAGCAAATTGGATAAACTTCACCGACAGAAGGTCTGAAGCATGTCCGAAACAGCGAAACCATTGCGCATCCTGTTTGCCGGCACTCCCGATTTTGCCGCCGCCAGCTTACAAGCTCTTATTGACGCGGGTCATCAGGTGATCGGCGTCTATACACAGCCCGATCGTCCTGCTGGGCGAGGTCGAAAGCTCACCCCGAGTCCGGTTAAAAAAGTCGCCCTAGAAAACAACCTTGCCGTTTATCAGCCGCTTAACTTTAAACAGGCCGAAGACCGTCAGCAGCTCGCAGCGTTACAGGCAGACCTGATGGTGGTGGTTGCGTACGGCTTATTACTCCCCAAAGCCGTGCTCGAAGCCCCTCGATTAGGTTGTATCAACGTCCATGCTTCGTTATTACCTCGCTGGCGTGGAGCGGCTCCGATTCATCGTTCATTACTGGCAGGGGATAGTGAAACGGGCGTCACCATCATGCAAATGGATGAAGGCTTGGATACTGGTGCCATGCTCCTCAAGCGCACCTGTCCGATACACTCATCAGACACCAGCGGCGAACTGCATGATCGCTTAGCCATCATTGGCGCACAGGCTTTATTAGACAGCCTACCCGACATTAGTCATCAAACCATTACCCATGAGATTCAAGACGATAGTCAGGCTTGCTATGCGCATAAACTAGAAAAAGCCGAAGGCTTAATCGACTGGCAAGCATCGGCCAATGATATCGCGCGACATGTTAAAGGCCTGTCTCCTTGGCCCGTTGCTTTCACGACCCTTAATGGTGAAACCCTGCGCGTGTGGTATGCCGAAGCCACCGCTGAAACCAGTACCGCGACTCCCGGCAGCGTGATCGGCTGCGACAAAAAAGCGATTATGGTGGCGACTGGCAAAGGCACCGTCAGGCTCCTCAAGATTCAACTGCCTGGCAGTAAAGCGATGGACACTAGCGCGGTGCTCAACTCGAAAAAAGAATTATTTAGCAACGGCACTGTATTGGGTCTGGCTAAATGAATATTCGCGCGATTGCCGCTCGCGCCTTGGGGCCGGTTATTGGACGTAAAGAGTCGCTGAACACCGCGCTTCCTCGGGCGCTGCAGCACTGCCATGAGAATGACCGAGCACTGCTACAGCAGCTATGTTATGGCACCATGCGCTCGCTACCTAAGCTCGCCTGTTTAGCCGATAAGCTACTTAAAAAGCCCTTCAAACCTCAAGATCAAGACCTATACGCTCTGGTATTACTCGGCTTCTATCAGCTATTAGAGATGCGAGTACCGGCCCACGCAGCCATCAGCGAAACAGTGGAAGCGGCAGCCCAACTCAATAAAGGCTGGGCGAAAGGGTTGCTTAATGCATTGCTACGCACCTTACAACGGGAACAGGACACACTCTTTGAACAATTATCTGAGCAACCTGAGTTTCGTTATAATCACCCTCAGTGGATGATCGCCAAGCTACAGCATAATTGGCCCGATCAATGGCAAGAGGTTGTCACGCAAAATAATCAGCAGCCACCGATGACACTGCGGATTAATAAACGCAAAACCAACCGCGAAGCCTACCTGCAACAACTGCATGATGCCGATATAGCAGCATCCGCGACGCCTTATTCCAACGTCGGCATTCAATTGGCGTCACCGGTGGACGTCTCGATACTACCCGGCTTTGAATACGGTTTTGTCAGCGTTCAAGATGAAGCCGCTCAACTGAGCAGCACATTACTCGATCTTCAGCCCGGCCAACGCGTGTTAGATGCCTGCGCCGCCCCTGGGGGTAAGCTTTGTCATATCCTTGAACATGAGCCAGATCTGGCTCATGTGACCGCAATCGAGCTTGAAGAGAGCCGCGCATCAAGAATTCAGGAAAACCTACTACGGCTTAACCTAGATGCCGACGTCATTATTGACGATGCCGCCAGCCATACTTGGTGGGATGGCGCTCAATACGATCGCATTTTGGTTGATGCCCCCTGCTCAGCAGCAGGCGTTATCCGCCGCAACCCAGATATCAAACACTTACGTCAAAGCGAAGACATTAAAACGCTAACCGAGATACAACTATCTATTTTAGAAAATTGCTGGAAACTGCTAAAACCTAGCGGTCGACTACTGTATGCTACCTGCTCAGTGTTTCCTCAGGAAAATGAACGGGTGGTAGAACGCTTTACCAAAGCACACGCAGATGCATGTCACCTCCCAATCGTCGCAGAGTGGGGCATAGAACGACCATTTGGCCGTCAGCTTTTTCCACAGCCGCAGGGACATGATGGCTTTTATTATGCAGTACTTTTAAAAGATCAGAGTTAGGACAGGTGATCCCTGCCAACTGATCGGAGAGTTATTAATATATGAAAATTATTATTCTTGGAGCAGGCCAGGTCGGTGCCACATTGGCTGAAAATTTAGCCAGCGAAGCGAATGACATCACCATTGTTGATACTGACTTTAGCCGACTCAGAGAGCTTCAGGATCGCCTAGACATCAGTACCGTCGAAGGCAAAGCCTCGCATCCGTCTATTCTCGAACAAGCTGGGGCTCGCGATGCGGATATGCTGATCGCCGTCACTAATAGCGATGAAGTTAATATGATCGCTTGTCAGATCGCGCAGACCCTGTATAACACCCCGACCAAGATTGCGCGCGTTCGAGAACATGATTACCTGCTCAAAAACAAAGCAATTTTCACCGACAAATCCATTCCAATCGATGTCTTAATCAGTCCCGAAGAGCTAGTCACCAAGCATGTAAGGCGCTTAATCGAACACCCCGGCGCACTTCAGGTGCTCGATTTTACCGATGGTATTGCTCAGTTAGTGGCCGTTAAGGCTTACTACGGCGGCCCGCTGGTAGGCCGCGAAATATCCTATCTTCGTGCGCATATGCCTGCCGTGCAAACCCGCGTTGCGGCTATTTTTCGCAAAGATCGGCCTATTATTCCGAAGGGTGAAACCGTCATAGAGGCCGATGATGAAGTCTTCTTTATCGCAGCCAAAAAAGATATTCGCTCAGTGATGAGCGAACTGCGCCGACTCGATCGTCCCTATAAACGAATTATTATTGCTGGGGGCGGCAATATTGGAGCCCGCCTAGCGCAAAATATCGAAGCTAAATATCAGGTCAAAATTATTGAGCGCGACATTCGCCGCTGTAATAGCCTCGCCAAACGACTCGATAGCACCATCGTCTTGCAGGGTAGCGCCTCCGATAAAGAACTTTTGCTTGAAGAAAATATAGAAGACACCGATGTTTTTTGCGCGCTAACGAACGATGATGAAGCCAATATCATGGCCTCAATGCTCGCTAAACGCCTCGGCGCACGCACCGTGATGACACTGATTAATAACCCTGCCTATGTTGATCTAGTGCAGGGTGGGGTGATCGACATTGCGATTTCGCCGCAACAAACAACGATTGGCAGCCTCTTAACACACGTTCGCCGTGGTGATGTGGCTGCCGTCCACTCTCTGCGTCGCGGTGCAGCAGAGGCGCTTGAAGCCGTCGCGCACGGTGATAAACGTACGTCAAAGGTGGTTGGCAAGGCGATAGAAGATATTGATCTCCCCACCGGCACCACCATCGGCGCCATCGTCCGTAATGATCAATTTCTCATCGCGCACGACAACATCATCGTCGAAAATGGTGATCATGTTATTCTGTTCTTGGTTGATAAACGTAAGATCAGTGAAGTCGAACGTCTATTCCAAGTCGGCCTTGGCTTTTTCTGATCGGAGACAATAATGCATTACAGGGTAATTCTCCGAATTCTCGGCCTACTGCTGATGATATTCAGCATCACTATGCTGCCACCGCTCGCGATATCCTATGGTTATCAGGACGGCTCTCATTCAGCCTTTATTTTTGGTTTTATCATCACACTGCTGACCGGCTTCGTGATCTGGGCGCCGGTTTATCGGGTGAGAGAAGACCTACGTACTCGAGATGGCTTTCTGATTACCGTATTATTCTGGGTGGTACTTGGGTTGTTTGGTGCCATTCCGTTTATGCTGTCACACGACCCAGGATTATCGGTTGTTGATTCGGTCTTTGAATCACTCTCAGGGCTCACTACCACCGGCGCCACCGTCATAACCGGTATTGATGCGCTACCTGAATCGATCCTTTTTTACCGGCAGCAACTTCAATGGCTCGGCGGTATGGGTATTATCGTCTTGGCCGTTGCCATCCTGCCAATGCTCGGTATCGGTGGCATGCAGTTATACCGCGCCGAAACCCCGGGCCCCGTCAAAGATAGAAAGCTCACCCCCCGTATTACAGAAACAGCTAAAGCCCTCTGGTATATCTATCTATCGCTCACCGTCGCCTGTGCTGTCGGTTACTGGCTAGCCGGCATGACCGTATTTGATGCCATTAGTCATAGCTTTTCTACCGTCGCCATCGGTGGTTTCTCAACCCACGATGCCAGTATCGGCTACTTCGATAGCCCATTAATTGAAGCGATCTGTACGTTTTTCATGGTCATGTCGGCGGTCAACTTTGGCTTACATTTTTTTGCTTGGCGTCAGCGTACACTTAGCCATTATTTCAAAGACCCAGAGTTCAAGCTCTACCTAACGATTCTCTTCAGTATTACCTGTCTTTCAGCCGTGGTACTGATGACCACAAGCACCTATCCGCCGGGCGAATCGATTCGTAAAGCCATTTTTGAAGTCGTTTCAATTGCCACGACCACCGGCTTTGCGACAGCCGACTTTGCAAAATGGCCGGTCATGTTACCTTTTTTACTGTTCATGGCGGCCTTTGCCGGAGGCTGTGCGGCATCAACGGGCGGCGGTATGAAAGTCATCCGCGTCTTACTGATCTTGAAGCAAGGGCACCGAGAGATAAAACGACTGATACATCCAAACGCAGTGATACCCGTTAAGCTGGGTCGAGATCCTATTCCCGATAGAATCCTGGAGGCTGTTTGGGGATTCTTTTCAGTCTACCTAATCGTCTTTATTGTGATGCTGATTATTCTGCTCGGGACAGGACTCGATCAAGTAACCGCGTGGTCGGCTGTTGGCGCAACACTCAACAACCTCGGCCCCGGTCTTGGCGCAGTCGAAACGCATTACGGCGATCTTAACGAGCCCGCTAAATGGGTGCTCACCTTTGCCATGCTGCTAGGACGCTTAGAGGTATTTACATTACTGGTTTTATTCACGCCTTCTTTCTGGAAGCGCTAACCCTTCGAATAAAAAAGGGGCTCAATATAGGCCCCTTTTTTAACTCTCACACAGCCACTCTTCAATACAATCGAGAGCCATCCGAGCGATGTTGAAATCGCTTATATTCCCACTGATATTGCTCAGGCACTTGACGCACACATTGTTCTACCGCGGCATTCATGGCCGTGGCCGATACCGTTAGATCCTTGCTATTTATATCCTCGGAGACATTAGCGAAGAAAATCTCAAAGCCTTCAGCATTAGGTAAACGTTGCGCATAAGCAGCCACCACCACGGCCCCCGTTTGTGCAGCCAATTGTGGCAACAGTTTCATCGAATAAGCATCTTGACCAAAGAAGGGGACAAAAACCCCGCTGCCTTTATCGGCTTCTTGATCGGGCAACACGCCTAACACTTCGCCGGCCTTGAGCGCTTTCATCGCCATACGCACCCCCTTGATGTTGGCCGGAGCAAGTTTCGATCCCATCCGAGCGCGCTGCTTTTTAATCAACCGATCCATCAGCTCAATCTTCGGCGGACGATACATAGAGGTGAGGGGATAATGAATACTCAAATACAGCCCCAAGACCTCCCAGTTACCTAAGTGAGGTGCGATGAGGATCACCCCTCTACCCGCCGCTACCGCCTGAGTCATAATCTGCTCATTATGCACCGCGTGAATTTTCTTAATCACACGATCTGGGCTCCACATCCAAGCCATACCCATCTCGCCCGCGAGCTTGCCGGTTTCCAATAAGCTTTCTTTCACCAGCTGATCTTGCGCGGCACTCTCCAATTCAGAGAAACATAAGTTGATGTTCGCTTGCGTGATTCGATAGCTTTTTCCTTGTTTCCGATAAGCGCGTAAGCCGACCCATTCGCCCACCTTTTGCGCCAACGAAAAAGGAAGCATAGCAAGCAGATATAACACAGCGACAGAAAGCCAACCTTTGAGATGTTTCACGTGAAACCCTTCTATACAACAACATAATGAATTGAAAAATCATCGCCGCTAAAACAGATGATCATGAATCAATTATATAATGCCCACTGAACAAATGACTAACACCGACCAGTCTGCGCAGAAAAAACAGCGCTAATGCACTAACAGAGCGCTCTTACTGTTAGTAATTCGTGTATAATTTCGCTCTATTTTTGTACAAACAGATTCATAATGGTGATCTCAGTGACAGATAAAGCGAGACCGGATGCCAGCACCTTTCAAGGGCTGATCCTGGCACTGCAAGAGTATTGGTCAGAGCAGGGCTGTGTAGTAGTGCAACCACTGGATATGGAAGTTGGCGCAGGCACCTTCCATCCATCAACTTTTCTGCGCGCTATCGGTCCCGAAACATGGAACTCCGCATACGTGCAACCGAGCCGTCGCCCCACTGACGGACGCTATGGTGAGAACCCAAACCGCCTACAGCATTACTATCAATTCCAGGTAGTGATGAAGCCATCACCTGACAACCTTCAGGAACTCTACCTCGGCTCACTAGAGCGAATGGGCCTAGACTTGAATGTGCATGATGTCCGTTTTGTAGAAGACAACTGGGAATCGCCAACACTAGGTGCTTGGGGACTGGGCTGGGAAGTTTGGCTCAACGGCATGGAAGTCACACAGTTTACCTATTTCCAGCAAGCGGGCGGTCTTGAATGCTACCCTGTTACCGGTGAGATCACTTACGGCCTAGAACGTATTGCGATGTATCTGCAAGATGTCGATAGCGTGTACGATCTGGTTTGGTCATACAACCCAGACGGCAGCCCGGTGACCTACGGCGACGTATTCCATCAAAACGAAGTTGAACAATCAACGTATAACTTCGAACACGCCGATGTGCCACAACTGTTTAAAAGCTTCGATCATCACGAAGCCGAATGTAACAAGTTACTAGCACTGGACACACCGCTACCGTTACCGGCCTATGAGCAAGTATTGAAAGCCTCGCATACATTCAACCTGCTCGATGCTCGCCATGCGATCTCTGTCACCGAACGTCAACGCTACATCCTTCGAGTACGCACCTTGGCGCGCGGCGTTGCACAGGCCTATTTCAATACCCGTAAAGGGCTTGGCTTCCCACTGGCCGAAGAAAGTATTCGTAACGAAGTTTTAGCCGCCTGCGAAGAGGAGAGTAAGTAATGACCGATTCCGTTAACCGTCAGGACTTCCTGTTCGAACTGGGCACCGAAGAGCTCCCCCCTAAAGCGCTGAAGACATTATCTGCCGCATTGGAAAAAGAGATCATCGGCGGCATTAAAGAACTATTTGGCAAGCAAGCTGATGCGCTATTTAATGGCACAACGGTTCACTCCTATGCCGCACCTCGTCGCCTTGCTGTACTCATCAACAGCCTCACTGACGAAATCCCTAGCAGCACGTTTCAAATGCAAGGCCCGCCAGCACGCATCGCATTTGATGAGCAGGGTGCCCCCTCTAAAGCGCTATTGGGCTTTGCTCGTAAGTGCGGCACCGAGGTAGAAAACCTCGAAGAGATCGACGGCAAAATGTGCTTTAGCCGCTCACTGCCGGCCAAAGCCATTGCCAATGAGCTGCCTGCGATTATCGAACATGCGCTGAGCAAACTTCCCATTCCTAAGCGGATGCGTTGGGGTGCATCACACACGGAATTCGTTCGACCCGTGAAGTGGTTAGTCATGCTCATGGGCGATCAGGTTATCGAATGCGAGATTCTGGGCTTAAAAGCAGGCCGTAATACTCGCGGGCATCGCTTCCATTACAATCAGCAGATTGAACTGAATCAAGCTAGCGAATACCTGGAAAACCTCGAAAGTGTGGGCATGGTCATCGCCGATTTCGATGAACGCCGTGAAAAGATTCGCGCACAGGTTGAAGCTGAAGGAGAGGCTGTTCAGGGGATAGCACAAATTGATGAAGCACTGCTAGACGAAGTCACGGCTTTGAACGAGTGGCCGGTAGCGCTCACCGGACGCTTCGATGAGCGTTTCCTCGATGTGCCTGCTGAAGCATTGATCTCATCGATGAAAGAACATCAGAAGTATTTCCACCTGACTGACAACAATGGTCAGTTGATGCCTTTCTTTATCACCATCGCCAATATCGAATCGACCGACCCCGCGCAGGTTATTTCTGGCAACGAGAAGGTGATTCGACCACGCTTAGCGGATGCGGCGTTCTTCTTCGAGACCGATAAAAAGCGCACGCTTGAATCACGCATCGACGATTTAAAATCGATCGTTTTCCAAAAAGAGCTTGGCACCCTACATGACAAAGCCGTTCGCGTTGCGGTTTTGGCTAAGCACATTGCCGCTCAACTAGGACAAGATCAAGCGAAGGCCGAACGCGCCGCCATGCTGGCGAAAACGGATTTGATGACCGATATGGTCTACGAATTTACCGACCTTCAAGGCTTAATGGGCTACCACTATGCGCTGAATGATGGTGAAGATGAAGGCGTTGCTCTAGCACAAAACGAGCAATACATGCCACGCTTCGCTGGCGATGAACTGCCTCAGAGCGAACCAGGTATCGCGGTTGCATTGGCCGATCGTCTCGACACGCTGACCGGCCTATTCGGCATCAATCAACCGCCAACAGGTTCGAAAGATCCGTTCGCGCTTCGTCGTGCATCCCTAGGTGTTTTGCGTATTATTGTTGAGCGCCAACTCAATCTTGATCTAGAAGATCTGATTCAGGTAGCCGCCGATAACTATCGAGATCTACCCGCACAAGAGGGATTAGTGGCACGCATCACTGACTTCATGCTAGAACGATTCCGCGCTTGGTATGACGATGAAGGGATTGCGATTGAGGCTTACTTGGCGGTTCACGCACTGCGCCCAACTCGACCACTGGAGTTCAATCAGCGAGTACAAGCGGTAAGCCATTTCCGTACGCTGAACGAAGCTGGCGCGCTTGCTGCAGCCAATAAGCGTGTATCCAACATCTTGAGCAAGCAAACGACTGACGTTGCCGACAACGTCTCTGACGCACTACTGCACGAAGATGCCGAGAAAGCGCTGGCCTCTGCCGTTGCAGAGAAGAGCATTCAACTTGCGCCACTCTTTACTCAAGGCAACTTCAAAGAAGTGCTGGAGCAACTTGCCGAGCTACGTCCGGTAGTCGACAAGTTCTTTGACGAAGTCATGGTAATGGCGGATGATGAAGCAGTTAGAAATAACCGCTTGGCTCTGCTTAAACAATTGCGCAACCTGTTCCTCGGCGTTGCCGATA
Organism: Amphritea sp. 1_MG-2023; assembly: GCF_030547545.1. Classification (GTDB taxonomy): domain Bacteria; phylum Pseudomonadota; class Gammaproteobacteria; order Pseudomonadales; family Balneatricaceae; genus Amphritea. The sequence goes on from NZ_JAUOQE010000003.1 coordinate 67,389, forward strand.
TCTCAGCCCTTAGCTAAACACGCTTAGCTAAAGCGCAAGTCACTTAGCACAGTCAAAAAAGCCGGTTATTAAACCGGCTTTTTTATATCTATTTTTACATCGATAGCAGTGAGATTAATCAGATCGTGAACAAGTTAGTTATCTTAGATCGGGACGGCGTCATCAATTATGATTCCGACAACTACATCAAATCCGCAGAAGAGTGGCAACCATTACCCGGCAGTATCGAAGCGATCGCTCGACTCACTCAAGCCGGCTTTGATGTTTGTATCGCCACGAATCAGTCTGGCCTGGCGCGGGGCTATTTCGATATTACCGAACTTCACCGAATGCATCAAAAAATGGTTCAACTAATTGAAGAGCAGGGCGGACGCATTACCAAAATAGAATTCTGTCCCCATTCGCCAGATGATAATTGCTATTGCCGTAAGCCAAAGCCAGGGCTTTATCAGCATATCTTGAGCTGCTATCCAGATATCAACCCGGCCTATGTTTATACGGTTGGCGACTCGTTGCGCGATTTAGAGGCCTCGATTGAAGCCGGCTGCCCACCGATTTTAGTTCGCACCGGCAAAGGCGAACGCACCATCGCCAAAGGCGGGATACCGGAGAGCACCGTTATTGTCGATGACCTTGAAGCCGCCGCTTTACATATCATCTACGCTAACAACATAACCGAAGACTAAACGTTTCACGTGGAACATTGAGGCATGGTCAACAAACCTAACACTCAAATAGCGATGCGAGCACTGATAGCAGAGATCCGCACAGAGATCCCTTTCGATACGCCGGTAGAGCGATTATGTAACGGCCCCTGTACCGGCTGCGCCAAGAAACTGTTGGATTATCTCGATACTCAGCTCGAAGAAATAGAGGCTGACCTCCTTCATGAACACATACCGACACTAGGTGAAATCAATCGTTTGAGTAAAACCGCACGTAAAATCTACGCAGCGCTGAACAAGAATGGACTCATCTTTGACAACCATGCTTAGAGAAATACTTAGATGGATACTTAAATTAGATACTTCGAGAAATACTGAGAACAATACACCGAGCAACGCAGAATAAAACAGAAGCTAGATCAGAAAAAACTGAGCTAAGCGCGTAGAAAATATCACCCAACTCGTCAACCACCGTTAATTGAATCGGCCATCTTTCGAACAGCCTCCCGTGAAAAAACAGACAGCCAAAATGCAAATTGTGAGATGACTGAACGGTTCACTCTAGCGTATGGGTTTCAGATCTAAGCGTCGCTGAAGCCATTCAACATTAGCACCAGCGCGAACCCCTGACCCTCAATAACCGCTCAAGCATAAAAACAGTAAGCACATTAGAACAGTGCCGGTTAAGCATATTACAAAAGTAATGGTTATCTTTGCTATCGGAGTTTAAGAGCCGTTATTGAACACAGCAGCCAGATCGTTACACCAAGCGAACACCTCTTTCCCCTGAAGCTCAATCACAAAGTTCTAAAGATTATTCGCAACACGAACACTGCAGATACGCTAGGGCAGAATCGCAACGTCAACACGTTTTTGATGCTCAACTCAGTGACAATGAGATAGAAAAACAACCCCTGAGTAATCGCTACAATATAAGCGCCAGTATTCAATTACCACCAATCCACGATGAACATCACTAACGGTGGTGACGCTTAATTAGAATACAGCCCTGAATAAACCAACCCATTTAACGGGACCCAATCGCTCGGTTATGCGTATTAAGAATTGGGAATGTTCGGAATGTGAGGTTCGAGGTTATGACCCCTAGGCAATCTCAACTGATCTATATCGAGAACGCTTTTTTACAATCTACTTTAACCTACCTCAAGAGCAGACAACCGATTAATGAAGCAGCGTATAAAGCTCTAAATAAAAGCTCCGAATAAAAGCTTCGAATAAAGCAGTGAACCAAACATCTCATGGCGTACTAAATTAACTAGGGATAACATACCGGTCAACGCATCGAAGCGAAAAAATAAACTGTCGTCGTGCCTCTATGGAATGCCCCAGCAAAAGTTGATTCACTCAACGATGCTCAATGAGGCTAGGTCGGCATCACAAAGATCCACTGAATCCGATAATATCAGTGTCACAGGACAGCCTGATGCATCACTATCAGCACTCCATCTAAAGCCCGGCAGTGTACTTATAATCTTTCGATAAGCTAATCACTCAATAGACATTCAACGCGATGCCCCTGAAACGCACGCTCCGATTTAACCCCTCCATCATCTTCAATGATTAGCCTAAATCAATGTACTCAAGTCAGCACAGCCAATCCATTTATACTCAAGCTCAACCAGATCACTTGGGGTTAATGATGCCCCTTTGATACTAGACGACTTGTTTAGTCGAACACACTCTTTCACCGTTTTCCTGCACTGACTACCACGCCTCAGCAGACTAATATCAAACATTGACCTGAGCCAACTCATCACCCTATAACGCCCCCTATAGACTCGTTACAAACAACACTCATCGAACAGGCTAGCCAACTAATGTATTCGATTGCTGACTGACGAAGCGCCACTATGAGATCAAGAAAAACTATCCACATCTCGTATCATCGATAGTGCTTCACGTGAAACATAGTCAGCCGAGTTAAGAGCTTTGATCACTAATCGCGACGATATAAGTGGAGATCAAAAATAGTAGATGCATTAAGTATCGGCTCTAAGGGTCCGTATTAAAGGGTTCGCATTAAAGGGGCGGCTTTAAATAAAGAGTCATCTTAATCCAAGAGAAGAAGCCAATGATAAGGGGGGTACTACGAGCCAGCCTTGAATGCTTCATCGGCTAGAGCCTGGAGCAACAAAACAGCCCGATTATAGCAGGGCAATAAAAATGCCATAGCAGAGCAAGCCTTAAAGCAAAACGAGCCAGCGCAGGTTAGCTGTTCGCTAATATGAAGCTCTGCATTACCGAGAGAATAGGGCGCTGAATTTCGATTACCGGAATGCAGCAGCAACTGAATTTTGTTACGTCTGAATTAGAATGAAAGCGAGCAAGCACTCTGAGTATTTACTACATATCGGCTCGTCAAATGAACGAATTGAAGTGTGGCCATCGAATGAATGCCGCTAGTGAAAGGCGTCAACACCACCTTACCTTCAGCAGAAGGGACCACCATATCAGTCGACTTTTATGACTCCTGACATAGCATAGCCGTCAGACCTGTCTCATCCCACGTAGCCATCGTGGCAGCAAAACAAACCTAAGAGGCGAAGTCGGTAACTTATAGAACACCTGCCATATTGATATCAGTAACCTCTTTGAAGAGGGCATCGCATCAAAGTCTACTGCTGAAAAAGCCGCGCAAAATCACTCCGTTCGACCATACCTCTGTATGGTTAACCTAGTCCCTAAATAGAGCAAGGGTAGAGATGTAAATAAAAAAGACAATCGACAACCCTCCATTTCAAATCGCCAACAGATGTAATGAGAGAGATCACCCATCGCCACCTGTGACTCGTATCTGTGAACGAAACCGCTGCGCAGTGATACGTTATATCACTCGACTGGTAGCCACTTAAAATACGCCCGCCATTCAATTTTCTCGGCGTCAGCAGACTCGATAGAAAAGACCACCGTAAAACGCTTAAAAAAACCAGCGAAAAGCCCTGAGAAAAAGCCTAAAAAAACCTAAGCTAAACCATCAAGAAAAATAAAAGAGCGAGCTTTGCAGCAGCCGATTTGAGATTACACGGTCATCACTTGCCTCCTACAAACAGAAAAGCATTCACGATACGCTTCATGGTGAGTCAACCTAATATCCGAATAGGTGACCATTTCTAGGCTGGGTACGCTGTGATAACGGTTGAGTTTTTCCCGCTGTTTTTGATTCCACAGGCTAGAACATCGGTCGATCCCAGCGACAAAATCAGCGCAGCACCTGTCGATACCTTTCCCGAAACGTGACCCGTATCGGTTGTATACCATAACGCTGCTCATCACCAATTGAGAGCAAACGATACAGATTGAGCACGATGAAGAAACCCATACACTTGGCGTTCTTCGATGCAACCTGCATACAGATATCTAATAAATACCGTATTGGATAGCGTGACGACTGACGGGAAAACAACTCTCAAGACGATCCGTATTCAACTGCCGGATTTCTTGATACTGATTAAAGGCATCTTGTGTCGCGCCTTTTCACTCAGAATAAAGAGTAAAACGCTCTACATTGAAGCTCATTAAATATCACCCAAAGCAAAACCATAGCGCCAATACGTCGCCATAAAGTGTGTGACAAAGTACGAGGTGATCGATAGCTTAAATCTAGATTGCTGCATCACGCTAGCCTAAGGCTAGCCAAAATAATCGTCATCACAATCACGATCTAAAGCTCTACGGCTAAGCTCTGCGGTTAAGCTCTTCCGTTCGGCATTATCAATCGGCGAGTAGGCACGTAGCCTAGTTTACTGATTAAACCCAGACGAATATCAATCGCGGAGCACTGACATTCAGCCGATATATAGTGACGATGCTCTTCAATGCCTCCCGTTGCGGCAACGACAAGCTTGTGCTGAGCAGCAGCAAAAACTCGGCATATCTGCACAACGGTAACGTTATATCGCTGACCTTATCTGATGAATAAATCCATACGAGCTGCCCCTAGCCGCATCTACATATTCAGTCACCGAGCCCCTGACTCATGAGAACAATCGGGACAAGCCTGTCTGTGCTAAGCCTGCCTGTGCTAAGCCTGTTAGTGTTGAGAAGCCTCTGTTGCTATACAGGGCCGTTCTACGAACGGGTTATTCATTAGCATCAAACAGTTCGCTAACCTCTCCGCCTCTAACTGATGGCGAGTTGCATAAATAACCCAAGCATCCTTCTCGGGACGCCAAGCTTAGTTTCGAACCATACCGTTAACAATCGTTTTCGCTATCTTCACTCAGCACCGTTTTTGTCTTATCGACTTATCGACAATACTCAACTCGGCGTTGCTAATACAGGCTGACGCAGCAACCTGTCACAGTAGGCTGCATTGCCACAACCGGCAGATCCGATTGTCACGATGGATCATCAGTGCCTATTAGCAGCACGGCAAGATAAAGCCTGATTCTTTAGCCGCTGTTCTTTATCTCCTATTCTTAAGCTTCTCGTCTTAAGCTTCTCGTCTTTAGCTCCAATTATTTAGCATCTCGGCTTGAACATTGGCGTTTCTAAAATGACCTAAATACAGCGCCAGCATGAGACAACCTTTAGCGTTAACCGAAGCATACAAAACCCTAACAATAGCGGGCCGAAGAGGGGTTAAAATGAGGAGCATAATGAATGGTTTAATGAAGACCTTAATGAACAACCTAATGAAGCGTTAAAAATCGGCGACTCCCAGTCTGACAAAAAGAGCTGCTAATCCTGTGGAGCAGATCGCCTTTGAGTAAGCTTGAACGGCCTTACTGTTCTATTTTATTAGGTCTTTCAATCGATAATCTCATCAATACGGTGACCTCGTAGACAATAGGATCGCCGATCCTTAAGGCTAATCGCGCGGCCCATATTCACCCGATGCCAACACCACCTAAGTCGCCATCATCAGCTATCCCACTTCGGGGCTATGGAAGGTGCGAATAAGTCCGATATGCTCTCTGCGGACATTAGAATGGCCAGATACGCGAAAGCCAGTGCAGCGAAATGTCTGGACCTTTTCAAGCTGGCTGACAAAGTAGATGAGAGATCCTCTGTAAAAAGGCATAAAAGATCTCCGTGAACCTACCCATCGACGCGAAAATCTATCAGGCGAAATCGTTTAGTAACGACGAAAAGATACCTCGTCAATACGAGGAATAGATCACAACATCGGCGCAAACATCCCAGTGTGCTAAATCAGTCAGTACAGCATTCGCATCGAAAAGCGAAAAGAACAATGGCCTATAACGTCAGCAACCCTATAAATTTATTTGCTTCGAGCGATATCATCAAACAGCAAATCGCCATCAGCTGATGGCTTACATAGATGCTTTCAAATATTCGGCTCATCATATGGACGATCGCTTTCCTTCGATAAACATCGGATGAGGGCGCTACCGGCGTATTTTAAAACGCACCTCAGCAGCGCTAGCCACTCTTGCGATAGGAAAGACGCTATTGAGTCAGCACCACGACGAAAAAGGTTTAGCGAAATAAACAAATACTCACTCATTCATCGGTGACCGCCTTCGGTGACGACACTGATGACTAAGCTCGTTCGAATACAGCAATCGCGACAGTGAACCATCATGACAAGTCAGACTCACGGACCAATGAAGCCGTGAAGATTTTTGATGTTCGACTAATGATTGCAAAAGGCTAGCTATTGCAACCGACTAGTTATTTCAACTAACTCACAGTACATACCCCATGCAGCGTATTGAGACATCGAAACAACCGTTAATGATATATAAAAAAGCAGATTCACCTAAAAACTGAGGCTCTGAAATGCCATATAATCGCTTTTTAAGGTGATGCTAATGCAATTCAATGGCTTATCAATAAAACCCAACAGGGGCGATATTAAGCAGCTTAGAGAAGAGCCCTAAAATCAACAGTGTCATCCCTGGCTGAAATTTCACCCAAACGGCCGCGATTCAGGCCTTTTAAGCCAACATCCTATTAACCACTGGTATAAGCGACTTTAGCGCTGCTATTCTGTCAATCAAATACAAGGCGGCCTAATCACCGTCAAGCCTGCTGAGTTCGAGACGCTTATGAAAAATACCGGATTGGTTTATGGTTATTCTCTGGATGGAAAGGGTGGGGGGGAGATACTCACCGTTGACGATATTTATCACCCCTTACCCAACGATAGAGTGAACTGGCTTCATTTTGATTATACCCATGCTGAGACGCAACAATGGATCACCGAACACAGTCAGCTTGATCAAGTGGTCATTGATGCGCTACTCACCGAAGAGAGCCGGCCTCGCTCAACGCAGGTCGGTGATGGTTTATTGATCGCCTTACGGGGCGTTAATCTCAGCCCCGATTCTGATCCTGAAGATATGGTGGGCATTCGTATATGGATCGATAAGCATCGCATTATCAGTACACGTCGGCGACATATGTTGGCAGCCAAAGATATGACCGAGACTCTCGCGGCAGGAACGGGGCCAATCAGCTCGGGCGATTTTTTAGCGATGCTCTCGGCAGCGCTGATGGTACGTATGCAAGATACCATCAACGATACCGAAGATTCTGTCGACTCTATCGAAGAGGAGTTAGTCAGCTCCAGCAGCTACGATCTCAGAAACAAGATCTCAGCCGTGCGCCGCATTGTAATATCGCTACGGCGCTACCTCGCACCACAGCGCGATGCGCTCATACAAATGCATCAAACCCGCGTGTCATGGCTGACCGAAGCAGACAAACAACAACTGCGTGAAGTAACCGATACTCTCATCCGCTATATTGAAGATCTCGATTCCGCGAGGGATCGTGCCGCCGTCGCTCAGGAAGAGTTGACTAATCGGCTCGCCGAACAGATGAACAACCGCATGTATCTTCTCTCCTTGGTTGCGGCGGTGTTTTTACCACTCGGCTTCCTAACCGGCTTGCTGGGTATTAATGTCGGCGGTATGCCTGGAGCAGAAGACCCCTCAGCCTTCTGGATCGTCAGCGGCTTTATGTTCATTACCGTAGCGGTGCAGGTATGGTTATTTAAACGTAAAAACTGGTTTTAATCGGTCACTTTAGCGAGCCTAGCACTAAGGGCGTTCTTTAGTTTCTTAGCCGCTAGGGCATAACCACCATCCGTGCCATCGACAAAATGCAGATGTCCGCCATCGGTCATGCTTTCAACATAACAGGTCATCTGCGCAGCGTCAGAGACCTGTATGCCGTAGGAAACTTGATCTGCTAGACTCGCCGAATGCAGATACTGCTCTATTGCCTGATACTGATTTATGGAACAGTTAAGCACCATTCTCAGCGTGTCATCAAACTTTTTAAAATCGCAATGTAGCGGCGTGTGTTCGATATATTGCTTGACGCTAGGTATCAGCTTAAACAACCCCAAATTGAAGAATGGCACCGCCATGAAGATGGCAAAAATCTCTTTAATAAAAGCACGGTTAAAGCCACCATCAGAGATCTTAATCTGCCGCTTTAAGTTTTCCAATACGGAATAATAGCGTGCATTTTCCATCCGTACTGGGTTCGCATTTTCAAAAGAACCAAGAATACGCTTAAGCTGGGTAATAACTTCAGGTAGTACTCGATTGTCGTCCTCAACCGGCTGAATCAAGATCGACAACGTCACTCCTTTACCCGATGGGATCGGCTTCCAGCGGCAAGTCAAACCCGCAAAAATCTCAGTACTCTCAAAGCGTGCCGCAGGTTCACAACGATACATTGAATCGCTTTTCAGTAATGTTTCTGCCAGCGATATGCCACCACCTTTAAACATCGCCTGCGCGATCCCAATGCCCGATACGTATTTTGCAACCTGTAGCTCTTTACCCCTCGAACGCAGCTCTTTTACCGACACCATCCCCGTATGAAGTTCTAAATTAAAAATCTCTTTGGCGTAATAACTCAGTGACTGCAACACCTTAAGTGTTGCCTCGCGCAGGCTTTTGTTAATTAACACCACCGCGCCATCACCGCCAAAAATAAACGGCAGGTCATGATCAACTAAATTGAGATGAGCCGTAATCGCCGCCGCACCAATAAAATTAACATCGCGATAATTACCTTGCTCTATCGCTTCGGTTGACCCGCGCACATCGACCACTGATACATACCAATCATCGGGCACAGAACAATAGACGCTGTCATCAACAAGCTGAGAGATATCCGTAAAGCCGGATAACTGACAATAAAAGTCTTCCATCGGTGAGCGCCATTACATCATTAGAAGGCACCATCTTCGGTGAGAAGAGCAGGGCAGACAAGCGCTATACCCACCACTTTGTTGATTGCCGATAACAAACTGATAAAGAGCTTAGATTAGATGGGAATAACTTGAGGGGTATAAATGCAGCTAAATGAATCGCTGATTGGCATACGCGTAACGAAAAAACGCATACTTAAACTACTAGGCTAGGTATGCGCTTAGATACATTTAATCGATGTTTAGCAGTTTTCAATCGCGCTAGTTAGCTGCTGAATGACCTTTTTAATATCACCCGCTTTCGTATATAGCACCATCTTCGCACCACCCACTCCCGTAATGGTGAGTGCAGCCTTACGAGATAAAAAGCCCAAACACAGCAGTGCGCCTCCGACGATATAGAGTACAGGAACGTTGTACTGATCTGCTGCCACAAGCGCGCCGACGCCAATTAAATAGAGCCATATATGGCTGAAATATGACGCTTGGCTAAACTCAGCAATCCTTACTGGGTTAATAGAGAAGTGCATATCCTGGAAAAAATTGCGGCCTTGATACACCACTAATTTGTTAGGATCGACGACCTGATGATAACGCTGAGTCACCTTATCCATATCTTCATCAACGTCTGTTACATTACCCGTGCTCGCAATTCTTCCGGCATCCGTGTGAATAAAGGCCAGCACAAAGAAACCCACAACGGTAACCCCAACAGCTAAAGGCCACTCCATCTTTAACCAAGCATAAACAACCACAGCGAGTATCGGTACGCCAATTAAAAGATAAACCCAGTTACGGGTTTTTAAACAAGAGAGTGCGGCAATTTCAGCCAGCACTAAATTAGCGCCACCGGCTTTAAAGATCTCCGCTTTTTCTGTTTTAACCGCTTCAGTAACAACAGCCTGAGTGGCCGTTAGCGGATGACCGCAGGATGGACACGCAACAGCAGCATCTGAAATCTGTTTACCGCACTCGTAACAAGCGACTAAAGCCATAACTTTTCCTTAAAATAATGTTACCCAATGATGGGGATATAAACCTCATCAACGTAGCAGTTTGTGCACTGCGGAACAATATCCCGTGAAGGGGAGAACAAGATAAATTAGGAAGACTTACGCCTACTTGCGTTACGTCACTGTTTTTATAAGATCAAACCAAACAGGCGCAAAGGATAGCGGCAACAGCTGCCAGCGATTAAGTCATAACTTAACCGGACTGGCAGCCACCAATCTATGTTCGTTATTGCAATCAAAGCACCGATAGCGATAATCAAGTACAGATCTGACTGACTTAGGGCGGCCTCGATCTGCAGCTAAGTGCCTCTTTTCTTAATAGCCTCACCCATATAATTTCATAAACAGAAAAACAGATGACCAAGCAATCAGGATCAAACACACCGAATAGCTTCAGTCTACTGGTGCTAGGCGTTGCCGGCGGGGCAGGCCATATTTACAACGGCAGTTGCAGCAGTAGTTTTGTTATTCTAAAAAATGACCAACCTATTTGCCTTGTCGATCTAGGCTTGGGGGTTACCCGCACACTCAGTAGCTATGGCTACACACTGCCCGACACTCTCATTATCACCCATAACCACACCGACCATGCCGGTGAGTTACCCGTGGTTCTGCGAGTTGAAGCGGCACAAGATCGACTACTTAATATTGTCGCCGCCGCGCCGGTATCAGAAAGACTTCAACAGCACCGTATGGCCGAACACGCCGAACTTTTTCAACCGGCCGAATTGGCCAACTGGTTAACCGCTCAAGTCGAAACCCCGATACCATTGACCGATGGGCTGGATATTAGCTTTCATGCCGCCAAACACTCGGAGCTCTGTTATGGTTTCGTGATCTATCGTGATGGCACTCCGCTAATCGGCTATACCGGCGACAGTGGTTATTGCGCCGAGCTATATGAAACAGTAGCGGATTGTCGCGTTTCAATCTTTGATGCTCGCCCCAAAGGAAATCCCTGGCACGCAGGCCTTGATGAAGTAGCACCTTTTTTGACCGAACAGACTTATATTATCGGCCATGATCTCGATGCCGAGCAGACCCCAACAGACAGTCAACTGTTAAAGCCCGGCCAGCTAATTACAATCCCAGAGAGCGATTAAGATGCCATTTGCAGAACTTGTTAAGTTAATTATTCAAGGCATCTATATGCTGTCTCCCTATTTTTGGGTCGATAGTTATCTGAAAAAGCGCGAGTTCCAATTTCAGGAGGGCAGCGAGGAACAGAAAAAATGGCGCAGTTGGCGGTTACTGATTTCTGAAAAATACATTGTCTACTGGTTATTCGCCGCCATCGCACTGTTTATATTAACCCCGATATTGCCTCAGTGGACGGCAGGGTTATTACTGCTCAGAGCCTTAGGCATCATCAATAAAGAGCTCGGCGTAATTCTATTTGGCACCTGTAAGATAACCGAAGGCACAATGGTGGCTGCCTCGGGCAGAGTGATCGTGCTGGGATTGGTCAACTTTCTAACTGGCATGTTCCTCTTTGTTAGCGCCTATGCGCTGATCTGCTCGTTTGAAGCGATACCGGCCTACACCGAACTCAACCTGCCACTGTGGGCGCTCATACAGGGGATGAGTGTGCAATTTACCCTCTCCAACGCTTTCCCACCGGCCGATCTATTAACCTGGTTTATCACCTTATTCCACAGCGGTTTCTGCTTTATGTTTGGCACCATCGTGATCTCGATGTTCGTCTCACTGCTGAATATTCAGCCATTACAAAAGTAAGCGGCGATAGAAGAAGGGACTGCTCGTTTAAAGCGCATTGAGAATGAGTATCCAAAAAAAAGCAGCCAATTGGCTGCTTTTTAGTCTTAGTTCACACTAAATCAGGTAAAAACCTATCAAATATCCAAGTTGGATACGTTCAGCGCATTGGTCTCGATGAAATCACGGCGCGGTTCTACTTCATCGCCCATCAGGGTGGTGAAGAGCTGATCGGCGGCAATGGCATCATCGATAGTCACACGTAGCATACGGCGCTGTTCGGGATCCATGGTGGTTTCCCATAGCTGTTCTGGGTTCATCTCACCCAGTCCTTTATAGCGCTGAATGTAATAGCCGCGCTTAGACTGTTCCATCAACCAGTTTAGGCCGGTAGTAAACTCGGTAGTAGGGAGTGTCCGTTCACCGCGTTTAAAGTAGGCGGTTTCTTCTAGCAGACCCTCGAGAGTATCACCCAGATTGGTTAATGCGGTGTAATCTTTCGATTCAAAGAACGACTGATCGAAGGTGTAGTTGTGGCTAACACCGTGCTGCACTACATTCACACTCGGCAGGTAGGTGCCTTGACGTTCGGGATCTTCCGCCGCTGATGACGTAAACACATCACCGCCGTCGAGACTGTCACCGAGATCATCACACACTTTATCGATCCATTCGGCAACGGTCTGCTCATCGCTTAGCTGATCCAGCGTCAAGCGTGGGGTATAGATCATCTGTCGCAAAATTTGTTCAGGATAGAGACGTGACAAACGCGCCAGCATCTTATCAACCGCACGATAACGATTCACAATCTCTTCAAGGCCGGTGCCGCTAATCGCTGGCGCATCGGCATTCACATGCATCGATGCGTTTTCTAGCGCCCCTTGTAGAAGGTAGTTTTCCAACGCTTCATCATCCTTAAGGTATTGTTCTTGCTTACCTTTTTTGATTTTGTAGAGCGGTGGCTGAGCAATAAATACATGCCCACGTTCGATAATTTCTGGCATTTGCCGGAAGAAGAAGGTGAGCAGCAGGGTACGGATGTGTGAACCATCCACGTCGGCATCGGTCATGATGATGATGGAGTGGTAACGCAGCTTATCCGCATTAAACTCTTCGCGTCCAATGCCTGTACCTAGGGCCGTAATCAGGGTGCCAACTTCGGCGGAGGCCAGCATCTTATCGAAGCGGGCTTTTTCAACGTTAAGTATCTTACCTTTAAGCGGCAAAATCGCTTGAGATTTACGGTTACGACCTTGCTTAGCAGAACCGCCCGCAGAATCACCCTCCACCAAGTAAATTTCAGAGAGGGCGGGATCTTTCTCTTGGCAGTCGGCGAGTTTACCGGGCAGGCCGGCGATATCCAATGCCCCTTTACGACGCGTCATTTCACGGGCTTTACGCGCCGCTTCACGGGCACGGGCGGCATCGATCATCTTCGAGACGACGGCTTTAGCATCCTGTGGATTTTCTTGCAGGTAATCATTCAGCTGTTCATACATCGCTTGCTCTACCGCGGTTTTCACCTCGGAAGACACCAGCTTATCTTTGGTTTGCGATGAAAACTTAGGATCAGGCACTTTCACCGAAACAATAGCGGTCAAACCCTCACGGCAGTCATCACCGGTGGTGGCTCCCTTGGCGTTCTTGTTGAGCTTCTCTGCTTCAATGTAGTTGTTCAGGGCGCGAGTGAGGGCAGTACGAAAACCCGAGAGGTGAGTACCACCGTCACGCTGAGGAATGTTGTTAGTAAAGGAGTGAATATTCTCCTGATAGCTGTCGTTCCACTGCATCGCTACCTCAACACCCACACCATTTTCATGCATCACGTTGATATGAAACATTTTATTCACGGAGGTTTTATTGGTGTTAAGGAAATCTACAAACGAGCTCAGGCCGCCTTCATAGGCGAACAGTTCCTCTTCACCGCTGCGTTCATCTTTCAGACGAATAGCAACGCCGGAGTTGAGGAAGGAGAGTTCTCGCAGGCGTTTAGCCAGAATATCAAATTTGAATTCTAACTGATTGTGGAAGGTCTCTTCAGAGGGCCAGAAACGCACGGATGTACCTGATGTTTCGGTCTGACCGACCACTTTCAGAGCTTCATCCGGTACCCCGTGACGGTAAGTCTGCTCATATACATCACCTCTACGGCGAATCGTTAGCCTAAGTTCGGCGGAAAGAGCGTTAACCACTGACACACCCACACCGTGCAAACCACCGGACACTTTATAAGAGTTATCATCGAACTTACCGCCGGCATGTAGCACGGTCATAATAACTTCAGCCGCGGAGACACCTTCCTCTTCGTGCAATTCGGTGGGAATACCCCGACCATTATCGGAAACGGTGACACTGTTATCGGGGTGAATCACCACTTTAATTTCGCTACAGTGGCCAGCCAGGGCTTCATCGATTGAGTTATCCACAATCTCGAAAACCATATGATGCAGACCAGTACCATCGTCGGTGTCGCCTATATACATTCCCGGGCGCTTACGAACCGCATCCAGCCCTTTTAGGACTTTAATACTGGAAGAATCGTATTCCTGATTTTCGCCGCTCATTCAGATCTCCTGGCTGTACTTACTGAGTGCTAAACGCACCCTCTTGTATATTGAAAAAACGTAATTCGGCTTGGTTAGACCAATAACCGCTGAGCGCATCTTTATCCACACTGGTGATAAAGCATTGACTCGCCGCCTTCTCTAAATAATGACAGAACAATCGACTATGATGCTGATCTAGTTCTGACGGAAGGTCATCAATCAGATAGATGCAGGCCCGACTGTTCAACTTGTAAAACAAAACGCCCTGCGCTAGCTTGAGGCTGCTCACCACTATCTTCTTCTGTCCTCTTGAGAGACGTTCGGCAGCGGTGTGGCCATCAACTTTGAGGCGCAGGTCAGCCCGTTGTGGTCCAGCGCTGGTATATCCCTGACGCAGATCGCGTTCAAAGTTATCATCCAGCACCTGATCGAGGCCGCGTTTTTTGTCCCATCCGGAACTAAAACTAAGATCGATGCTAATGCCATCCAGCAGATCAGCAAGGATCACATCAAATTCGGGTTTCAACGCTTCAATATACTGTTCGCGAAGCGTATTTAGCTGTTCAGCATAGGTAATAAATTCTTGGTCCCAAACCGCCCGAATACGTTGCTCAATTTTACCATACTTCAGTAGAGAATTTCGTTGTTTTAATACCCGCCTAAAGCCCCGCCAAAGCCTTATAAATTCAGGATTTGAATGAAATGAGCCCCAATCTAAAAACTGTCGTCTAATCGCTGGGCTACCTTCCAAAATCATAAAGGTTTCGGCATTAATGACCTGAATCGGTAATAGCTCTGCCAAGGTAGTGATATCGATATTATTGCCGGCATAACGGATACGACAATCGCTCTCTAGAGTGCGCTCGACACCCAACGGCTGACTCATACCGATACCCATCGCATCGAGCTGAGCAAACACCGTGCATTGCTGTGCGCCACTCTGAATGAGGTGATTCAATTTATTGGTACGAAAAGAACGGCATAACCCCAACAGGTGAATCGCTTCCAAGACACTGCTTTTGCCGCTGCCATTGGGGCCGTGAATGATATTGATACCGGGTGAGGGCGATAGGCTCAGCTCGCTCAGATTGCGAACCGCTTGAATATTCAGTTGGGTTATTGGCATATAAAGGAGGGTAGAAGTAGGGGCCTAAGGCCCCTGACAGGATTACATCCGCATCGGCATGACAACATAGAGAGAGTTGGCATCATCGAGCCCCTCAATCAATGCACTGCTGTTTGAATCGGCTAACGTGAAACGCACCACCTCAGAACTCACGATCGATAACACATCCAGCAGATAATTTACGTTAAAACCGATCTCCAACGTGTCGCCTTCATAATCAACCGCAACGGTCTCTTCTGCTTCTTCTTGCTCTGGGTTATTCGCCATCACTTGCAGATAACCGTTAGTCAGAGACAAGCGCACGCCACGGTATTTTTCGTTCGATAGAATCGCGATACGGCTAAACACCTGACGCAGTTCTTGACGCGTACCCAACATAAACTTATCGCCACCTTGTGGGATAACGCGCTGATAATCGGGGAACTTGCCGTCAACCAGTTTAGAGGTAAAGGTAAAATCACCGGCATGCGCACGGATATGATTGGCACCCACCACCAGTTTTACTTCATCATCACCACTTTGCAGCAAACGCGCCAATTCAAGAATACCTTTACGTGGCACGATAAACTGATGATTCGCTGGACCATTGGTATCAACTTCCGCCACGCTAGTGGCTAGACGGTGGCCATCGGTTGAAACAGCGCGAAGGCTATTTTCAGTGATTTCCAGCAACATACCGTTAAGGTAGTAACGCACGTCTTGCTGCGCCATCGAAAAACCGGTCTGATCGATCAAATGACGTAACTGACTCTGCAGTACATTGAGCTCGAATGATTCAGGGCTATCCTCAACATTCGGGAACTCAGCCGCGGGCAGGGTAGAGAGAGTAAAACGGCTGCGACCCGCTTTAATGACCATCTTTTGGCCTGTCAGAGTCAACTCGATCTGGGCTGAATCTGGCAGAGATTTACAGATATCCATCAGTTTCCGAGCCGGCACAGTGATCGACCCCGCTTCAGCAGGCTCATCCAACTGCACCCGACCCACCAATTCGACTTCCAGATCGGTGCCAGTCATCGATAACTGATCACCTTCAGCAACCAGCAGGATATTGGAAAGCACTGGCAAAGTCTGACGACGTTCCACTACCCCTGCAACTAGCTGCAACGGTTTAATTAGCGCTTCTCGCGAAATAACAAATTTCATCTTTTGCTACCCTTAATTGATCAGACTCTTTACGCCGTCAGATGACGTAAAAGGTTCTGATAATCCTCTCTTATATCCGTATCGGTCTCACGCAGCGAAGCTACTTTACGACAACCATGCAATACTGTTGTGTGATCCCGTCCACCAAACGCATCACCAATCTCAGGTAAACTGTGATTGGTCAGCTCTTTCGACAAGGTCATAGCAACCTGTCGCGGTCGGGCTACAGAACGACTGCGCCGTTTCGAAAGTAGATCCGATACTTTGATCTTATAATAATCGGCGACAACCCGCTGAATATTATCAATACTAACCTGTTTATCCTGCAATGCCAGCAGGTCTTTGAGTGATTCTTTAATAAAAGGCGTGGTTATTGCGTTACCGGTGAAGTGAGCATTTGCAATCACTCGCTTCAATGCGCCTTCAAGCTCCCGTACGTTGGAGCGAATTTTTTGTGCTAAGAAGAAAGCAGAATCATCCGGCAGACGTACCTGCGCTTCTTCCGCTTTTTTCATCAGAATCGCCACGCGGGTTTCCAGCTCTGGCGGTTCAATGGCGACCGTTAAGCCCCAGCCAAAACGAGATTTGAGTCGTTCTTCAACACCATTAATCTCTTTTGGATAACGATCGCTGGTCAGAATCATCTGCTGCCCACCCTCTAACAACGCGTTAAAGGTGTGGAAAAACTCTTCCTGCGAACGCTCTTTACCGGCGAAAAACTGAATATCATCGATCAACAGCGCATCCACTGAACGATAATAGCGTTTAAAGTCATTAATCGCGTTCAGCTGCAACGCCTTCACCATATCGGCAACAAAGCGTTCGGAGTGCAGATAGACAATCTTCGCTTTCGGATTGCGCTGCAGCATCTCCATACCCACCGCATGCATCAAGTGGGTTTTACCTAAACCAACACCACCATAGATAAACAGTGGGTTATAAGAGCCACCTGGGTTATCCGCCACTTGCTGTGCCGCCGCCAGTGCCAACTGATTGGATTTACCCTGCACAAAAGAGTTAAACGTAAATGACTGATTCAGATTAGATTGATGTCGCACACTGCCTTCAACATTGACATTACGAGAAGGCGAGCCAGACATCGTCGTCGGTGGCGTTATAATTTCACGATGATTAATCGGCTGGAAACTACTGTCATCAATCGCCAGCTGATAAGGGGGATTTTCTTCTACTGGCGGATTTAGCGGCGCGACCGTTTGAGAATTGAGCGCTGCAGGGGACGAGGTAAAAGACTCTGCTGCCGCGAAATGGTTGTCTACCCGACGCGCTGGCGCTGGCGGAGGTGCAGGACGAGCCGGCCGTTGTGAAAAGCCCTTACCGCGTCCAGCAATATCAATACTAACCGTCGCCGAGATATTACCACTCACGGCATTAACGACTTCGCTAATGCGCTTGAGGTATTTATCACTCACCCAGTCTTTAACAAAACGATTAGGCGCTAGCAAAACTAAGCCAGCATCAGACTCCGAAGACACCTTAAGAGGCCTGATCCACGTATTGTATTGTTGTGAGGGGAACTCAGCCTGTAGATTTTGAAGACACTGTTCCCACAACTCAGCCGGCATCGCTAGTCCTTAAACATCCTTAATGATCACTCTATAGTAAGACGCGCTATATAAGTGATCTCAAGAATGAGATCATATACATAAAAATTATCAGCAGATAATACCTTGTAACAGCCTGCTTATCCACAGTTACAAGCAATCTGTTGCTAATTTCTTTTTATTCTTATTTTTCAGCAACTTAGAATAATAATTACATATTTTACCGGAAATCAGCCGAGCGTTTAAAAACTATCCATACCTTAAATACAGTTAATATTCAGACCTATCAACAGGCTATATAATTGATATTTATTTGATTTTTTAAGTTAATAACAATTATACCTACAGATTCAAATTAAAAATGACCTGTTTTTAGCTGCAGCCCAGACACCCTCTAATTTTCGCTGATTCAGCTTTTTTAAATTTATTGCCTGTTAAGGTTTGCAATACCAATATGTTTTCCCTATAATTTCGCGTCTGTTTTTGAGCGTGGGATTCAGCCAACCTTACTGATACCACCACACTGTAAGTAAGTAGGACTGACCAATGAAAAGAACATTTCAACCAAGCAACCTTAAGCGTAAACGCACTCACGGTTTTCGCGCTCGTATGGCAACTAAAAACGGCCGCGTTATTATTAACCGTCGTCGTGCTAAAGGCCGTAAGCGTCTGTCAGCGTAATCTTACCTGTCAGGCTCTCTGAATGAATGAATTCAGCTATCCCCGTCAGTTGAGACTTTTGACTGGTGGGGATTTTAAACAAGTATTCAGCCGAGCTAGTCTCAAGGTCTCAGATAAGCATCTGTTGATTCTTGCACGTCCAAACGAGCTAGAGCATTCCCGCGTTGGCTTTGTCTTCTCTAAAAAAAATATCCGTTTAGCTGTTAATCGTAACCGCGTTCGGCGTATTATTCGCGAGTCTTTCCGTCTCAATCAGCACAAGCTACCGAATGTTGATATCGTCATTCTCGCCAGACCGGGTCTGGGTAATCTCGATAACAGCGAAGTTCAGGCGCTTATTTCACGCAGCTGGAATAGATTGATTGGCCGGGCCAAGGCAAAATCCGACAAAACAAAATCAAACTCATAACTTGAATGGTCCAGAAACCATGGATGTACAGCGCATTATATTGATCGCAGCACTGGCAATAATCTCCTATATGCTGGTGCTCCAATGGAACCAAGATTACGGGGTCAAACCTGTACCGGTTGCTCAGGTCGAATCTGTTTCAGCTTACCAAGCAAAAGCTGAATCGGTCGGTACTCATGAAAGTAGTGACCTGCCAACCACAGAAAGTGCCACCTCTGCGAATACGGATCTGCCTGAAGCTAAAGCTCTGGCAACCTCAGCACAGCAGCAACTGGTTTCCATTAAGACCGATGTGCTTGAAGTGCTGATCGATACCAAGGGCGGCGATATCATCGAAGTGGCGCTGTTGAAGCACAAAGCCGCTTTAGATAATGATCAACCCTTTGTTTTGCTGGAACAGAATGGTAACCGAACCTACGTATCTCAAAGTGGTTTAATTGGTAAAAATGGCTTAGATGCAAGTCCTGATGGCCGGCCACAATACACCACAACCAGCAATAGTTATCAGCTAGAGGGCGATGAGCTGACCGTTGATCTGGTGCATACCGGCGATGATGGCGTGGTTGTTACCAAACGCTTCCGTTTTACTGCGGGTAGCTACACGGTGGCGCAAGATTTTCTCGTGAGTAACGGCTCAACGGAAAATTGGCAGGCTAAACTATTTGGTCAGATTAAACGCGATGGCTCTTCAGATCCTTCCCAGACCACCAGTATGGGTATGCAAGCCTTCCTCGGGGCCGTTTTCTCAACCACTGATGAGCATTATGAGAAAGTAACCTTCGATGATATGCAGGAAGAAAACATCAAGAAGGTCAGTCAAGATGGCTGGGTTGCGATGTCTCAGCACTACTTCCTCAGCGCTTGGATTCCAGCGGCTGGTGCCGAATATAGTTATAGCAGTCGCGTGAGCAAAGGTAACTATATTGCTGGTTTTGTCTCACCTGAATTTAGTGTAGCGCCAGGCGAAACGAAAACCGTGACCGCAGATTTTTATGCAGGCCCTAAAGATACCGATCTGTTAGAGCAAGCGGCACCTAACCTAGAGTTAACCGTTGATTACGGCATTCTCTGGTTCATCGCTTCACCACTCGCTTGGTTGCTAAAAGCCATTCATGGCTTTGTGGGTAACTGGGGTGTTGCAATCATCTTTATTACCATCGTTGTTAAAGCGCTGCTATTCCAAGTGAATGCCAAAGCGTTTAAATCAATGGCGAAGATGCGGAAATTTGGTCCAGAGATGACCCGTTTGAAAGAACTTCACGGCGATGACCGTCAGAAGATGTCTCAAGCGATGATGGAGCTCTACAAGAAAGAGAAGATCAACCCACTGGGCGGCTGTCTGCCAATTGTAGCGCAGATGCCGATCTTCATCGCTCTGTACTGGGTATTGATGGAATCAGTCGAACTCCGTCATGCGCCATTCGCATTATGGATCAATGACCTGTCAGTGATGGACCCATACTTCATGCTGCCGATTCTGATGGGCGCAACGATGTTTATTCAACAGTTGTTAAACCCAACGCCTCCAGACCCCATGCAGGCGAAGATTATGAAGATGCTTCCGATCGTCTTCACCTTCTTCTTCCTGTGGTTCCCTGCTGGTCTAGTACTGTATTGGTTGGTTAACAACATTTTGTCGATTACTCAGCAGTATATAATCAACAAGCAAATTGAAGGCGAAGGCAGTAAGTAAGCCTTCACTCACGATTAAAAAGGTCTCTTCGGAGGCCTTTTTTTTGCTTGACGCTAGGATTGTCGCCGTTACTCAATCTCATAACACAACGGCATACGACGCTCCTGCTTTTAATCGGCTTCGCTCACGAACACTTAACTGAAACACAGACAAGTAAATCGGTTTACAAAACTATTTCGAGCCATCAGCCGGTCACGCTTTTTGTAACTTTCGCACCACGAGCGACACTGCTTATATGCTAAAATTCCCAACTTCAACTATACCGTTCAAGCATCTTCCGAGGTTACGATGACGCTGATTAACCAAGACACAATCGCTGCCCAAGCGACGCCTCCCGGACGCGGTGGTGTCGGTATTGTTCGCGTTTCGGGTCCGCTAGCCGCCACCATTGCCGAACAGATCGTTGGCTTTATTCCACAGCCACGTTATGCTCACTATGGCCCGTTTTATGATACCGAGAAGCATGAGTTAGATCAGGGCCTGGCCCTCTATTTTCCCGGCCCCAACTCGTTTACCGGCGAAGATGTACTCGAACTTCAGGGCCATGGCGGGCCTATCATTATGGACTTTATTCTGCGTCGAGTAATTGAGTGTGGTGCCCGCCTAGCTAACCCCGGTGAATTTTCTGAACGCGCCTTTCTTAATGACAAACTTGATTTAACTCAAGCGGAAGCGATCGCCGATCTGATCGACTCAAGTTCTGAACAAGCCGCCCGCTGCGCACTCAAGTCACTGCAAGGCGCTTTTTCTGAACGCATCCATCAACTCGTTGAAACCCTCACTCGATTGCGTATCTATGTTGAAGCGGCGATCGACTTCCCCGAAGAAGAGATCGACTTTCTCGCCGATGGCAAAGTAGCGGGGGATCTACAACAGATCATCGATAAACTATGCGAAGTGAAACAGGAGGCAAGGCAGGGTAGTCTGATCCGCGAAGGCATGAACGTGGTCATCGCTGGACGGCCTAACGCGGGCAAATCCAGCCTCTTAAACGCCTTAGCGGGTAAGGAATCCGCCATCGTTACCGATATTGCCGGTACCACTCGAGATGTGTTGCGAGAGCACATCCATATTGATGGTATGCCGCTGCATATTATCGATACCGCCGGTTTACGGGATGCTCCTGATGAAGTCGAACGTATCGGTATCAGTCGAGCCTGGGATGAAATTCAGAAGGCCGATAGGGTACTATTGATGGTCGATGGCAGCACCACCGCCACCGACGATCCGCAACAGATATGGCCTGAGTTCGTTAGCCGCTTAGAAGATAAGAGCAAGATCACGGTTATCCGTAACAAGTGCGACCTCACCTCAGAACAACCGATTATCGGTGAGCATCATGGACATACATTGATATCGCTATCTGCCAAAGCCGATATCGGTGTTGATAACCTACGCCAACACCTAAAAGACTGCATGGGTTTTGCCAGCACCACCGAAGGTGGCTTCCTTGCCAGACGCCGTCATATCGATGCCCTTAACCGAGCTGAAAGCCTGCTATTAACCGGTCAAGAACAACTGATCTATGGCGGCGCAGGGGAGCTACTCGCCGAAGATCTACGTCAAGCGCAGCAGCACCTCAGTGAAATCACCGGTGAGTTTAGCTCTGATGATCTATTGGGAAGAATCTTTAGTTCGTTCTGTATCGGCAAGTAAACCGAACCAAGGCTTGTTTTAACGATCGATAACAAGGGAAAGTGCGAATAAGTCCGTTATGTTCTCTGCGGACATTAGAATGGCCAGATACGCGAAAGCCAGCGCAGCGAAATGTCTGGACCTTTTCAAGCTGGCTGACAAAGTAGATGACCATTCTAATATCCGCCCTTCGGGGCTTTCAGAGAAGCAGGATCTCAGCGTTAACATTTTTCGACGTACAACCAGTATGCCTGTAACTGTTGCCTTGATCTCCAGCTTCTCTGTCAGCCAGAGGCGTAATTGACTAATTCGCACCTTCCCAAGCCTTGAGGTTTAAAAACGTACCTGTCAATAACGACCAATAACAGTACGAAAACTCTTATCTCCAACGGTTTTCTGACTTTAAAACCCTATTAACCCACTCAATATCGTTATTTTTTGTCTACTCTGCGCAGCTGATTCTCTATTGAGAATAAATAAGAAGAGGGTCGTTAACAGCGATAGACTAATCAATATTCTCTGTGGCCGACTAAAACAAGGAAAAACATCACTTACCTTTTCTGCATAAGTACATTAAGCATGAATAAGTAACTTTGATCAAAACGCCGTTTATATATAAAAACAAGTCGATTGCGTATCACAGGCAATGCTTTACCTCAGTATAAGATGATTCCACGATTACATAAAAAAAACGTCGAATCTTATTAGGATAGTCTAATGCAATCACTTGATAACTCTTTAGAAATAGCATCCTTTACGCCCTATCATATTAAACAACTCCCTATCGACGTGAGCCTCAATGATGCGTCACTGACGATTACATGGGATGATGATCATAAGAGTGAGTTTCACTATTTATGGTTGCGTGATAACTGTCACTGTTCTAAATGCATTGCTCAACTCACCAGAGAGCAAATGTTTGAGATCTGTGATGTCCCACTAGAGATAAAACCGGCTGAAGCCTATATATCTGATGAACATCGGTTAGTTATTACATGGGATCATCAAGCGCATATCAGCCACTTCCACCCGGGTTGGTTACGCAGTCATTGCTATAGTGAAGCGAGCCTACAAGCCAAACAGTGGCAGCCAAAGATATGGGACAAAGCACGTATTCAGGCAGAACTGCCTAAGCATCAAGCCAAAGAGATCCTACAAGATGACGCATCGCTGCTTAACTGGTTAAGAGAGCTAAGAGATTACGGCCTGACGCTTGTCGAACAGGTCTCAACCGAACCCAATTCTTTAATTAACGTGGCTAACCGAATTTCATTTATTCGTGAAACTAATTTTGGCACCATTTTTAATGTGCAAGCAAAGGCCGATGCCAACAGTGCAGCTTATACGGATTTACGACTCCCCTTACACACCGACTTACCAACGAGAGAATTGCAACCCGGCCTACAGTTTCTGCATTGCTTAGTGAATGATGCTGAAGGAGGGGAGTCCATCCTGATTGATGGCTTCAAAATTGCTCAACACATGAAAGAACATTACTCAGATGACTTTCACAGCCTGAGCACCTTCCCGATGTCGTTTTACAATAAAGACAAGCTCACTGACTATCGCTTTCGAGGCACAGCCATTGTGACAGATAGTAATAATGAAGTCGTAGAGGTCCGCTTAGCCAACTTTTTGAGAGGCCCTATCGATGTGCCCGCCCATCAAACAGTTCCTCTCTATCAAGCTTACCGACGCTTCATTGCCTTAACTCGAGAGCCTCAGTTTCAATTCTTTTACCGCCTGAATGCCGGTGACCTCATTGTGTTTGATAACCGTCGTGTATTGCACGCGCGCAACGCCTTTAATTTAGAAAAAGGGCACCGACATCTGCAAGGTTGTTATGTTGATCGCGATGAATTGCTCTCGCGTATCCGTGTGCTAGAAAGATAATAACGGGCACAATAGCAATCAATCTTCAAGGTTGTTCCCAATTCTGGGAGCTCAACCTTGAAGATTATTTAATCATCGAACGATATTTAGACGCGGTCATGCCGTAACGCTCTTTGTAACGACAACTAAAATGAGCCGTTGAACTAAAACCTGTGGCCAACGCAATTTCTGTCACGCTTAAACTACTGTCTGACAGTAAATGTTTACCATGCTCAACACGTAAACCTAAATAGTAAGCAGCAGGGGTGCACTTAAAATATTGCATAAACAGACGCTCTAACTGCCGACTGGAAATACAGAGAAGAATCGATATCTCTTTCGTCGTCAGCGGGTTTTCAATATTTTCAGACATTAGCTTCAATGCCTTAAGAACTTTTGGATGATGAATATTCATTCTTTTCATCCAATCCATTTTTTGATTATCTGAACGATTGCGCATGCCATTCTTAATCAATTGATCGCATACTAATTTAGCTAAATCAGAGCCTCCGTATTCAGCAATTAGATACAGCACCATATCGCTGGCCGCCGTACCTCCAGCACAGGTAATGTAATTGCCATCGATCTCAAATAACTCATGGGTTACCTCAATTTGGGGATACCTTTCCTGAAATGAGGGTAGCGCCTCCCAATGGAGAGTGACTTTGCGATGATCTAACAATCTAGCCTTTGCTAATAGATAACAACCGG
This sequence comes from Amphritea sp. 1_MG-2023, assembly GCF_030547545.1. Taxonomy (GTDB): domain Bacteria; phylum Pseudomonadota; class Gammaproteobacteria; order Pseudomonadales; family Balneatricaceae; genus Amphritea. The sequence continues at coordinate 92,322 of NZ_JAUOQE010000003.1, forward strand.
TATCTAAAGCGCCAATGATGCCACCTTGATGCTGTAGCGTTCTGAGCCATTGAATCGTTCTCTCATTGATATGGCGTTCCGGGTGAAAACTGGCATTAACAAACAGATTACGGGGTGCGCTAACTTGCTGAAAATGATGACTCGGTTGCAGCGCCATGCCATTGCTGGCCGTCACCACTTCGCCACCATCACTTAAACATTGCCAACGAAAAACCTCTTTTTCAAGTAAACGGTTAGCAATACGTAACGGCTCAATCGCCGATAATAAGGACACCATGGCGTACTCTGGTAAGAGCAAAAACGATAATGTAAAAACACCGTCATCATCAGCCACTAATGTCGATAGTGCGATTGGAGAATCACTACCCATAACTTTATCTCACATCAAAAAAAACGACACGTAAAAATCACGTGTCGTATTGGCAAAAACCGATCAAGCTCGATCTAATCAATCTAATACAGCTTGCGATTCCACTAGTTTTTTTGGCTCAGTCAGTAACGATTTTAAGACCCCTAACGTCATGATAATGATAATAAAACTTAAAGGTAGAGCAGCCGCTATATTAGCCGTTTGCAGGGCGCTTAGCCCTCCCGCCACCAACAAGGCAGCAGCCACAAAACCAATAACAATACCCCAAAAAATACGGAATGCTTTGGGTGGCTCTTCATTACCTAAAGACAGAATAGTCGTTAATACCAATGTACCGGAATCTGATGACGTTACGAACCAGCTCATTAACAAGAAGACCATCATCGCTGAGACAAGCCAACCCACCGATCCATCACCGAAAATACCATCGGAACTAGCAAATAAAGCCGCAGGCAAGTTCCACGCATTTACCAGATCAATAATCCCAGCGGTACCAACACCGTTATCGGCAGCCAACTCTTGATAGAGCGCTGTACCGCCAAAGATACCTAACCAGACAAAGATAATAACGGTCGGCACTAACAACACACCTATCACAAATTCTCTCATGGTACGGCCACGTGAAATACGCGCAATAAACAAACCAACAAAAGGAGCCCAAGCTAGCCACCAGCCCCAATAAAAGACAGTCCAGCCATTTTGCCACTTCGCTGGGCCTTCTTCTTCAGGAAACCAAAGCCCCATAGGCACAAAGTTAACTAAATAATCGCCCAAAGAATCCATAAAGATGCCGACTAACCAACTCGTTGGTCCTCCGAATAAGAAGAATGCGACCACCACAAGGGAGATAATAATGTTCCATTGGGAAATAATGCGAATACCTTTACCCACGCCCGATAAAGCAGACAGGATCGAGATAATGGAAATGATAACAATTAAAACCAACTGTGTGGTCAAGCCAGAATCAACGCCAATCAGTCGCTCTAAACCAACCGACATTTGACTGACGCCTAAGCCCAAAGATGTCGCGACACCAAAGACACAGCCTAATACGCCGAATATATCCACCGCATGGCCTATCGGCCCATAAATACGGTCGCCAATAAAGGGATACAAAGAAGAACGTAATGCGAGTGGTAGTTTTTTACGGTAGGCAAAGTAGGCTAACGACATTCCAACAATCACATAGACGGCCCAACCATGGAACCCCCAGTGAAAGAATGTCACTCTTAATGCATCGACAGCACGTTCATAACCCATTTCCCCAGCACCGGCTAGGTCGGCATAAGGATTATTGGGATAACCAAAAGCGCCGCTGTTATCGAGGTAAAAAATAGGTTCAGCGACACCAAAAAACAAGATACCGATACCGATACCCGCTGAAAATAACATTGAAAACCAAGCAAAATTACTAAAATCTGGACGACTGTCGTCGTCTCCTAAGCGAACACTACCGAAACGACTAAAGACAACAAACGCACACATGGCAATCAAGAAGACGATGGTTACCATGTAATACCAACCAAAAGTCACTTCAATCCATGTTCGAATCGTGCCAAAAAGCGATCCCGCTAGCTCCGTATTCGTTCCAGTAAACAGTACAAATAGCAGGACTAGCAGGGTAGACGAAATTGTCATACCTTTATGCATGCCTTTAAAAAGGCCATGTTTTGCTAATGTATCCGATTTAAACACCCCTGATTCAGATGATTCAAAACCGGATTTAAGATTAGACGACATAAGCGTATTCTCCGTTTTTATAGTGAGGCTTTTTGTGATTTATTTTCTGTTTATAACAACGCACCTTTGTCGAGAGCATCCTTGCTTGTAAAACATCCCATAACGGAAAAGTCCGCTAACTTAACGCTTAATACCTTTTTCTTCGCGGTATTCGTTGAGTGTCTGCATAATGCGAATTAAACAATCATCTCGTTCTTGAATAAGCTCATTAATCGAGGCACCGTTTGCCTGCGTTAAACAACCTTCAACCATGTCATCTTTGAGTTTTTGTGTTAATTTCGGCGCTTTCAGACGGGTCCAAGGCTCTTCTAAGGACTCTTCAAAATGATCCAATAAATGTGCCATCCCCCCCTGTCCACCACCGAGATGATACGTCAAACAATGGCCCATGATTGCCCAACGCAAGCCAGGCCCATAAGCGATCGCCTTATCGATGTCTTCCACGGAACATTCGTTATTCGCCACCATATGTAGTGCTTCTCGCCACAACGCTTCCTGTAGACGGTTACCAATGAAGCCCGGCAGCTCTTTATCCATTTTAGCGACTTGTTTTTCGGTGAATTCATAAAATTCAGCCGTCCAATCCACGACGTCCTGACTGGTGCGTTCGCCACCACAGACTTCACAAAAAGGCACTAAGTAGGGCGGGTTAAACGGGTGTCCAACCACAAAACGTTCTGGCTGAAGTTCAAGATTAACCGCCATATCCGTCATAGCAAAACCCGAGGTGCTCGAAATAATAACCACCTCCGGTGGCGCAATTCGATCAAGCTCGGCGAATAATTGCCGTTTCGCATCCAGTTTTTCTGGCGTACTTTCTTGAATCACTTGGACGCTGTTAGCCAGTTCTTCTAGTGAATCAACAAAGCGTAAATTCTGTTTACTGGCACCTTCACGAAGGCCTAATTTGGTGATGGTAGGCCAGATGTGGTCAACCATCGCTAATAGCTTTTCTTCGGAATTAGGGCCTGGATCATAAGCAACCACTTCCATGCCCATGCGTAAGTAATGCAGTGCCCACGCACCACCGATCACTCCCGTACCAATGACACCTACTTTTGTTACTTCGTTTGGATTAGGACGAGCCATCATTCATCTCCTACACTTTAAATATTATTGAATGCCACTTAGGCCAAGTTTTTCACGAGCTTCGGTCGGATTAAGAATACGAGCACCCATGTTTTCAATAATATTGACTGAACGTTCAACCAACTGACCGTTGGTCGCGAGCACGCCTTTTCCTAGATACAAATTATCTTCTAACCCAACGCGCACATGGCCACCTAATAACGCCGATTGTGCAACCCAAGGCAATTGGTTGCGGCCTAATGCAAAGGCGGTCCAATTTGTATTCGCCGGTAGCATATCAACCATCCCTTTTAGCAAAGCAAAGTTGGGTGGTGTTCCCCAAGGAATGCCTTGGCACAACTGGAACATAGCATTATCATCCAATAGGCCTTCTTTCATCATTTGTAGGGCGAACCAAAGGTTGCCGGTATCGAAAATTTCTAGCTCAACGGTGACCCCTAATTCTTGAATACGAGCGGCACCAATGCGCAGCATCTCGGGCGTCGACACATAGACTAGATTGCTATCACCAAAATTTAAGGAACCACAATCTAAGGTACAAATTTCAGGTTTCAACTGTTCGATATGTACCAAACGTTCATGAGCACCGACTAAATCAGTATCCTGAGTAAAAGCCGTCGGGTTCTCATCTGGGCCGATATAGAGATCACCACCCATGCCTGCCGTTAAGTTAATAACGATGTCGCAGCTAGAGGCTCTTAATCGCTCACAAACTTCGGCGTACAGCTCAACACGTCTAGAGCCTTGAGTCGTCTCAGGATCTCGTACATGGATATGAGCAATAGCCGCTCCGGCATTCCAAGCTTCAATAGCAGAATTGGCTATTTGCTCAGGCGTCACAGGGACATGTTTATTACGTTCTGCGGTATCCGCTGCACCATTTATAGCGCAAGTGATAATGACGTCTTGATTCATCATTCAAAGCTCTTTTATAAGTTCAATACACACTAAAGCGACGCTACTGTGATCGCTCTAACCATCAACAGTTATAAAAGTTACAGATTAAATGAGTTCAATTTTGTCTAAAGACGATGACTCTTAGCTTAAAAAAACAGCATTGACCAAGTAGCACGCTAAATAACACCTAAAGATAAAGCCCGAAGATCTCGCGGGTGAATAGGTGAATGAACAAACCGTTAGCGTTCATCGCTGGGTTTTTTACAAAAAGTCTGTTGATAGCTACGGGTAAAATGGGACAGCGAAATGAAGCCACATGCCATCGCAATCGAGGTCACACTGCTTCGGGTTTGCTGTAGCATCCAACGGGCTTTTTCTAGCCTTAGGTTGCGATAGAAAGACTTTGGCGTCTGCTGTAAATGACTCTTAAATAGACGCTCTAACTCCCGGCCCGAAATGCCGAGATGGTCGGCAAGCTCCGTTATTAACAGAGGCTCTTCAATATTTTGCTCCATGAGCTGAACCGCTTCTATTAAATGAGGATTGCGAGTGTCTAATCGTAATTGCATCGAACGGCGCTGCGGCTCCGTATGAGCTCTTTCATGGGTATAGACCAACGCATCCGCGACCTGTGAGGCTAACGCTTTACCATACTGAGTCGAGACCAAATAAAGCATCATATCCAATCCAGACAACGCCCCAGGGCAAGAAAAGCGTTTTCGGTCTATGACGAGTAACTCTTGAACAAAAGTTACTTTTGGAAAAGTCTGCGATGCACTTTCATGGTTCTCCCAATGGATAGTGGTTCGGTAACCATCTAATACACCCGCAGCCGCGGCAATATAAGCTCCCGTATCCTGGCAGCCAATGTCCGCACCAAAGTTATTCTGCTGTCGAATAAAACCGAGTAAAGCCGCCGTTTTCGATAACCAAGGATCACGTCCCGAGCAAATAATCAGCGTTTCACATTTATCGACATCCTTAATGCTCACATTGGTCATAATCTCTATATTGTCACTGCTACGAATTAAGCCTCCGGATTCAGACACGAGAAACCATTCGTACAGATCATCATCACTAGTCCCGTTCGCATGCCGTAAAGGACCTAACATGGAGGTTAGGCCAAACAATGAAAAACCCGGAAGCAATAAAAAATGAATTTTTTGTGGCCCAGCCTTTAATCGATCACCAAACACCTAGCCCCCTCGTATTTACAGACTGAGCTTAATTTCAGTCTATAAAAATCAATTAGTATGCGATTTTAGTCAATTCTATTTAACATTACATTTTATGATTGGCCACTGAACTCCCACTTCTTACTGTTTAGGAATCATAATGTCGCAACTAATAAATTTATTTGAAAGTGATGTACTCACGGATTGGATAGACTATAACGGTCATATGAACGATGCCTACTATGTCGTCGCTTTTAGTCAAGCTATTGACGCTTTTATGGTTCACATTGGCCTAGATGAACCTTTTCGAGCAGAGCATCAGGTTTCTATCTACACCCTACAAAGCATGGTGCAGTATTTAAAGGAAGTGAGTGAAGGTGAACCGCTTATCATCAAAGGCCAATTGCTCGAGAGTGACAACAAAAAACTGCGTCTCTATATGACCATGTTTCATGGCCAAACCCATGACGAACTAGCCACAATGGAAACCTTACTGCTTCACATGAATATGGAACTTCATCGAGCGGCACCGTTTCTAGCTAGCACCCAGGCCATTGTCGATAACATTCAAGCATCTCATAATGAACTGGAAACACCCGTCACAGCGGGCAAAGGAATTAGCTTAAAACGTAAGTGAGACCTCGGTATTAAAAGCGCTCAAAACACAAATGAGCGCTTTACTTGCTATACCGCTGAACAGTATCAGCTCTGAAACGCATACAATATTTCGCCTAATATAGGCGAACCCTTTTTACCTACTCGTCGAATGCAGCAGCTCAGGCTCAAATGACCCCGATATCACTAACCATAAGCCGTCTATGACTAGGGAATAACCGCTAGACTTAGCTGTCCATATCGCTAATGCATGCTGGTGGCTAATCCCGTCCACCTCTGATGGAAACAGAGTAAACTCACACAAAATAATCCAAAACGTTAATACTAATGCCAAGCAAACCGGTTGAACCCGATGCTTAGCATTTCTACGTTGGCTCTTTATCGATAAGAAATACGCTACCCTGATCTGACATTTCGGAGTAAAGTCTTATATAGCACATTGCTAATATGAGTAACCTATTGAGAAAAACCGCTCGATAGGCTAGATCACTAAGTACGTTTAGTTAGTAAGGACTCACTATGACTACCAGTATCTGTTGTCCCAACTGTTCAGCCACCAATAATGTTCCCACTGCACGACTCGGTGATGGTCCCAAATGCGGTAAGTGTAAACAACCGCTGTTTCAAGGAGCTACCACCGCTCTAACCGCCGCGAATTATCAGAGCATGATTAACCGCAATGATATTCCTGTGTTAGTCGATTGCTGGGCGAGTTGGTGCGGCCCCTGTCAGCAGTTTGGACCGACATTTGAACAGGCCGCAGGGCAGTTTGAACCCAAAATCCGATTAGTAAAACTCGATACCGAAGCAGAGCAGACCATCGGTGCTCAATTACAGATTCGTTCGATCCCAACATTGATTCTATTTAAACAAGGTAAAGAGACCGCGCGAGTCAGTGGTGCGTTACCCTTGAGTCAACTAAAGCAGTGGTTAATTCAAAATGGCGTCGATCTTTGAGCACCGCTGTATAACGTCAACTTATCCACCTGTAAAACATAGACTATAAGCTGTCGATAACGACCACAAGTTACGCACAGCTTATAATCAGTCTATCCCCTCGACTATCCTTCCTCTTTCTTCATTATTTTACCCACAACTCGAGCCGCACAACGACAAACGCATTAATCACTTATATATCAACAAGTTAAAAAAATAAAGCGAGTCTAACCTTTTTGTTTACTCACAAGCAACTGGGGATAACCTTGGGATTAAGCGTCTATAAAGTGTGAAGAAACAGTGTTTATTTTATTATTGATCAATACACCTTAATCGTCGTCGAATGACAGCTAATCGCAGGCACAATTGAGTTATACACCGATAAATAGCCATAAAAACTGTTTAAGTATCTGTTCTACTTGGATATTATAGCGCCGTGACTTTAACACACTGAAACGCGATCAGTTGTTTAGGTAAACTTCACTGAAAAAGTTATCCTCATAATGAAGATATCTAGGCGAAGAAGGTTAGTCACCATTGAGAGACTAAAATTTAACCTAAATTTTTATCCACTCAATCCTGTGTGTAAACTGTATAACAATGCATGAGCAACCGGTTGATGCTCCTGTGAATAAAAACACCTGTGTATAAGATGCCTAGTTACGCACAGCTCTGTGACACCCTATCCAGCGCTTAATCGCAGTTATACAACAGCCTTTTATGGCTTGTAAGTACATGAATTATATGAATATATACGTGTTATCAACTAAAAAGTGGCTGCTTAATAATAACCATAATCATAAAAAACATCTTTAAAGAACATATTTAATTAATAGTTAATAAGAAGTTAAAAAAAAAATCTTTAGTCAGTGTTCAAAGTTTAACCATTTCTATATTTGCCCCTTAGGTTTATACTTAGCGCCTTTTTCTGAGCCTCTGCCTATCGGCATAAAAATACAGGCTCTCTTTAATTAATGATGAGGTTAAACAGTGGACTATCCTGACCACTTTGATGTGATTGTAATTGGTGGAGGCCATGCCGGAACGGAAGCTGCTTTGGCTGCTGCACGTACGGGTGTTAAAACACTTCTGTTGACCCATAACATAGAAACCTTAGGGCAGATGTCTTGTAACCCTGCTATCGGTGGTATCGGTAAGAGTCATCTGGTTAAAGAGATCGATGCTTTAGGCGGCGCTATGGCTATCGCCACAGATAAAGGGGGGATTCAATTTCGTACCCTTAATTCCCGTAAAGGACCTGCTGTTAGAGCAACGCGTGCACAAGCCGATCGCATACTCTACAAAGCCGCCATTCGTGAAATTCTTGAAAATCAGCCAAATTTACAACTGTTTCAACAAGCCGCTGATGATCTGATTGTTGAAGGGGATTCTGTTAAAGGAGTGGTGACTCAGGCAGGTTTACGTTTCTTTGCCAATAATATTGTGTTGACGGTGGGTACGTTTCTCGGGGGTAAGATACATATTGGCCTAGATAACTATGCTGGAGGCCGCGCAGGTGATCCGCCATCGGTTGCTTTAGCCGATCGATTACGAGAATTACCATTACGGGTCGATCGATTAAAAACTGGCACACCACCGCGAATCGATGCTCGCAGTGTCGATTTCAGTTTAATGCAGGTACAACCCGGAGATACACCCACACCGGTGATGTCGTTTATGGGATCTCTCGCCGATCATCCTCGACAGATCAGTTGCTATATTACTCATACGAATGAACGCACCCATGATATCCTGCGTTCGGGTTTAGATCGCTCGCCGATGTATACCGGTGTCATTGATGGAGTAGGACCACGTTACTGTCCATCTGTTGAAGATAAAATAGTCCGCTTTGCCGATAAGACCAGTCATCAGGTGTTTGTCGAACCGGAAGGACTAACGACGCATGAGCTCTACCCAAATGGCATCTCGACCAGTTTGCCGTTTGATATTCAGTTAGCTGCAGTGCGATCTATCAAAGGCTTTGAACAGGCGTTTATTACGCGGCCGGGTTATGCCATCGAATATGATTACTTCGATCCGCAAGATCTTAAGCACACGTTAGAAACTAAAGTTATCAATGGTCTCTACTTTGCCGGTCAGATCAACGGTACGACCGGCTATGAAGAAGCTGGGGCTCAGGGGTTACTGGCGGGCGTTAACGCTTCTCTGCGCGCTCAGGAGAAGGATCAGTGGTATCCTCGCCGTGATGAAGCCTATATCGGTGTGTTGGTTGACGATCTGATTACCATGGGCACTTCAGAACCTTACCGTATGTTTACCAGCCGAGCGGAATACCGGTTGATTCTGCGTGAAGACAATGCGGATCTACGCCTGACTGAAAAAGGTCGTGAGCTTGGCCTCGTCGATGATGAGCGTTGGCAACGTTTCTGCGATAAACGCGAAGCCGTTGAGTTGGAAAATCAGCGCCTTAAAGAAACTTGGATACAGCCCGGCACGGCCGAAGCTGAACAGTTAAATACACAACTACAGCAGCCTATAAATCGGGAATATAACCTTCAAGACCTAGTGAAACGGCCTGAACTTAACTATGCCAAGGTTGCCGGTTTGAAAGGCACACCCGTTACCGATCCGCAGGTAGCTGAACAGGTTGAGATTCAGATTAAATATGCCGGTTATATTGACCGACAGAAAGGTGATATCGAAAAGGTTCGTCGTCAGGAAGACACGCTGTTACCGATCGATTTTGATTATGCGTCGGTGGGTGGTTTATCCAATGAGCTAACCGCTAAATTGGAACAGGTTAGGCCCGAAAGCATTGCCCAAGCAGCGCGGATTCAAGGGATGACACCCGCAGCGATCTCGTTGCTATTGATTCACCTGAAGAAGAAACAGATGACCGCTAAAAAGGCGCTGAATTGATGCAGCAGTACCGTAATCTACTTGAAAAACAGTGCCAACAGATCGATATCAAACTTAGCGATGAGCAGTATGATCAGTTGCTTAAGTACCATGCTTTGCTGATTAAATGGAATAAAGCTTTTAATCTCACGGCGGTTCGGTCACCTGAAGAGATGATTAGCCGACATCTCATCGATAGTTTGAGTGTCTTGCCTTATATTGAGGTAGAACGTTTGATTGATGTGGGTAGCGGTCCTGGATTACCGGGGATTCCGTTGGCTATTTGTCGGCCGGATCTGCCGATCACATTGCTCGATAGTAATATCAAAAAAAGCCGATTTCAGTTTCAAGCTAAAGCTGAATTAGGATTGGACAATATTGATGTGATTCATGATCGGGTTGAGAAGTACACGCCTGACGTCCTGTTCGATGGGGTGATCTCAAGGGCCTTTGCTTCCTTACAAGATATGCTCCATTGGACTTCACATCTGTGTGCTGAAGAGGGTGTTTTTCTTGCAATGAAAGGCATGTATCCTACTGAAGAAATTGAGTTATTACCTGAGTCCATAAATCTGCGCCAAAGTGTCCGGTTAAATGTACCCGGCACCGACGGCGAGCGGCATCTGTTGATGTTAGGGAGAACTTGAACGTGACCAAAATATTAACCATCACCAACCAGAAAGGTGGCGTAGGCAAAACAACGACCTGCGTTAATTTAGCTGCATCGTTAGCGGCTACCAAAAAACGGGTGCTGATGCTTGATATGGACCCTCAAGGCAACGCGACAATGGGCAGCGGCGTTGATAAGCATCATTTGAAAAACTCCGTGTATGAAGTGCTTATCGGTGAAGCCACGCTAGAAGAATCCATCATCAAAGGAGCTCCTGCTGGTTATGATTTAGTTGGTGCTAATGGCGATCTGACGGCCGCCGAAGTTGAACTGATACAGTTACCTCGACGCGAATTCAGAATGAAGATGGCGCTAGAAAAAGTAAAAGATAATTATGATTTTATTTTGATTGATAACCCGCCGTCGCTCAACTTACTTACCGTGAATGCCTTGGCTGCCTCGAGCGGTGTCATTATTCCGATGCAATGTGAATACTATGCCTTGGAAGGGATTAGTTCGTTGGTTGGAACGATCAATAAGATCAATAAACGCTTGAATCCGTCGCTCAAAATTGAGGGTATTTTGCGCACCATGTTTGACCCCCGAATGAGTCTGACCAAAGATGTGTCAGATCACTTAGTCGAATTTTTTGGTGATCAAGTTTATCGCACGGTTATTCCTCGTAACGTTCGCTTGGCCGAAGCGCCGAGCCATGGATTACCAGCATTGATGTATGATAAAAATTCGCGGGGGGCGGTGGCTTACCTCGCGTTGGCGGGTGAACTGATTCGTAAATCGAGTCAAGATGATAAACAACAGGCAGATAAACAGGAACAGGAAGACTGATTGATGGCGGCTAAAAAGCGTGGTTTAGGACGGGGACTGGATGCATTGTTATCAACCAGTACTAAATATGCAGAGGAAGCTGTAGTAACCGAGGTCAGCCAAGCGGGCAGTGATGGCTATTGTTTGATGCCTGTTGATCAGATTCAGCGAGGAAAATATCAGCCACGGCGGGATCTTGAGCCTCAAGCATTGGAAGAGTTGGCAAACTCTATCCTCGCTCAGGGGGTGATGCAACCGATTGTGGTGCGGCCTGTTGGCGACAATATTTATGAAATTATAGCGGGTGAACGTCGCTGGCGAGCCAGTCAGATGGCGGGCCTCGAGAGTATTCCAGCGGTGGTGCGTGATGTGCCGGATGAAGCCGCGATTGCGATGGCGCTGATTGAGAATATTCAACGTGAAAACCTGAATCCGATGGAAGAAGCGATTGCGCTGGATCGCTTGAAGATTGAATTCGATCTGACGCAGCAAGAAGTGGCTGATGCCGTTGGTAAATCCCGTTCAGCGGTGACTAACCTTCTGCGCTTGATGCACCTCAGTGAGGAAGTCAAAAGAATGCTTGAGTATGGTGATCTCGAAATGGGACATGCACGGGCGTTGTTGACTTTAGAAACAGACGAACAGCTAAAAGCGGCGAAACAGGTGGCGGGACAAGGACTTTCAGTCCGTCAAACTGAAGAATTAGTCCGTCAGTTACGCGAACCGGTGACGGACGTGAAGCCGGCTCCCGAGGCTAAGAAAACGAATCCTCAACTCGATCAACTGGCCAGCGAGCTATCGCAGCGCTTTGCCGCAAAAGTGGCAATCAATCAGAACCCTAAGGGCAAAGGTAAGATAACCATTAATTATGAATCTGCGGATGCTTTAACGGCCATTTTAGGTCACTTACGGTAATAAAGTATCAACTACTCACGATCTATTTAATACATTAGTGTAAAACCCTTATTGACTGGTTGAGTCTGAAGCCTTAACCCCATATAATCTGCTCGCTGATTAGGATGACCTATGCGAAATACGGCAGTTAAAGAGCGAAGAATTCGAACGTATCTGTGAAACAAGCAAAAAAAGCACGGCCTGGCGCGAAGTTTACTCAGTGGACACGAGCGAAGGTAAAAAGAGTTTTTCAGATACAGATAGTGGCGATAGTCGTTATCACGTTAGCAGCAATGTTACACAGTCTCGTTGCTGCTTACTCGGCTCTACTCGGTGGCATTGTTTATTTGCTGCCGAATGCGTTTTTTGCTTGGCGAGTCTTGGGTAGTCAGAGTGACACGCCTCGGGGTGTCCTGGCTGATATGTATATCGGTGAAATATGGAAAATGCTGATAACGATCCTCTGCTTTGCAGCGGTGTTTATCTTGGTTCAACCCCTGAGCCCATTTCCCTTATTTCTGACTTTTATTTTGCTTCAGATACTAAACTGGTATTTGCAAATGAAAGTCGATGACCGATTCCTGAAACTTTGAAACGAGAGAACTGAGAATGGCGAGTAGCGGTGACACATTAACATCCTCAGAGTATATATCCCACCACTTGACGAATCTGACTTTCGGCTACCATGAGGGTACCGATAGCTGGCGATTTGTTGATACCTCAAACGGTATCATGCCTGCAGATTTTGGCTTCTGGGCAATTCACGTGGATACAATGCTCTGGTCTATTGGACTGGGTTTGTTCTTTATCTGGCTGTTTAAGAAGGTTGCAAGTACAGCAACGTCTGGCGTACCGGGTAGTGTTCAAAACTTTGTCGAGTCGATTGTTGAATTCGTTGACGACAATGTAAACAGTATTTTTCATTACAAAAATGCGCTAATAGCCCCCTTAGCCTTGACCATCTTTATCTGGATATTCCTGATGAACTTGATGGATCTAGTGCCAGTCGATTGGGTGCCTTTCATCGCGCAAGAAATGGGCGTTGGTTACATGAAAATGGTACCGACAACCGATCCAAACGCAACGCTGGGTATGGCTTTCAGTGTCTTCTTCCTGATCGTTTACTACAGTATTAAGCAAAAGGGTGTTGGTGGATTTTTAGCAGAGCTGTCTTTCATGCCTCTGGGTAAATGGTTCTTACCATTTAACCTGTTCCTTGAGGTTGTCGGATTGTTAGCAAAACCGATCTCTCTGGCACTGCGTTTGTTCGGTAACATGTATGCAGGTGAAATGATCTTCATCCTAATTGCTATGTTACCTTTCTGGGCACAATGGTTGTTGTCTGTGCCTTGGGCTCTCTTTCATATTTTAGTTATCACTCTGCAAGCCTTTATATTCATGGTATTGACGATTGTCTACCTGGCTATGGCTCACGATGATCACTAAGTAGTGTGCGGGTTTAACTTTAACTTTAACTTTAACTTTGAAACTTTAATGGAGAAAACTGATGGAAATGGCTAATGCTGTAGTATTTCTAGCTGCTGCGATACTGATGGGCCTGGCTGCGATTGGCGCTGCTGTTGGTATCGGTAACTTGGGTGGTAAATTCCTAGAAGGCGCTGCGCGTCAACCTGAGTTGGTACCTTTACTGCGTTCTAACTTCTTCATCGTAATGGGTCTGGTTGATGCGGTACCTATGATCGGTGTTGGTCTGGGTATGTACCTGATGTTCGCTGTTGCGTAATTCTCGGATAGAAACTATCTACATCGAGTTACAACGTAATAATGAACAGCGAGGGGTAATGGCGTGAATATTAACTTAACCATCATCGGTCAGGCCATCTCATTCGCAATCTTTGTAATGATCTGCATGAAGTATGTATGGCCACCGATTACTGGTGCCCTAGCAGAGCGTAAAAAGAAGATTGCTGATGGTCTAGACGCTGCTGACCGCGCTCAACGTGATTTGGAACTAGCTCAAGAAAAAGCTATGTCCGATATGCGTAAGAGCAAAGAAGAAGCCGCCGCCGTCATTGAACAGGCTAATAAGCGGGCTAATCAGATCGTTGATGAAGCTAAAGAGAAAGCGCGTGAAGAGGCCAATCGCCTTATCACGGCTGCTAAAGCTGAAATCGATCAGGAAGCCAACCGTGCCAAAGAGACTCTCCGTGCTGAGGTTGCTACGCTAGTAGTTGCCGGTGCTGAGAAAATTCTTGAAGCGTCTGTTGACGCTAATGCGCACGCACAGCTTGTTGAAAAACTAGCTGCTGAGCTTTAAGCGAGGTTTACGATGGCTGAACTCAATACAGTTGCTCGGCCTTATACCAAAGCCGCTTTTGAGCACGCTGTAGCTAAGGGAAATCTTGATCAGTGGTCTGATATGCTGGCAACTGCAACCGCAGTCGCTCAGCATGAGACGATGAAACTGGTACTGGATAACCCAGGCTACACACGTGAGCAAAAAGCTGAGGCAATGATCTCTATCTGCGAAGAGCAGATGGAAGATCAATCAACAAAGAACTTTATTACTTTGTTGGCCGAAAATCAGCGCTTGGCTTTGTTACCAGAGATCTCTGTACAGTTTGAACAGTTGAAAGCAAATCAACAGCATACTGTTGATGTGAATCTGACAACTGCCTTTGATCTGGGCGAGCAGCAGCAACAAAAATTAACTCAGGCACTGAGCTCCAAGCTGGGCCGCGAAGTGAGTCTGACTACCGCAGTGGACAAGTCCATTATCGGTGGTGTGATCGTTCGAACCGACGATATGGTTATCGACGGCTCTATTCGTGCTCGACTGGCTAAGCTAGCCGAAGCAATGAACTCCTGAGTGTGAGGATTAAACATGCAGCAACTGAATCCATCTGAGATCAGCGAGATTCTTAAGAGCCGCATCGAGAAACTTGATGTCTCTTCTGAAGCACGTAATGAAGGTACTATCGTCAGCGTTTCTGACGGTATCATCCTGATTCACGGCTTAGCTGACGTAATGTACGGGGAAATGATTGAATTCCCTGGCGGTATCTACGGTATGGCGCTCAACCTTGAGCGTGACTCTGTAGGTGCTGTTGTACTGGGTGACTATCAGGGTCTGGTAGAAGGTATGACCGCGCGTTGTACTGGCCGAATCTTGGAAGTACCTGTTGGTCCGGAACTGCAGGGTCGTGTTGTAGACGCCCTGGGTAACCCGATCGACGGCAAAGGCCCAATCGAAACAAAACTGACTGACGCTGTTGAAAAGGTTGCACCGGGTGTAATCGAACGTCAATCAGTTGATCAGCCTGTACAGACTGGTCTGAAATCCATTGACGCCATGGTGCCAATTGGCCGTGGTCAGCGTGAGCTGATCATCGGTGACCGTCAGATTGGTAAATCTGCGATCGCGATTGACGCTATCATCAACCAGAAAGGCACCGGCGTTAAATGTGTCTACGTAGCGGTCGGACAGAAGCAGTCGACTATTGCTAACGTGGTCCGTAAGCTGGAAGAGCACGACGCAATGGCACATACCATTGTTGTTGCCGCTGGCGCATCTGATCCTGCAGCGATGCAGTTTCTAGCACCATACGCTGGTTGTTCTATGGGCGAATACTACCGTGACCGCGGTGAAGACGCTCTGATCGTATACGATGATCTGACTAAACAAGCTTGGGCTTACCGTCAAATCTCCCTGCTGCTGCGCCGCCCACCGGGCCGTGAAGCATACCCAGGTGACGTATTCTATCTTCACTCTCGTTTGCTGGAACGTGCTGCGCGCGTTAACCCAACCTATGTTGAGAAATTTACTAACGGTGAAGTTAAGGGCCAAACCGGTTCTTTGACTGCATTGCCAGTAATCGAAACACAAGGTGGTGACGTATCTGCATTCGTACCAACCAACGTTATCTCCATCACTGATGGTCAGATCTTCTTGGAAGCGGACCTGTTTAACTCAGGTATCCGTCCGGCGATCAACGCTGGTTTGTCTGTATCCCGTGTAGGTGGTGCCGCTCAGACTAAGATCATCAAGAAGTTGGGTGGTGGTGTTCGTTTGGCTCTGGCTCAGTATCGTGAACTGGCGGCATTCGCTCAGTTTGCCTCTGATCTGGATGATGCGACTCGTGCTCAACTTGAGCATGGTCAACGTGTCACCGAGCTGATGAAGCAGATGCAGTACTCACCAATGTCAGTTGCTGACATGGGTTTGAGTCTGTTCGCTGCAAACGAAGGCTTCCTAAACGATATCGAGCTGAACAAGATCCTTGATTTTGAAGCGTCTTTGATCGCTTATTTCAACAGCGAGTATGCTGATGTAATGGGCAAGATCAATGAAAGTGGCGCTTTCAACGATGAGATCTCGTCTCAATTTAAGGCTGGTATCGAAAAGTTCAAATCTACCCAAACTTGGTAATCGCTCATTAGAGTCGGGGTCTGTATAAGTCATTATGCAGGCCTGAACTAAGTAAAGGTTTAATAGGTGGAACTATGGCAGCCGGAAAAGAGATAAAGACACAGATAAGCAGTATTCAGGGCACACGTAAGATTACCAGCGCTATGGAAATGGTGGCTGCATCTAAAATGCGTAAGGCTCAGGATCGCATGCAGGAAAGCCGTCCTTATGCTCGGAATATCCGTAGCGTAATTCAGCACCTGGCGAAATCCAATCCTGAATATAAGCATCTGTATCTGCAACAGCGCGAAGTAAAGCGTGTCGGTTTCATTGTATTAGCGACTGACCGTGGTCTCTGCGGTGGCTTGAACATCAATGCGTTCAAAGTAGCAGTTGCCAAGATGAAAGAGTTCAAAGAGCAGAATATCGAAATTGATATCTGTGCGCTGGGCTCTAAGTCTGTAAGCTTCTTTAAAACATTTGGCGGTAATGTAACCGCAGCAAAAGCTGGTTTGGGTGATAAGCCTGAAATCGTTGAGCTGATTGGTACCGTTAAGGTGATGTTGGATGCTTATGATGAAGGCAAGCTAGATATGTTGTTCGTCGTATCTAACGAATTCGTTAATACGATGACGCAAAAGCCACAAGTAGAGCAAATTCTTCCGCTGAAAGCAGAAGATGATGATGACCGTCTTAACCATCACTGGGATTACATCTACGAACCCGATGCAAAAGAGCTGTTGAACGGCTTACTGGTTCGTTACATTGAGTCCCTGGTCTATCAGGCCGTGGTTGAGAACAATGCCTGCGAACAGGCAGCACGAATGCTGGCGATGAAGAATGCAACTGATAACGCCGGTGACCTCATCGATGAGCTGCAAATGGTTTATAACAAGGCTCGTCAAGCTGCGATTACTCAAGAAATTTCTGAGATCGTAAGTGGTGCTGCTGCTGTATAAGGCAGTTAACAGGTTTAAATGTTAAGAGGATCCGAACATGAGTAGCGGACGTATTGTTCAGATTATCGGCGCTGTCGTTGACGTGGAATTTCCACGCGACAATGTACCGAAAATCTATGATGCACTGACTGTTGAGTCTAAAGGACTCACACTGGAAGTTCAGCAGCAGCTGGGTGATGGTGTGGTACGTGCAATCGCTATGGGTCAGACGGAAGGCGTAAGCCGTGGTCTGGACGTAGTTAACACTGGTGCGCCAGTTTCTGTACCCGTTGGTACAGCGACACTGGGTCGTATCATGGATGTATTAGGTAACCCAATCGATGAGTGTGGCCCTATTGGTGAAGAAGAGCGTATGCCTATTCACCGTAAAGCGCCTTCTTATGCTGATCAAGCAGCGTCTAACGAGCTGTTGGAAACCGGTATCAAGGTTATCGATTTGGTATGCCCATTCGCGAAGGGTGGTAAAGTTGGTCTATTCGGTGGTGCCGGTGTAGGTAAAACCGTCAACATGATGGAACTGATCCGTAACATCGCGATCGAGCACTCTGGCTTCTCCGTATTTGCGGGTGTAGGTGAGCGTACTCGTGAAGGTAACGATTTCTACTACGAGATGAAAGAATCCAACGTATTGGATAAAGTATCTCTGGTATACGGTCAGATGAATGAGCCTCCAGGTAACCGTCTACGTGTTGCGCTGACAGGCCTGACAATGGCTGAGAAATTCCGTGACGAAGGTCGTGACGTACTGTTGTTCGTTGACAACATCTACCGTTACACACTGGCAGGGACAGAAGTATCTGCACTGCTGGGTCGTATGCCTTCTGCGGTAGGTTATCAGCCAACACTGGCGGAAGAGATGGGCGTTCTGCAAGAGCGTATCACCTCAACTAAGACGGGTTCTATCACGTCTATTCAAGCGGTATACGTACCAGCGGATGACTTGACCGATCCATCACCAGCGACCACCTTCTCGCACTTGGATGCAACTGTTGTATTGTCGCGTCAAATTGCTGAGCTGGGTATCTATCCTGCGGTTGATCCACTGGATTCTACTTCTCGTCAGCTGGATCCACTGGTTATCGGTCAAGAGCATTATGATACTGCTCGTCAGGTACAGGGTGTTCTACAGCGCTATAAAGAGCTGAAAGACATCATTGCTATCCTGGGTATGGATGAGCTGTCTGAAGAAGACAAGCAGGTCGTTACTCGCGCACGTAAGATTCAGCGCTTCCTGTCTCAGCCATTCTTCGTAGCCGAAGTATTTACCGGCGCTCCAGGTAAGTATGTTTCTCTGAAAGACACAATTACTGCATTTAAGGGTATCCTTGCTGGTAATTATGATGATCTGCCAGAGCAAGCGTTCTATATGGTTGGCGGTATCGACGAAGTGGTTGAAAAAGCTAAGAGCATGTAAATGCGCTTAGTTAACCTTTTAAAAGGATAACAACATGGCTATGACTGTTCATTGTGACATCGTGAGTGCTGAAGAAGAGATCTTCTCTGGTCTTATCGAGTTCGTTTCAGTGACAGGTAGCCTGGGTGATCTGGGTATTTACCCGGGTCACGCTCCGCTTCTGTCGGAACTGAAACCAGGTCCTGTAGAGCTAAAGAAACAGGGTGGTGAGCAGGAGATTTTCTACGTTTCTGGTGGATTCATTGAAGTTCAGCCGCATAAAGTCTCTGTCCTAGCGGACGTTGCACTGCGTGTCGGTGATATCAATGAAGCTGCTGCAGAAGAAGCGAAGAAACATGCTGAAAATGCGATGGCTGATAAGAGCAGCGAACTGGATTATTCCCGTGCGACCGCTCAATTGGCTGAAGCTGCAGCTCAACTGCGTACTATTCAGCAGATTCGTAAGAAAATGGGTAAATAACCCAGTTTTACTTAACTGCTACTCGAATAAAAAACAGCCTCCGGGCTGTTTTTTTGTTTAAAAATTGCCTGTTGCTGATTCGAACACTTCAAGCGCGTCTATTTAGGTCATTCATCAAGCCATCTTAATAGCGTCGAGAAGTTGTTGTATAACGCTAGAGAAGGGCCATCGAACCTCTATCTAAAGCAATCCCCATAGCGTATCAAAGATAATCTGCTGGGCAGCGGCTACCTCTTTTGATTCGATCACCACGGCGGTAGGGTAGTTAGCTGAGGCTAGCGAAATAATGGCGCATTTGGGCGGATAAACAGCGATATAAGCGGCATCCACTTTCCCTTCCGTTTTAATCCATTTACGGGCACTTAGCTCGGCATCCTCACCGCCGTCACCAATCGCAATTACCTTAACCTCAATACCTTTTTGGATCCGTTGTGAGGTAAAGTTAGGGAAAGGTCGGTACAGATGATTACGAATGGGCTTTGACGAAAACACGGAATAGCGTTTTGGTTGCTGGGCTTCAACGGTATTGAGAATATCCCGTAGTACCTGTTCGATACCGCTATCGCCTTCATAATAACTCACATTGGCGGTATTAAAATCGGGCATCAGGTGATGTAGTTCGGGCACGATTTTCGTTTTAAGTTGATCAATCGCTGAATTGAGTGAGTGCCGACGTTCTTCTGCCAATTGCAGTAGCACCTCGGGCTCCCTAGCACTGAATAGGCGACGTTTCCCTTTGGGTAGGTAAGTGACAATCCCTTTTTGCTGCATGCCTTTCAGGCAGTCGTAGGTTGTTCCTCGGTTGATGCCCGCTTGTTCGGCAATGGTACGGATGGCGCTCGGCCCGAGCGAGAGTACAGCACGATAGATAGTGATCTCACGTTGAGTCAGACCGAGTAGTTCAAACAGTTCATCATTCATAGTTGTCAATTTTTCTCTGACATTTAATGTTGCATCTAAGGACAGTTAGATTAAAGTTCTGTTAAATAGCCGTTTGTGTCAACAGTCGTCGATATAACATATAGATCTACACTGTCATTAACTAGGGAAACCTCTGATTTGAATACCCTCGATATCGTTATTCTGGCCGCAGGCCAGGGTAGCCGGATGAAATCATCTTTACCTAAAGTGCTGCATACCATTGGTGGTAAGCCAATGCTTCAACATGTGATTGATAATGCATCCTCATTGTCTGAGGCGAAACTACATATCGTGATCGGCCATGAAGCCGAGCATGTCAAAGCAGCATTGTCAGGACAGGATGTTCAGTTTGCCCTACAAACAGAGCAGCGGGGCACCGGTCATGCGGTGGCTCAAGCCCTGCCTAATATTGCCGATGATGGTGTCGTCTTGGTGCTGTATGGCGATGTGCCGTTAACTCAGGCTGAAACCATGGCTGAATTGGTCAAAATCGCTCAACGCGGGCAGTTGGGTTTGTTGACGGTTAATCTTGACGATCCGACAGGCTATGGGCGGATTGTGCGCAGTGATGCCGGTGATGTGGTGGCTATTGTCGAACATAAGGATGCTAGCGAAGCACAACGCGCGATTACTGAAGTGAATACCGGTATTTTGGCGTTATCTTCAGAGCAGCTTAATGATTGGATTCCACAGCTCTCTGCCAACAATGCGCAGGGGGAATACTATTTAACCGATATTATAGCGATGGCCGCCGAACAAGGCGTACGCATACAAGCGATACAACCGCGCACAACGCAAGAGGTGCAAGGGGTTAATAATCGCCTACAACAAGCTGAGTTAGAACGTTGGTATCAGCGAGGTCAGGCGGAAGCCTTGATGTTAAATGGAGTTTCTCTGGCCGATCCCGCGCGGCTAGATGTGCGCGGTGAAGTCAGTGTCGGGCATGATGTGACTATCGATATTAATGTCATACTCGACGGTAAAGTGGTGATTGGCGATAACGTTACGATTGAAGCCAACTGTATTATTAAAGATTCTCAGATTGGCAGCGGTACGCATATCAAGGCTAACTCAATACTGGAGCAAGCCGAAGTGGCCGAGCACTGTGATATTGGGCCTTTTGCGCGGTTACGTCCCGGCACTCAATTAGCTAGCCACGCTAAAATAGGTAATTTTGTCGAAACCAAGAAAGCTAATATTGGTGTGGGCAGTAAAGTCAGTCATTTGAGTTATATTGGTGATGCCGAGGTCGGCGCTGGCGTTAATATCGGTGCCGGCACTATCACCTGTAACTACGACGGGGTTAATAAATTTACCACCGAGATTGGCGATGATGCCTTTATAGGCTCTAACACGGCCTTGGTGGCACCGGTCAAGATTGGTGCCGGTGCAACGATTGGAGCCGGTTCAACGATTACCAAAACGGTCGAGGACGAGCAGCTCGCGATTACTCGCGTTAAACAGGCGCATCTAAATAACTGGCAGCGTCCGGCTAAAAAATCATAAGGAAACAGAATTATGTGTGGAATAGTAGGTGCTATCGCCAGCCGGAATATTTCAACGATTCTGTTGGAAGGGCTTAAACGATTGGAATATCGAGGCTATGATTCTGCCGGTATGGCGGTTTTAAATAGTCAAACCGGGCAGTTGGATTGTCTCAAGCGGGTGGGTAAGGTGGCTCAATTAGAAGCCGCTTTGAGTGATTTACCCTTACCCGGTCACTTGGGCATTGCTCATACTCGCTGGGCAACGCATGGGAAACCGGAGCAACGCAATGCCCATCCACATCTGTCGGCAGAACGTATTGCGGTGGTTCATAACGGCATTATTGAAAACTACTCGGCACTGAAAGACGAATTGAGTGCGGCGGGTTATGAGTTTCTGTCCGATACCGATACCGAGGTGATAACGCACCTGATACACCGAGAAGTGGTGGCGGGTAAAAGCCTGAAACAAGCCTTGAAAGTCTGTTTATCACGGTTGGGTGGCGCCTATGCATTGGCGGTGATCGATCGGCAACAGCCCGATCTGTTATTAGCTACGCGAATGGGGAGCCCGCTGGTTATTGGGGTGGGTAGCGAAGAAAACTTTATCGCATCCGATCCATTAGCGCTGTTACAGGTGACCGATCGCTTTATCTATCTGGAAGAAGGTGACCTAGCCACCATTAGTCGTACCGATGTTCAGGTTGATGATGCGGCTGAAAAACCGGTTCAACGAGAGATTCAGCGATTTGAACATGGACACGATGCGGCGGATAAAGGTAGCTACCGTCACTATATGCTGAAAGAGATCTATGAGCAGCCGCAGGTGATTCGTCAGGCGCTTGAAGGACGGATTCATCAGGGCCATGTGCTCGAACAGGTTTTTGGTAGTGATGCTTCGGCGTTGTTCGATCAGGTAAAAATGGTGCAAATTATCGCCTGTGGCACCAGTTATAATGCCGGCGTGGTTGCGCGCTATTGGATCGAAAAACTGGTGGGTATTCCGTGTATGGTGGAAGTGGCCAGCGAATTTCGTTATCGAAAAACCGTGTGTATGCCGGGCACGCTATTTATCACCCTATCTCAATCCGGTGAAACGGCAGATACACTGTCAGCCTTGAGAGAAGCGAAAGAACAGGATTATGTTGGCTTTTTGTCGATCTGTAATGTGGCGGGCAGTTCGTTGGTACGTGAATCGGATTTAGCGTTGATGACCAATGCCGGTCCTGAGATCGGTGTCGCCTCAACCAAAGCCTTTACCAGTCAGTTGGTTGTGTTGATGCTAACGACGTTAGTGTTAGGCCGTCGTTATGGTTTGGAGGGTGAAGCTGAGATCGTTGCACAACTGGAACAGTTGGCCGGTTTAACCGAACAGGTGTTAACACTGGATGCACAAATTCAGAAGATGGCCGAGCACTTTGTCGATAAACATCATGCACTGTTTTTAGGCCGAGGCACGATCTATCCGGTGGCTGTCGAAGGGGCGCTCAAGCTGAAAGAGATCTCCTATATTCATGCAGAGGCTTATCCCGCTGGGGAGTTGAAACATGGCCCGTTGGCCTTGGTCGATGAAAATATGCCGGTGGTCGCGGTGGCTCCGAATAACTCGTTGTTGGAAAAATTACAGGCCAACTTAGAAGAGGTGCGCGCACGGGGTGGAAAGCTATTCCTCTTTGCCGACTCCAAAGCCCAGGTAAAACCGGGTAATGATCTGGAATTAATCACTCTGCCGGATGTACCGACAGTGATGGCGCCGATCATCTATTCGATTCCGTTACAGCTATTGGCTTATTATGTTGCTGTGCTGAAAGGCACCGATGTCGATCAGCCGCGAAATCTTGCTAAATCGGTGACGGTCGAATAGGCGTTTTGTGAAGCGTGTTATCGGTGTGTTATGACAATAAAGTTTGATAAGTAACCCGATAATTTGATCAAGATACTGTGAATGAAAAGCCTATCGATAAATCGATAGGCTTTTTTTATAGTGTTTACTTCAGCAAACGGTGTCGTGAAAGCCGAATAAAGGGTGACGAAGATCGGTAAGTGTTTAGGCCTATCTTCGCTTACTAACATATTGGACATATTTGGCTTTAGTTGACGGAGCTGAGGGGGGATTGTGTTTTAGGTTCTCGTGCTTTAAGCATCAGTAGCAGTATGCTACCCAAAGCCATAATGAAGGCGGCCATATAAACCGCGCTGATATAGTTACCACTGTGCTCTGCTAATAGGCCCGCTAATGCCGGAGCGATGATCTGAGCGGTGCCAAAAGACAGTGTCATCTTGCCCATCATTTTGGCTGGACGGGTAGGGTAATAACGTCCCGCCATGGTGAGCACCAGACACACCATACCAACGAAGGTGCCGCCATATAAGATCGCGCCGATCATCGTCAATAGATAGCTGGTTTCGATGACGGGCAGCAGTATGCCGATCACCTGTAATATGCTGGCACAGATCAATGCGTTGAGTGGGCCAAAGCGTCGAGCGATGAAGTCCCAACCGATAGCGCTGGGGGTGGCCGCCAGTCCGATGATGAGAAATGCCCAGCTACCCTGTCCTTCAAGTCCGGGTAGTTGATCAACCAGTGCCACGATAAAGGTGGCGCTGATCACATAGCCGACACCGGCGCAGAAGTAAGCCACCTGAAAGAGGCGCATAAAGGCCGCACTCGGTGGGGCATCGATCAAGGTTTCGCCGCGAGTGGTCTGCTGGGTTTTATCGGGCGGCGGCAACCAGCGCCATGCGGGTATCATGATAAATACGCCAATTAGGGTTAATAAAACCCACTGTTCACGCCAATCAAAATAGGCTTGCATCGATTCGATCGCGATAGCACAGAGAACGATGCCCAAGCCGACGCCACAGAAATGAATACCGAGTTCACTGTGATGACCGTGACGCATCAGCCAGTTGAGAATTAATCCCGATCCGAGCAACATGCCGCCTGCGCAACTCAAGCCCGCGAGGAAGCGACACACGGCCCATAGCCACAGGTTATCCGTTAGCCCCATACCAATGGTCGTCACTAATGCCATGATTAAGCCACAACGATAGAGGCGATCTTTTATCACTAGATCGCTGATCATCGCCGCTATTAATGCACCACAGAGATAGCCAAAATAATTGATCGCGGCTAATCCGCCACCCTCTGAGATACCGAGTCCGGCGTGCTGTTGCATGATCGGTAGCATCGGCGTCAAGGCGAAACGTGCGATACCCATGGTGAGCATCAGGCTTAATATGCCGGAGCTGAGCACTTTTAAACGTTGGGTTTTATTATGCATGGGACGGCCTCTGGAGAATCAAGTTTTACTTGGCAAGGGCTTTTTCAACCCACTCCAGGCGGTCTTGACCGAAAAATAGCTCATCATCAACAAACATGGAGGGAGCACCAAAGATACCCCGTGCGGTGGCGGCTTGAGTGGCATCCATTAGAGCGGTTTTAAGGCTGGGTTGAGCTATCTCAGCCATCACGGTGGCGGCATTAAAACCTGCACTGTTTAATACGGCTTCCAGATCAGGCTGAGCGGAGAGATCCTTACCATCGACCCAGGCGGCGGTGAACATCGCTTGATTGTAGGCTTCGAGTTGATGGTTAGCCTGAGCCCAGAGCGCGCCACGCATAACCTTAACCGTATTGAAAGGGAAGTGAGGGTTGAGTTGATACGGCACACCATAGTGATCGGCATAGCGTTGTATATCTTGTTTAACCCAATTCCACTTTGCGGGAATGGTGATCGGGCTAATATTGTCACAGGCATTAAAAACACCGCCTAATAATATAGGTTTGTAGTTGATATGTGCCCCCGTACGTTGAGCGATGCCCTCTAGCTGTGTCCATGCCAGATAGGAGGCAACACTGATAATGTCATAATAGAAATCGATTGTTTTTTTCATGCTGTATTCCTTAATGATCGCCGCTAGCCACAATCAGTGCGATAGGTCTGTTGGTGGTCATCGTTAGCCTCTAATGAGTGATGATGGGATAGTAAAAGCCTAGTTGTTCTCGTATGATAAATAAAATCGATTATATCTATGGTTATTATAATCAGGAGTTATTATATGGAGCTGCAACAGCTGCGCTGCTTTTTAGCCGCGGCGGAACTCGAAAACTTCACTCGGGGCGCTAAACGTGCTTTTGTGTCACAGCCGGCACTCTCGGCATCGATTTCAAAATTGGAAGCTGAGATGGGGGTAAAGCTGTTTACGCGCAATAAGCGTAATGTGGTGTTGACCCCCGCAGGGCGTATGCTGCTCAAAAGAGCCAAAAATATTATGCATGAGTGCGCTCGCGCGAAAGATGAACTGAAGCATCATGATATGCAGCGGGTGCTACGCCTTGGCGTTATTAATACCCTATCGATTACTCATGTTGCTCGGTTGATTGAGCAATACCGTCGGCAACACCCCCACTTACGTTTGAACGTCTTTGATGCCAGTGAAGCGGAGATGGAACAATTGGCGCAAGCGGGACGAATTGATATGGCACTGACAGTGTTATCAGCAGCGACGGATAATGGCGGCGCATTTAATCAATCGCAGGCGTTATTTTCAGAATCGTATCACTTGGCGATGGCCGCGGATCATCATTTGAGTCAATTACCTTCTGTCAGTCTAACGGATTTACAGCATGAGCCTTTTATTGCTCGCTCTCACTGTGAATACCGACGTGTTTTTCAAGCGCTGCTCAAAGATAGCGATGTGCGTCTGACGGTTGCGTATGTTACCAATCAAGATGATCGCGCGTTACGGCTGGTGGAAGAAGGCGTGGGAGTGGCGTTTATGCCAGAACATTACACATCACCGGGTATCGTTAAGCGGCCGTTACTCAACGCAGCAGAACAAAGAACGATCGGCTTTACATGGGCGGCGGGGAATAATCAGGATGAAGTGGATCAATTGGTCGCATTTGCCTGTACGGCACGCTGGCCATGAACGGTCGATCAGATTGTTTTGAACGAGTGCTCAGGTTATAATTTACCAATCTCAACTCCATGCAAAGGCCGAAACCAAGGTGTCAAACTTAAAATATGATCGTCAGGATGTTATCGATAGGGCGACGGATCTGTTTTGGGCCAAGGGTTATCACGCCACCTCGATGCGCAATCTGCAGGAGGTTGTCGATATGCGGCCGGGCAGTATCTATGCTTGCTTTGGTAGCAAAGATGGCCTGTTCAAAGAGACATTACAACATTACGCTCAGAAGAGTCAGCAACGCTTGAAAGCCTGTCTCGC
This sequence comes from Amphritea sp. 1_MG-2023, assembly GCF_030547545.1. Lineage (GTDB taxonomy): Bacteria > Pseudomonadota > Gammaproteobacteria > Pseudomonadales > Balneatricaceae > Amphritea. The sequence continues at coordinate 119,174 of NZ_JAUOQE010000003.1, forward strand.
AGCATCAGCATCACCGCTTGATGGATTGAAGTTATTTGTTCGAGGGGCGGTGACAGACTGCAGTACTTCGGCCCCGAGTGGTATGTGCATGTTGGTGAAAACCATCTCCGAGTTGACGCAAGAAAATACCGAGTTACTCGTTGAGGCACAGCAGTTACTCCAGGGTATCGAAGCCATGATGGCATCGATACTGCGACAGGCTCAGGAGCAGGGCGAGATCAATGCGACTAAATCGCCCGAACGTTTGGCGCGTTCGCTACAAGTGCAGTTGATGGGGCTACGTGTTTATGCGAGCACTAGCACAGATAGCCAACAACTTGATCAGTTGATCGAAGATCTGTTTGATAATCTGCGCTGAATGATACCGTTAGGGCCGAGGCTGCCTTAAGCAAACTTAGGCCACTGATTAAAGTGTTGTTTTTCTAACTGCATGTCGCCTTTTTCATCTTTATAAATATTGATCCACGCTTGCCAGTTTTCATTATCAATCTCGGGGTAATCCAGACGGTAATGGCTGCAACGGCTTTCTGTGCGCATCATCGATGCTCGCAGTTTCATCTCTGCCGTATGGATCATATTCATGGTTTCATGAGCAAGGCGAAGATGATGTCGATCAGATGCCATCAGCATCGGCCCGTGATGCTCTTTTAATTCCTCAATATAGGCCAACGCCGCTTGCATCATGCGCTCTTTTTTAATGTATAAGACAAAGTTAGGAATCATGACGCTTTGTAATACCTGAGTGACCCAAGCGGGGCTATAGCCAGTCTCGCGTTTAAGTGGGTAAAGGATCTCTGCTTTGGTTTGCACTATTTTTTCACTGGGTATGGCAATACGCGTGACGCTTTGACTGGCTTTAGCGGCAGCTTCGCCGGCGATGGCGCCTTGTACTGCTGAGCCTGCCATGGAACTACCGATCTGAGTATAAATACCGCCAGACATATAGGAGCCCAATGCATCGCCTGATGCCCATAAGCCGGGAATGCTACTCAAGCCGGTTGCATCGATCGGCACTAAGCCTTCGGATTTATGTATTGCCATTCCCGCCGTTGAACCGCCTACCGATTCATTGCCCATACCCGGGGGGCCTTGAGGCTTATCTTGAGAAAAGAGCGCTCGTAAACCGGTGGCTTCGGGCTGTTGTGGCGGCGGACCCGCCTGACGAAAGGCTTCTGGCACATAAGGCCCTGCAGAGGCATCGTTATCTGCTGCTTTATTTGCGCCGGGCCCCATACTCACCGGGCCACCATTGATATAGGCGGCATAGTTCATATCCACCCCGAGATGGTGATTAATCTGTGCTGAGGTGGTGCTCGGTAACTCTTCTATCTGACCGTGCCAGTTATCATAACTGGAGCCGGAATTTTTAGCCGAGGCGGGATGGCCGTCATTCCACTCTTTACCGGTGATTTTAGCACCAATGTTATAGGCCATAATGGTGCCATCATGAGTGAGGTCACAGAGTGGAAAACCATTGGCTTTAAAGCCGCCAGAACCGGTACAGAGTATGACTGTTTTAGCGGAAAAGTTGAACACCGTATTATGATCTAAACTAAACCCTGATGCGCCGACGACTCGCCCCTGTTCTTTGTGAAGGTGGGTCATCATGATGCGTTCCATGGTCGGGATCTGACGTTCTCGCATGGGCTTGGAAAAGCTTTCGAAGCATAGCGGCGAGTCGAAGAAGCCCCACTCTTTTAATTCGGCCACTCGGTCGGCCGAGTGATCTAACAGTTGACGAGTAAAGACCGGGTTATTGGTGCCGATGGAAGAGTCGGCGACTTTGGCTAAAAACTCATCGGGGCTCATTTTGGCATTTTTCTTATCATAGCTAAAAATGCCTTTACCGAAGGGCGTTAGCCCTGAGCTGCCTAGACGGCCTTTTGAAACCATTAATACGTTGGCGCCGGCATCATGGGCTTTTACCGCGGCAAAGAGCCCAGCAATACCACTGCCAATCACTAAAACATCGGTTTCTAGGGCTTTTTCTTTAAAGCTGTCGGCATCGATAGAAGGCTGATTTCGGCTCGGTGCTTCCATGGGTGGCATGGGCGGCATATGTCCGGCCATGGCGGTTGCACCGATGGCACTACCGGCAATACCGAGAAACATCCGGCGAGAGATAGGTGTAGTCTTTGACATGGGGTTACCTCCAAGAAACGACGACAGGGATCGATTTTTCCGGGGTAATGCTAATGGCATCTACCGGGCAGTAAAGACGGCATAAATGACAGATTTGGCAGTCTTCTGGGTAGGCGATATAAGCGCGTCCCTGATCATGATCAAACTGTATAACGTCGGTAGGGCAGGTTTGCACACAGGTTTTACAGCCTATGCAACCCGCAATTTCACTAATGGGCATGATCGTGTTCTCCTCAACCTGCGGTTAAAATGAGAGGTGTTCGAAATGGATATTGGCACGGGATATCTTTAATGATTTTAGGCTTTTATTAACGCTGGTAATCATCGGTTTTGGGCCACATAAGTAGACAGTCCAGTCGTCCGGGCTCTCACTCTTGATAACGGCTTCAATGCAGCATGTATCAATAACGCCCTGATAAATATCGGTGCAAATTGGGGCTGTAAGACAGGCCAATTGTTGCTTGAAGTTAGGCATTGTCTTTTCTAAGCGTTTAATCTCATCTTGCAGCACCATCTGATCCATATGGTTATTGCCGTATATCAAGCGGATTGGACGAGGATCGTGAGCTTCGGCTAAACCGCGCAACAGGCTTAGCATTGGGCCGATACCAGCACCACCGGCAATTAAAACGATCGCTTTTGCGTTAGCGGATTCGGCTAAATTCATACTGCCGTAAGGACCATCGAGATACACATCCTGTCCGACTGTGAGTTGATTCAGTTTTGATGTGTAATCCCCCAAATTACGAATAATAAAGGAAATCTTTGGCAGATCGCGCTGACACGAAGCGATTGAGAAAGGGTGCTCTTTGACGCCACCGCTGTGTTGACTGGTGTTTAACCAAACAAACTGACCGGCGGTAAAATTAAACGCTGAATCACTTTTTTTCTCGATGGTTACCTGCCAATCGGTGCGACTGATCTGTGAGACATCCAGCAGTTTGAAAGGCTGTGACCGTTGTATAAATGGTTTAATAGAGTAGTTGTATAGCACCATGGCGATGGATGCTGAACAGAGTGACCACCAAATGAGATTGAAGCTTGCTTGAAACTGACCATGACTGCCGACGCTGGTTACATGCAGTGTGGCGAGGATGGTAATAACGACAAACCCCAGCATATGGCTAAAACGCCATGTTTCATAACGCAGGGGCAGCGCGTCTTTAAAGATTGCCGTCAGTATCCAGATAATCATAGCGACCCAAGCGATGAGCCCTGTGAGCATTTGTGGGGCGGTGATAACGGAGATCAGACTATGCATACCATCATTGAATGACACCATGAAACGGGGCGCTAGAATGAGTATCGGATGAAACAGGAAAATGATTCCCAACCATTGACCTACTTTTTTATGTCGCGAGATACTCCAATCAATATTGGCGAATAAAGGGATCTGTTTTAAGCGGCTGGCTAAGGGAAATTGTATATAAAAGGCCATCATCGCTAACATATTGATGGTCATCAGGGTGGTCGCGTAGCTATCTTGATGGGCCATATCGAGTGCGAAGGTGGCGAGAAAGGGGAGCGATAGCAAGCTTAAATAACCCAACGTTAGCCAAATTTTTTGACTAAGTTTAAAGCCGAAGCGCTTACCGGATCGCCCGAAAAGGGTTGCTAGCGTGGTCATAATGGTCATCCAATTGACGATGAAGGTTTATCTAAGCAAGGTGCGAATAAGTCCGTTATGTCCGCCCTTCGGGGCTTTCAGAGAAGCAGGATCTCAGCGTTAACATTTTTCGACGTACAACCAGTATGCCTGTAACGGTTGCCTTGATCTCCAGCTTCTCTGTAAGCCAGAGGCGTCATTGACTTATTCGCACCTTCCCTAAGCACTTATATGAACCGTCAGGCGGCGAGCACCAAGTACGGAATAAATGTTTCTTTAGATAGTATTATGGGTGTTAAATGCAGCAAAACCATGAATAGATTATGGATTAAATATGGACGTTTACCTGAGAGCGTCAGCTATCCTCGAGACCGATAGCTGACACTAAGCGACAGCATTTAAGTACGGATATAAGCGACTTATAACCAGAATCCTAGAAAAATACCGTAGACTCGGGCTGTTTTTTTACAACAGCAGCGAGCCTGCGATGATGCTTTTTAGGGTTGATTATGTTGTGCGGTCAATGCCATATTTTTGCAGTTTGATATACAGCGTACTCTTGGCAATATTTAATGCTTTAGCGGTGCGAGTTAGATTACCGCCTTGTTGTTGCAGGGTACGGCAGATAACCTCTCTTTCCGCGTGCTGTAACGGGGTGTCTGTCTCGATCGTTTGATGCCCATGGCTAATAACCGCGCTGCTGTTTTGCAACGGTGTTGGCAGGTCTTCAGGTGTGAGTTCTGCTGCATCGGTTAGGAAATAGGCGGCGGTAATGAGATTACTGAGCTCGCGGATATTTCCGGGCCAGGAATGATGTTCAAGTTGTAATTTTAATGCGTGGCTAAGCTGCTTTTTTATACCGCCATAGCGCTGCGTTAACTCTTCGAGCATATGTTCCGCGAGTTGAACGATATCTTCATGCCGTTCGCGTAGAGGAGGAATGGTGAGGGTCATGGAGGATATGCGATAGTAGAGATCCATACGAAAACGGCCTTGCGCGACTTCTTCGGCTAAATCTCGGTTAGTGGCGGCAATCAGACGGAAATTGACCTTACGTGGCTGTGTTTCGCCGACGCGACAGATTTCAGATTCTTGCAGTACTCGTAGAAATAGTGGTTGAAGATCCAAAGGCATCTCGCCTATTTCATCGAGAAACAGGGTACCGCCGTTAGCCGCTTCAATTTTACCGATCATGCCGCCACGACGGGCACCGGTGAAGGCTCCTTCGATGTAACCAAATAGCTCACTGGCTAACAGATCCTTGGATAAACTGCCGCAATTGAGCGCGATAAACGCTTTGTTATTGGCGGGGCTTACCTCATGCATGGCATGCGCAAACAGTTCTTTACCAACGCCGGTTTCGCCTTGAAGTAATACCGGAATTGGCGCCTTGGCTAAACGGGAAGCTTGTTGAATTAATTTTAGAAACAAAGCATTACGACCGACAAGCCTTGAAAAGCCAGGTTCATGAATTGGCTCCGATTGATTAGCGGCATGATGTATTGCTGATGGCTGTCGAGTGGGGAAAGGCACCACTGCGAGAATGCCAATCTGCTTATCTTGATAGTGAATAGGTTGCAGCCACTGCGGCTGAAGTTGGTTGATAATCGAGGTCGCTTGCGCTGAGAAAGTGCCTTTTTGATTAAGTCGCTGAATGGGATTGAAGGGCGTTAAATCGATGTTTAAACCGCGCGCGGCTAATACGCGATCGGCCTGATGATTGTTGCGAATCACATGGCCTCGATTGTCTAACAATAGCAGGCCGTCGTTACTCGGTGTGTTGAAGCGTTCGAGAGTTAGGCTCAGTAACAGGTCTCGTTTAGCGAGACGATGCTGAGCCAGTTGCCCCTCTATTTGATGAGCACCGGATACGGCGAGTGCTAGGCAATAGTCATGCAGTGTATCTTTGAGGCCAGAGATATTCACGGCTCCTAAAATGCTGTGTTCGAAGGGATCGCGAATAACGGCTGCAGAGCAGGTCCAATCATTGATATTTTCACAAAAGTGCTCATAGGCATGCACCTGAATGGCAAGGCCGGTATTCAGGGCGGTACCAATGGCATTCGTACCAGCAACACGTTCATTCCAATTAGCCCCCGGCATCAGTCGGTAATCATTGGCAAGCGCACGGGTATGTTCATCACCTTGGGAACATAAGATGATGCCGCTTGGTGCGACCAGATGCATAATGGTTCCAGAATCTGTTAATAGATCTTTGGCATCGTTAATGATCGGTTTAGCCGCTGATATGAGTGCTTCATGCTGATCGCTGAGAGAACTCAATTGGCTGCCTTCAACCTCAAGTCTGTTGCTGGCCACCAATGGATTAACGTCTTCTTTAAGACAGCGTTGCCATGAGGCTTGGATGACGGGGCGCACGGCATTATCGTTGAGCGCACCTTTGTTTAGTAATGTTTCTCGGGCCTTGGCTATTTTCAGAGGCTGCTCGACGGCAGCTGTGCCTCGCAGAGTATTTTTTATATTGACTGTATTCATACCGTTTTTTTTATATTTATGGATACGTAGTCTAATACTGAACCTACTATCGTCGATTTTCAATCGTCTATTTTTTAGCCGTTTTTAATATGACGGTGTTTAACTTTCTAGCCGTGTCTGTCTCGATCCCCTGACTTATCTCATCGCTCAAATCGACTTTTTAAAAGCGCCTGATTACCGGACGGTGACCGACCGATTATCGAACGGTTATTGCGCTAATTGCCGAGCTAATCTCCCTAAATAAATAATAAGCGTCTGATTTTTATGTAATTTTATTAATTGGCACAGCCGATGCTGTTAACTCAGGCAATCAGTTTCGGCTGATTGAGATCCTTACCTAGGCAAATTCCACCGGGTAAGTAGAGACAATAAAAATAATACGAGGATACGATTTTGAATCAATTAATGAATCCAGTAGAAGTGCTTGGGATTGATGCCGGCGGCACCATGACCGATACCTTTTTTGTCCGCGCCGATGGCGAGTTTGTAGTCGGTAAAGCACAAAGTAATGTTAATGAATCACAGGCGGTACTCGAATCGAGTACCGATGCCTTGGCGCATTGGGATCGCAAGGTTGAAGATGTTTTTCCAGAAATGGTGACCTGCGTTTTTTCCGGTACGGCGATGCTCAACCGCGTGGTCGGTCGAAAAGGGCTGCGTACCGGGTTAATTGTGAGTAAAGGATTTGAAGATTTTCATCGCATGGGCCGCGCGATTCAGAGTTATCTGGGCTATGCCTTTGAAGATCGTATTCATTTGAATACTCATCGTTATGATGACCCGCTGGTGGACATCAAAGATACCCGTGGCGTAACCGAGCGAGTCGATTCCAAAGGTAATGTGGTGATTGCCGTACGGTTACATGAAGCCCGTGAAGCGGCTCGCGAATTAATAGAGCAGGGGTGTCAGGCGATTGTTATTAGCTTGCTCAGTTCCTATCTCTATGAGGATCACGAAAAAGCCGTTCGCGATGCTTGTAAAGAAGTGGCGCGTGAGATGGGCGTCGATATTCCTGTATTTGCCTCCGTCGATTACTACCCCGTGCGTAAAGAGAGTCATCGCACCAATACCACCATTCTCGAAGCCTATGCGGCAGAACCCTCAAGAGCGACATTGGGCACTATCAGTGACAGCATGAAAGATGTCGGTGGGCAGTTTGATTTGCGAGTGATGGCGAGTCATGGTGGCACCATCAGCTGGAAAGCCAAAGAGCTTGCTCGTTCGCTGGTCTCTGGGCCGATCGGTGGTGTTATTGGGGCTAAATATCTGGGTGAAAAGCTGGGCTATGAAAATATTGCTTGTTCCGATATTGGCGGAACCAGCTTTGATATGGCGTTGATTACTAAAAACAACTTCGCCATTCATAAAGATGGTGATATGGCGCGTTTAGTGTTGTCTCTGCCTTTAGTGGCGATGGATACCATTGGTGCGGGCGCCGGTAGTTTTGTGCGTATTGATCCGCACGCGAATGCGATCAAGCTAGGTCCCGATAGTGCTGGTTATCGGGTGGGCACCTGTTGGCCAGAAGGCGGTGTGGATACGGTATCAGTGACCGATTGTCATATTATTCTCGGTTATCTAAATCCCGATAATTTCTTGGGCGGTATTCTTGAGCTGGATGTTGATCGTGCGCGTCGCGAAATTAAACGTCAGATTGCCGATCCTTTAGGTCTATCGATCGAAGATGCTGCCGCCGGTGTGATTGAGCTACTCGATCTGTCACTGCGTCAGCATTTACGAGCGATGATTACTGGTAAGGGTTATAGCCCGACGGATTTCGTCTGTTTCTCTTACGGTGGTGGTGGCCCCGTACACGCCTACGGTTATACCAAAGGCTTGGGCTTTAAGGAGACCATTGTTCCGGCTTGGGCAGCAGGCTTCTCGGCTTTTGGTTGTGCGACCGCCGACTTTGAGTATCGCTACGATAAGAGCGTTGATATCGGTATTACGGAAGAATCGAGTCGAGATGATATTTGCGCGGCAACGACAACCTTGCAGAACGCTTGGGATGAACTGCGGAACAAAGTACTAGAAGAGTTTCGTATCAATGGCTTCAAAGATGAAGAAGTGACACTGACACCGGGCTATTCCATGCAGTATTTGGGACAGCTAAATGATTTGGAAATTGATTCACCGCTGGGCTCGGTTACCGGTGTTGAAGATTGGGATCATTTGGTTGAATCATTTAACGAAACCTACGCGCGGGTTTATGCCGATGCGGCGCGTTCTCCTGAGCTAGGCTATGGCATCACCGGTGCCATTATGCGTGGCACTGTCGAAACGAAAAAACCTAATATTCCCGAAGAAGCCAAGGTTGGCCCCAACCCCTCAGCCGAGGCACGTCAAGGTACGCGACCTTTTTATTATGAAAAATCATGGGTCGAGGCTGATATTTTCAAAATGGAGCTATTGCAGCCAGGTAATGAGATTAAAGGGCCTGCCGTGATTGAGTCGGATGCCACTACCTACGTAGTACCACCGGGCTTTGAAACCTTCTTAGATGAGAACCGACTGTTCCACCTGATTGAATGCGACTAATCCGATAATAAATACAAAAAATTGAGGAAAGCAGATGACTATTCAAGAGAAATTCAATGGCGATAACACTAGACCGGCGAGTCTGTTAAAAAGTGGTTTGACGTTAAATGATCATCGTAATTTGATTCTTAAGCGCACCGAAGAAACCGGTTTTTATAACGGCTTAGAACAGTTGGAGTTTAAAGAAAACGATCCTATTGGTTATGAACGGATTTTTTCTAAGCTACGTGCAGGGTTGGTTAACTCCCGTGAGGTAGCCAAAAAAATTGCCGCATCACCGATTGTCGAGCAAGAGGGTGAGTTGTGCTTCACCCTCTATAATGCCGCCGGAGACTGTATTGCCACATCGACAGGTATCATTATTCATGTTGGTACCATGGGGGCGGCGATTAAGTACATGATTCAGAATAATTGGGAAGCCAACCCGGGTATTAATCCCGGCGATATGTTTACCAATAACGATTGTCAGATTGGTAATGTGCATCCCTGTGATATCGCCACCATTGTGCCTGTTTTTCATGAGGGAACATTGATTGGTTGGGTCGGTGGTGTGACACATGTGATCGATGTGGGGGCGGTAGGCCCGGGTTCAATGTCGAACGGTCAGGTGCAACGGTTTGGCGACGGGGTGCAGATTACCTGCCGTAAAACGGGGGTCAATGATACGCCGTTACGTGATTGGCTACATGAAAGTCAGCGTAATGTGCGAACCCCTAAATACTGGATACTGGATGAGAAAACTCGGATTGCCGGTTGTCATATGATTCGCGATCTGGTCGAAGAGACGGTGCGTGAAGAAGGCTTGGAGGCTTATGAAAAATTTGCCACTGAGGTCATTGAAGATGGTCGCCGAGGGCTCGTTAGCCGGATTAAAGCGATGACCATTCCCGGTAAGATCAAAACCGTGGCTTTCGTGGATGTTCCTTATGCTCATGAGGATGTGGCGGTACCATCGCCCTTCGCCAAAGTCGATACCATCATGCATGCGCCTTGTGAGATTACCATTAAGCCAGATGCCTCTTGGCGGTTGGATTTTGAGGGCTGCAGTCGTTGGGGCTGGCATACGTATAATGCCAACCCAGTTGCGTTCACCAGTGGTATTTGGGTGATGATGACGCAATCGTTGGTGCCCACCGAACGTATTAACGATGGTGCACGTTATGCCACTGAGTTTCGTTTACCGAAGGGGACTTGGACCAATCCCGATGATCGACGTACAGCGCATGCCGATGCTTGGCACTTCCTCGTATCGTCATGGAGTTCGTTATGGCGCGGTGTTAGTCGTACCTATTTTGGTCGAGGTTATCTGGAAGAGGTCAATGCCGGTAACTCTAACCCCTGTAACTGGTTACAAGGGGGCGGTATTAACCAAGAGGGCGAAATCCATGCGGTGAACAGCTTTGAAACCGCCGCCTGCGGCACGGGTGCCTGTGCGGTCAAAGATGGTTTAAATCATGCCGCGGCTATCTGGAACCCTGAAGGTGATATGGGGGATATAGAGATCTGGGAGTTGGCGGAACCTCTGCTGTATATGGGCCGGACGATTAAAACGAATACCGGTGGCTATGGTAAATATCGCGGAGGGCTCGGATTCGAAACCCTGCGTATGGTGTGGGGGTCGGCCGATTGGACCATGTTCTTTATGGGTAACGGTTATATGAACAGTGATTGGGGCATGATGGGAGGATACCCTGCAGCCACTGGCTATCGCTTTGAAGCACATAATACTGGCCTGTTAGAGCGTATCCAAGAGGGTAAATCATTACCGCTGGGTAAAGATCGCGATCCGAGTGAATGCGAGCTTGAAAAACACCTAAGTGACGATGCGTTGGTGAAACGGGATAAACAGTGTATTACCACCGAAGCGATCTTTGAGAACGGTGATCTGTATCTTAACTATCTGCGTGGTGGGCCTGGTTTTGGCGATCCATTGGAGCGTGATATTGCTGGGGTTGAAAACGATCTAAATCAAAACTTTGTGTTACCCGAGTTTGCCGAAAAGATATACGGCGTGGTGATCTCTCAAGATAAAGACAACACCTGGTGTATTGATGCGCAAAAAACGCAGGCACGGCGTGCGGCTATCCGTAAAGAGCGTATTGCGCGTGGCACCCCAACGCGACAGTGGATGGAGACCGAGCGTCAGCGCATTTTGGATAAAGAGGCTTCGGTGCAGGTGCAGCAGATGTTTGCCTCAAGCTTCTATCTATCTGCAAGCTTCCTTAACGAGTTTAAAGCATTCTGGGATCTACCGGATAGCTGGGAACTACTCGAAGAGTCGCTGGGGACACCTATGTTTGGCGCTAAGCATCATATGGATCTAAGTGAGTTGCCTGATGTCCATCCGGTCATTATGACCGAGCAGTAAGTACTGCTGGGGGGCGCTGCTGGGGGGCTTAGTGCCCCTCATGATGGCTTTTCACATTGAAATCTAATAACTCAAATCTAAAAACAATAAAGAGAGACTGATTATGTCAAATTTTACAAAAAAACAGGTGGCGGATCTGGTTAAAGGTAGCCTTGATTGGGATACCTTACACATGATGTTGTCCATGCCGAAGGACAAAGAACGTTATGCTAACTATATGTCAGTACTGCAGGATCAAGTGTCCTGGGATGACAAAATCATTATGGCATTTGGTCCACATCTTTTCTTGGCCGAAACGAGCGCCGACAAGTCGTTAGTGACCAAATGTTCCTGCGGCCATGACTTTGGCGATTACCGTACTAACTGGAAGTTGAATGCCCTGGTGTATGTGCGGGATGACGAAGAAAAAATGAGTCAGGTCTATCCAACACTCATGGCACCTGATACGAGCTGGCAGGTGTATCGTGAATATTATTGCCCGTCTTGTGGGGTGATGCATGATATTGAAGCGCCTACCCCTTGGTACCCGGTTATCCATGATTTCCAGCCGGATATTCCGGCATTATTTGATTGGTTGGATCTTCCCGTGCCGGTTAACGCGTAATGAATAAGACTCGATTCGACATCATCTCTGATCGCTGCTTGACAGTGATGTCCTCGGTGTTGAGTCGAGTCCTCATGGTTAGTTTTTTTAGTCCTGGAGCCGCTTATGTCAAACAATAACAATGAATCACAGGGCCCTGAAGCCCCTTTCTTTGCATTACAAAAAATCTATGTCAAAAACTCATCTTTTGAATCGCCCAATACCACTCGAGTATTTCGCGATGAATGGAAGCCAACGGTATCAATGGATCTGAATACCACCTATGAGCAAGTCGACGACGGGTTATACGAAGTCGTGCTATCTGTTTCTCTCACCGCTCAAAATCAAGATCAACTCGCGTTTGTCGTTGAAGTTGATCAAGCGGCTGTTTTCATGATCAGCGGCTTTCCGAGTTCACAACAAGCGGAAGCGCTCGGGGTTGCTTGTCCTTCAGTGATGTTCCCTTATTTACGCGAAACCCTTGATCAGATCATGGTGAAGGGCGGCTTCCCGCCATTGATGCTGGCGCCGGTGAATTTTGATGCGTTGTATGCCGAGCGAAATCGTAAAACGGCCTAAACAAACAGACATTGTGGCAGGGTATATTCAGTGATCGATGCCGGGTGACTGAATATACCGCTATTATTCTCTCAATGGAGGCTGGATATGTCAGCAAGCCGACGGCGTTTATTTCTCGAACTTAACGGGGTTAGCCGGATGAAACCGATGCAAAAGCGGGTTTGTAAAATATTTCTGTCGGCCGTGTGTTTTCTGCATCGGCGGCGGTGTTATCTGAAGAGAAAGGTCAATGACTGGATTCGTGAAAGTGAAGCAGTTGATCGTCATCTGTTGAAGTAATCTGCAGCCATCAGGCTGCAGTAGCTGTGTATTAAACGTTGTAGAAAATGCATATCGAATGTTATCGCTGAATTATCGATAATCCTGTTATTCGCTACTTAAAAGCGCAAAAAATAACCTTTTGCTACAAATAGAGGCATGTGTAACCACTGTGCTTTTTCTAGGTAGTTGTTTTTTTGTGCAGACTGCACTGATAATAAACCATAAAAAAAGTAGATATATAACACCTGAATCCGTATCGCTGAGTGACGCTATCGATGGTATAAACTTTGCCTTGGTTAAGGTTGAACGATACATATCAACCTGAATAAGAGCGGAGCATGCAATGGAAACTTCAGATTATCCATTAAGCGAAGTGCCTAAAAGTGAGCGTAAAGGGCTGCTTTCAACATCTATTTTATTACTTGGATTTACTTTTTTTACCGCCACTATGTGGGCCGGAGGGTCGCTAGGTAAGGCGTTCACCTTTGATGAACTGATACTGGTGATTGTTGCGGGTAACTTGATACTGGGTATCTATGCTGCTGCGTTGGCTTATATCGCTTGTAAAAGTGGTTTGAACTCGGTCTTGATGGGGCGTTTTTGCTTTGGTGAAGTGGGCAGTAAGCTGTCTGATTTTATCCTAGGCTTTACTCAGATTGGTTGGTATGCCTGGGGCACCGCGACGGTGGCAACGGTGTTGGTAAAAACAACGGGATTACCAGCATCACTCGAAATTCCACTGATGATCGCCTTTGGTATGGCCTTTTGTCTTACCGCCATGGTGGGTTATCGAGGCCTTGATTGGCTGTCGCGTTTTGCGGTACCCGCGATGATGTTGTTTATTATGATTAGCCTCTACACGGGTTGGGTGGATATCGGCGGCGTTAATGGTCTCATGGCACAGACGCCCACGGAGAGTCTTAGCTGGGCTGCCGCGATGACGATGATTATCGGTACCTTTGTGAGTGGCGGTACTCAGGCAACTAACTGGAGTCGTTTTGCTAAAACGCCGAAGGTGGCCGTCATGGCGACCCTAGCAGCATTTTTTCTGGGTAACGGCTTAATGGTGATAACCGGTGCGATGGGCGCGCTGATCTATCAGCAGGCTGATATCGTTGATGTGATGATAGCACAGGGTTTTGTGGTGCTAGCGGTACTAATGTTACTGCTGAACATCTGGACGACTCAAGATAATACCATCTATAACTTTGCGGTGGCGGGTTGTAACTTGCTGCGTACCGATAAGCGTCGTCTCGTCACGGTGATTGGCGCGGCTATCGGCACCGTTTTAGCGGTCGGGGGAATGTATAACTTATTGATCCCTTTCCTGATTTTATTGGGCACCTTTATCCCTCCTATTGGTGGTGTGATTATGGCGGATTTCTGGGTGAATCATAAAGGACGCTACCCTAAACTTGCCGAGCAGACACTGCCCGCGTTTAACTGGTTAGGCTTAGGGGCTTATGCGATCGGTTCTCTCGCCGCATACAGTTCGCCGATGCCGCCCATTGTTGGGGTGTTAGTGGCAGCGATTAGCTATGTGATATTGGTAAAACAACCATTCACGAATACCTCTCTTGATCCAGTGGAAAGTTAATGTCGATAATTTGTGCTGATGTTTCACGGTTACCCGGCCTTGAAGCTATCAATATGGTGGCGGGCTTACGCGGTAGTCAACATGCTGTGCGTTGGCCCTATGTCGCCGAAGATGAAACGCTGGGGTCTTGGTTACGCGGCGGTGAACTGATTTTCGTCACGGGGATTAATAAACGTCGTTCTGAAGACAATCTGCAGCGTTTGATTCGAGAGGCGGTGGAGTATGGCGCAGCGGGGATCGTTATTCTGACGGGGTCTGAGTTTATTCAAAGCATCCCTAGCAGTGTCAAAGCGCTCGCCAATGCGTTGGGTTTTGCGCTGTTTGAACAACCTTATAGCTTGCCAATGGTTCAGGTGACCGAGGTCATTTGTAATGCGATTGTACAAGATAATTTGATCGGTCAGTCGACGCGGTTGTTTCTGACTCGACTGATCAATGGCTATGCTGATACACCCGAGTTGATTCATCTGCGTGCGGCCGACTTGGGTCTAAGTGATACGCGGCCCTATGCGGTGCTGGCCGTCAGACTGAAAGGTTTTAATCAACGTCTGCGTGATGATCCTGCCGAACAGTGGAAGTTGATACATCAGCGTAGTCTACTCGAAGATAAGCTCACTGAACTCCTAAAGCGTCGAGGCATCGACTGGCCGGTGTTGGAATATGAGCAGGATCTTTTAGCGATCTGGCCGACGGATGCGCAACATTCGCCGGCACTGTCGGGGGAAATTATGCAGGCGCTTGAGTATCTCCCCGCAGAACTTGAGGTGTATGCCGGTATTAGCGATCTGCAACCAGGTTTAAGTAGTATCGCTAAGGCGTCAGAGCAGGCACGACATGCGGTGCAGTTTGCATTACAGCAAGAACAAAAAATGTTTTGTTATGATCAGTTGGGGATTGCTCGATTGTTTGATGCGATTCCACAACGGAGTTTATTGTCACAGTTCTGTCAGCAGCAGCTAGGGGCGCTGTGCTTTGCTCGAGATCAGCGCTCGCTTATGCTCAAGGAAACCCTGACGCACTTTTTGAATTATTTCGGCAATCAACAGCAGGCGGCGGATTGTTTGAGTATTCATAGGAATACACTCAGTCATCGATTGAAGCGGATAGAGCAATTGATTGATTGTCCTCTAAACGATCCCTTTGCCCGTCTTAATTTACAAAGCGCTTTATTGATAGAGCAGATTTTGTTTCAACATCACAATATAGAAAGTCAAAGCGAGAATCACGATGGAAATAGTTAATGCCCGTCTACGAAAAAAATCGGCGCTGCACACGTTGGTGATTGAGCAAGGCCATTTTACCTCAATTACTGAGCAGTCTGCTGATGTGGCAGCGAATGCTGAGCAGATAGACGCGGCAGGTCAACTGGCCTGTGCGCCTTTTGTCGAACCCCATATTCATTTAGACGCGGCTCTCACGGCGGGGGAGCCTCACTGGAATCAGAGTGGCACGCTGTTTGAGGGCATCGAGCGTTGGGGAGAGCGTAAACCTCTACTGAATGAAGCGGATATCCGTCGGCGGGCGCTGCAAACGATCGAGTTACTGGTGCAAAACGGAGTGCAGTATATTCGTACTCATGCGGATGTGAGTGATCCGAGCTTAGTAGGATTGCGCACTCTGTGTGCGCTGCGCGATGAGCTCGCCGATAAAATAGAGATTCAGGTGGTCGCCTTTCCTCAGGAGGGGTTACTCTCCTTTCCCGGCGGACTGGCACTGATGGAGGAAGCCCTGCAGGTGGGTGCCGATGTGATCGGTGGTATTCCGCATTTTGAATACACCCGAGAGCTGGGTGAAGCGTCGATGAAAAAGGTGATTGAACTGGCGCTTGAGTATGATCGGCTGGTGGATGTGCATTGTGATGAGATTGATGATCCAAACTCCCGCTTTCTCGAAGTGTTGGCAGCAGAAGCGCTGTTTAAGCAGTTGGGAAACCGTGTCACCGCGAGTCATACCACGGCAATGGGCTCTTACGATAACGCTTACTGCTCGAAACTGTTTCGCTTACTGAAAAAATCAGGTATCAACTTTGTCTCATGTCCGACCGAGAGTATTCACCTACAAGGCCGATTCGATAGCTATCCGAAGCGGCGCGGATTGACGCGCGTGAAAGAATTAAATGCCGCCGATATTAATGTGTGCTTTGGTCAGGATTCTATCTTCGACCCTTGGTATTCATTAGGTAATGGTAAGCTGTTACGAAGTCTCGATTTCGGCTTACATATCTGTCAAATGATGGGCTATGCCGATTTTAGTTCGGCGTTAGATTTTATCAGTGATAATAGCGCTAAAACTCTCAATGTTGAGCATCGTTATGGTATTGAGTTAGGCAAGCCCGGACATTTTATTTTGCTCGATGGTGAAGATGATTATGCGGTGATTCGTCAACAAGGTGAGGTATTGTTGTCGGTACGCTATGGCGAGATCATTATGCAGCGCGAGAAGGCTAAGAGGTTAACCGATAACTGGATTGATGTCGGTGATTAAGTTTGTTTTCGATGCTTAGCGCCTTGTCGCAACAAATTGCTCGTAGGCAATATCGCTATAACAGGATAGGATGCGTGTTAAGATTTTTGCTCTGTGACAAACAATAACAAGGAGTGCGAACATGATAGATTCCCTCAGCAGCTTTGCGATTAATTTCGTTGCCATCTTGGGCGGTATTCTGTTGTTGGTGTTTATAGGGGCGGTGATTACGGCACTGATTGTTTATCAAATAGATAAACATCAGACACAGCAGACCATTCGTCGAAACTACCCTTTATTTGGCCGTTTTCGTTATGTGTTTGAACACTTAGGCGAGTTTTTTCGGCAGTATTTCTTCGCTATGGATCGTGAAGAGATGCCGTTTAATCGGGCGCAGCGTAGCTGGTGTTATCGGGCGGCTAAGGATATTGATAATACCATCGCGTTTGGGTCTACCCGTGATCTTCGCTCGCCAGGAACCTACTACTTTTTGAACTGTCCTTTTCCGACCCTGGAAGAAGATGCGGTAAAAAATCAGCCCTTGGAGATCGGCCCCTTTTGTCGTGAGCCATACGCGGCTAAATCCTTTTTTAATATATCGGGCATGAGCTTCGGCGCGATTTCAAAGCCGGCGATTAGAGCGCTATCCAATGGTGCGCGGGAAGCGGGCTGCTGGATGAATACTGGTGAAGGCGGGATATCACCTTATCATCTCGAAGGGGGAGCCGATCTTGTGTGTCAGATCGGTACCGCTAAATATGGCGTGCGTAATGAACGTGGTCTGTTGAGTGATGATAAATTAAGGGATAAAGCGGCCTATAAACAGGTCAAGATGTTCGAGATTAAGTTAAGTCAGGGGGCCAAACCCGGTAAAGGGGGGATGTTACCCGGCGAAAAAGTCACGGCTGAAATCGGCGCTATTCGCGGTATAGCGGAAGGTATTGCGTCGATTAGCCCGAATCGACATGTTGAGGTCAATTCCGCCGATGATTTGCTGGATATGATTAGTCATATTCGTGAAGTTACCGGTAAGCCGGTTGGCTTTAAGCTAGTGTTAGGCTCAATCGATTGGCTAGATGAGTTTTGTCAGCGGGTGGTGATGCGAGGCATTGAGCAGGCGCCCGATTTTATTACCCTCGATAGTAGTGATGGTGGCACCGGTGCCGCACCGATGCCGCTGATGGACAGCGTCGGGTTACCGTTGCGGGAAAGCCTACCTATATTGGTTAATCAACTGATTAAGCATGGTCTTCGAGAGCGTATTCGGGTGATTGCTTCGGGTAAATGTATTAATCCAACGGATGTCGCAGCCGCATTGTGTATGGGGGCTGATTTCTGTGTCAGTGCAAGGGGGTTTATGTTCGCCTTGGGTTGTATTCAAGCGCTGCAATGTAATAAAAATACCTGCCCGACAGGCATCACCACGCATAATAAAAACTTACAACGAGGCTTGGTGCCAGAGGATAAAGCGAAAAGAGTGACTCACTATCATAACAACTTGGTGAAAGAGGTCGAAATGATCGCGCATTCCTGTGGCGTGCCTGAGCCACGGAAGTTAAGCCGTAAGCATGCTGCGATAGTGGTCGACAGTGGTCGCTCAGTACCCTTAGATGTGCTCTATCCTGATCTCTAGTCAGGTTGAGTGTCTGTAAAGCCTGTTTTCGCGTGACAGGCTTTTTAGCTGACTCGCTTAGTGATCATCTTCGAGATCATCAAACCAACGTTCATCATTAATTTGATATTCGAGCTCTTTTCGCTGTTTGCGATCTTCAATAGCGCGTCTTACCGATAAACTTTTCTGACGTACTCTTTGCTGTTTAGCCTGCTGTTCATGTTCATCAATACCGATGATGATATCGAAGACTGTTGTTTGGATTTCGTTTAGATCTTGATCTTTCCGTATAAGCATAGCATTGACTCCTACACCTTCTGTCAAGCTCACCCGATCGCTGTATCATCTGATGAGCTAACTGTCCGTTTAACATCGTTGATTAACAGGGAATCTCTTTTTTACAATATTAAAAAGAGAACTTCAATCTGTAATAAGCCGTAGCAGCGGCGCTAACAGAGGTTAATCTTGATGTAGAAATGTGACAAAAAGAGGAAAAAGCAGGTTTATACTTCTGGTTTACGTAAAGGTAGCCGTTTATCGTTCTGACGTAAGCTTTTTAGACTGCGTTTGATTGTTTTCAGATGATCAAGCAGACCCGGCCCTAGTTTCATGGCCACGCCAACCGCTAGTACATCAATGACCACGAGATGGACCACACGGGATGACATCAAGGTGCTGAGGTCTTTGTCTTCTTCAAGATCGATATGAATCGCAATGCTGGCGAGATCGGATAGAGGAGTATTACTCGGGCAGAGGGTGATAACGGTGACTCCCGCATCCTTCACCAGTTTGACCGCGTGTAGTAGGTCTTTGGTACGGCCGGTCTGAGAGATAGCGATGACCACATCCCGTTCTGTAAGTGTGGTCGCTGAGATCATCTGCATATGCGGATCGGAATAAGCGGAGGCGGCAATTTTCAGACGATGAAACTTATGTTGCGCATCATTACACACGGGAGCTGATGCGCCGAAGCCATACAACTCTAAGCGATTGGTGCTGGCAATCGCATCAATGGCATCTTCCAAAGTATTCGCATCGAGTTCCTCTCTAACGCGCATCATATTGCCGACCGTTGAGTCGAAAATCTTTTGCTTAAACTCACTCACAGTATCCTTAGAGTTAAGGGAGAACTGCTCGAAGTTAGCATTGCTAGCAAGCCCTTGCGCTAAAGTCAGCTTGAAATCTTGAAAGCCATCATAGTTAAGCGCACGGCAAAAACGGACAACGGTTGGCTCGCTCACATTCGCTTCAGATGCAAGATCGACAATTCGCATATGAATGACATCGGAAGGATTTTCCAAGACATAATCAGCAACTTTTTGTTCTGATTTACGCAGATTGGGTTTCGCATCGGCGATAGATTTAAGTAGATTGAGCGACTGCAAGCTGATTTCCGTTTTCAGATTAGGCATAACGGCAAGAGTATATCAGTAATTTATCTTAATAGAATAAATGCGTAGGCTTTTTGTGGTTAATAATTGATCAATAGAGGCCGGCTTACACATTGAAATTGCGGCAATTATAACTTGATGCTATGTTCAGGTGTTGATAAAAAAAACATACAATAATACTAGATAGAAACAGCGTTACAATGACGAATTTGGAGAAGCCTTGTGAAACGTCGTGATATTGTCAAAGTCCTCGGTTTAGGGGTCGCTGCTGCAGGTTTAGCTGCCTGTACAGAAGAGAAAGAAACAGTGGCCGCTGATTGTGCACAGCCCGCCGCTGGGGCTATGCCGGACAAACCGGAAACCGTTGAATGGAAAATGGTGACCGCTTGGCCAAAAAACTTCCCCGTTTTGGGAACGGGTGCCAATGAGCTGGCTGAATTGATCGGTCAGATGTCTGGTGGCCGCATTAAAGTAAAAGTGTATGGCGCAAATGAGCTGGTGGGGGCGTTGGAAATTTTTGATGCCGTTTCACGTGGTACTGCCGAAATGGGGCATGGCGCTTCTTACTATTGGAAAGGTAAAACCCGAGCGGCGCAGTTCTTTTCTGCGGTTCCGTTTGGCCTGACGGCTCAGGAGATGAACGCTTGGTTGTATCAAGGCGGCGGTATGGAGCTGTGGGAAGAAGTCTATGCTGAGTTTAACTTGATTCCAGGTGCTGCGGGTAACACTGGCGTACAGATGGGTGGCTGGTTTAATCGTGAAATCAATAATGTTGAAGACCTTAAGGGTCTGAAAATGCGCATACCTGGACTCGGTGGTGAAGTACTTAAGCGTGCGGGTGGTACACCGGTATTACTCTCAGGCGGTGAGATTTTCTCTTCTCTGCAATCTGGGGCGATCGATGCGACCGAGTGGGTGGGTCCTTATAATGATCTAGCATTTGGCCTGCATAAAGCGACTAAGTTTTACTATTACCCGGGTTGGCATGAGCCTGGTACCGCTCAGGAATGCTTTATCAATAAAGACGCTTTCGAAAAACTGCCGGCTGATCTTCAGTTGATTGTACGTAGCGCGTTGCGCATCGCTAACCAAAATATGTTGGCTGATTTCACCGCGAAGAATAATCAGGCGCTGCAGCAGTTGGTGAATGATGAGGGCGTTCAGTTGCGTCAGTTCCCAGATGATGTACTCAAAGAACTGCGCAGCCTATCGGCTGAGGTTGTTGCTGAAGAAGCAGCGAAAGACCCTCTGTCACAAAAAGTCTATGATTCGTTTGTGAAATTCCGAGAGGAATCGATTAAATGGCATGCGATCTCTGAACAGGCTTATCTAAACGCTCGCTCAATGTAAAGTCGATTGACACCGCTAGGTGTTCACTGAGGACGATAAAAAACCCGCCAAGTGCGGGTTTTTTTGTCGTTCAATTTTATCGTTCAATTTTGTTGGGTTTAACCGTAGACGAGATGCGGTAACCACGTTGCTAGCGCAGGCCATTGTGCTAGCGCCAACAGGGCGACGAGTTGAATCATAATAAAGGGAATAACGCCTTTATAGATCTGCATGGTGGAAATACTTTCCGGTGCCACGCCTCGAAGATAAAACAGTGCAAAGCCAAATGGCGGCGTGAGGAATGAGGTCTGCAGGTTCAGTGCGATCATAACGCCAAGCCAAATTGGGTCGAGTCCCATGGCGAGGAGTATGGGAGCTACAATGGGCACAACCACAAAGGTGATCTCGATGAAATCAAGAAAGAAGCCAAGCAAGAAAATCACCAGCATGACTAGTGCGACGGCGCCAAATACGCCACCGGGTAAGTCTGTAAGGAAGTTACGCACCAGATCATCGCCGCCAAACCCTCGGAATACCAGTGAGAAGATCGAGGCTCCGACCAGGATGATAAACACCATTGAACTCACTTGAGTTGTCGAGCGCATGACCTCTTTCAGAATCTGTAAGGTGAAGCAACGACGCGCCATCGCTAAGATGATGGCGCCGAGTGCACCCACGGATGCCGCTTCTGTCGGTGTTGCCCAGCCGCCCAGAATCGAGCCGAGTACTAAGCCAACCAAAAAGATGGGCGGCAGTAGCGCAAAGATAACGCGCTGAAACAGATTGTCCATGGCATCCCGCTCTTCTTTGGGAATGGCAGGAACTGTCGCCGGATGGAAGATGGCTTTAAAAATCAAATAGCCAATATAAGCACTGACCAACAGTAGACCGGGGAGGAGTGCGCCAAGGAATAGATCGCCCACCGTGACGGTTTTAGGTGAATAAATACCCTGCTCAAGTTGTGCTTGCTGATAGGCCGAGGAGATAACATCACCGAGTAAGACCAACACAATGGAAGGCGGGATGATCTGCCCGAGAGTGCCCGAGGCACAGATCGTGCCTGTGGCAACGCCGGGATCATAGCCACGGCGCAGCATGGTGGGTAAAGAGAGCAACCCCATGGTGACAACCGTTGCGCCAACGATGCCGGTACTGGCGGCCAGTAACATACCGACAATGGTGACGGATATGCCTAAGCCGCCGCGAACGGGACCAAATAGTATGGCCATCGTATCGAGCAGTTCTTCCGCAATTTTAGATTTTTCTAGCATCACGCCCATGAAGACAAACAGGGGGACCGCGATCAAGACGGAGTTATTCATAATGCCAAACAAACGATTTGGCACGGCCTCAAGGAAGCTCGCTTCGAAGTGACCGGTCATGATACCAATAGCGGCAAAAATAAGGCCGGTGCCCGCCAGAGAATAAGCAACGGAATAGCCGAGTAGCAAGACAAAGATAGCGCCTAAAAACAGCAGTAGTGGGAGAAGTTCAATCATACGGGATGCTCCTGAGAGTCCTCTTCAATCAGATGTGCCTGTCCGGCTAAGACGAGAATATTACGACCGAGCTCTGCGATACCTTGCAGAATCATGAGTACGGGCATCACTAATAATGAGGTCTTTAAGAGATAGATGGCTTCGATACCGCCGGCTTCTTGCGAGCCTTCCAGGGTATGCCATGAGAAGATGACGTAATCCCAAGAGATCCATAAAATAAACACTGACACGGGTAATAGCAATATTAAAATGCCGATCAGATTGATGATGGCTTTGCCGCGTTCACTCAAGGGTCGATAAAAAATATCGACGCGAACATGGCCGTCATGTTTGAGTGTATAGCCTGCCCCAAGAAGGAAGACAAAACTATGCATATAGATAATGGATTCTTGTAATTGAACATTGCCGATATTTAAAACATAACGCATTACTACGACAGTAAAGGTAACGAGTACCATCAGCAAAGTCAGCCAGGCAATGCTACGCCCGGTCCATTCACTGAAGCAATCGAGTCCTTTTACGAGGGTCGCGAGAGGATTTTTGACATTCATGGTTCATCTTCCGCTAGGAGCTTGAATTTCAGCGGGGAAGTATACAATAAAAAGACAGCGTGAATTAGATGAAAAGTACACGAGAACCGCGATAAACGCGGTTTAATCTAGGAATTTGGTCAATCTTGTATTACAGCTGCAAAATGATTTCTGCGCTGTACAATAGGAGAAAATATAGTTCGGGAGTTTATCTGATGTCACAATGGTTGCTCGAGAATGAGCTGAAGGCACTCGATGGTTGGCAGTTGAGCGCTTTTTCGGTTGCGGTTACTGAGCGTATGTTGCCAAATTTTGCGCTATTTTCAAGCTTACTCGATTTTGGTGATCGGCATCAGATTCGCAGTATTATCGATGGTGTATGGAACAAGTTGAGTAATACCGGTGCGACGATGAACTTTGAAGTTCAGCAAGTCAATGTCGAAGCTAATATGCCTGATCTCGATGTGTTTGACATGTATGGCGCCTCTCCTGCGTTGGATGCCATGGTCGCGTTGTATTCAACGATCAATTGCTTGTTAGAACCTAACCGCACAGAAGCCGCGAATGTGGGTAATCTGTCACTGGAGTGTGTGGCAACGTATATTGAAGTGACCGCCGATACCGATATGTCCGATGAAGAGTTACTTCGTTATATCAATGATCACGAGATGATGCTGCAAGAGGAGC
Organism: Amphritea sp. 1_MG-2023; assembly: GCF_030547545.1. Taxonomy (GTDB): domain Bacteria; phylum Pseudomonadota; class Gammaproteobacteria; order Pseudomonadales; family Balneatricaceae; genus Amphritea. The sequence goes on from NZ_JAUOQE010000003.1 coordinate 142,855, forward strand.
GTTTTCAAGCCGAGGTGATTCGTTGTTTGACGGGGGTTAAGCATCCAAGCAATGGGCTAATAAAAGATTTAAAGACACTCGCTGCGAATGATGGCATCAGTAATATTGGGGTGAGTGAAGGGTAATGATACGACTCGGCTTATTATTGTTGGTGCTCCCCGGTGTGGTATTGATGGCGGGGTTCTGGTTGGAGCTGAGCGATGTGAATGAGTGTGTAGCCGCAGGCGGTTCATTTGACTATCAAGCATCCGCGTGTGATATGAAGAACAAGCACCCGTTTGTGCCTTTTGCGCTGCGCCATCCTCTGTTTGTTAATTTAACCATGCTGGCCTCGGCGGCTGGTTTTATCTGTTGTCTGATTGGACTTTACGTCCGTAAGCGTTGAATAAAAGGGTTGAGCATGAAACGACGTTTTTGGCTGGGGCTGTCACTGGCGATGATTGTTGGTGTTTATTATACCTGGTTGAATGCTCCTGAGTGGTTGGCAGGCTGGAATAAAGAGCATCAGATGATGGTGAATCAGCAACGTCAAGCGGGTATGGCGGCGGGGGAGCAAACCGATCAGCAAGGTTGCGTGTCTCTGGCGTTGCAACGGGTTGAGCACTGTAATGACTCTGAATATCGCTGTACCGTGGGTGGCGGCATGTTTTTTAAAGCCTGCTGGCAGCATAGTCAGCCTTCCGCAGAGGCTTGTGACGGGATGCCTGCTTACCATGAAACGCCAACCGAGGATGATAAAGCCTGGGTTAAAGATCGTTGCACCGCACTGGGTTTATTAGCCAAGGGTTGTCGTTTAATTGTGCGTCAACAGCAACAACTCTGTAGCGCTGAAAAATCCGGCTAAGGTGGCCTTAACCACGATAGCCTGTTGCGATCAGAAGGTGAGAATCAATTTGCCACAGACATGCCCACTCATGCTAAGGGAAAAGGCTTCAGCAGCTTTTTCGAGAGGAAACGTCTCACCGATGTGGAGTTTAAGCTGCTCATCGGCGACTAACTCGCTAATTTGACGCAGTTGTTGTGCCGATGGCTCACAACGAATCGCTTCTACGCGGCGTCGTTGAGCCAGCCCCGCGGCGATGACTTGATCTTTAGTGACCGAGGGTAGGGTGACCAAAATACCCTCGGGTTTGAGACAGGGAAGCGCTTCAATGCCGGTATCGCCGCCGACACAATCGATAATCAGATCCATGCTATTGGTGTATTCACTCAGGCTTTGATGACGATAATCAATGGCGTGTTCACAGCCGAGCGTCGCAAGAAATTCATGATTATGTAGTGAGGCCGTGCCAGAAACATGGGCGCCAGCCCATTTGGCTAGCTGTACCGCGAGATGACCGACACCACCGGCGGCGCCCAGAATCAACACCTGTTGCCCCGCTTTTAATTCGCCTTTCTCAAATAGCGCTTGCCAAGCGGTGAGGCTGGCTGTCGGTAGGCCTCCGGCGGCCGTTAGATCGGCCGCATCGGCTAAGCGAGCTATCTGCTCTGCTGGGGCGGCGATATATTCAGCATAACAGCCTGCGGGTTGAGGAAAGCGAATCATACCAAAGACGGCTTCATTGAGCTTAAAATCGGTGTCTCCAGGGTCGGCAACGAGGCCCGAGAACTCCCAGCCGGGAATAAACGGCATGTCTGTAATAAATTGACTCGCACCCCCACCAGAGCAAGTCTTCCAGTCAATTGGATTAACTCCGGCTGCGGCGGTCTTTACCAATACTTCGCCAGGACCGAGCTGCGGTCTGGATTGTTTACTGTAAATCAGCTCATCAAGGCCGCCAAACTGATGTATTGATATCGTATGCATAAGAAACTCCGGTGAGTAACAAGTAAGCGATGTGCGTGAAAGGTGTTTGTCTTCACATAAAGTTATAGGCTAAAGCCACCACTAATGCAGCCTATTTCTGTTAATCTTAGCATCCTAAAGAATAACGAATGGTGATAAGCAAATGACTCTGGTGATGTTAGAACAGCTGTTAATGATGGTGGGGCTTGGTGTCTTTCTGGTGTCACTGATACTCTATGTTCTGCGAACCAGTGATGTGAAATCGATACTGATCTTCTGGCAGGCAACGATCAATTTTACCAAACGAGAGTTTATGATTAATCGGATTGGTTTGTCGATGATGTTGTTGGCGGTGGTGGTGCGTTTTTATAATCACTTTTTTGCCTGACCCAGCGGACTAATGAATTGAGGGAAAGATGAAAGGAAACCCGTTACGCGGCGCGAACTATCTATTGCGTGGTCTGGCGATGTTGCCAGAAAAAGGCATTCGACATTTTGTGATAGTGCCTTTGATAATCAATATTTTTATTTTTACCGGTGCTATCTGGTTGCTGTTTGATCAAATGGGATATTGGATTGAGTATCTCTTGAGCGCTATCTTGCCGGATTGGGATTGGCTGCAGTTCATACGTTATATTTTATGGCCATTTATTGCCATATTAGTGCTGATCGTGGTGTATTACAGCTTTAGTGTGGTGGCGAATATTATCGCCGCGCCTTTTAACGGTATTTTATCCGAGAAGGTCGAGCAACGCTTACGCGGCGTGACGTTGACGGATTCTGGTTGGAAGGAGATTGTGGCATTAATCCCGCGTACGATCGCGCGTGAATTATCTAAACTAGTCTACTATCTGCCGCGCTTATTGCTGCTGATCCTACTGGCCTTTATTCCGGTCGTGGGTATGATTGCACCTATTTTGTTGTTCCTGTTTGGTTGTTGGATGATGGCAATACAGTATTGTGATTACCCGATGGATAATAACAAGATTAGTTTTCGGGATATGAAAGATTCTCTCAAGCAGCGTCGACTGACCTCGGTAGGATTCGGCGGGTTGATCTCATTGGGCATGATGATTCCACTACTTAACCTTTTATTGATGCCGGCAGCGGTGGTGGGTGCAACGATTTATTGGGTGGAAGAGTATACCGATGGTAGCGATATCGATCTGAGTGGATTGACGACTCAGGGGCGCTTGAAAGAGCGATGATCAGGAATAACCGGTAATCCCTTATCGGTCAGCTAAAAACGTACTTTCGAGTGCATTTTTTGGTTTCATAGTCACGCTAAAGATATATCCGTGAGGCTTAGTCTGCTTCGGTTTCTTTTGTGGGAGTCGGTGCGATGAGTTCGCTAGGGAAGTGACAGGTAAACGTGCTGCCTTTACCTAAATGGCTACTAATCGAGAGCTTTCCGCCATGTCGCAACATCACGTGTTTGACAATCGCGAGACCCAAACCGGTGCCGCCACTATCAGATGAACGGCTTTCATCGACGCGATAAAAGCGTTCTTGTAAGCGGGGCAGGTGAATACTATCGATTCCTGGCCCGTTATCTTTAACGGCCAGATGACCGCCCTGTTTATCGGTCCACCAGCGCAACTTGATCACGCCGCCTGCCGGGGTATAACGGACCGCATTGAAGACCAGATTAGAAAGCGCACTGTAGACTTCAGATTCTTGCCCTAGGAGGATGCTATTGGCTTCTAGATTCAGTTCAATGGTCTGCTTTTTATCCTGACCTAGGGCGAGTGCATCTTCTCGAATACGGGCTGCGATTGAGTGGATAGGAATAGGCAGCTCATCGGCGACATGAGCACTGGTTTCCAAACGGGATAGCAGTAGCAGATCGGCTACCAGGTTCTCCATGCGATGGGATTGGCTTTGCATTTGACTCAAACCGCGCTGTAATGGCCCTGGTAGTTCTTGATCGAGAAAGGTTTCCAGGTAGCCGCGGATAACCGTAAGTGGTGTACGTAGTTCATGAGAGGCGTTAGCGACGAAATCCTGACGCGTTTGTTCCAGTTGTTTGAGGCGTGTGATATCCCGTACGATAAGAATGCGATCACCGGCACCAAAACGGGTAATGCGATATTCCAGCACGATATCGTGTTGTATCGGCGAGGATAGTTGCAGCGGATCGTCGTAGAGGTTTTTGCGGTAATAGCGAACAAAACGTGGATCACGCAGAAGGTTGATAACCGAGCGACCTCGATCGGTTTGGGTTTTCATTCCGAGCAGCTTTTCAGCGGCGCGGTTCCACCACTCTAGATTGTTATGGGCATCGATAATCACAATGGCATCACTGAGAGCCGCAGATGATTGCTGAAACCGGTGAATCACATTACGTAACGCTTGAATGCGTAACTTCTGACGCTTTTGATCTCTAGATATTTCATCAAACAGCTCGCCCCAGTGGCCTCTGCTTTCGGGAACATCGGTATGTTCAATGCGCATCAACCACTGCTGTAGGCGGTTAAATTGTTTGATCTGATAGGCGGCCCAGCCAAGTAGCGTGCATGCTAAGATCCAACCGGGATAGCCAATGATAAAACCGAAAAATAAACCCGCCGTCAGTGTGAGTAAGAGATTGCTGACTATCGTATGACTCGAGTTATACATGCGTCAGACTCAGGTTATCTGCGATGAAAAGCGGTAACCCGTACCGCGAACGGTTTGAATCAGGTAGTCATGGCGTTCGCCGAGCGCCTTACGTAGGCGACGGATATGCACATCAACGGTACGCTCTTCGACATAAACATTACCGCCCCAGACAAGGTCCAGCAACTGACTACGTGTGTAGGCGCGATCTTGATGAGTCATAAAAAATTGCAGTAAGCGAAACTCTGTGGGTCCTAGTTCTAATGGCTTAAGTTCAGAACTCACCCGATGTGATACCGGATCCAATGTCAGATTATCAATCGTTATTGGCTCTTCAATTCCTTTCGGTGTTGTGCGGCGCAGGACTGTTTTCAAGCGTGCCACGAGTTCTCGGGGAGAGAAGGGCTTGGTAATATAGTCATCAATACCGGTTTCCAGACCTTGAATTTTATTGTCTTCATCGGTTTTTGCGGTGAGCATAATGATGGGAATGTCGGATGTCATCTCATCTTTGCGCAAGCGACGCGCAAACTCAATGCCGCTGATACCCGGCATCATCCAATCCAGCAAAACCATATCTGGTTTACGATCAACGATCATGGGATGAGCCGCCTGTGCAGAGTCAGCCTCCATACAGTCGTAGCCAGCCATTTCGAGTGCCACTGCGATCATCTCGCGAATCGGAGCCTCGTCATCCACAATCAGAACGCATTTACCCGACGTCATGACCAATCCCTCATTTTATTTCTTTGTATTTAAGACGGTCATATTAGATGATGAAACTGTTACAGAAATATGACAAAGCGCCAGCCTAAGCAAGAGAATGCATCATTAAATTGTTTGATAGTGGATTAAGAGACCGATAAATACCGCCATACCCGCGTAATTGTTGTTGAGAAAGGCACTGAAACAGGCATCTCGTTGACGTTCTCTGATGAGGTATTGCTGATAGATAAAAAGCCCTGCCATCACCATGACACCGAGGTAGAACCAGATGCTCAGCTGTAATTGTGCCCCGAGTAGCAGCAAAATGATCAGTGTGAGTAGCTGCAATAAGCCAATAATCAGCTTATCCATATCGCCGAATAATACGGCCGTCGATTTAACCCCGATCCGAAGATCATCATCGCGATCGACCATGGCATACATGGTGTCATAAATCACGGTCCAGATGACCGCGCCGGTATAAATAAGCCAGCTGATCAATGGTACCTCACCCAGAGTAGCACTGAATGCCATCGGCACCGCCCATGAAAAAGCCATACCTAAAACCACTTGAGGTAGATGAGTATAGCGTTTCATAAAGGGATAACAGAAGGCGAGGATAATCCCGCCGACGGATAAGTAGACGGTGATCGAGTTGGTAAACAGCACCAGGAGAAAAGCAGCCAGTGATAAGGTGATGAACAGCAGAATGGCTTCTTTGGCCGAGATTCTGCCGGCTGGCAGAGGCCGCTGTGCGGTACGCTTCACATGGCCATCGATATTGCGGTCGGCAAAATCATTAATAACACAGCCCGCTGAGCGCATTAAGAATGTGCCTAGGGTAAAGATAAATAGTAGTTTGATGGATGGGATGCCTTCGGCGGCAATCCACAACGCCCATAGAGCCGGCCATAGCAGCAAGTAAGTGCCGATGGGGCGACTGATGCGCATCAGTTCGCCGCAGGCTTTGAGCTTCTGTCTCGCAGGGCTTAACGTGTGAGTACCCGATTGCATAATGAAAGATCCGTTTTTATTGGTTGGGGTAGTTTACCTGTTGCAGTGCCGGCAGGAAAACCTCGGCAACCAGCAGCGGTTTATTGGCGAGATAGAACAACGAGCGGCGCGCCCATGTCATTTCGCCGGTGTTTAAAGTTAGACGACTGATTTCCAGTGGACTTCGTTTCATGGACGGATCACGAAACAAAACACTGCCCAGCGAGCGGGAACCCAGCGTGTGCAGCTTGCGCTGTTTTCCGGTGAGTGTCGAGGCGGGGATAATGGTGCGGGCAAAGACCCAAGGCTGATGATAGCCGAGTAACTGAACTTCTCGGATTAACACTTTTTGCCGGCCTGAAATATTCAGCGCACGCGCCTCGGCACGACTCGGCCGTCCCCACTCTTGACGCAAAACCTTAACCTTAAAATGACCGTTACTGGCCTGAATAAGTCGCTGCGTTAGCGAACCATTGTCCAGTAGCCATTTACGCCAGATACGCGGCGCATCGGTGGTTGCTGGGCGTTTTAAGGCATACCAACGGATGTCAAAACGATTCTGATTGAGAGCTACAGACACAATAATTTCTCAGCAAAAAAAATGCCTGTATAGTACCCTAACAGGCGTGAAAAGTATTGGTTTGGCATGGCTCAGAGTGAAGTGAACAAGATGGTTAAAGCGCAACAAAGCTATTCAGTAGAACAGATAGAACAGATGACTCGGTTATGGGTCGAGACGATGGTTGTTGGCTTAAACCTTTGTCCCTTTGCTGCGCCGGTTGTTAAGGATGAGACGCTGCGTTTCGCGATTACCGATGCTGACAATGACGCCGCCCTGACACGCGCTTTTTTGGCGGAAGTTGAGCGGCTCCTCGCGGCCGATGAGCAAACCATCTCCACCACGCTGTTTATTGTGCCAACCGGCTTGGAAGATTTTTACGATTATCTCGATCATTTACGCTTGTTTGAAAGCTTGTTACAACAGGCTGGCCTGGAAGGGGTGTTACAATTGGCAAGCTTTCATCCCGGCTATCTGTTTGCCGGTGTGGCTGCAGATGATCTGAGTCATTGGAGTAATCGAGCACCCTGGCCCACGTTTCATCTTATTCGAGAAGCCGAGGTGAGTCGGGCGCTGGCTCATTATGCCCATCCAGAACAAATCCCCGAGCGCAACATTAAACGTTTAAGAGCCCTCGGAAGAGACGCTTTGATAGCGCGTTTCCCGCCGTTTGCCGATTATTGTTAGTGTGTTAGATACCGCGGCTATTTCAAGTTTGAGGCGAGATGAGGCTTATTGTTTGCCTTTAGAGGCTTTGTAAGCCGTTGCCACTGAGGGTAGATTTTAGCAATTAATGCTCGCTAGGTGAGTGCAAGCTATGTGCTAATTACGATAATATTTGCACATTGTATGTGTAATGAAGATCATTAACATAGGCGTTAGTAACCAACGGATTACCGTGCGCTGAACAGATGTCATGATATTAGGGTGAAAGTGTGCCAGTTGATTTAAAGAAGAGCCCTCAGGGAAAACTGGGTGGCAGGAAGCATCCGTCACGCAAAATTGGCGAAGCGACTTGTGATATGCAAGGCGAGCTGTGGGATCTGGATGCTGTTTTTTTACAGTGGATGAAACAATTAGAGCCGGGATGGAGTGGTGGCAGTCTATCCTCTGATATGCTGTCGGTGTTAAAGAACACCGGTAAATTTGAGGCGCATGGCTTTTTACTCACCGCGGCACCGATTAGCGGCGGTAAGATTGGCTTACGTATCGTCACGCTTTGACGGTTTAGCGCACTCGCGTTAACGGCCTAAACCGCAGAAAGGCAGCTCGAAGGCTGCCTTTGATGTACATTATCGCGCGATTTATTTCTTATGCTCGACTTCGCGTACTGTGCGCTTAATCTCTTTTAGACTGCTATGACGGACGTCAGTGCCGCTGACCAAATAGATTAGGTGTTCAGCCATATTGCGGGCATAATCGCCAATCCGCTCGATACTGCGTAAGATCCACATCACGTTCATAATGCTGGTGATATAACGCGGGTCTTCCATCATATAGGTCATCAAAGAGCGCATGGCGGTGCGGTACTCTGAATCCACCTCTTTATCCTGCTTGGCAACCTTATAGGCCATCTCCGCATCACTGCGGGCAAATGCCGTTAAGCAGTTTTGCAGCATATCGCGAACGAGATTGCCAATGTGGCGAACTTCCTGATAACCACGGATATTTTTGCCGTCATTGGCTAGTTCGATGGCGTAACGGCAGATGCGGCTGGTTTCATCGCCGATACGCTCTAGATCGCTAACGGCTTTGCTGACTGAGATAATCAGTCGCAAATCGGCGGCGGTAGGCTGACGACGGGCGATGATCAGGGTGCATTGTTCATCGATCATGATTTCCATATCATTGATCGCCTGATCGCTTTTACGGGCTTGATCGGCCTGCTCGGTATCACCCGAGACCAGTGCGTCGACGGCATCGGTTAATTGCCGTTCAACGAGGCCGCCCATTGTTAGCAGTTCGGTGCGAATCTGCTCCAGCTCTTCATTGAAGCTCTGGGAGATGTGACTGCTATGATGATCCTGTTCGTAACTCACTTTGATGCTCCCCTAATTAACCGTAGCGACCAGTAATATAGTCTTCTGTTTGTTTTTTCTCTGGATTAGTGAACAAGCGATCGGTGACACCAAACTCGATGAGATCGCCCATATACATAAAGGCCGTGTAGTCGGAAACACGCGCGGCTTGCTGCATATTGTGAGTCACAATCACGATCGTGAAGTCTTTTTTAAGTTCGTTAATCAGCTCTTCTATCTTCAGTGTGGAGATAGGATCTAGTGCCGAGGCCGGTTCATCCAATAATAACACTTCGGGCTTCACGGCGATGGTACGGGCGATTACTAAGCGCTGCTGCTGACCACCGGACATGCCCAGTGCGCTTTCGTGCAGGCGATCTTTGACTTCGTCCCAGAGGGCCGCGGATTTCAGTGCCCACTCAACGGTTTCATCGATCACGCGTTTTTTATTAATACCCTGAATCCGTAAACCGTAAGCAACATTTTCATAAATGCTTTTAGGGAATGGATTGGGCTTCTGAAACACCATGCCAACACGGCGACGTAGATCGGCTACATCGATGCCACGTTCATAGATGTTCTCGCCGTACAGGCTCATGTTACCTTTAATACGGCAGCTATCGACCAGATCGTTCATCCGGTTAAAGCAGCGTAATAGGGTCGATTTACCACAACCCGATGGGCCGATAAAGGCGGTGACTCGGTTTTTGGGAATATCCATGCTCACGCCATGCAGGGCGCGTTTATCGCCGTAGAACAGCTCGAGATCGCGAACTGTCAGGGCAATGGTCTCATCTTCAAGGCGCAGACTTTGATTCTGACGCTGAAGAGCGGAAATATCGATTGAATGGGTCTTAGCTTCCATAGTCATCATTAAACCTATCTAGTATGCGGCTTACATCTCAAGCGCTTTATATTTTTCGCGTAAATGGTTACGGATCGCAATGGCTGACATGTTCAGCAATGCGATAACCAAAACCAAGAGCAGGGCGGTGGCATAAACCAGTGGCCGAGCTGCCTCAACGTTGGGGCTCTGGAAGCCCACATCATAGATGTGGAAACCCAGGTGCATAAATTTCTGATCCAAGTGGATGAAGGGGTAGTTGCCATCCAAGGGTAGGCTCGGGGCCAGTTTAACCACCCCAACTAGCATCAATGGCGCCACTTCACCGGCAGCCCGAGCAATCGCCAAGATGACACCGGTCATCATCGCCGGGCTTGCCATGGGTAGGACCACCTTCATCAGTGTTTCAAACTTCGTCGCTCCCAGCGCCAAACTGCCTTCTCGCAGGGCACGAGGAATACGACTCAAACCTTCTTCAGTGGCAACAATCACCACGGGTACCGTCAGTAGGGCGAGTGTTAGAGAGGCCCACATCAAACCCGGAGTACCAAACGTTGGCGCGGGTTTGGCGGCGGCGAAAAACAGATCGTCAATGTTACCGCCTAGGAAGTAAACAAAGAAGCCTAGACCAAACACACCATAGACAATCGACGGCACGCCGGCCAGGTTATTCACCGCGATACGAATGAGTCGAGTGACAAAACCCTGCTTCGCATACTCGCGCAGATAAACGGCGGCGATCACCCCAAAAGGAGTGACCAACAGCGACATCAGCAGCACCATCATCACGGTACCGAAAATAGCCGGGAAGATACCGCCTTCGGTATTGGCTTCCCGAGGATCATCGCTGACAAACTCCCACAGCTTAGCCGCATAATGGATCATTTTCTGGCCCATGTGCATATCATTCGGGCGGAAGATACGAACAATCTTAGCCAATTGAACTTCAACAACCTGTCCCCCAGCGACTTCCGCCGTTAATGAGTCACGGTTAATCTGTGTATACAGGTCGATTAAGCGTTGTTGTAAATCTTCATAGGCAAGATCTAATACTTTACGCTGCTGATTAATCGCTTCGAATGGCGCTGAGTCCGTGACGTTATCCAACTGTAAGCCTCGCTCTTTCAGTCGGAGGCGTTCCAGTTCATAGTTGATAGCACCGATTTCATGCTTCTCAATCTCGAGAATATCGTCATGAATTTGCAGCACACGTTCAAGCCGCTCATTTAGTTCGCTCCAGAGAGCAATATAGTCAGATGATTTTTCATAGCCATCGAAGCGAGCGATCTCGGTACCGTCTTGTTTCAGTGAACGGAGATAACCGTACAGATTGCCCCATTCGCGCCGTTCGGCGGTAAACAGCATTTCTGGATAGGTTTGCTCTGTGAAAAAAGCCTCCAGCGCCCAAGTAAAGTCAGAACCGTATATATCACGGTTACCGACTTTAAGCAGATGACGAGTGGAAAATTCATCATCGGTTGTTAGTTTGATGCCGGCCTCAAGTAACTGCTTGGTGAGCACTTCATTGGTTTCAACAATTTCGCCGACGACCGTTTTCGATTGAGCATCAATCGTATAGGAGCCTTGCACGATGCCTGCTGGCCAAAAGTGACTCAGTCCTCGTACCGCAATCAAGCCCAGTAGGCCGACAACCATAATGATACAGATGGCGACGGCAGCGGCATTCATCCACACCCACGGTGAGCCGGATTTAAACCATTCTTTTGCAGAGATGTTCATATCTGTTATTTCCTCAACAGCTCAGGTTACAGGGAGCCATATTTATTGCGTAGCCGTTGACGGATGGTCTCCGCCAGAGTGTTGACCGCAAAGGTAAACATAAATAGCACAAAGGCAGCCAAGAAAAGGATGCGGTAGTGTGTACTACCGACTTCAGATTCCGGCATTTCGACAGCGATATTGGCCGCTAGAGTACGCATGCCTTCAAAGATATTGACATCCATAATCGGTGTGTTGCCGGTGGCCATTAATACGATCATCGTTTCACCAACCGCTCGACCCATGCCAATCATAACCGCGGAAAAAATACCCGGGCTCGCGGTCGGCATCACCACGCGTGTCAGCGTTTGCCAAGGGGTTGCTCCCAGTGCCAGTGAGCCATAGCTGAGATGCTTAGGCACCGCGAAGATGGCGTCCTCGGTGATCGAGAAAATAGTCGGAATGACGGCAAAGCCCATGGCAATACCGATGACCATCGCGTTGCGCTGATCATAGGCGATTCCCAGATCGTTGGTTAACCAGTGGCGCATGTTGCCGTCAAATAGCACGAGCTCGATTGAGGGGCTAATGCTGATACTGACCCACGTTGCCAACATAATCACGGGAATGAGGAGTAAAGCATCCCAGCCATCCGGTACCAGCCAGCGAATCTGCTTCGGCATCTGCGCCCAAGCAAAGGCAAAGGCGAGGACGGCCAGCGGCAGTAATAACAGTGTGACAAAAATGCCTGGTAAGTTCTCCTCCATAAAGGGAGCGAGCCAGAGACCCGCTAAAAAGCCAAGGATCACGGTAGGCAGTGCTTCCATCAACTCTATAAACGGTTTAACTTTGCGACGTAGCGATGGCACCATGAAATAAGCGGTATAGATGGCGCCGCAGATGGCTAACGGCGTTGCCAGTATCATGGCATAAAAAGCTGCCTTCAGGGTGCCGAAAGCCAGCGGCATCAAGCTAAATTTAGGCTCGAAATCATTGTTAGCCGCAGATGACTGCCAGATGTAGCTAGGCTCTTCATAGCCTTCATACCAAACTTTACCCCAGAGCGAACTCCAAGAGACTTCTGGGTGCTCATTATCGATATGCAGCAGCGTCAGCTTACCGGCCTGTTCAATCAACGCCGCATTGGCTCGTGGCCCCAGCGTGATCATCGAAGCATCCGCTTGCGTGACATTTTTGACCAGCACGTTTGCGTTAGCCGTGCTGTTATAGAGACGCAGGTCGCCTGCGGTATCGATGGTAGCAAAGCCTTTACGGCGGTGCTCAATAGCGAGATCGGTGACGGAGGTATTACCGGTGTCAAATGAACGGATTTTAGTCATTTGCCACTGACCTTGATCGTCACGTACTAAGAACCATTGTGAAACTTCACCTTTGGCGTTGCCAAGCAGAATGGCGTTACCGCCCAATAAAAGATCAAAGGTGGTGATCTTACTCGATGACGCGTTGAGCACTTGAGTGATGATGGGTTCGTCTTTATTGCGTAGACTAACCACCGCCATTTTACCGTTCTCGCCGGCGACAAATAACCAAGCCAGATCAGGCATCAGTAGCATTTTCTTTATTTTGATACCGAGATCTGGCAGATGGGTTGTGGATTGCTCAAGTTCGACATCGCCAGTAAACATATTCTCTGTTTGCGAGATGAAGATCGCTTGGAGGTTTCCCTGAGTGCCGCCGATCAGCGCATAGCTACCATCACTGCCGCTGACGGTAAGTTGTTCCAGTGGACTTGAGGCGACATCGATCGGTTGTTCGCCCAATGGAAAGGTAATGCTGGGCAAGATCACTCGCTGACCATCGGGGTAGGTCGATTTATAGGTATGTTTAAATACCATCGCCTGACCATTACTCAGGCCTAGGGCAAACATGCGGCTGTTTTCGGAGACCATCGCAAAGCTAGTAATCGTGGTGTTGAGAGGTAGCTGTGCTTGATGACGTTTGATGATGTCACCCGAGGTAGTGCTGAAAAACACCATCTCTCCTTGATCGGTGACGCGTAAACCGATCTCGGCCTGCTCTTCCATCGCCATATACAGCGTTTTGCCGGCACCAGGAAGCGCATAGGGTTCAACGATTTGATTGTTATGTTGCCATGGTTGCACTTCAGCCGAACGGAACATCGGCAGTACTTCATAGAGAAGATAGAAAAAGATCAAAAGGATCGCGATGATGACGCTGATGCCACCTAAGCCGATGCCGACGCTGGCCATCTTGTCTTTGAGTGCCCGGAGTTTGCGTCCGCGACGAGCGGCCGGCGTATCAAAATCCAGATCAGGAATAGCGGAGCTGTTCTCTATATTCATGACAAATTTCTACAATGATAAAAGTGATGGCGCCAAGATAAACATAATTGATGACAGAAATGTTACAGCGCTGTAATAAAACTTTTATAACTAAAAAGGAGCCTGCGAGGGCTCCTTTGTTAGTTGCAGGATCTGAGGTCAGATCCTGAGCAGTGGCTGTTTTACAGGCCGAGTTCCTTCATCTGCTTTTCAACCAGAGAGGCGGGCAGAGGGATGTAGCCATCTTTAACAACGACTTCTTGACCGACTTTAGCCATCACCATTTTCAGGAATTCACGCTCAAGTGGCGCTAAGTCTTGACCAGGCTTCTTGTTAACATAAACATACAGAGCACGTGCCAGAGGGTAAGAACCGTTCAGCGCATTTTCAGGTGATGCTGCAACGAAAGGAGTACCCGCTTTTTTGGTCAGTGGCAGTGCACGAACAGAAGAGGTCTTGTAGCCAATACCTGAGTAACCGATACCGTTCAATGAAGTTGAAACAGACTGTACCACAGAAGCCGAACCCGGTTGCTCGTTCACGTTGTTACGGAAGTCACCTTTACAGAGCGCCTTTTTCTTAAAGTAACCGTAAGTACCGGAGACAGAGTTACGGCCAAAGATCTGGAAGCCTTGATTAGCGATAGAACCGGTCGCACCAACATCACCCCAAGTGTTGACTTCTTCAGCCATTCCACACTTACGAGTAGAGGAGAAGATTGCATCAACCTGAGGAATGGTCAGGCCTTCAATGGCGTTATCTTTGTTGACGAAAACGGCCAATGCATCAATAGCAACAGCAACAGGGGTTGGCTTGTAGCCAAATTTCTTTTCAAAGGCGCCGAGCTCTTTGTCTTTCATTTTACGTGACATTGGGCCCAGATTCGATGTGCCTTCAGTCAGTGCTGGCGGCGCAGTAGAAGAGCCGGCTGCTTGAATCTGCACGTTGACGTTAGGGTAAGTACGTTTGAACTCTTCAGCCCACATAGTCATCAGGTTAGCCAGTGTATCTGAACCAACAGAAGACAGGTTACCGGAAACGCCAGATGCTTTCTTGTAAGTTGGCAGGTTCGCATCGATTAAATCAGATGCGGATGCAGTCATGCAAGTTGTTGCTAGGGCAACCGCGGCAAAAATTTTCTTCATTGGTTTCATTACAAGCTCCACAGAGTAGGGTTTGAATACGCTTTAAAAACGATCAGTATTAATTCGATGAAGGCAATATAAGGGGCTTGTGTGACAGGGATGTGACAAGGTGAAATATTTTTCGACGCGAAAGAAAATGGTCAGACATCTTTTTGCTAGACCAACGTCGGGTAATTAATAGTAAAATACCGGCAGATAACAATAACTTGATCTGGGAAGTAACCTGATATGAATACCGATAAGACATTGCTCAAGCCTGAAGGCGAACTTAGCCTTCGCTGTCCTGCGTCGGGTGCGGCGGCGAATATGTTTGGCGATGTGTATGGTGGCTGGGTTGCCTCTCAGGCAGTCTTGGCGGCTGAAATTCGTGCCGCGGAGGCCGCCGAAGGGCGGGTGGCAACGGTTTCCATTGGTGCTATGAGCTTTATGGCGCCAGTACTCGAGGGGACCATTTTGAGTTTTTATACGCGGATTAAAGAGCAAGGTATCAGTTCGTTACGTATTAACGTTGAAGTGTGGGGCTGTTGTCCCGATGGTCGTGATCTGCGCAAAGTCTCAGAGACAGAATGTGTTCAAGTGGCGATTGATGGCCATGGTCATATTCGAGCGCTCGATTTTGGTCAGTAAGTCGATGGCCTTATTTTTTATTGGCGCGGTTATCTGCTTAGCCAAAGAACCAATAGCCCACCACAATCGCACTGATGATGCCCGCCAGATCGGCGGTTAGGCCGCAGGCTAAGGCATGCCGCGTATGGCGAATACCCACCGAACCGAAGTAAACGGCCAGGACGTAAAAGGTGGTTTCAGTTGATCCTTGAATGATGGCGGCTAAGCGTCCGGCAAACGAATCAACGCCATGCGTATTGATGGTGTCGAGCATCATGGCGCGAGCCCCCGAACCGCTCAGCGGCTTCATTAGTGCGGTGGGCAGCGCATCAACAAAGCGGGTATCGATGCCGAGGTATGAAATACCTTCACGTAGCAGCCAGATCGCACCATCCATCACGCCACTGGCGCGAAACACGCCTATCGCCACCAGCATTGCCAGTAAGTAGGGGATAATCATAATCGCCACCGAAAACCCCTCTTTAGCGCCCTCGACAAACGTTTCGTAGATATTCACTCCTTTGAGGTGGGCGGCGGTGAGGAAACAGATAATGGCACTAAAAATCATCAGATTGCCAATCAGAGATGATTGCTGCTGCAGCTGAGTCACGGTAAGCGTGGCAAAATAGCCAATGAACGCAAGCAATAGCGCGAAAAAACCACCTAGATAGAGTAGCGTTATCCGTTCCCAGAGACGAATCTTCTGTACCCAGGCAACGGCGAGTAATCCGGCCAGTGTGGAACAGCAGGTGGCCATTAAAATGGGAATAAATACCGAGGTGGGATCGCTTGCTCCCTGTTGTGCACGATAGAGAAACACGGTAATGGGGAACAGCGTGACCGATGAAGTATTTAATACCAGAAATAAAATTTGGGCATCGGTCGCGCGGGTTTTATCGGGGTTGAGTCGTTGCAGATCCTGCATCGCTTTCAAACCGAGTGGGGTGGCCGCGTTATCCAGTCCCAGCATATTGGCGGAGAGATTCATGGTCATCGAGCCGATGGCCGGATCGCCTTTTGGCACGTCTGGCATCAGCCGAGTAAATAATGGACTGAGGCCATTGGCAAGCTTGGTGATTAACCCTGCGGCTTCGGCGAGTTTCATGATGCCGAGCCAAAAGGCGAGTGTACCGATTAGCCCTAGCGCTAATTCAACCGACAGTTTGGACATATCAAAGGTGGCTTGCACCATCCGTTGAAAAACGGCGGCGTCCGCCCCGATAAGCCATTGATATAAGCCGCCGGCAAAGGCTAGTAGGAAAAATCCAAGCCAGATTCTGTGTAACATGTCGGTTCCTCTCCGATTGTTTCAGAATAGGGTCGCGGCGACAGGGTGGACAAAATAAACACAGTTAAGCGTTGCGAGCGTCGCTTACATCGCTTGTAGATTGGCGTATCCCACCACCAGCCATTTACTGCCTTCTGCATCGAAATTGACCTGCACGCGTGCTTTGGGCCCCGATCCTTCGTAATTAACGACAATGCCGTCACCGAAAATAGCATGAGAGACACGCTGTCCCAAGACGATCTGCGTATCCGGTACTTCGGCCTGATTGAACATGGCTGGGCGCTGTTGCTGTCGCGCCGTCACGGGCCGACTCACGCTAGCATTTAAGCGCACCTCCTCTAAGCAACTGTCCGGTATCTCACGGATAAAGCGGGAGGGCCGGTTAAAGGTTTCATTGCCATGTAGGCGTCGTGACTCAGCATAGGTAATATAGAGCTTCTGCATCGCACGGGTAATACCAACATAGCAGAGTCGGCGTTCCTCTTCGAGACGGTCACCTTCTTCTAGGGACATTTTATGCGGGAACAGTCCCTCTTCCATACCGGCGAGAAAGACCAGTGGGAATTCCAGCCCTTTGGCGGAGTGCAGTGTCATCAGCTGCACCGAATCCTGATGTTCATCGGCCTGAGCTTCTCCGGCATCGAGCGCCGCATCATCGAGGAACGCGGTGAGTGGGGTACTGTTTTCGTTGCCCTCTTTATCAGGCTGCCAAGTCGATAGGTATTGTCGTGCGGCACTGATTAATTCTTCAAGGTTTTCGATTCTTGCCTGCGCTTTTTCACCTTTTTCTTTTAGATGATGATCGATCAATCCTGATTTTTGAATCGCATGTTCTGTTTGCTCATGCAGGTCCGTGCCCTCGGTGTCCTGTGCAATCTGATTCACCAGATCGATAAAGGCTTGCAGTGCATTGGCGGCTCGGGCGGTGAGTTTATTCAGCTCGATGACTTCGTTGGCTGCCCGCCACATAGAGATGCCTTCGGTACGCGCATGCAGACGAATCTCTTCGATGGTTTTACCGCCGATACCACGGGTGGGCACATTAATCACGCGTTCCATGGCGGTATCATCTTCGCGATTACTCACTAAACGGAGGTAAGCGAGGGCATTTTTGATCTCTAAACGGTCATAAAATCGTTGTCCGCCGTAAATACGGTAAGGCATGCCGGCACGAATTAAGGCTTCCTCAAGCACCCGTGACTGCGCGTTAGAGCGATACAGAATGGCACTTTCACTGCGTTGATTGCCCTTGCTTACCCAACTTTCGATCTGATCAACAATAAATCGAGATTCATCCTGTTCATTGAATGCCGAATAAAGAGAGATCGGTTCGCCATCCGGCTGATCGGTGTGCAGTTCTTTGCCTAAACGCCCTTGGTTATTGCGAATTACGTCGTTGGCGGCCTGCAAAATGGTATTACTGGAGCGGTAGTTTTGCTCCAGTTTAATGACCATGGTGTCTTTAAAGTCTTGATTGAAACGTTGAATATTCTCAATCTTCGCCCCGCGCCAGCCGTAAATTGATTGATCATCATCACCGACGGCCATCAGCTTTTCGGATTTGGGTTGACGTGGATCGAGAGGCTGACAGAGCAGTTTTAGCCACGCGTATTGAATCGAGTTCGTGTCTTGAAACTCATCCACCAGAATATAGCGAAAGCGTTCTTGATAGTGTTCTAGCAGGGCTGGTTTATGATCTCGCAGTAGCTCAAGCGAACGTAGCAGTAATTCACCAAAATCAACCATACCGCCGCGATCACAGGCTTCTTCATACGCGGCGTAAACATTCGCCATGACCTGCGCATGAGGATCACCGCCGGGGTCTATATGGCGGGCACGTAAACCTTCATCTTTCTGCGCATTGATATACCACTGAAACTGACGGGCAGGCCAGCGGCTATCATCCAGATTCATCTCTTTGGCCAGCCGCTTAATAAGGCGCAGTTGATCATCGGAATCCATAATCTGGAAATTTTGCATTAGCCCTGCATCATGCCAATGAGCCCGCAAAATTCGGTGCGCTAGGCCATGAAAGGTGCCGACCCACATGCCGCTGGGATTGATACCCATTAGCTCTTGAATTCGGCCACGCATCTCTTTGGCGGCTTTATTGGTAAAGGTGACCGCCATAATAGAATAAGGCGAGAGCCCTTCTGTTTGTACCAACCAGGCGATTCGGTGCACTAGCACGCGGGTTTTACCGGAACCGGCACCGGCGAGCACCAGCATATTACACACCGGTGCAGAAACGGCTTCCCGTTGGGCTTCGTTTAATGAATCAAGGAGATGGGATACGTCCATAAGGGCTTCTTTAGATAGCTGTATAAATATTCAGGTAAGGATTATAGCGATCAGAGCGGTCAGTGGCTATTAAAAGCCGGTTAAACGCCGCTCGTCTCGTTTTGTCTAGTCGCTTCGATCAGGGTAGTTGGGCTGGATGATCGATACGGTATTGCAGTATTCGCTTGAGCTCTTGCGGGTCTTTGATCTTCTGGGTGGAGTCGGGGTCCAGCGCTGGAATCAGACGGGATAACCAGAAGCGCATGGCCGCGGTACGTACCAACTGTGGCCAAGCTAGGTATTCATTCGCTTCGAATGGGCGCACCGCCGCATAGGCGTTTAAGAGAGCTGTTTCTCGCTGTGGATCGATTGAACCATCGGCATTGATGCACCAGTCATTCGCCACAATCGCGAGATCAAATAACAGGTAGCCGCTACAAGCATTGTAGATATCCAAAATAGCACTGAGCTGATCATCCTGAAACAGGGCGTTATCGAAGAATAGATCGCCATGGATCACGCCTTGAGGTAGGTTCCAAGGTTGTTCCCGTAATTGATCGAATAGTGCCACCTCGTTACGTAACAGGGCGGCTTCGTCAGCGTTAAGCTTATTAGCAATGTGCTGTGATTCTCGCCGCCACCAGAACACGCCACGATGGGCTTGACGTTGTAGATAAAAATCACGGCCCGCTTGATGAAACTCGGCGAGTGCCGTGCCGATCTGATGACAGTGCGCCGGCGTTAGGGATTCAACGTGTCTACCGGGTAGACGGGGTTGTAGCAGTGCGGGTCGGTTATGCAGCGTCTTCAGAGCAATGCCGTTGCTATCTTTGAAGGGAAAGGGCACTGGGCAGCCGCGATCAGCCAACCAAGTGGTTAGCTCAACAAAATAGGGCATCTCTTCTTGGTTTAACTCTTCGAAAAGTGTGAGTACATACTCTTCGGTTAAACCCGCGTCGGTGCGGAGGGTGACGAAATAGTTCGTGTTTTCAATGCCACCGTCGATACCTTGAAACTCGATTAGCTGACCCCGCTCGAAATCATGTAACAGTTGTTCTAGATCGGTGCGACTAATCTTTGTGTATACAGCCATAAATTACGCTTCGTTAGTTACTGCGTTGAACAAATTACCAACTGAATAGAATCCATTTCGGTAGCATCAGATTGGAGTCTTCAGAACGATAAAATTCGCCATCATCCGTGGGTATCAGGTAGTAAGTTTTACCGATGGTAGGTTTGACTTTTATTTCTATCAGTTGGCCATTAACGCGGTATTCGTAATAAGTGGCTTGATCGCCTTGACGAATGGTGACAGCCGGATCATCGTCATTAAATTCTGGCAGCACATCGGCACTCGCTGTAGAAACTATCGAAAACGAGCATAGTAGTGTCAACAATAGCACTATTTTTTTCATAACCACTCCGTGAACTGAGGTCGCCTCTTCTGTGTCAGAGGCATATCTAATATGATGGTGTCTGACGGACACCAAACCCGCTAACAATATCCCTTGACGGACAATAACTGCAATACCATGACCGCAAATACTTCTCCTATTATATTAGTCGATGGCTCTTCATACCTGTACCGAGCGTTTTTTGCTGCCCAACAGGCCGATATGCGTACCTCTGAAGGGGTTCCAACCGGAGCCGTCAGATTGGTCACCAGTATGCTACGTAGCCTAATTAAACAGTATCCTAACAGCCCGGTTGCCGTGGTGTTTGATGCCAAAGGCAAAACGTTCCGTGATGATATCTATCCCGAGTATAAGGCGCAGCGCCCTTCGATGCCCGATGATTTGCGGGCTCAGATTGAACCGATTCATCAGATTGTACGTGCCATGGGCTTTCCATTGATCTCTGTGGCAGGGGTTGAGGCTGATGATGTGATCGGCACCCTCGCGCGCGAAGCCAGTGCCAAGGGGCTGGACACCATTATCTCCACTGGCGATAAAGATATGGCGCAACTGGTCGATCAGCATGTCAGCCTGATTAATACCATGAATGATTCCCATATGGATGTGGATGGGGTGAAGGATAAATTCGGTATTCCACCGGCGTTGATTATCGACTATTTGGCGTTGATGGGGGATAAAGTCGATAACATTCCTGGGGTGCCAGGGGTGGGTGAAAAAACGGCCTTGGCATTACTGCAGGGTATCGGTGGTATTAGTGATCTGTATGAGAACCTAGATAAGATAGCTGCGTTAGGGTTTCGCGGTTCGAAAACCATGGCTAAAAAGCTACAAGATAATCGTCAAGCGGCAGAGCTCTCGTATCTGTTAGCGACGATTAAAACCGATCTCGAATTGGAGTGCGGTATCGAGGATATACCGTTACCGGTGGCCGATAATGAGCAGTTGCTGGCGCTGTTTCAGCAGTGTGAGTTTCGCACTTGGGTCAGTGATTTAGATGCGGCAGCGGCTATGGATACTAAAGCGGCGGAAAATCAGGCGCAGTTACCGACTGAAATTATCTATGAAACGATTTTAGATCAAGATGATTTTGATCGTTGGCTGAATGTGTTGGCTGCTGCCGAACTGTTTGCCTTTGATACTGAAACTGACAGCCTTAATTATATGGAAGCTAACCTTATCGGTGTGTCTTTCTCGGTTGAGCCAGGTAAGGCGGCTTATTTACCGCTGGCGCATGATTATATGGGCGCACCGGCTCAGTTAGATCGTCAGGCTGTACTACAACAGCTAAAGCCGTTACTCGAAAGCGAAACACATCGGAAAGTTGGTCAGCATATCAAATATGATATGAATGTCTTGGCGCGTTATGACATTGCGCTGCAAGGCATTGCTTTCGATACCATGCTTGAATCCTATGTACTGAACTCTACCGCAACGCGCCATAATATGGATGCCATGGCTGATTTCTATCTTGGGGTGAAGACGGTTAAGTTTGAAGAGATTGCCGGAAAAGGTAAAAAGCAGCTCACGTTTAATCAGATCGAGATGGAACAGGCCAGCCCTTACGCCGCAGAGGATGCCGATATTACCTTGCGCTTACATCAGCAGCTTAATGGTCAGCTGACTCGGACGCCTTCCCTTGAACGGGTATTGACTGAGATTGAGTGTCCGTTAATTCCAGTGTTGGCACGGATGGAGCAGCAAGGCGCGATGGTTGATGCGGCACAGCTGGCGATTCAAAGTCGGGAACATGGTGTGCGTTTGGCCGAATTAGAAGCCAAAGCGCATGAGCTGGCGGGAGGGCCTTTTAATTTGAGCTCACCGAAACAGTTACAGGAAATTCTGTTTGAACGGCAAAAGCTACCGATCTTAAAGAAAACTCCGAAAGGGGCTCCGTCGACGGCGGAAGAGGTGTTACAAGAGTTGGCGTTGGATTACCCGCTGCCTAAAATGATTATCGAACATCGTAGCTTGAGCAAACTGAAGAGTACCTACACGGATAAATTGCCACAGATGATTAATCCAGCCACAGGACGGATACATACCTCCTATCATCAGGCAGTGACCGCCACGGGACGACTCTCATCATCCGATCCTAACCTGCAGAACATCCCTATTCGCTCCTCCGAAGGGCGCCGTATTCGTCAGGCTTTTGTGGCCCCTGAGGGATATAAGTTGGTGGCGGCGGATTACTCCCAAATCGAGCTACGTATCATGGCGCACCTGTCACAGGATCAAGGTTTGCTGAATGCTTTCGCGCAAGGGGAAGATGTGCATAAAGCAACGGCGGCAGAAGTGTTTGGGGTTGAATTAGAAAACGTCACCACTGATCAGCGTCGTAGTGCGAAGGCGATTAACTTTGGCTTAATTTACGGAATGTCCGCCTTCGGTCTAGCGAAACAGCTGGGCATCGGCCGTAATGAAGCACAAACCTATATCGATCATTACTTTGCTACGTATCCCGGTGTGCAGCGTTATATGGACGATATTCGCTTGCAGGCGGCAGAAAATGGTTATGTCGAAACGTTGTTTGGGCGTCGCTTGTATCTGCCAGAGATTAAAGCCAGCAATGGTATGCGCCGACAAGCTGCCGAGCGAACTGCGATCAATGCGCCGATGCAGGGAACGGCGGCGGATATTATTAAGAAAGCCATGGTCGCTGTTGATCACTGGCTACAGAATAGCACGAGTGGTGCCCAGATGATCATGCAGGTGCATGATGAATTGATCCTTGAAGTGCCTGAAGCGTGTATCGATGAGGTCACGGCGCAATTAGTTGAGCTGATGCAAGGGGCTGCCGATTTAGATGTACCATTACTGGTGGAAGCCGGTATTGGAGATAACTGGGATCAGGCTCATTGAGGCTAATCTGTTGATTTGTTGGCGAGGCCGATGCCTGAACTTTTTCCAATAATGGTTATCTAACTTGCTATAAGAGTTAGGTTGGTGCCTTGTTAGGGATCGTAGGGATCGTAGGGATCGCTCTTATTTTACTTTTACATAGCATATACCGGTTCGTATGCTATGACGCTCTCGATATCAAACTGTTCCCCCTCTATGATTCGAGAGCTTTTTTTCTGTTTGCCCGGTAGCCGCTTAGTATAGCAGCGGTTATTTTTCTTCTGTTGCTTGTTCTTGATCATCCAGCAACCAGTGGTTGAGCTGTTCACGTAATTGATCAACACCGGTGGTTTTCAAGGCTGAAAATGTTTGTATCGTCAGCAAAGGGTTGGTTTTCACACTCAGCAATTGCTTCATTTTCAACAGCGCATTTTGTGCTGCGCCTCGGTTTAATTTATCGGCCTTGGTCAACAAAATGTGTAATGGCATCTCTGCTTCACCACACCACTCAATCATCATCTGATCGAACGCTTTTAATGGATGACGAATATCAACCATCAATACCACTCCGCGCAGGCATTGACGATTTTGCAAATAATCATTGAGGTGCTTTTGCCAGTGTTCCTTCATAGCGATAGGCACTTTGGCATAACCGTAGCCTGGTAGATCGACAATACGGACGCCTTCAACATTGGTGTCGAAGATGTTGATCAGTTGGGTTCGCCCTGGCGTTTTACTGGTGCGAGCCAGTTTCGCGTTGGTTAAGGTATTGATAGCGCTAGACTTGCCAGCATTGGAACGACCGGCAAATGCGACCTCGGCTCCGGTGTCTTCTGGACACTGACTGAGTTTGCTGGCGCTAGTGTTAAAGCGGGTCATATGATATTGAATTTGAGGAGAAGACATATACTTTTTGCCTATCAGCCTGCTATTGCAGACATTTATCGTTCCAGTTTGTGTGGATATTAGGTTATAATCTCGCCGGAATTCTACCTGTGGCAGGAATATTACACCAGTCCGGGTGTTGATTTGGTCGCCCTGTTTCAGTCTGATTAGCTTCAGATTGCGGCAGAAACCGTTAGCAATCTATAGCAAGAGTCTGGGTTAGTCGATGAATAAACTACTGATTGCCATACTGGCAAGCGTGAGTATCATAAGTGTTGCACATGCAGCGGGCGATGCTGCTGCAGGGCAAGGTAAAGTAGCCGTCTGTGGTGCATGTCATGGAGCTGATGGCAATAGTGCTGTCGGAAACTTTCCTAAGCTGGCAGGACAGAACGAACGTTACCTGTTAAAACAGCTGCAGGAAATTAAAGCGGGTGATCGACAGGTTGTCGAAATGACCGGCCTTTTGACTAATTTGAATGATCAAGATTTAGCGGATATTGCTGCTTACTTTGCATCGAAAAATATTCAAATTGGTGCGGCTAAAGCTGATTTGGTTGAAGCCGGTGAAAAAATCTATCGTGCCGGTGTTGAATCTAAAGGTGTTGCCGCTTGTACCGCGTGTCACGGTGCGCAGGGTAAAGGTATTGCCTCTGCCGGTTATCCTTCGTTAGGTGGACAGCATGCGCAATATGTTGAAACTCAATTGAAAAACTTCCGTGTTGGGACGCGTAATAATGACCCACAAGCGATGATGAGTACTATTGCAGCGAAGCTGAGCGATAAAGAAATTCAAGCCGTTGCTAGCTATATTCAAGGCCTGAATTAAGTAAGATTCAGCTTTGAGTCAGGAAAGGCAGCTTAAGCTGCCTTTTTTATTGGCAAAAATATTGTTCTCAGGGTGAACTTGATTCATCTTGGTGGGTCACAGTAGTTTGAATTTTCTGAAAGGTGGGATACAGATATGTTGAAAAAGCTTGCGATTGGGTTAATGCTTGCCTTCACTGCAGTAACAGCTCAGGCTGAAGAGTATCAAGCAGGCGTCAACTATGATGTGATTGCGATGCCAGTGCCGACAGCCGATAAAACCAAGGTTGAGGTGGTTGAGGCATTTGGTTATCTCTGCCCTCACTGTGCTAGTTTTGAGCCGATGTTACATCACTGGACGACTAAGCTGAGCTCCGATGTTAACTTTGCGCGTGTACCGGTGGTTTTTTCCCGATCATGGGAACCGTTGGCGCGGGCATATTATTCAGCCGATATTCTGCAAGCGTTGGATAAAACGCATCAGGCAACTTTTACCGCGCTGCATAATGAACGGCGTCGTTTTAACAGCCTAGAGGATCTGGCTGATTTCTATGCCGATCTCGGTGTTGATAAAGATAAGTTTATCGAAATGAATCAGTCTTTTGCTGTCAATATGCGTATGAATCAAGGTCAGTCTAAGCTGAAGGGCTATGGCATTCAGAGTGTGCCTACACTGGTTGTGAATGGTAAATACCGCATTACGGCGGAAAAAGCCGGGGGGCATGCTGGTATGCTTAAAGTAGCAGAGTATCTTATTGCACAGGAAAAACGAGCGTTATAAACGTTGATTTCTTTGAAAAAGCCGCTTAATGCGGCTTTTTTATTGCTTGTTTATCGGTTTACTGTTCGTTTGGGGCTGGCTTGTCGGGTCTGAACTGACATAACATTGGGGAAATTTATTTACTGGCTGACCGGTTTGTAAGGATTAAGGATGGAACAGGAAGACTGGAAAGAGCGTTATAAATCACTTTCTAATCAGATGGATGTGTTGCAGGCGCAACTTGAAGATCAGCCGCTCCAGCACCTAGTAATGCAGATGGCTATCGCGCTCGATGGTCAGTCAGAACAACTTGATTATGCCCTCAATACCTTAAGTGAGGAATTCAAAACGGATCAATCAGGGCAGCCTAATACACTGCGCTTAGTCGAAAAGCTGCTTCGTGGATTGGATATTGAACAGCAGGAATACCGTAATGGGCTGCTTCAGGGGCTGCATAAGTGGGTTTATCAACTGCGCCTTAATCTCACCAGTGATCCGAGTAAACAACGCCTTGCGCAGTTAGAGGAAGGGATAACCCTGTTCTTGGGAAAGCCGGCCTTTATTGCAAGCATTATCAACGATCTGGTTGAGCTACAAGAACCCATTTTAACCGATGATTTTAATCGTGGGCGGCAACAGGCGGAGCTAAAGCATGAGCATGACGCGTTGTTACAGAAGGTTGGAACTGAGCTGTTAAGTCTAATATCCGGTTTGAGTATCCCTCCGGGAGAAACGCGCCTCGCCCGGCAGCTGTCTAGTCGAATAGAGCAGGGCGTCACATTGAATGGACTATCCTCGATTATTAAAGATCTTGTTAGGTTAGTGACACGCCTTAACGCCTATAATGGTGCGGAATTTGAAAGTTATCTGCAAAATTTGACAGGGCAGTTAAGTGAAGTTCAGGCGTGCGTCGAAGCGGCTCAGAAGGATGACTTAGCAAAAGAAGAATTCGATCTATTGAGCCATGATATTGAGCAAGATGTTCAGGCGATACAAACCGTGATGTTGGAAGCTAACGATCTACAACAACTCAAGAGTGATGTCGCATCTCAGCTATCGAATATTGTTCACTCGGTTCAATTGTTTAAACAGCAAGAGGAACGTCGTGAACAGCGTCTCTATGAGCGCTATATGCAATTACAGCAACGCTTTGAGCAGATGGAAGAACAGACTCATCAGATGAAAGTGCATGTTGAGTCTGAACGACATAAGGCGATGACAGACTCTCTCACCTCGTTACCAAATCGAGCCGGCTATGATGATCAACTGAAGTCCGAGTTTGGTCGTTGGAGTCGTTACGGTCAGTCCTTTTCTCTCGCCGTGGCTGATCTGGATCTGTTTAAGCGAATCAATGATACCTATGGTCATCAAGCGGGTGATAAGGTGCTGCGGCTGGTGGCTAGTATTCTTAAACAACAGAGTCGCTCGACTGATTTTATCGCCCGCTATGGTGGTGAAGAATTTGTTATTCTGATGCCAGGGACAACGGCGCAGCAGGCATTGGTGGCGGTTGATAAAATACGTCAAGCGATTGCCCAAAGCCCATTTAATTTTCACGGTAAACCGGTTCAGATTACGCTCTCCATTGGATTAACTGAGGTACAGACGGATGACTCCGAGGATCATCTATTCGGTCGGGCGGATAAAGCGCTCTATACGGCAAAGCGACTGGGCCGAAATCGTACTGAATTGGGTTAGCCTGATGTATATTGAGTATCATGCAGCCCTTTACCTTCGATGATGAAGTGGGCAATATGCCTGCCTTATTCCCGAATAACTACCACGGAACATAACAGCGGTGCGACGTTTACTCCGAATTTTCAAAATAGCACGGGTTTTTGCGCGATATCGGCTTGATACCTTTTTTGAACAAATTAATTTGCATTGGTATGCCCGTTTATTACTAAAATTAATGCTCTGGCGTTACTTCATACCGGTGGGCTCTCGCTCACAGGGTGAGCGCTTACGTTTAGCGTTAGAAGAATTAGGCCCGGTGTTTATTAAGTTTGGTCAGATGCTGTCCACGCGACGGGATCTATTATCGGATGATTTGGCATTAGAGCTGACAAAACTGCAGGATCGAGTGCCGCCTTTTTCAAGCGCTGATTCTCAAAAGTTGATTGAAACTGCCTTAAATGCACCCGTTGAAGAGCTCTTTGCTGAGTTTAATGCTCAACCGATGGCCTCTGCGTCAGTCGCTCAAGTGCATGAGGCCTTGCTGTATAACGGTGAGGAAGTGGTGGTTAAAGTTATTCGCCCCGGTATTGCTAAAACCATTAAAAAAGATATGGACTTACTTTATACGTTGGCTCACCTAGTCGAAGCGTTGTGGGCTGAAGGGCGTCGACTTAAGCCGGTCGAGGTTGTTGCGGATTATGAAAATACCATCTTCGATGAGCTCGATTTGCGTAAAGAGGCTGCCAATGGCTCTCAGGTTAGGCGTAACTTTGAAAACTCTCCGATACTGTATGTACCTGAGATTTATTGGGATTTAACGCGGCAAAACGTTCTCGTAATGGAGCGTATTCATGGCATCCCTGTTGCTGATATTGAGCAATTGAAAGCACAGAATACGGATATGAAAAAATTAGCGGAGCAGGGCGTTGAGATCTTCTTTACTCAAGTGTTTCGGGATAGTTTCTTTCATGCGGATATGCATCCGGGAAACATTTTTGTAGCGCGAGAAAATCCCTCATCGCCACAGTACATTGCGGTAGATTTTGGTATCGTCGGTTCGCTGTCTCCCGAAGATCAAAGTTATCTTGCGCGTAACTTCTTGGCTTTTTTTCAGCGAGATTATCGACAAGTTGCTCAATTACATATTGATTCGGGTTGGGTGCCTGCCGATACAAATGTGCAGGCGTTTGAAACAGCTATTCGCAGTGTCTGCGAACCTATCTTTGAAAAGCCCTTGAAAGATATTTCGTTTGGGATGGTATTGATGGGATTATTTCAAACGGCGCGCCGCTTCAATATGGAAGTGCAGCCGCAGTTGGTATTGCTGCAGAAAACCTTGTTGAATATTGAAGGGTTGGGACGTCAGCTCTATCCGGAACTGGATCTGTGGCAAACCGGACAGCCATATCTCGAACGCTGGATGAAAGAACGAATGGGCCCGAAAGCGGTCTACCGTTCTATGAAACAGCAAGCACCTGATTGGTTAGAAAAAATGCCGCAATTACCGCAAATGGCTTATGATGCGCTGAGTCAGTTAAAGAATCTGGATGATACGCGGCGGCGAGATATGTTGGCCATGAGTATCGCTCGACAAGAACTGCATAAACAAAACAGCCATAAGTGGCGTTGGTTAGGTTTAATCTGCTTGGTGATCGCCGCTGGCGTGTCCTTCGATGATCCGTTATTCGTGATCCGTGAATTGCCCGCGATCAGTTGGCTGCTGGGCGGTGTTGGCGCTTTGTTATTATTGCGTCACTGAATTGAAACAATAAACATTTACCCTGCGACCTCCCGTATTTCGGGGATAGTAGTGTTGTAGGGGATCAGGTATCCTTGCCTGCTTAGACGATAAAGAATATTCATATGTCAGAACAGTGGTTAGAACAGGTTAAGTGGAATAGTGATGGCCTTGTGCCCGCGATCGCTCAGGATTTCGCTTCGGGTAAGGTATTGATGGTGGCATGGATGAATCGCGAAGCGCTTGCGTTGACGGTTCAAGAAAATAGGGCGATATATTGGTCTCGATCGCGGCAAAAGCTATGGCGTAAAGGCGAAGAGTCGGGGCATGTGCAGCAGCTCCATGATATTCGTCTCGATTGCGATGACGATGTTATTTTGTTGAGCGTGGAGCAGCTCGGCGGTATCGCTTGCCATACTGGGCGCGAACACTGTTTTTATAAAACCCTGAAAGAGGGTGAGTGGGTGGCTGTAGAGCCTGTTCTGAAAGATCCAAATACTATTTACGATAAGTAAGGCCTAATATGAGTGATGTATTGACGCAGTTGGGCGATATTCTCGAACAACGCAAAACAGCAACGACTGAAAAATCCTATGTGGCCAGTCTACATGCAAAAGGGTTGAACAAAATCCTAGAAAAGGTGGGTGAAGAAGCCACTGAAACTATCTTGGCAGCGAAAGATGCGCAGGTCAGTGGCGATAACAGTGATGTTGTTTATGAAACGGCTGATTTGTGGTTTCATTCATTGGTTGCATTGTCGCACTTGGGGGAGCGTCCTGAAGCGGTGATTAATGAACTGGCTCGTCGCTTCGATATGTCTGGGCTAGAAGAGAAAGCATCAAGGGCTGAACATAAATAAGCGGGGTCGTTATACAGCGTCCGCAGCAGTGAGCAGTCTAAAATAATTTAATGGACGATACCGATCGTTCATATTGAAACACGGAGAACAATAATATGTTAGGTGGTATTAGTCTTTGGCAGTTGGCTATTTTGTTGGTAATCGTTGTGCTGCTATTTGGTACTAAGAAGCTACGCAATCTAGGTGGTGATCTGGGCGGTGCAGTGAAAGGTTTTAAAAAGGCTATGAATGAAGAGCCGAAAGAAGAAGAAAAAAAGATTGAGAGTGATGCTGATTTTGCTGAGGTAGATAAGGCTGCAGCCAAAGATCAGGCTAAAGAAGAGTCAAAAACTGATAAGTAACCGACAGGTAGCTGTAAATGTTTGATATCGGTTTTGCAGAACTGCTGATTATCGCGGTCGTGGGATTAGTCGTACTGGGGCCTGAAAAGCTCCCCATCGCGGTTCGTACGGTTGGTCTATGGGTGAGTAAAGCAAAACGCACGTTGAGTGGCATTCAGTCAGAGATTAATGAAGAACTACGCTTAGACGAAATGAAGCGGCAGATCGTGATGCAAAAGGATGAGCTCGATCGGGAACTCAATGAAATGCGAACGCCTGCGGCAGACACCGTTGCCATTCAATCCGCCAAGCCCGATAGTGCTCCAGCGGTTGACGCTAATGTCACTCAGATAGAAAAAGAATCGGATATCGCCGTAGCGCCTGAACAGGAAAAGACCAAGGCTAATGATTGATCCTAACCAGTCTGATGATGAGCAGCCCATTGTTTCTCATCTTGTAGAATTACGTAGCCGTTTGATGCGGGCGTTATTGGCAATACTTATTCTGTTTATCTGTCTGTTTTATTTTGCGAATAACCTTTATGAAGTTGTGTCTGCACCGTTAACCGCGTTACTGCCTGCTGGCACTAGTATGATCGCAACCGATGTGACATCGCCTTTCTTCGCACCCTTTAAACTCACATTAGTGTTATCTATCTTTTTGGCGATGCCGATTATTCTGCATCAAGTCTGGGGTTTTATCTCTCCGGGTTTATATAAACATGAGAAGCGCTTGGCCGTGCCATTATTGGCCTCTAGCATAGTGCTGTTTTATACAGGCATCGCATTTGCTTACTTCGTCGTCTTCCCGCTGATCTTTGGCTTCTTTACCAGTGTCGGACCTGAGAACGTCGCCGTGATGACGGATATCAGCAGTTATCTTAATTTTGTCTTGAAGATTTTCTTTGCCTTTGGGGTGGTTTTTGAAATTCCCATCGCAACCTTGTTGTTGGTGTGGAGTGGCATAACAGATGTGCGCAGCTTGAGAGAGAAGCGGGCCTACGTGATTGTCGGATGTTTCGTACTGGGTATGTTATTAACCCCACCGGATGTTATCTCGCAAACCCTACTGGCCCTTCCTATGTGGTTGCTATTTGAGTTAGGGATTGTCTTAGCGGTCATCGTTAAACGGAAAACCCCCGAAACAGAAGCAGAAGAGTAAGGAAACTCTGCTGCTTAAAGACATATACGGCAGGCAAGGTTTTTCAGGGTAGTGGCTAGGATCAAACGCGTTTCATCACCGACACACCGTTGTTCTCTCATCGGATTTAAACCCCGCTTCAACCATCAGCGTGCAATAATCTTTGTAGCGAGCGACGCCCCGTCGCGATTAACTCCAGAATCAACAATCTTTGTAGCGAGCGACGCCCTCGTCGCGATTAACCTCAGAATCAACAATCTTTGTAGCGAGCAACGCCTCCGTCGCGATCAACCTCAGAATCAACAATCTTTATAGCGAGCAACGCCCCCGCCGCGATTAACCTCAGAATCAACAATCTTTGTAGCGAGCGACGCCCCGTCGCGATAAAACCTGATTTAATCACCGACGCGCAGCAACCTTTGTAGCGAACGCCGCTTGCATGCCCTCTGGCTATCCCGTCGCGATTAACCCCAGCTCTTAAAAGAACCCTCGTTACTCACAATTCACGCTATCGTAACAAATTATTCACTTTTTCGTGCTGTCCCTGTTGACTCTCTGCCTGTCCGGTGTAGAATGCGCCTCCTCGCTTGAGACAGCCACCGGAAACGGTCGCTGACACAAACCGAGCTGTTTGATTAACCCATTGAAAGCACAGCGTTTAACGCGAGCTTTTAACAGTGGAAAGTGAAACAGGAAGTCGCCGACTTCGTTTGCGAATTTGCTAAAAATTCTTAAACAAAAAGGTTGACTTCATCAGGGTGTTGAGTAGAATACGCACCTCGCTTGAGACGACTCACCGCAAACGGTTGAGTGTTGATAGCAACGCTCTTTAACAGATAGATCAGATAATTCGTGTGGGCGCTTGTTGAGATGAAGCACAAAAGCTTTATCAAAGTAAGCGACACATAAGTAAATTCATTTAGTTGTTTTTATGCAAGTTGTTTAATACTTTGAGCTAGATTTATCAGATATCATTTTCCGATATCTTTGATTTAAACTGAAGAGTTTGATCATGGCTCAGATTG